>CAZBPC010000029.1:0-2104 GCA_964493715.1 uncultured archaeon
GAATTTAAAATTACTTTTTTTAATTAGTACGTATCGAAATAATACACGATAATTTGAAATTCCAAATTAATATAACAACTAAATTTTTCTATAAATGAAAAGAGGGAGAAAAAGTCTCAATTATTATGATTTTTTATCCGGTGATTTTAGTATTATCCTCGCATCAACGCATACGAGTCCTTTATCGTAAATAAACACGGGATTTAAATCCATCTCGTAGATTTCTTCGTGTTTTGTGACTAAATCTGAAATTTTCATGAGTACATCAATAATTGCATTAATATCCGCTTTAGGTTTTCCTCGATATCCATCAAGGATAGGAAATCCTTTGATTTCCTTTATCATTTCTTTTGCATCATACTCTTCAATTGGGGCGATACGAAAACTAACATCTTCTAAAATTTCTACTAATATGCCTCCGATCCCGAACATCAGAGCAGGACCAAATTGAGCATCTGTAGTCATTCCAATAATTAATTCCGTGATTGGTTCCTTTGCCATTTTTTGTACACTAATCAATTTCTTTTTATCGGAATGAATCTTCATTAATTCATCATAGCCACCTTTTACCTCCTCACTATTCTTCAAATTTAATTTTACAGCTCCCGTATCTGATTTGTGTATGATATCTTCTGCAATGAGTTTTAAAACGACCGGAAAGCCGATTTTTTCAGAAGCAGATACAGTTTCTTCTTTAGTAGAAGTTAATTCTTGAAGGGGAATAGCAATACCTATTTCTTCTAGCAACTTTTTTGATTCAAATTCCGTGAGAACCGTTTGATTGGATTCGAGTTTATTCTTTAGAAATTCTTGCACATTCATTAAAATTATCACATTAATACAGAATTATAATGGTTTAGTAAATTTTGATAAAAATTTAAAATTATTGAAAATAATAAATGTTTAGAAATTAAAAATATTAGAAAATAAAGAATTATGTCAAGAGGAGAATATCTTCAAACTTTACTAAAAAATTTTGCAGATTCTCAACAAGAAATAGAAATTGCGTTTCTCTATTCCAACGATGGATTACTTATCTCGAAATACATAAAGGAAGAAGGACCTTCTTCTAATACAGAAGATTCAGATAATGTTTATGGAGCAATAACCTCTTTAGTGGATAGTTTATTGCATAAGATCTCAGTAGAATACAAAATCGGTCATTATGGGACAGGTTCATTTGAAACCGCTGAACATCGAATAATTTATGTAGAAACCGGTTCTGAAGCAATTTTATTGCTCGTTTGTAATTATGATATAAACTTAAATAAGTTATTCCCCATCGCTTATTTAGTTGCGGAAAAAATCACTCAGCTACTTGAAGATAGTTTTGATTTCAGATATAACACATTAGATGTTCCTGATTTGAATATTGATTTTAGCTTTAATATAGGATTAAATAATTTTGAAATAAAACCAATAAAAACAGTAATAGACGGCGTATATGCTGATCACCAAATAAAAAGAAATGAAAATGTAAACAAAATGTTTAAATTGATAGTTCTAGGAGATCCAGGGGTAGGCAAGACTACACTAGTCAATAGATTTTTAAAAAAAGATCAAATTTCTGATTACCGCCCTACGCTTGGAATTAATATCTCTACACAGAACTATCGTGTTCAAGGTTTTAAAGATGATATCATTCAATTTCTTATATTTGATCTAGCAGGACAAGAATTTTTTAAACGAGTACGTCATGAATATTATAAAGGTGCAAATTGCGCGTTTATTGTATATGATGTAACGAGAAAAGAGACCTTCGATGAAGCAATTAATTTTTGGTTTGATGATGCTCGAAAAGAAATGGGAAACATACCAATCGTACTTGTGGGTAATAAAATTGATTTAGTTGAACAATGTGAGGTTTCTACAGAAGAAGGAGTTACAGCAGCAAGTAAATTGCATAGCTCTTTTATTGAAACATCAGCAGCAGAAAATATTAATGTTCAAGATACATTTAAGATCGTTGGTATAGGTCTTTTTTTCCAAAGTATCGACGAGATTGAGGAATCAGACAAAATATAACACTAATTAATTTAAAATAATTAATTCTCTGTTAATTACAACTTTTAAAATAAAAAAGTAAATAAAAAAGTAAATAAAA
>CAZBPC010000029.1:2204-34356 GCA_964493715.1 uncultured archaeon
TTCTCTGTTAATTACAACTTTTAAAATAAAAAAGTAAATAAAAAAGTAAATAAAATTATTTTAAGATTTTTGGTTGGGGCTGAGAAATCGGAAGAATTCCTTTATATATATGGTAAATGATTTGCCTCTCATTTTTAGTCTTATGTTGTACTTTCTCAATTCATCAACAATTGAAACTGAAAAAGCTCCTAGTAAAACCACTACCCAATGGTACCATTCTGTTAAAGGAACGACATGAAATGCAACGGAGATTGGCGTGTACAGGATCAAAAATTGCAATGCAAGAGATAGACCTGTTGCCCAGAATAAATGTTTATTTGGGAAGTGATAAAAAGCTTTGGTATTAGAAGTACACGTGAAGACAAATAACAATTCACAAATAATTAAATTTGAAAATATAATCGTCTGTGTTAAACTTAAAGCGTATAAATTATCTGGATGACCCGTAATTGCATAATTTGCCAAATTTGGCGCTCCCATAGCACTCCAAGCTGGAATAAGAACAGTCCAAAGAAGAACATAAAGAGAAATGTCGGTGATTGAAGTATAAATTCCAAGAAGTAAAGCAGGTCCTTTGATTTCTTTAATTAAAGTAAATCCTTTTCTTGGAGGGGACTTCATGACGTCGGGATCTGTCGGGGTGAATCCAAGAACCATTGCTGGTATGCCATCCGTAGCGATGTTTAACCAAAGTATTTGAATTGGCTGGACAGGAATTCCAAGAAAAATATTTCCCCATATTTTCATTACAATATAAGCAACTAGAATTAGAAATATCTCATCGAAATTCGTACTTAGCATGTATCGGAAGAATCCTTTGGTAGTCTCAAAAATTCCCCTTCCTTCTTCTATCGCATTTACTATCGTTGCATAATTATCATCAATTAATATCATATCTGATGCTTCTTGAGTGACTTCTGTTCCTTTTAATCCCATAGCTACTCCAACGTGAGCTCCTTTCACTGCAGGTGCATCATTTACTCCATCCCCTGTCATGGCGACGATTAAATCTAATTCTTTAAGGCGTCTTAGAATTCTTAACTTGTGTTCAGAAGTTACTCTGGCAAACACGTCTACAGTTTTTACCTTCTCTCTTAGTTCATCATCATCCATTTCTTCAAGATCAACACCCGTAAGAGCTTCATTTGATTCTGTTAAGCCAATTTGCTGTGCAATCGCTAGAGCTGTTACCGCATGGTCTCCCGTTATCATAATGGTTCTTATTCCTGCCATTCTAGCTTCTTTAATTGCATCTTTCACTTCATCTCTCGCAGGATCTATAATTCCCACTAATCCAATATAGGTAAAATTTTTCTCAACCTCATTGATATCATATCCTGGTTCTAACTCCTTATATGCCACACCAAGTACTCTTAGAGCATTTTTCGCAAATTCATCATTTTGATGTAAAATTTCATCTTTCAGTGTTTGGTCTGATTTTTTTTCACCATTAGATAATACTTGAGACGCATTCCTCATTAAAATATCAGGAGCTCCTTTAATTAATGCAACAGTTTTACCATTCAAATTTCCAATTACACTCATCATCTTTCTATCAGAATCGAAAGGAATTTCTTCCTGCTTTTCAAAAGAATCATTAACTTTGGATTTAATCCCAAGCACTTTCATTGATATTTCAGTTGGATCTCCAACAACACTAACTTCACCAATATTTTGGTTTAAAATGTTTACATTAGAGTTATTACAATAGAGGCAAACATCCATAAATTTTTGAAGATCTGGGTTGATTTCAATTGAGGTTCCATTTTTTTGAATCTCTCCCAAAATGTTATATCCAACACCTTCCACATCAAGTACATTTCCATCTAGAAATACCTTTACTACGGTCATCTCATTTTTTGTCAAAGTACCAGTCTTATCGCTACAGATAACGCTTACACGGCCCAAAGTTTCAACAGCAGTTAATTTTCGTACTAATGCATTCTTATTGGCCATTTTCTTCATACCAATACTCATTACAACTGTAATAACGACAATTAGACCTTCTGGAACTGCAGATACTGCTAAACTGATTGCTATTTCAAATGCTTGTACGATCTCATCAATACTTTCAGGAGTAAAGGAAATCCCTTCTGTAATTAAAATAATACTAAGTTCAGTAATAAAAACCCCCGCACAAATTACTATTATTATTATCCCTAATAATTTACCAAATTTATCTACCTCTTTTTGAAAAGGAGTTTGCTCAAGAACCTCTTCTTGCAAGCTTGTAGCGATTTTTCCTATTTCAGTGTTCATTCCTGTCCCTATTACAATTCCTTCTCCATTTCCTCGGGTAATAATCGTATTCATATATCCGATGTTTGTTCTATCGGCTAAAATCAATTTTTCATCTACTGCATATGTGTGTTTTTTTACAGGTTTAGATTCCCCTGTTAAAATGGCTTCATCAGCATAAAGAGAAAATTCCTTGAATAATCTAATATCCGCAGGAAATTTATCCCCATCTTCTACTAAAATTATATCTCCTGGTACTAGTTCCTCAGCGGGAACTTGTTTGACTTGACCATCCCTACGGACTCTAGCAAAATGAGGAGCTAATTTCTTTAAGCTTTCCATCGATTTTTCAGCTTGATATTCTTGATAAAATCCTAATACTCCATTAACAATTATAATAATAGCAATAACAATAGCATCAGTGTACTCAGAGGACCAAAATTCAGCTCCTGGTCTGTTACTCTCATATATACCAATGAGGATAGACACTGCAATAGCAAAATATAATAAATAAATGAGAAAATCTTTAAATTGACCAATAAAAATCTGAAATGCTGTTTTTCCCTTCTGCTTTATTAATTCATTTTTCCCATATTTTTCAATTCTTACTACTACTTCCTCTTCAGTTAACCCATTTTCACGTGAACTATCCAATGCTTTTATAACGTCTTCAGATTTCATAGAGTGTGCGCTAAATTTCTTTATTTCTGCCATCGTTTATTCAATTTTTTTCGTTTTTATTATAAATTTTATATTAAATAACATAAGATATAACCTAAATTTTTTAGGTTTTATTTTTTTTATAACTTATAAAAGAGAGTATCATAAAAAAATAATTCTGGTGATTATGTTTTAAATTAAAGTTTTCAGAAACTGCATTAGATTATATTCGTGAACAAAATAAAAACTTTGAAGAAAACGATTTGGAAAAAAAAGTCGTTGTCCTCTTTTACCACTCTTCCGAATCATGACTTCTTTCATTCTGTGGAAACGTTGTAGAATTAGTAGAATCCAAAAAAGTAAAAAATGACTTGGATTTCATAGTTTGGATTGATGAGGAGACCAATAAACTTGGGATTCAGGTTTACATTGAACAAAAAATAATAGATGAACTAAAACAAAATTCAGTAATCCAAATCAACGTGGCTATAGGCGAACTTAAAGGAGAAAAAATTGGATTCTTGTTCATGAAGACATAAGATATATCATGAGCAAAAATGAACTTATTCTAATAAAAATGAGAGAATAGGTGATTTACGGTAGCTTCCGTATCATGTAAAATTTAAATATTTGCATAAGAAAATTTATAAAGAGATAATATCATTTAATCGATAATCTGACTAAAAAAGTTGAAACTGTATTATACGAATCAGTAGAGTGTTTCGTTGTGTTGTTAGGATATTTCTTTTAGTATTAACCTTATCTTTAACTGAAGTTTCTATTCTTGGCGAAATTTTTAGTTCAGAAAGGTAAATATATCACAATCTCAGAGGAAAAGTTAAAGGAAGTTGAAGAGATTGAAGATATCTCGAAAATCTATAAAGATAATGACGATAGAAAAAGTAATTCTGGTCAAATTTAGTGTCTTAATGACAATAAAATAAAAAGAATTTTTGGATATTTTTATTTTTCCAATTTTTTCAGTAATTCCGCTACCCTTTTACCTAAATCTTTTGCGATTTTTCCACCTAATTCGTCTTCTTCGTCCTTTCCAATGAATTCCTTTAATTTATGTTTTTGCAAACTAGTAATTGGGATGTTTCCCTCTAATACTGGACTTCCTAAAGCGTTTCCTACAACTATCATTCCATGTATCAATGCAAAGTTTATGAGATCAGCAATAACACCTTCACCTCCATTCCTCAATCCTGTTGCTGCTAAGGGAGCAAAAATCACATCTTTTAATAAATAATTTTTCATTTTCCAAGGACGGGATCTATCTATCAATGTTTTAATCTGTGAACTAACTGAACCAAAATAATTTGGAGCCGCAATTAATAACGCATCAGTATTAAGCAATAATTCTTCAATTTTTTTTGTATCATCATTCTCTGCAAGAGGGCAATCATTAGGAGGTCTAAGGCAAGCATCACAACCATTACAAGGTGTTATCATATAATCTGATATATGAATTTTATTTATTCTAAAATCCGCTGAAACCTCCCTTATTCCTTCAATAGCTTTATCAATTAAAAAATTTGAACTTTTATTCTTTCTTGGGGAACCTACAATAAGACAAATTGTTTTCAAATCAATTATCTCTCATATTATGATTTTATTAAATTATTAAATACTCGATAACAAATTTAAATTTGCGAATAATCTACTAATATTAATAAGAATATTTTTGAGCAATAATACTTGGGTAATAAGCTCAATGGAAATTAGATATAATAGTAAGAAAGATTTATTAGATGAATTAAAAATACATAGGGAATTAATAATAAAGAAGATAAATCAACTAGAATTTAATTCTGCTTTAAAAAAAGTTAAGTCTGCCATTGTTCTAATTGAAGAAGCTCAAGAATTTTTTAATCTGGATGATGAATTGGATGCATTTCTTCAATTAAACCAAAAAATTATGGATGAGAGATTTAATCATCGGGAATGGTATTTAAGAAAATATAATAATCTAATAAAAGAAAATCTGACTGAAGAAAATCTCGAATCATTTTTAAAACTTCTAGTGATGTTAAAAGATGAAGTGGATGGAGTTGTGAATAAATTCAATTTAGAAGATGTTCAATATCATATTAACTCATATTTTACCTATCTAAAAAAAATGTATGGGATCATTAGTTCCTATAAAATCCTAGAGTTCAGCAAAGCATCTAGTCAAATATTACAATTTGCTAAAGAAGTTCGTCCTGAGAAATTTACTAATCTTAAAGCTCTAACACTCTCCCTTTATCGCGATTTGGTAACAAATAAATTACATCAAATTTCGAAAATGCAAAATAGATGTCAAACGGATGAACTATGTGAGAAATTGGCTATTTCTAATGATGATTTAATCAAAATACTTGAATTAATAGAAGATATCCCTCAAAATCCAATTAAAAATTACAATAAACGGTCCCAAGAAATAATTTTCAAATGAATTATAAGCCTCGATAGGACTCTGATCGGAGTATATCTTTATGAGATATTCCATAATTAAGGAGTTCTAAAATTTCTTCCTTATCTTTTTCAAGAGTTCCTTTAATTGGAAGGTAATTACTAGCATGATTACTTCTGAATATACAATTCGCTTCTTTATTGGAGAATTCTATTTTTTCAATAAACATTTTTAACTCTTTCAGAATATCAGTAGCGTTCATTTCATTGAATTCATTATTTTGCTTTTTTTCATAAAGTACGGTTCCTTGAGGGATCATCAATGATAAAAAAGAAATATACCACAATCTATTATCGCTAGGGCATATCTTGTTAACTAAATCTGCAGATTCTATCGCGTGTTCCTTGGAGAGATCATGGTTATTAGATCCTCCTAGACCATTAATAAATGTTGCAGATAAAGTAATGTTTGCTTTCATTAACTTCCTCGCAGCATTGATATAATCCTCTTTTGTGGCATTTTTATGAATTTGTTTCAACAAATAATCATTACCTGATTCAAATCCAACATAAGCTATTTTTAATCCTGCATCTGAAAGATCTCTTAATTGATCATCAGATTTTTTCAGAATGTCCTTAGCATGAGCATAGACTCCGACTCTTTGAGCATTTGGAAATTTACTCATGGCATAATTTGTAATTTCTAATAGTTTTTCAGTAGGAGTAACCATTGCATTTCCATCCAGAAAAAAGATTTTTCTCACATGAGTACTATAATTTCTATAAGCGATATCAAGATCTTTTTTAACATCGTCTAAATTTCTAACTTTAAAATTTTTTCTTAGATTTGAGACGCAAAAATCACAACGATAAGTACAACCTTCTGTTAATTGGATTAATAAAGAATTCCCCTCAGAAGGAGGTCTAAATACAGGATAACAATAATATATAGATTGATTACTTACCATAATGAGTTATAAATTAAAGTTAAAATAATTTTTTTGCGATTGATTACTCGTCAAAGCCATTTTCATCATCTTCGTCATCATCATCATCCTCATCATCATCAGTTTTCGGACGTTTAGGGCACGAAGTTAAATGACGACCTAATCTTTGAAATTGCTTTCCACAATAAGGACATTTCTGTTTATCTTTAGGAGAATCTGATTTGGTATCAGGAGAGCTCGGTACTCGAAGTTTTTTCTTTTTCTTCCTACTTGGTAGAAAGTCATCGATACTGGCATCATCAGGAGCAAATTCACAAGATGCCATGTGTGATTCTACATCTTCAAAAATTTCAGCACAAAAAGGACACTCCATTTCACCAAAATCTTCTGTATCTAGATCATCCTTGCTAGCTTTTCGTTTTTCAAATCTAAGTGGTATCTCTTCTTCCTCTTCCTCGAACTCATCAATGGTTAAATCAAGTTCACTTTCGCTTGATATCTCATCTAATTCAAATTCATCTAATTCAATTTGTTTTGCTTTGACTTTCTGCTCCGCAGTTTTTTTGCTTTCTTCATATACATCTGAAAATTTTTTATTTACCTGTGAATATAAAGTACATACTTGACAAACATATGCTTTACGACCTAATACAAGATCTCTTTCTTTACAAACACAAAGTGCTTGTAGGCTATTAGAAATATCACCAGCTGGTTCCAAGAACTTGCACGCAAATTTTCTTGAATATTTTATTTTTTGTTTTCGACGTGGTATGATGATCACCAAAAAAAGTAATTAACATAATGATCCTTAAAATATATTTTTTTTGATTGTTACCAAGAGAGAAATAATATTATTTCTTAAAAATTATAAATGATTGACTTAAGATCCTCAACTATTTTTTGTCTGAGAGAACTATGTGAAACGCTTGGTAACAACTCTTCTAATATATCTCTTAATTCAATAATCTTTTCTTTTAATAATTCTGGTTTGCTCCATAATGACTTTCGAAGGGGATGGCTATGAAGTATTGCTTTATTATAATTTTCTATTGATTCTCTATAAAAAAGGCAAGCACTATCATAATTCTCCAATCTAGTTTGATAAATAGTTCCAATCTTGTTAAAACACATGCCTGCTCCAGCATAATCACCAACATTTTCAAATAGAATTGCCGCATCTCTAATTTTACTTAATGCTGACTTCAAAACATCATTCTTTCCCTGTTTTAACAAGATATATCCAAGAATGTAATTAGATACAGCTTTATAAAACGTATTATCTTGTTCCTCTGCTAATTTTATTAGATCAGTTGCAAATTCTTCTGCTAAGACTAGATGATTGTTTGAGATGCATAATTTAATCAGATTTTGCAATAAATCTTGAATTCGGTCAAGATCTCCTTCTCTCTTATAAATCTTTATTCCTTGACGATATTTTTCTACTCCTGTAAAAGGATCTCGTTGTTGAAATGCTGAATTACCTTCATATATTAATTTTTCTGCTCTTTCTAAATTTCCTTCGATTTTAGTTTTGGTATGATTTGATTCATCCCAAAAAAGGTTATTGATGTCAAAAGAGACTTCTTTTTTCATAGGAATATCTACTAAGACTTCCTTATCTGGCCTTGTATCAATTTCAGTATTCATCTCATCTTTTACAATGTTATTTTGATGTTTCTCACCATATGCTGACTGTAACGGTTTTCCTACTGATACTAAAGCTGATAATTCAGATAAAACGTTGGCAAAGAAATACTTATTCAAACCCTCCACAATATAATCTACTTTATGGTAATTTGTCTCATATTCAGCAGAATTAGGATCCATATTAACATCTGTTAGTCTATATATCTCAAATCCCGTACTGTATTTCGTTAATACATTCTCTCCGATTTTTTCTTCCCTCTTTTTTCCCAATAAACTATGATCAAAAACTAAACCAATTGAATCATTAAATTTATTTTGAAAACCTAGCTGATTTATAAGATCAACGTAAGAAAAGAATAACGTTAATCCTGGATGTGAATGGAACCAACCGACAACAAAATGTCCATTATTCTCTTCATACAATTGCTGTTCAATCTCATCTATAAAAATATAGTGCCTATGATCCAATTGAACATCCGTGTCATGACCAAAAGTTAAAGCATAGGCATTTTCTACACGGACAAAATCATCATCAACATAACCCGTTAGAATGCCATAAATTTCCTTCCATTCAGTAGGTGGTATCGCTTGATTAGCAAATCGACTTGCGTATAAAATGATTGTTTTATATGCTTCAGCATTTATTATGGCAGGTTTACCAAGATTTAAAGATTCATCTTGTTTGGAGAATGCATTATTCTCATTATTAATATTACCATTTTTTTCCGGTTTTTGATTTTCATTAGACATTTTACTATAATTGAAGAGAATTTGACCATTTTTTGTTGCTTTAAAATCATATACAAATACCATTAAATAAAATTTTGCGTTAATTATTCCATCTTATTTGTATTATTTCCTACATTTTCGATAATAAGATAACAGATTTATTATTTCTTTTGATCTTTAGCTTTTAAAGTCAGTTTCAATATTGTTTTAGCAAATTCTAAACTTGGTACAATATCCAATGCGTTATTCAGTGCTTTAATTGCATTATCATATTCTCCTATGTTAAAATAAGACGATCCGAGATTAGTCCACGCGACTTCATCTTTGGAATTTAATTCAGTTGCCTTCTTACAAGCTTTGATAGCTTCTTGGAAATCTCCTTTTTCAAGTAGAGCTGAACTGAGTTCAGTCCAAGCGATTGAGAGACTTGGATTTAATTTCAATGCGTTGTGTAAAGAAATTATTGCATTATCATAATCCTCTATTTCAATATATAAGAATCCCAGATTATGCCATTGAATTGGATCATCTGATTTTAATTTTAAACCTTTTTTATAAGCATCAATCGCCAACTCGTGTTGTTCTTCTTGGAAATATTGAAAAGCTAACTTGAAACATAATTCTGAGTCTTTAAGATCTTTTTCTATTCTTTTTTTAACCATATCGGAATTATTTTTAATACTCATATCGTTTCAGTTATTACATTTTGAAATAGAATCCATAAATCTTGTTTTTATGTTTTTTGGAGATAATGAGATATTAGGAACGTCTACATTTTCTGGTTCAGTTTTAATGAGAATAAAGTGGCATCCCGTTCCTAATTCCATAAACGTTGGGACTATATCTTCTCTATTATTAATCACGAATATTGATTCAAATCCTGTTGCTCGAGCTATTGCATCTAATTTTGTTTTACGATTAGTATGCGTTTTTTGGTCCTCGGTCGATTCATACACCCCATTATCAATAACTATCAATGTTAAATTTAATGGATTTGCAAATGAAATCGTGCTTAAGCTTCCTAAATTCATGAGGAGTGATGCACCACTATCTATACACCAAACCTTGAGTTTTGGGTTAGTTAATGCAATTCCAAGAGCAATTGAAGATGAAAGTCCATTCGATCCCATCATGTAGAAATTCTGTGGTTTATCCTTAAGGAAATATAATTCATTAGATGTTTGACCTAAATTACAAATGATATATTGATCATCAATAACCTCAATAATTTTTTTCAAAGCATCAAATCTTTTCATCTCATTCACTCCATAAACTCTGTTTTAATAAAATGGCTACTGATATATTATTATCATTACTATAATTGATGGCAGCTTTAATATTACTAATATCTTTATTACTATGTATATTCCAAAATCTCATAGAAATGTCATCTAATAATGTTTCAGTTATTTTCCCCATTGGAATATGCGCACTGATTGGATCTTCCTCTTCTCCGCGATGAGAAACGAAAAAAATAACAGGAATCTCATAAAATTGAAGTAATGATGTTATAGCATTTATAGAATTACCTAATCCAGAATTTTGCATTAGGACTGCCGGTTTTTTGCCCCCTAAATACGCACCTGCTGCAATCCCTACCCCTTCTTCCTCTCGAGTTACGGGTAAATAAAAAATTTCTTCCTTATCATCAATAATCTTTAGAATATCTTTTAGGAGTTGACATGGTACTGATATTATAAAGTTAATTCCTGAATCTTTAATGATTTTGTAAATCTTGAGGTCAATATTCATGAGAGATTAAAAATATTTATTTTAACGCCTAGTTAAACTATTTATTTTCATTAATATACTAAAACCTATTAAATTTAGTGCAATAATATCTTAATAATAATAACCATGAGCTCTAATGAAAGCACTCGTTTTTGACTATAAAGTCTCAAGGTTGGCAATAAGTCGCATCTTTGGTTCCTTTTTTTTAAAGGGATATCTCACGAAACTGGGTTTTCTTCATTTAAAGGAAATAGCTTGTCCTAATATAAAAAACGACAAATGGGTTATTGTCAAAACGAAATTTTGTGGTATTTGTGGTTCAGATCATAAACAGGTGTTTTTAGATGGTAATCGGGATAATCCTATGACTGCAGTGATCTCATGGCCGCAGATCCTTGGACATGAAGCTGTTGGAATTATTACGAAAGGCGAAACTAGTAAAGGTTTACATATTGGTGATAGAGTTGTATTAAATCCCTGGCTTGGGTGTGTCCCAAGAGGGATAGATCCGCCCTGTATAGCTTGCCAAGCAGGAAACAATACCTTATGTCGAAACTTTACAAATGGGAATCTGACAAGAGGGATTCATACTGGGAATAGTAGTGATGCTACAGGAGGATTTGCAGAATTCTTTCCGGCACATAATTCAATGGCATTCAAGATTCCTGATGATATATCTTGGGACCAAGCTACACTTTCTGATCCATTTTCTGTTGCATTTCATTCAATTTTAAAAGTGTCCCCAAAACCCGGTTCAATTTGCGCCGTTTATGGATGCGGAAATTTGGGATTATTGACAATTCATATATTAAAATCAGTGTTCAAGGAAGTTCAAGTTATAGCAATAGCAAAATTCGAGCACCAAGCAAAAATGGCAGAAAATTTTGGTGCTGATAAAATTATAAGATCAGATTATACATATAAAATAATTGAGAAAATTGCTGATTTTGTACAATGCGACATACTTTACTTAAAAAAGAAAAAGCCTTGGCTAATTGAAGGAGTTGACTTTTTATTTGATACTGTTGCCTCTCCTGAAACTTTAGAAACGGGGATTCGAATAGTTAAATCTCGATCAACTCCTAATGATAGTAAAAGTAGGGGATCTGGTACGATTGTTGTTACTGGAGTATCATCTCCTAAACGATTTGAATGGACGCCATGGTATTTTAAAGAAATCAGGATAGTCGGTAGCAATGCTTTTTCTGTTGAAGAATATGAAGGTTATAAGGAACATTCTTATGAACACTACTTTAGGTTTCTGAGAGATGGACGAGTGAATCCTTCAGAGATGATCACTCATAAATTTCCCCTTTCTTTGTACAAAAAAGCATTTTTGACTGCTCATAATCAAGAAAAATATAAATCAATCAAAGTTGGTTTTTCATATTGACATTTAGAGGATGAGAGAAACTGAAGTCTAATAATTATCAAAATATCATGCCAGCATTAGTTTTTGAAATGAAAACTTTGAAACTTATAAAAGCGTATGTGAGAGGAAAGATAAAAAACAATGGATATTGGAAATCAGGAGGGCCTCTAAATCTCAAAGTTGTCCCTTTACCAAAATTAGTGTCTAATGATTGGGTAATCGTAAAAACGGTCTATTGTGGAATATGTGGGAGTGATATGAAAGAAATTACACTTAGTGGAAATAGAGATAATCCCCTTCAGTCACTAATCTCATTTCCTCAAATATTGGGTCATGAACCAGTAGGGATAATTGAGAAAGTAGGTCCAACTGTCTTAAACTTCAAGCTAGGTGATAGAATTGCTATATCTCCTTGGTTTAATTGTGCAAGTCGAGGGTTTATTCCACCTTGCCCACGTTGTAAACAAGGGGATTATGTTCATTGTTCTAATTTTAAGTCAGGGCAGTTACCCTCTGGCATGCATTTAGGAGTGACAAAAGGATTTGGAGGGTTTGCTCCCTACATAGCCGTCCATAAATCTCAATGTTTTCTCATTCCTAATAATATTAGTTTTGAACAAGCGGTTTTAGCTGATCCTTTTTCAGTTGCATTTCATTCACTATTGACACTCAATCCAAGTCCAACTGATATTATTATGGTTTATGGGTTAGGAGTTATAGGATTATTGACGATTCTTTGCTTGAAAAACCTATTTAATGTAGAAAATGTGATAGCTGTTGCGCGGTATCCTTTCCAAAAGGATCTTGCACTAGAAATAGGAGCATCTAAAGTCTTCACAAGTTCAGGTGGACAACTAATTGAGGAAATCGCAAAGTATTTTAACTTAAAATTGTATAAACCAGATAAAGGGTTAAAATGGGCTTTAGATGGTGTGGATGGAATAATTGATACCGTTGCATCTGCTGAAACAATGGAAATAGGGATTAGAATTACACGTGCGCAAGGAAAAATTATATTTTTAGGAGTTAGTACCCCAAAAAGAGTTGAAAACACGTTGCACTATTTTAAAGAACTTGAAATAATTGGTTCAAATGCTTTTAGCATTGAAAACTTTGAAAAACAGATTCAGCATGCATTTTATTTCTTTTTAGACTTTTTATCTAAAGATCGGATAGATGTCTCTAGATTTATTACTCATGTTTTTCCTTTAGACGATTTTGATGAAGCTTTTAATGTGTTAATAAATAAAAAAAAAACTAAAGCGATAAAAGTATTATTTAAGTTTAATTCTTAGGTGATTTGCAGGTTCATATCCTTCTTCTTCTTGCTGATACCACTTCCTGACCATGACACGTTACCGAAATCAACGGAACTATCTCCACATATTATAGCTATAACAATGATAATCAATACGATAATGACAATAACTACTGCGATAATCAAAGCAAGTATCAATATCCCTTGTATTCTAACAAATTTATACAGCCATATATGATCATATTTCCTTTGATCTTTTTTCATCACTTTTGCTCCGTAAAACATTATAATAAGAGCGACCACGCAAATATAAGCTATACTTATAGGAACGGTTAACAGGAAGTTATGGATATTGAATATATAAATGAAAATTATCTCTACTATCAATATTCCTAACAGATATAAGAAAATATGAGCCCAAAGGTAACCTTTAGCAAAATATTTGTTTCTCAATGCAAGTCCCATTAAAAAAACTATAACCGTTGCACCTACAGACAAGCTGACAAACATGTGAACTTGAGGTAAAAATTCTGTATATACAACAACGGGTAAAGTGATAAAACCTGCCCCATATGAGAAAATACCATATAGCAGGAATACTAGTAAGGTTTTTTCTCTTTTTGAAGCAATTAAAAACCCAAAATATAAAAAAACTTCAATAGCAAGGAATGTTATATATATAACTAGATAGAAAGGACTTAGTTCAATATCTGAAAAATACCAACTAGATAATAATTCACCAAGCAGCCATAATAAAGAACCCATTAGCAAAGTTGGTAATATTTTTCTGACAAAAATAGCTCTCTGAGCATCATCTAATATATAATTTTTCTTTTTCTTTTCATGAATACTCATAATGACATCTCTTTTTAATTAAATAGGATTTCGATATAAATAGAAATAAAATAACTAAATATAAAGTTAATTTATATTATACCTTGTTGCGTAAATTCTTTGATATCTTCAATTGAATAACCTAGTGATTTAAGAATTTCTTTAGTGTGAAGTCCTACTTTAGGAGCAAGAGTTCGAATAGGTAATGGAGTTCTGGAATATTTGATTGGAGAAACAATATTAGGGATTTTACCAAATTTGGGATGATCTAATTCTACAACCATCTTCCGCGCTTTTATTTGAGGATCATCACATGCTTCAGCAAAAGTTTTTACGGGCATTACACATGCATCTAAATCTTTAAAGATTTCTAACCATTCTTTTTGAGTTTTTGTATTGAATTCTTTTTGAACATCATGAAATACTTCCTCACGTTCTTCATCTTGAGACATTTGTTTTAGTTTTAAATCTTCACGACCAAGACCAGTACATAAATCACGCCAAAACTTCACTTCAATAGCTCCTACAGTTAAATATTTATTGTCTTTGGTTTTGTAAATATTATAATAGGGACAATTTCCATGTAAAATATTTTCATTCTTTATCATCCCATCATTTAAATATTTAGAAAAATGAAGTGCTGCTGTCATTGGCATAAAAGAAAAGACGGAATCTAGCATCGAAACATCAATGTATTGACCTTCATTTCCAGTATTAGTAGATCTTTCAATAATCGCACCCAGAATTCCAATAGCTGCCACTAAACCCCCTCCAATGTCCGCTGATTGAACACATGGTACAATAGGATCTTGAGGTTTATCTTTCATTCCAAAAATCTTCCTTGGTCGATTTAGATCCACGATACCACAAATTCCAGCATAATTCATATCATGACCTGCAATTTGTTCATAAGGACCGTTTTGACCATATCCCGTCAAAGAACAATAAATTATTGATTTATTAATGCTAGAAAGCGTGTTATAATCTATTTTTAAATTATTAATAACTCTTGGTCTAAACGTTTCTAATACGATATCTGATTGTTTAACTAACTTGTAAAAAATGTCTCTGGCTTTTTCTTTTTTCAAATTTAATGTAATAGATTTTTTATTACGCATTAATATGGAATTGAAAGCACTCTCTCTATATCTCCCTTTCTGAAAAAACGGAGGTGGATTTGCATATGCAAAATTGGGATCGTTAACGTGAATTATTTCTGCGCCTAAATCAGCTAATATCATAGAGCAATATGGCCCAGGTAACAACCTTGATAAATCTAAGACTTTAATATTCTTTAGAGGTAGTGACATGTTTAGTTTTCAAATGGCTTATTTTGATGTAGGTTATATCGATTAAATAAATCATGATATAAGTATTATATTATAAGTAGATAATCTCAGCTTTATCTGCATTTGTATCTAATATAGCAAATGATCCTTTTCCTGTAAGATAACCACATGCTTCCCCCGGATTCAAGACAATAACTCCATTTTCATATTTCTCATTTACGATAGCATGGGTATGACCAGAAAATACATAATCAAATTTGCCTGAGTGTGCTAAAGCTTTAATTACACCTTGCTTTGGCATATGTGAAGCAAATATTTGTTTTCCTTCAAACTCTAATAACCATTCATTTCCATTCTCTACAAGCTTACAAATTTTTCCAAGGTTTTGTCTTAAAAAAACATGATCACCATCATTATTTCCGAAAACGCCATAAAAATTCTGTTTGATCAATTCGTCTAATTTATCAAACCAATTTTTTACAAATGGTGAGCAGAAATCGCCACAATGAATCAATGCTTCGACATTTCGATCATTCATCATCGATACTGCTTTTAAAATATTGGTCTTATTATCATGTGTATCAGATATTATTGCTATTAACATTATTATCGTTTTTTATTGAACTTTTATAGTAACATTGTCAAAAAACAAATAAAAATATTGGCAACGTAAAAAAATAAATTAAACCAAAATTATATTATATGAATAGAATCGTATAATTGTGACTTATAATGATTGAAGAATTTTTGAGGGATGAAAAATCAGCTATAGACCTTCATTTAGAAGAATATTTTTCAAATTTGCATAATGAAGAAAAGGAAATTCTGCTAAAAGATTACACTTCTCAATTAAAAGAATTTGTCTTAAATAAAAAAGCTAAACGATTACATCCTATATTATTAATAGCGGCATTTATAGGAATTGTTAATCCAATTTATTTAGAAGATCAAATTGAACACATTAGAAAAGTCTCATTAGCTATTGAATTATTACATAGTGCTTACCTTATCCATGATGATTTAATAGATAGCGATGAAGTTCGGAGGAATGAGCCTACATTTCATATTCAATTAAAAAATGAAATGAATAGGATATACAAAGACTCAGATATCTTAAAATTTGACGCTTATAATATGTATGGAAGGGATTTAAGTATTCTAGGAGGCACACAAGGATATATCTTAGGACTTAATTTAATAAAAGATTCAAAATTCCCAGATAATCTGAAATTAATGGCTATGAATGAATATATCTCTGCTATGGATTATATGGTGAAAGGGCAAATCCTGGAAATATATATGCATTACCATAACATAACCATGACATTAGAACAGTATCTAAATATTGCTGAAATGCAAAAAGCACGATTATTAGAAAAATCCACTAAAATAGGAGCAATATTAGCAAAAGGAAACTTACATTATCAAATCAAACCTCTAGGTGAAGCCTTACTACTTATGGGTCAAGCATACGCAATCAGAGATGATATTTTAGACACGAGGGAAGACATTAAAAGTAAAAAGAAAAAAAGTCTCTATATTCTTGCAGTTCAGAATACAGACGAAGAGCAATCAAGAATATTGAATGAAATTTATCATCAAGATGAATTATCATCAAGTGATGTTAAAGATGTTGAGAAGATCTTTGCTGAAACAAATGCCATAATTGTTGCTGATCATTTTGCTAAAAATTTAATTGTACAAGCAAAAAGACATCTTAAAGACATTTACCCTGATTTAAATAAAAATCAGAAGGTCTTCTTTAATGAATTTACTGATTATATTTATATGAGAGAATTCTAATGAAGAATTTAAATCACTAAATACTTTGACTGATTATTTTTTAACATCAGGTTATTTAATTCTTTAAATACATGGATTACATTATAATTTTCCAATGCTGAGGTTCTATAATAACCTGTTAATCTCTTTTCTTTTAAGAAAGTTTGAATAAGAGTTTCATCGACTAAATTTTCTTTTTGAGTTGTTTCAATTAAATCTTTTTTACTTCCTACAAGAATTTTAGGTATACTTGAACCCTTTGCATGCTGGATTAATTGATCATACCAAAAATCTAAATATTCAAAAGATTCTGAACTTGTTAGATCAAAAACCATTAAAGCCCCATCAGCCCCCTTGAGAAATTTAGGAATAAGTGGTCTAAAACGTTCTTGACCACCAAAATCAAAAATGGAATTTGAAACAAGTTTCTCTCCTTGATCATCAGAATTTTCAGTATTATAAATAGGTAAATTAATTGAATGAAAATTTATTCCAATTGTCATAGATGTATCAAAATTGAATGAATTAAAGCAAAAACGATTAAAAAGACAAGTTTTCCCTACTGCTGGACCACCTAATATAACAATTTTAAAAGAATATGTTACTAATTTTTCTTGAATTGCAATTCTCTTCAACTGAAATCCCTTTAAAAAAATGAAAACAAATAATTGGTATTTATTAAAAGATGAAATTATTCTTTGAAAAAAAGATTAATTAATATAAGCCTTAAATCTAAATTTAATCAATTCTTATTTTTCTCCAAGCAGATCACCCTTAAGATAATTAAAATTAAAGTGATATCCTGATGATAACTAAAATCCCACCTAACCAGATCGTGATAAGACCTCCTGTAGAAGCATATAGCGTACTCATTGCTGTAACAGCCGGTTGTAGTTGGAATCGTTGTCGATTTTGTGGAACTTATAAAGGCATGTATCAAACTACTCAAGATTATGCTATTCGACCCTTAGAAGATGTTTTGAAAGATATCGATTTTTATGCTGAAAAGAATTATTATGGGTTTCCTGTTTTTCTTGCAGGTGGAAATCCAACATCAGCTCCAACAGATTATCTTGTAAAAATTATAAAATATATTAGGTTAAGAATGAAAAATGTGCAAAGAATCAGCTGTTATGCAAAATCTCTCGACATATTAAGAAAATCTGATAAAGAACTTGCACAATTAGATGAAGCAGGATTAGATATAGTATATATGGGATTAGAAAGTGGAAGTAGCAAAATCTTACGATTAATGAAAAAAGGGACTAATGCTGAATCGATGATTAAGGCAGGTAAACGAATATTAGCTGCTGGTATAAAGTTAAGTCTTTATATACTCTTAGGGTTAGGTGGAAAAAAACTTTCAGATTTACATGTTAAAGAAACCGCTAAAGTTTTGACAGAAATCAATCCAACCATATTTAGATTTAGAACTTTAAATATTGTACCTTCTACTCCCCTTTGGAACGAATGGAAACAAGGAGATTTCGAATTATTATCTCCCGTTGAATGCATTGAGGAAGAACGCGAAATTATCGCACAATTAGGCGAAAACGTAACTTCTCAAGTATTTAACGATCACGTATCAAATTATGTTGGATTAGAATCTTCCAATATAAAAGATGATCGAGAAGGTTTTTTATCGTATTTAGATTCATTAATCAATGATCCTAAAATACAGTCATTACCAAGAAAAAATCTAAGTCAGATGTGAAGATCTCAAATCGATATAAAATTAATTGATCATACTCTGACTCCCTAATTAAAAATATATATTTTACTTAATATATTGAGGTAAGATTTTATAATAAGTAATATCTTTAGTATTAATATTTAATATTGTTTAATCAAGCTATCTACAATTAGCAAGAGATAAGAATGACAGACTATTTCCGAAAAAAAGTACACTACGAAGACATAATGGCTACATATGATGATGTTTTAATCAAACCCGGTTATACAGAATTCCAACCAAATGAAGTCGATATTTCCTCTAATCTAGGAAATTATCACCTCAATATTCCTATCATGTCTGCTGCTATGGATACAGTGACAGAAGAAGTAATGGCGATTAAAATGGCATTACTGGGTGGACTCGGGGTTTTACATCGTAATTGTTCCTATGATAAACAGCTTGAGATGTGTCGAAAAGTCAAATTTGCCCGCTCCTTTGTAATAGAAGAAGTTGCAACCATAAATGTAAAAGCACGAGTTTCTGAAGCAAAATATTTAATGGATACATATGGAATTAGTGGTGTTATGGTTGTCGAAGACGATAAAAAGGTTTGTGGTATTTTTACTAAAAGAGATATTCCCTATAGTGAAAGAGAAATAAGAACGGGTTATGTTAAGGATTTTATGACAAAGGATGTTATTTCTATTAAATCTGGGGTGTCAAGGTCACAAGCTTTAAAGAAGCTTTATGAAAACAGGATCGAGAAATTACCAATTCTTGATGATAATGGACATTTGAAAGGATTAATCACAAAAAAAGATTTAAAACCAGAATTTCCAAATGCGTCGATAGATGAAGAAGGACGGTTATTATGTGCACTAGGAATTTCTCCCAAATTCCCTGAATCAAGTCAAGCACAAGAGATGCTAAAAGAACTCGAAAAGTATGTCGATATCTTTTTCATTGATGTTGCTGATTTTTTCAAAAAATCTGACATTGAAGCAACTAGAAAATTAATGAAATTATTAGATTCTGATTTTGTATTAGGGAATATTGGAACTTATGAAGCTGCCGAATTTATCCTAACTAAATGTGATTTTGGTGATCAATTCATCGGTTTAAAAGTAGGAATGGGTTCTGGATCTATTTGTACGACATCAATTCAGACTGGTGTTGGGGCTCCAACTCTTTTTGCGACTGCTCAAGTTGCTGATGCTGTTAAAGATTACAATCAAAAAATAGCTGTTATTGCTGATGGGGGCCTTAAAAATCCTGGTGATTTACCAAAAGCTCTATCTGTTGGAGCGGATTTAATGATGTCCGGTCATTTCTTTGCTGGTTGCACTGAAAGTCCGGGATATATTGATACGATCCAAGGTAGAAAAGTAAAAGTATACAGAGGTATGGGTTCCAAAGAAGCAAGAGCATCAGGATTTGTTTCAGATAGATACATTGAGGGGTCAAAGAATCTAGCAGAAGGCGTCTCATCTTATATCCCTTATGTTGGGGATGTAGATGGAGTGATACAATCCTTAAAAGAAGGTCTGGTGAATGGAATGATCTATTCGGGTGCTAAAGGAATTCAAGAAATGAAGAACGTTAGTATAGGTATTATTACTCCATTTGGTCAACAAGAAACTAGGACGCATGATCTTCTATAAATCAACTAACATCATGAAATTGACGCTAAATATCTCTCAATATAATTATTAAGTCCCTATTAATTATTTTTTAACTCAAACAAAATTTAAATAAGTCATATTATCATAATTTGAAGTGAATTTAAATGAAAAGGATTAAAAGAGCATTAATATCGGTTTATGATAAAACAGGTGTATTAGATTTCATACGAACTTTAATTTATGAATATGGTATTGAAATCTTATCTACAGGTGGAACTGGGCGATTATTAGAGGAAAATGGAATTGATTATATAAAAATTTCTAGCTATACTGAATCCCCCGAAATGTTTGATGGAAGGGTAAAAACTTTACATCCAAAAATTGAGGGGGGTATTCTCTATCGCAGATCTAACAGTAAGGATGTTGAGGATGCTACAAAATATAACATCCCTCCAATTGATATGGTAGTATGTAATCTTTATCAATTCAAAGAAGCTATCTCAAGACCAGATATTACTTTAGCTGAAGCTTTAGAGATGATAGATATAGGGGGACCTACCATGATTCGAGCGGCTGCAAAAAATTTCCCGGATGTTATTGTGATACCGGATTCTAAATATTACAATGATATTATTAAGGAACTTAAGGCAAATAATGGAGCTATCAGCGATAAAACTAGAGCAGATTTAGCACAACAAGTATTTACGATAATGGCAGATTATAATGCTGCCATTGCAAATTATTTACAGAAATATTACAACCCTAATGATAAGATGGGAAATCAACTTGTAAAAGTATATGAAAAATTGCATAATTGTAGATATGGAGAAAATTGGGATCAAGCTGCTGCCTATTATCGTGATGTGAACGCCAAATATGGGCTTCATGATCTTAAAAAATTAGGAGGAAAAGATATATCGTTCAATAACTACTTAGATATAGATAGCTGCATGCAAATCCTATTAGATTTTGGGACTGAAAATTATGTCACAGCAATATTAAAACATACAAGTCCCAACGGAGTGGCAATAGATCAAAAAACACAATTAAAATCCGTGGAAATGGCATTTAATTGCGATCCCCTTTCAGCATTTGGAGGAATTTGGGGATTTAATCAAAATTTGACAAAAGAAGTGGCAGATTATATTATTAACAAACAAAAAATTTTTATTGAGGTTATAATGGCACCTTCTTTTCAACCTGAAGCTTTGGAAATTTTAAAGACCAAACCGAATATGGTAATACTCGAATTTGGAAATTTATTAGATTATAGTGAGGAGATTTATAAATTACCCGAGATTCGAGGAATATTAGGGGGGGTATTGGTACAAGAATATGATAATAAATCCATAATTAAGGAATGGAACGTCGTGAGTAATAAAAATGTAAACGAAATAGAGAAAAATGCATTGATCTTTGCTTACAAGGTATCAAAATGGGCAAAATCAAATTCTGCTTGTTTTGTTCAAATATATGATACTGGAATGTATACAATTGGAATTGGGGCGGGTCAACAGAGTCGAGTTCACGTTGTTAAGCTTGCTATTCAGAAAGCAATAGAATTTGGTCATGAGAATGACTTAATTAACTCTTTAATGGGTACTGACTCCTTCTTCCCTTTTCCTGATGGCTTAGAGGTTGCAGTTCAAGCTGGTGCGAAAGCTATCATTAACCCAGGAGGATCCATAAGAGATGATGCTGTTATTAAAAGAGCAAATGAACTTAATTGTGCTCTAGTATTTTGCGGTAAAAGAGTGTTCCGACATTAGTCATCCTTTCTTTAAATTTATGATTGAATCGGTTTCATTTGAGAAATTACTACTTAGAAGCAATGGATTAAAATAGTCAATAATTGCTAAAAGTTTATAAAACCTTAAACATAAATTTCATATACAAAATTAACTTTTTTAAAATAAGGAATTGCTCGAATTATGGACTTTTTCTTAGAACATTTACGCGAAACTCTAGAAGCAATCAATAAATTAATAGAAAATAAGGTTTATCGAGTCGACACTAAAAAAATTAGAAGATGCAACAATGTCAAATCCTCAGATCGCTCAAAAATTAATTTTATATGGAGATCACTTGAATATCTAAAAGTAGAAGGAATATTGGAAATAAATGGATCATACCATCCTAAAACCTATAATATTAAAGCAAACCAAAGGTTAGATATTGATGAGATCATGTCTAACATAGAAAAAGAGAGGTCCCTTCCATAATTTTACTTAAATTAATTCTAAATGTTCCAGCAAAGTGTTTAACTTTTCTCTGTTTTCCTCATGTTCGGGATTTAAAATCAATCTTTTTTGATAAAAAATAATATTTCCGTATTTTAATTCTAATTCATTAAATAATTTAATCCAAGAATTAAAATCCTGCATCAGTAATTTTACATCATCATCATCTTCGAAAAATTTTATATCCTTATTATCCATTGATAAAGTCATAGCTTTATATTTTTTTATTGAATAACCTTGCTTTCGTAGAAGTTCTGTATTGGTTCTCCTAATAAATGCATCCAATCCATGTCTCCATCTAATGTATTTCTCATTTATTCTTTCAATTTTTTCTTGAATAATTTTAATTTCTTGTGGAATTATAGGGTCATCTTGTTTGGTAAGAATTTCCTTGATTTGAGTGAACTCATTTTGAAACCGCAGACAGTAATTTTTTACTAATTTTTCAAATTCAAGAAAGACAGCATTATACTTTTGGGCAAATATTATATCATCACTTGAGAATATGAGTGATTCTTCATCAAACCTACCCTTGATTCTCCGCGTTCTTAATAGATCTTTTACAATAGAGGTTAAAAGTTCGATTTCTTTACCTGAAAGCTCTTTCTCGGGAAAAAAGTCCTCAAAAGAAAACAAAGAACTCTCTTCCATCAGATTTTCTATGCCCAATTGAGTAAAAAATTGTAGCTGCCCATCCTCTTCATAAAAAATTCCCTTGATCTTATTCGATTTATGCAAATCACTTAGTAAATCTTTCACTATGCTTGATGTAATATTCAAATTGCCAAGATTTATGATTTCTGATGATCGTGATTTCTCAATCAACATTGACTTTATTTCTTCTTTTGCATCCTCGATTTTTGTTTCATTAATTATCAGAAAATCTCCCTTTTTAAAATACTTCAAACCTAGTTTTTCAATAAAATTTAAGAAATCGCTAGATGACATTCCAGTTTTTTCCACGTAATCACTTATCTTGATCATATCACGTTTCTTGATTTCTTCTCCAATTAACCTGATATTTTCATCAATACTTGTTAAGATATGAGTTCTATCAATATTCAACTCTTTAGCTAAAATATTTATGTTTTTTTCTTTTTCTACTGGATCAGTAATGAAAATTGTGATTCGATCCTTTATGAATTTTGAATAGTAAAACACTTCTCTATTTTTATCAAAGATTCCACTTCTTAAATCAATTTTTTGTTGAAAAATATCACTTATTAAGGGTTTTATTACATTAATCTTTTCAGATACTCTAGGTATAGAAAAGTAGCCTAATATTTTCGAGTTTTCAATCTCTTTATTTATTCTTAATAGTCCTAAATTAGTCAGCCAGTGTGTAGCTTTATGAAAACGTGATAGATAATCCTTTGGGATATTTTTTATAAGTATTTTAAAATCGTCTTCTTCTAATCGCTCCTTAAACGATTTTAAATCTATAGAACTACTTTTAGCCGCTTCAGAACTAATTTGGCTTTCAATTTTTTTCAATGAATAAAATGCAGAATCACTTTTCCCCCTTAATAATTGAGTTTTTGATGATTCTGAAATTTCTCGGACTAATTTTTGAATGAGTGGATGTGGTAAGTAATTAAATTTTTTTGTATTGATTATCCCTTTCTCTTGTAATAAACTGGTAAATTCAGATTTTAAACTTGAAAAAGGATAAAAATAACCTAATTCAGAATAATATCCCTGAATGAGGTTTAAATTAAGTAATTTATTCACCATTAATTTTAATTCGTGTTCATCTATGATAATCTGAGAAAAAATTTGTAATAAATCTTCATTCGATATTCTCTTTTTATCGAAAATTGATATTAACTTAATTTCCTCAAGTTCATAAAAGTTTATTTTTTTATCTTCTCGATTTTTGATGTAAAAATAGATTTCCTTATTTTTATTTTTTGAATTTTTTACAGTATGTATTCTTTCTTTTAGTTCCTTTTCATTATCTTCAGAATATATCTTTTTTGACATTAAGAAGAGTTCATCAAGTACATCGAGAGTTTGAAGTAAATTAAGGTCCTCCAACTTTAAATCTTTCATCATAGGAAAAACATGTATACAAAGTTTAATTAATTCAGAAGTAAACGGAGAATTATCAAAATGTTCAGTAAATAATTGTCTTACAAAATAACGAACTTCATATAAATAATTGAATGAAAAATCTTCACATTTGATTAAAAAATTAACCAAAGAAATGAAATTATCTATATTCTTCTCGATACTTAGTGCTTTTAATATTGTTCCTTTTTCATCACATATCGAAATCTTCTTTTTCTCAATTAAGTCATTTAAGAAGTAATGAGCATTATCTCTTATATCCTTATCATCGTCTGACAAGAAATTAACCAATCGTTTGCGGAATTCATTCATAAAGCTTAAATTTTCTAGTGATGCAAAACCCAAAATTGTAATTGAGTTTAATTTTAACTTGGTATTATTTTCATTAAGATAACTGAAAACCTTCTTAATCAACTCTTCACCAATAAGAGAACTCTCTTTTTCTATCAGAATACTAAGAATATAGGTGATTGGAACAACAAATTCCTTCTCATCTAAAAGAAGTTGTAATTGTCCGATCAAATTAGAAGCTTTTTCTAATTTATTTTTAGCCAAATTTTTGTTAAGTTTTTCTATAATAGGGTAAAGTGGTTCAAATTTTTCAAAATCCTCTAGATTAAACATAATTGAATGGAGAAAATGGTTAACTTAATAAGAATTTTTTGATTGATTCAAGTTCTAATAGATTGGATATGTCTTCTAATATATAAGTAGGTTTAGTATTCTCTAAATCCTCTTTAACACCATGACCAGATAAAAGGGCAATACTTTTAATTTTGGCATTATTTGCTGACAAGATATCACTAGGAAGATCACCGATTAGGTAAACTTTAGTCTTATCTATTGATAGGTTATATTTTTTCTTAATTTGGTTTAATGCTAAATGAATGGGATAAGGATCGGGTTTCCGATATGGTGTATCGTCTCTAGAAATAAAAACAGAAAAAAAATCATCTAATTTCAACTTATCAATAAAGTAATTCAATCGTTTCTTAGTAGTATTTGATATAATTCCTAAAGGAATGTCATTTTGTTTTAATTTTAATAATATATCTTTTAAATTCGGTTTAATTGTTTCATATTTTTCATACTTAGGGTACATTCTTCTGAATTTGATGAAAAAAATAATTCTTCTCCATTTATTTGGAATATACTTCTTGTAGTTCTTATATACCCTAAATAACGCCTTGATACGATTGCTTGAATCAGATTGTTCAAACAGACGAGCTAAATCAATAAGCCTTAGACCATCGATATTCTGCCATCTATAAAATTTCATTTTAAGCTTAATTAGTGCAGTATATTCAAGAGCTTTTTGAGTTATTATAACCCCATCAAAATCGAATAGCAAAATAAGAGAATCTGACATCACTGCTAATTAAAGTATTAAATGAAACTTAAAATTAATCATTTTAAACCAAACTTGTTAAATATGTGAATTTAAAATGTAAGATATGAAAAAAAAGAAAAGAAAGTGTTTTTACAAATATTTGATAAAATCAAATTCAGGTATTATCTAATTCATCAGGTTCTACACTCACGTAGCTCAAAAGTACATCAATTTGTTCCTGCTTCTTACTTATGTTAAGTACGGTGTTCAAATGAACCACATCTCCGTGTCCAGGCATGAGCGTAATGCTTCCTGCTCGAAGAACAAAAAATTCAAATACATCTGGAATCTCCTTTAATATTCTCAAGCTTTTTGTTGGCATCCTTTCAGCAGAAGAGAATATTCCTTTTTTATGATAGATTTCGTTCCTCTCAATCTTCCAGTAATCAAATCTTGCACTAATCACGACCATCCCTAAAATAAATACAAGAACTAATGTTATTACGAGATAGAAGTTGGAAGTTAATTCTAAATTAAATTCTCCCACGGGAGTGGGAAGTGACACGTTGGGCAAGACTAAAAAAAAGACTAACAGAAGGACTACTACGACAACCATAATTAACACAAAAAATTTCGCAGAAGAGAAGTCAAAAGCCATGATAAATAGGTTTGAGAAGAGCACTATTAACCATATGTTTCCATACAAAGCTAGTGGGGTTGGTTGAAAAAGTTGGAGTATCCAAAGTACAAAAGACACTAAGAGTAAAGGCCATAGAAAAATTACTTTTGGATAACTACGTAAATAAACTTCATTAACTGTTTTTGTTGTTGGCATATAAATCACTTTTTTTTTAAAATTTAAGTAAGGACAATAGTTTTTAAGATAATATATAGATTTTCTCTTTAAAAATATTCTTAAAGATCTTCAATTTTGATGTGAGATTTTTGAATCATATAGAGAGAGACAATTTCTTAAGATAAATTGCTAAAATAAAGTACCAATAGAGTGAATCATTTTGAAAGACGCTGAAATAGCTTGATTTCCTTGAATACTTATTCCCATATGTCCTGGAAGCAAATATTTAACATCTAATTCCTTTATTCTCTTAATTGATTCTTTTAATTTTTGTAATGATCCACCTGGAAAATCATATCTTCCAAAACTCCCACCAATAAAGATTAAATCTCCAGGAATAAGAATTTTTAGATTTTCCTCATAATAACAGATGGAGCTTGGAGAATGACCAGGCGTATGTAGGATTTTAAATGTAAATTCCGACCCAATATGTATTGATTCAAGCAATATTAATTCAGTAATATCAATTGGAATAATTTCCACTCCAAAATATTTAGCATTAATCCCAAAACTTTGAATACTACTTGGAAATATTTTTTCTTCAATACCATTTCTCAAGATGTCTGCAGTTTCTCCAAAAGCAAAAATTTGGGGTTTTTTAACGTCCATTTTGTTTAAAATGTGATACAATCCAAGCACGTGGTCAACATGTTCATGTGTTATATAAATGCGAGTAATATCAGTAAATTGGAGATTTAATCGTTTCAAACCTTCAATAAGTCCATTCAATGTTAATCCATTCCCCGCATCAAATAAACTTAGTTCTTTTGTATCTTGATCTCTTATAATAAACTGATTGCAATCAAGCATTCCTACCTCTGGGAAGAAAAATAGATTATCAATAACTTCTTCCCCATTTTTCAGTATTCCACTACTCTTATCAAACATGACAATAATTCCAAACTATTTGGAAGAATTACAGTAATGATTCCTTTAATGTTTTACTCTTCAAAATTATAAAAAATAATTAATTATTGCACGTAAATTAAGTATTATGGTAATAGAAAATGATCTTGAGAAATTGAAATCTAAGGTCAGGTTTGGTCTTAAGTTTTGGTTGGAGTTTGAAGAAGGAGATAATAAAAACATTTTAGGCTCCGGATGGGCAAAATTATTAAAACGTATAGAAGAACTTGAATTAGAAGGGGCAAGTTCTTTAACTAAAGCAGCTGAAGATTGTGGTTATTCTTACAAGTATGCATGGAATATATTAAAAAGGATTCAAAAGAGAACTGGTGTTTCTCCTGTTGAAACCAGTAAAGGTGGTGCAGGTGGTGGAGGTTGGGTAAAATTGAATGAATGGGGTCATTTTTTACTAAGCAGGTATAATTCACTACTTCTTGAATTGAAAGAGATTGAAAAAAAACTTGAAAATACATTGAGATTAAACTGACTAATAGATTTTAATTAGCTGACTCTTTATTTTCTCATAATCTGTTGCTATTTCAATTAAAACTTTAATGTGGAATATAAACTAATAAAGGCTAGATGTTTTGGAGGAAAAACTTTCAGATATTGTAAAACTCAAAGTCCAAGATTGCAGGATATATGATCCTTTAAAAATTACACTTGAAGTTAAGATCAGATATTGGTATAATCATTTGAATGAAAAATCATAAAAAAAGTAGAAAAACAAGGATACTTTCGCAAAAGTTTTTTAAAACTAGACTTAATTTTTAATAGATGGGATTTCTTTTTTACTTTATTCAAAAGAGAAATTTTTTTTATGAAAACAATATTCTCTATTTAAACACCAATATATTGATTTATCATGGTTATTCCTTTACCCGGTACACCTGTAATAGTAGATGTAGGTTCGGCTTATTGCAAAGTAGGTTTTGCAGGAGAACCTAGTCCCCGATTTGTCTTTCCAACAATAACAGGCACAGAAAAATATAAAGCTGTGATGGTTGATGTTAATGCAAGAAATATTTATATTGGAAACGATGCGTCTCGAATGAGAGGGGTACTTAAGGTAAAACACCCAATAGATAGAGGTGCTATTTTGGATTGGAATGATTATTATGAAATTTTAAATTATATATTTTATACTCTTCTAAGGATTGATAATCTCTCCAATTATCCTGTCCTCTATACTGAAGCTCCCTTTGTACAAAGAGAAACTAAAGAATATATCGCACGTGTTTTATATGAAACACATAGAATTAAAAGTTTAATAATGGTTCCAACTCCTATTCTTTCAATATTTAGTGTGGGATTGACAACGGGTCTCGTGATTGAGTCTGGAGACGGATTAACATGGGTGTGCCCTATTATTAATGGGCAAATTATAGATCAGAGCGTACAGAAATTGACTTTAGCTGGAATGGATGTAAATCAATATTTAAAAAATCTATTGATGAGAGAGGGCATCAATATAGAATCTTCTGCAGTAGAAGAGATTATTAGAGAAATTAAAGAAAAAAACTGTTATTTCATTTTAGATCCAGAAAGTCAACCAGATATGAATGATAGTTTCAATTTGTCGATGCCTGATGGTTCTTCGATAAATATTCCTCATTTTATCTTTCATGAAGCTCCAGAAGTAATGTTTCAACCCCAATTACTTGGATATCCGATTATGAGCATCTCTCAAGCAATTATTGAGAGTTTACAAGGAATAGATAAACATTATTGGTCAGACCTTTTATCTCATATTGTCATATCGGGAGGAAATTTCTCTTACTCTGGTTTTGAAGATCGATTAAAAATGGAGTTAAATGCGTTATTACCTCAATTAGGCAAGATTCCGAAACCTAAAGTTAATGAAGCTAAACAAGATTCTAAATTAAAATTAAAAAGTATAAAAGGTGGGAAAAAATCACAGGATACATGTCCTCATTGTGGTACATTGGTAGATTTATCTGATGACAAAGAATTCTGCCCTTCGTGTGGTGGACGAATGATACTTCCCGAATTATCTATAGAATTAGGTGGAACCCCATCAAAAGTTGAAATGATTGATGGAAAAGTAATATGTCCTCATTGTAATAAATTAATAGAAGACTTTTCATCTATTTTCTGCCCGTATTGTGGAAAGGGAGTGCAAACATTTGATCCCCCAGATGCAATGGCAAAAAAGATCAATCAAACGGTTCTTGCTAAAGAATTTTCTGGTTTTTATGATTCGGTTGAAGAGGTATTAAGATATTTTGTTCCGGATAATCTTCAATATGCTATCTTTAATGGAGCTGCCATCTTAGGAAGTTTACCTTCTTTTCTTCGATTATTTGTAACTCATGAAGAGTTCTTGCAGAATAATGAACACTTATACAAAGACATAAGCGAAATTTTCTAAATTCATTTAGTTAGAAATTTAGATGTCTCTTGTAAGAATTTTTATTAACTATGATAAATCTTAATAAACTGAAATTTTAAAACAACTCTGTTGAAATACCGATAATTTTTAATTTCAAGTTGAATTAAAAAAATTAAATTCTATTTAAAACCAGATCGAGGTTTTTAGTTAATTGAGATATAAAGTTCGGTATTTGACATTTAGCTTATTGTTCTTAGTAATATTTATGCTCATTATTCCTCTTGCTTCAGCGAAACCTAGAGATTCTTACTTAGTTGACTTTATTTATTCTAAACAAGTAGGAGATGAAGGTTTTGGTAATTCATATCAAGATACTGCACAAGCTTTAGAGATATTAGATTATTTTAATGCTTTTACCGTTGAAGGTTTGTTTGGTGTTGAGAATAAAGTCGATGTCGCCACTCTGGGAGATTATTTAAATGATCAACTAACGGAGATGTTTGAGGATAAAAATGTGAATTTATATGATTTATATAGCATTTTAAAATCATTAACTTATCTCAATTATTTGATAGACTCAGATCTGAGTTTGAATATTTATGCTTATCTCAATTCTTCTGGACATGTTAATGGTGGTTTTGCTCCAACAAATACTTCTAAAGCTGTAAATGTTGTTTCTACTTTCTATGCTTATCAAATATATGATCTACTTGAGGTAGACATGCCAAATCAAACTATTCATGTAAACTGGCTTCTCTCTTGTAACAATACTGATGGTGGATATGGTGGTAATTCAACACTATCTTCTAATATATTAACTACTTCTCAAGTTGTTATATTAATTAAAGAACTAACCGGAAGTACTGATAACCTTGTTAATAAAACTGCTACGCTGGAATATTTAACATCTTTTTACATAAGCAACGCTGCTGATGTTAATAATTTTGGAGGATATTTGCCTGATATTACCGCTCTAAACGTGCTATTAAGTAGTTCCTTTATATGTTCAGATTCAATTAGATTAATTGATTCAACAGAATTACATCAAGTCCCAACCATAAATATGGTATTATCTCGTCAAAATTTTCAGGATGGAGGTTTTAGTGATAAAATTCCAGGAGTTTATAAAGAACTCTCATCAGTAACAGCATCCTATTATGCTTTCAAGATACTTTACACATTTGATTCGCTTCATTTATTAAATGAAGAGATATTTATGGTAGAATTCAATTATATGTTATTAACAATCGTGTTATTGGCAATAGGTATCTTGGTATTTGTTGCATACTGGGTTTGGCGTAAAAGAAAGATTTAATCTTAACAAGTTTATTTAATAAACGTCTAATAATATTTATTTAATTTGATCCTATTTTACTAGTTTATATCACATTTTAGATTAGAGCAAGATTGTTATGGAAAAAATCTTAGATGGAAAAGCGCTTGCCCAAAAATTAAATAATGAATTAAAATCTGAATTTAATCAATTATATATCTTCTCCAAAATTAAACCTAAACTCGCCACAATATTAGTTGGAGAAGATCCCGCTTCACAAGTATATATTAACATAAAAACAAAAGTATGTGCAGAAGTTGGGATTGAATCAATTTCTATTAAACATCCTGCTAATATAGATAGTGAGGAATTAATAGCAAGTATTAAAGAACTCAATCGTGATGATTCAATACATGGAATACTTCTCCAAATTCCCCTTCCAAATCACTTAAAACCTCACATTTCTACCTTTATCAACCAAATTTCACCTAAAAAAGATGTTGATGGGTTGCATCCTATTAATAAAGGCAAATTATTTGACTATAATGAAGAATATGCACCGTGTACACCGAAAGGAATCATCGCGCTTCTGGAACATTATAATGTAAATTTAAAAGGAAAGTTTACGGTAATTATCAATCGTTCAAATCTAGTTGGGAAACCATTAATCTTCTTATTATTAAAAAGAAATGCCACAGTGGCAGTTTGCCATACTTCTACGATAAATATTGAGAAATTGACAAAAATGGCTGACATTTTAATAGTAGCTGTAGGTAAACCTAATTTTATCTCAAAAGATAAAATAAAAGAAGGAGCTATTCTCATAGATGTTGGTGTTAGCAGAGTAAATGGTAAATTATGCGGAGATGTTAATTTTAATGATGTATTTGAAAAATGTGGAATGATAACTCCAAATCCAGGCGGAATAGGTCCTCTCACAGTC
>CAZBPC010000030.1:0-32862 GCA_964493715.1 uncultured archaeon
AATTGATTAACCCCTCCTCTTTAAATTGCTCTAAAACAGGAGTTAATAATTTACACGGTCCACACCATTCAGAAGATAAATTAACAATAAGCTTGCCCTCAGTAGGGCCATCAATTCCGTATTTTTTTAAATCATCAATTTTCATATACTACCCTCCTTAACAAATTACATGGTTTTTTTAGCTCATGGAGCAATTCAGAAACCGAACATATTAATATAATCAAACAAAATTAGATATTTAAGGATTATGAATTATCATTCAAAACGAATTAGAATTCATCAGTGGAATTTAATTTTTAAAAAAAAAAGGTTAGATTTTTGAACCACAATTTTCGCAAAATTGAGCACTTTCGCGAAGTTGCTGGCCACAATATACACAATAATTTTTATTATTTGTCGGTATAGGGGCTTCTATTTTTTTAGGGGGTGCAATAAAATCATTTGAGACCTTGTATTCAACTCCTTCTCCTAACTCAATTTCTCCACTCTCTGAATTGAATTTATATTTGACATATCCTTTATCTCGTAGATCAACTAATACTCTTAGTACATCTTTTGGTTTTATTCCTACCTCTAATGCTATGTCTTCTAATTTATGATTACCTTGAAAATCTCTATCCATTAAAGCAACTCTAACTGCTTTTTGAAATTTCCGATTGGTATTAATTTGTGTAAATCCCCCAATCATTATGAAAAAAGCTGGGATAAAGAGCCAATATCCCCAATAACTTAATCCTATAAAGTCGATTCGGAAAGTCATTAAAATAAGGGAAATCACACCGACAATTAAGAAGACAATACCTACTCCAAAAGTCTCCATTGGAGCCTCATATTTTTCTTTTGAATAATATCTTTCCTTGACCATTTTATTTCACAATTAATAGTTTATATCACTATAAGTTAAGTTTGTTAAAAAAAGGATCATTAGACCAATTTTAGAGATAATTAGACAAAATCAGATTAAAAAAATATAGAAAGGATTTAGAAGATATTCATGGCCTTTCCAAGCCAATACACTACTAAATAGGAGTTAGGAATCACTTGTTTTAACCCGTCTCCAGATATATCACCACCCATTCCGGCCAATTTGCCATGTTCCCACAGAAAGTGATGTACTCCCATTTCTGATACAGTTAAGGGTTTTAAATAGGTAGGCTCGTCAAACCCAAATTCGTCACCAATCCATTCGAATAAACTTCCAAAAGGGTGATTCGCAAAGAAATCATTCCATTTAGCTTTATTTGGTTCTATCTCCATCAGTCTAATTTCGGGGTTAAGGCTAGTATCACGGGTTGAGTTCGGACGCACTGACAAGTTATAATTCCTAATTCCTTCACCCCATCCTGAAGTATTATAGCGCCATAATTGATCAAGAATATCCCACTTAATTGTATCATCATTATAGTCTGGATCTTCATAAACTGAAGAATCTGGGATCATTGACATGAAAGTTAAATGAACGATATTAAAAAAGGCATTACGATGATAACGTAAATAATCATAAAAGCCATTTTCGAAATTTTTGATATAATGTTGTTGTAATTTGGGATTGTCTTCTAACATGATTAATGAAAACATTACATCCATGCTAAATGCTAAAGCGTATGTATCATAAAACGTATTTTGAGAACTGGAGCTCCCTGCCCCTACCATTGACATTACTTTTGTAGCTTCATATTGATAAAGCGAGTCGTATTTTTCAGGTGATGCTGTTGCACCGATTCGAAGTAATGTGAGACGCCATACGGTATCTGGAAAATAGACATTAAGATCCGATCCCACAGGTTCTCCTTCACCTCCTAAAACTAACCAATTGGTTTTTTTAAAACCTTCGATCATTTGTTCAGTTAACAGTCGAACTCTTTCCACGCACCATCGACTATCCTCATTTGCAGAGGGATCAATAAATTTAAGTACACTTGATAGTCCCAAATAATAACCCGCTAATTCATCTCTACTTGTATGTAACCTCACACGCCAATTTTTATAAGGTCCTGTCCCATTAAAATGTCTGGGATCTTCTTGAAACAACCACTCATGATATTTTCTATTCTCTGGAGAAGAGACAAATCTTGCAGGCATCCCTGGATAATCGGGACCAATACCACCATTAGGTGCAGCTAACATGTTGCTGAATCCCGTAACACATTTCTTGACCATACGTGTAGCATTTGCTAATTCGTCAACATCCATCGAATCTAATGCTGTTTTATATCGAAAACATTGAGATGCTAAAGTATATCCCAAATGAAGGGCTCCATTATCAGTTCCCTCCCAAGAGGAGACTTCGCTATATGTATCATTAGTAAATGTTACATCAACGCTTATATTAGAAGGCATGTGAAATTTTTCAAGTTGTAAATCGAATAGATCTGCCATTTTTTCCAAATTAGTTGCATTTCCTTCAATTTGAGCAAGGGGGATAAAATAAGCAGTATTAGGAGGATCTAAAGTATAGGTAAAGGATGCTACATCATCAATTATATAAAAAGCAAAACCCACATAAGAAAAAAAACCAATAACAGGAAGAGCTAACAGAAATGAAACGACTATATATTTGTAAATTAGATGTTTTCTGGCTCGGATTCTCATATTAATCACGTTATAGAGCTATGGTAATTATTTGTATTTATTAATATTTAAACTTTTAAAAGTAAAGATGGGATTAATCACTTAATATATTTCCACACCATTACTAGTTTTAAGAATTTCTGCTTTTCCTCCGACTTTTTCAATAGCACTTATTAAAGCATCTTGGTCAGCAAGTGTTAGAGCAAACATTGTCCCTCCAAATCCAGATCCATTAATTTTACCTCCCAGTGCACCTGCTTTAAGACTTGCTGATATCATATCATCAATTTTTTGAGTGGAAACTTGGATATCATCCTTTAAATTTTGATGATGTAAGTTCAATAAATTACCTACTTGAACATAAAAATCTTTCAGTTGATTAGAATTTACTTTATTTATGTTCTGATAGTATTCATTGATTAAATTAAGAGCTATTTTAGTTAGATCTCTATTTCCCAAATTCCCAATTATATTTTTTCTGTATCTTTTTTCTATGCTTGGTAAGAAGGGAAGGACTTCATCAATCAAAGTTTTAAAGGGGTTGAAACTTGGCATGGATTCTTTTAATGTACGGAAACCTTCTAATGCCGTTTTTTTTATATTAATTAAATCTTCCACAGTACTCTTCTTTTCAAGAGAATTTCCCAAAACAAACCCTTTAAGTGATAAATCAAACGTAGTGAGATTGGGTTTTGAATTTATTTGTTCTAAATATATTAATTTCCCAAATGCAGCAGTAAAATGGTCCATCATTCCCCCAGCTTCATTAAATTCCCTAACCTCTGCATTATACCCCTCAAGTGCTAACTGAAATTTACTCAGCGCATGGTAGGTGATGTGATTAAGAAAATACAACCAACCGATTACTAATGCTGAAGAACTTGCTACTCCGGCATTTATAGGAATATCTCCTGTTATTGAAATTTCATACCCTTTTTGAAATCTGATTCCCATTCTTAAAAATAGATTATATGCACTCTTGATGTAATCCCTTTTTGATTGATATTCTAATTCCTTTTGATTCAAGATAACTTCAATCTTTTCATTAGTATCTGGTAAGTTAATTATCAGTTTTGGTTCTGTTATTCTCTTTGCTTCGATGTAGATGTATTTAGATATAGCTAGTGAAATTACAGGATAACCCAGATAATCTTGATGTTCACCAAAAAGGCATATTCGTCCGGGAGATTTTATTTTAATCATAACACACTAATTAAAAGAGTTTTATATGCAATTTAAAAGTTCATACATATTATCACGATATCACATTTTTTTTTCTTTATGAGAACGTAAAAATTAATGTTAATATGTTAGCAGGTTTTATTTCACTTTTTAAACATATTTTAAGAATACACATGAACCAAATTGAATTGGAAAATAACCCATGATACACGACTTCATAATTATAAAAGATGGATTACCACTTTTAGTAAAGAATTTTTCCAATCCAAGTAATGTTTTTTGTCACAGTGATTCTTTAATTATGATATCTGGGTTTTTCACTGCTTTAAATTCTTTCTCCGATTCGTTTGAGGATTTAGGTACCATTAGTGAACTAAAACTATCAAATAATGAATTAAAGTTATCGTTTTTAAAGGATGGTAGTATCCCAAATTTAATTTACCTCGCAACTTATGACGATTCTTCAAAAGCAGTAAATGTTCAAAGAGTTTTACGGAAAATCTCTAAAACTTTTTTAAAGAAATATAATATCAATCAAATACTGAACTGGAATGGAAGGAGAAATGCTTTTAAGTCTTTTGATGAGACTTTAGAAAATTATCAATATGAAGAAATCGAAGAAAATGACGCAAACTTCAAAGAAAGAGTAATAGATCTTTTCAAAAATGTAGAAGAAAAATTAAATGAAGAATCAAATTTAATAGCTTTAAAAGGTAAATTAGATCCTTCATCTGATTTACCATATTATTGCAATCAAATTCCCCGTTTCATAATTACAAAAAAAATTAATCCAAAATATTATCTCACAGGTGAAACGTCACACAACGTTTTTTATCAAATTAATGGGATGAAATCAATTGAACACATTTCAAAAAGTTTGGATTTAGAATATCCTCAAGTATATAATATTTGTAAAAACCTCATTAAATTAGGTTTTATAACACTGGACTAATCTAAGATTAATGAATTCTTTTTTGATGTCTTTTTTTACTCTTTCGCATTTTTTCTTCAATTTCGTCTGTGAGAGCTTTTAAAGCTTGAGCATCTTTACTTTCAAGTTTAAAAACCCCCTCAATTTTACTTTCTTCTTTGTCACCAGACTTGCTTATTTTTTCGAATGATAGTTTTACTGGTTCTTTTTGACTTATAGCAAGATTTAAATAATTAATTAATCCAATGTGTTTAGAAGGAGCAATGGTGAATTTAATAGAAATTTCACTTCCATTATTAGTTGTAGTTGTAAGAACTAATCGTAATTTCACAATTATTCCCCCTAGTTTTCAATTTTATGCAGATTAAAGGTACCTTCTATTAAATTTTCTTCTTTATTGCCAGATGTATCGATTTTTTCAAGTGATAATTTTACAGATTTATTTTGAGTTAAAGCGAGATTTAAAAAATTAATAAATCCCAGATGCTTGGAAGGAGTAACATTGAATTTAATTGAAACAGGTTTACCTCTCTTAGTTAATGTCTTTAATACTATACGCAACTTCATTTGTGCATAATCCTAGATTTTAAATTATTACTATCAAAAAAAAATATATTACTGTATTAAATAATAAAGTATTATATAAATTAAAAAGAATTTCAAGATTTCAACATGTCTTCTAATCTATTTACGTATAAATTCAAAAATGACCAATGGCATAATGCTGACGGTATCAATGAAAGTGATATTGTTGTTATTGTAGATTCATCTAGGAATATAATTTGGTATTTTGAAGGGAGAAATAGTTCTGCTAGAAAACGAATTAATGCTAGAGGATTATTAGGAGAGCTTAAAAACAAGCATGCAGGATATAAATTCAAAAAGATAACGAGGAATACTCCAAGAGATATTATACGAGAAATTCAGATTTTAAAAGAACAATTTTTTGCATCAACAATTAAACACCTAAATGTCGATATATCAAAAATTTCTAGGATATATTTCTATTTAAATGCATTTGGGAATCTCCTTATCATTATATCTCTTACAATAATTATTCTCTTAATAGGAAATCCTGGAACTCGAATTTATGAGAATTATATGCATTTCTCAATCAGATTTGTTGATTTTGAAATGGTATTTACGATTTTATCGTTGCTTTCATTGATTTCGTTTTTATTATTCATACTTTCTGGTTTTATTGTTTTAATTCTCAAACAAAAAATTGTTGCAACCTATAATATATTTGGGAGCATTCTCGTCTTCATAGCGTTTTATATGATTAGTACGTGGTCTAATATTCTTTATTTCGAAATTGATTATCAAATTATTTTAATCAGAATAGATGTCTTCACATTATTTGTACTTACCCTTGCTATTTTGTACATAATAAGTCTTTTTATAGGTTTTGTGATGAGTATTATTGGATTTAAAAAAGTCGAACATGCTATTGAAGAAGAATAGATATTATAAGAGTTTATGATATTATGGGTTCTAAATTCCGTTTGCGAAGACTTTTTAAACCAATTATCAACTTTTTGGCTAGAACATTAAGTAAAATTGGTCTATCTGCGAATGGTGCAACTATTACGATGTTAACATGTTCAATCATCAGTTTTTTAGTGCTAATTTTTTTTTCTAATTATGTATGGTTTTCAATTTTTGTTTTTTTAACAGGTATGTTTGATGGAATTGATGGTGCTATAGCACGATTAAGAAATAAGACATCTCGATTTGGAGGAGTATTTGATTCAACAATGGATAGGTTAAGTGAATTTTTTATATTCCTCGCTCTTTTAATAAATCGTTGGGATGAACATTTATGGATTATTATCGATATGAAGTTGATAATTATCCTTTCTTACTTCGCTTCAATAATGATTAGTTATTCAAGATCCAGAGCCCAAATTTTATACAATGGAGACTTTGATATTGGTCTTATGGCAAGGTCTGAAAGATTATTCTATATTTTCGTCACTACATTAATTTCATTTTATTTTGGTTATTTTAATGAATTAATTCTATTATTTTTATTGTTAGTTATTGCTACAGCAATATTCAGATTTTTAAAAATTTATAAGGTAATATTAAACTCAGAAAAGAACTAATAATAGATATCATTTTTTATAGAACTCGATTATTAATTTATCACCATCTTTTAAATTAAATAAATCTCTTAAATATGGTTTAGCTAAAATTTCAATAGTATTCTTATCGTGATGAGTTCTCTGTATGTCTAATATTGCTGCTTTTCTTCGCAGATTTCTATCATCTAATCGTGATATAAACACATCGTAACATTTTACCGGACCATATTCTCTATTTTGATCTTTAAATCCTTCAATAATTACAGGAGCTATAGTATCTAATTTTTCTCTCAAAATTGAGATACCTGTATCACTCAATAGCAAATTTAAAGTACCCTTGAATGGTTCAAATCCTAATTTATTTTTAAATTGATCATAATAACCTTTAATAGACACATAATAACCACCTTCATGCATACCCTCACGAACTACACCAACAATTAGGATTGATTCAAGTAGACTTTTAAGGTTTTTATATATATTCAGCATCACAGTCGATCCTTTTTTAGTGATAGAAATTGTCTGAGATTTTCCCTCAACTTTTCTTTCTATCCATCCTAATTGATCTAAATCATTGATTCTCCGATTTGCCGTCTGTTGACTTAGATTGAGCAATTCTCCAAACTCTATACTACTTATTTGAATTGACTTTTCGTGTTTTATTAGTTGGCATAATTTTAATAAAGCAAACCAATTAGCATAATTATCAGGGGAAATTTCTTCATTATTTTCCATGATTATTCAGAGCTATTTAATTCGAAATCTTTCTAAAATTTTTTGCTTTATTAGTCGAGAAGAATGTAATTCACATTTATCATAATAAGATTGAAGACGTTGAATTTTTATATGTGCTAACCCATGATCTTTTAATCCCTTCTCTAAGGTAGCTATATCATATTTCTGATTGGGACCTAATAATATAATATCAGGATTAATTTCTTCAACTGTTTTAAGAGTATCGTTATCACTTCGACCAAGTCTAGCAACTTTTACATTTTTAATTCCTTTAATCACTTCCAATCTTTGCTCTTGAGGAACAATTGGAGCTTCACCCGAATATAATTCCCGATTTTTATCGGTTGATACAATGACACAAACATCTCCCAGTTTCGCGGCTTCATTGATTAAAAAAAGATGTCCGGGATGGATTAAATCAAATGTTCCAGCAACTAATATCTTTTTATTCATAAATTCCATCATTCAGTCTTAAGTATTAATCTGTAACTCTAATCAAAGTAATATTAATCTTTTATTTTTTGAAATCGATATTTTTTTCTATACAGTTTTTTAAATTATTCATTTGGAGCGTTATTGAAATGTCTCCTCGTGTTTTTTCTATAATTCCTCTTACTTTGTCTGTTTTTTGCCTTAAATCTTGAGTTAACCCAGAAGGATAATCAATTGAAAAGAGTTCTGTATAAATTTCATCCATAGAGTCCAAAATTCTTGTTAAATCTTGTATATTTGAATCGCGGATATTATCTAATACATATCTTCTAAGTTCTCCAATTACATCAGCTAATCCTAATGCATAATTAAGAGGATCAATTTTTAATTCGCTAGGGGAGGGAAGGTCTTTGTTATTAATAATAGTATATAATGAAATTGCTTCAGCATACTCTTGTTCTGGCACTTTTAGATATTTGGAAAAAGCTCCAACGTCTTTAGCAATAAGCTGTTGTAAGTTTATCAAATTCAATTGAATACTATTAATTTTATCTTGATAGAGATTTACTTCATTTCTATGTATATTCTTAATTGCAATACTACAATCTCGAACAATTTGCCGAGATTTCTTCAGAATTTCTTCCCTACCATTATCTAGTTTATCTAAAATTTCTATTAATTCAGAGAAAATTACTTTAAGATTCATGTGAATAGATAAATATTTTAGTTATTATTAATTTGAAAGTTAATTGTAGGTAATTATCAAAAGTATTTAGAATTTTTTATAATTTAATGGTAAGAGTCGCAAAGAAGAGAGAAAATCATGAAAATTTTATTAATTCACTCCGATGGTGTAGAAGTTGTTAAAAATAAACAAGCTACGAGCAATCCACAGGATTTTCCCGAAAAGATCATAAAAATGGATGGTTTAGTGCTTATTGCATACGTGTCTGTAGAAGACCAAGACACTTATGATACAGATATGATTGCTAAACAAGGTAGTCAAGTAATTGAAGATGCAATATTGCAGATATCAGGATTTCCAGAAAAAATAAGGCAAGAGAATGAAGAAATAAGAGAACATAATAAGAAAATAGAATCAAAAACGATTAAAGGGACCCTAAGAAATGTAAAAGAATTAATTAAAAAACCTGAAATGTATAGGGTTGATCAAGTATTAGTTTACCCTTGGGCCCATTTAAGTAAATTCCTAAGTAATGAAGCTAATGCAATGGAAGTATGTCCTAAAATTGCTCAAAATCTAAAAAATCGGGGCATTGAGGCCTTATATTCTCCTTTTGGGTGGTACAAATCTTTCAAGATAAATTGTATCGGTCATGAAATTGCTGAAATGTATAGAGATGTAAAATTATATATTCAACCAGCAGAACACATCACTAACGCTGAATTTAAAATATTATTCCCCTCAGGAAAGGAAGAAAACATAGAATTTGATGATGATGAAAATATAAAACCTTTAGAAAATATAAAAGATGAAGATTTCTTCCTATTCATCAAATCAGAGCTTGGATCAAGGAGAGAGGATAAATCAATAGAACCGGTTCATATTAGTGTCATGAAAGATTTCGAACTTGTCGATTTTGATCCTAATAGTGATAAAGGTATTTTTCGTTGGTATACAAAAGGAATGATAATGAAAAACCTTATCAAAAATTTTATTGAAGATCGGTTAATTGATTATGGCGCTTTACTTATCGATACACCGATAATGTATACGGTTAAAAATAAGAAGCTAACGGCTCAAACTGCTCGTTTTCCAGCACGAACTTATTGGGTAGAATCTGGGAGAGATCGATTTTTATTAAGGTTCGCATCTGATTTTCTACTCTTTGATATGGTAAGCAAAATGGTTCTAAAACCACATTATTTTCCCTTAAGATTATATGAATTTGAACAATATGATTTTAGAAGAGAAATGGAAGGGGAGTTAAGTGGATTGAGAAGGCTTAGAGGATTCATGATGCCAGATTTGCATACTTTATGCAAAGATCTAGATTTAGCAGTTGAGGAATTCATCAATCAGTATAAATTAATCAGAGATTTAGAAACTGATTTAGGAATTGAATCAAATGTAGTTTTTAGAACCACTAAAGAATTCTATAAAGAAAATAAGGATTGGATTGTAAAACTTTTAAAATCTGAAAGTAAAGCGGCTCTTTTAGAATTATGGGAAGAGAGATACTATTATTTTATCCTAAAATTTGAAAGAACTGTTTTATCAGCACAAAATAGAACCGCAACATTAGCTACTAATCAAATTGATGTAGAAAGTTCTTTAGAATACATGGTTGATAATGAGGGAATAAAGCGACAGAAGTATGATATAAAGTTTACGGATGTTGATGGAAAGCAAAAATATCCAATTATTCTTCATAATTCACCAACTGGAGGAGTGGAACGTATCCTTTGGGGTTTAATTGAATCTGCAATAAGAAATAAAGATAAAATCGTACCAGGGTTTAAAACTTGGTTATCACCTATTCAAGTACGCATTATAACTATCAGTCATGAACAAACTCAATATGCTGAGAAAATACTAGATATCATTAATAAGGAGTCTTATAGAGCTGATTTCGATGATCGTAATGAAACTATGGGTAAAAAGATTAGACAAGCTGAAGTTGAGTGGATTCCGTACGTCATTATAATCGGTAAAAACGAACAAGAAAATCAAGAAATTTCTATAAGAAAGAGGTTAATAGGAAAACCTTTCGGTCCCAAAAAAGCTACTACCGAACAATTTAAAAACTGGAAATTAAGCAAGTTACTAAAAACGTTAGAAAATGACACGAAAAGCTTTCCTAAATACAAATTACCAAAACCACTTCGGAAATTTTCAACCAAAGTATCTTTTAGATAATAAGTGAATAAGCCCTTTTGAATTGAAAAAGAATTTTTTTTGAATTTATTATAAAGATCATATTTTAATTACATATTCGATTACTATTTTTCATCAATTTAGGTATATTTCAGAAAATGACAATTAAATGCATTATTTTCGATTTAGGGGATGTTATAGTTGAATTGGACTTTGATCAATTCTTTAACGAGGTTATCACACCATCTCCCTTGAATAAACCTAAAACACCCATTATGCTCGAATTTTTCCGCCAGTCTGATACATATCATCAAGGAAAAATAAGTGATAAAGAGTTTTACAATCAAGCTTGCGAATTGTTGCGAGTATGTAATTTAAATCAAAAAGCGTTTTATACTGCTTTTAACAGTATCATTTCAAAAATAAACATGGAGATGGTCGAGTTGGTTAAGAATATCAGAAAGAATAATACACTCAAACTAATATGTATGTCAAACATCAATTCTAGTCATTGGAAATATATAAAGAAAATGAAGTGGAATATATGGGATCTATTTGATGATTTTATCCTGTCTCATGAAGTTCATCTAACCAAACCTGATAGTAAAATATTTGAAATCGCAATTCAAAAATCGAGATGCAAACCAGAGGAAATAGTATTTATTGATGATGGTTTTAATAACATCAGAGCCGCATTAGATTTAGGGATAATTGGAATTCGTTTTGTAGATATTAATGAACTAATTAAATCTCTACATGAACTAAATATTAAAACAAACTGAAACTATATTATTCTGTTATTCCTTGTAAACACGCTTTTGCAATTGTTTCAAATGCTAATTCTACATTGTCTCCGGTCTTGGCCGAAGTTTCAAGATATTCGCAATTTAATCTGCTTGCTAGATCTTCCGCTTCTGACCTTTCCACTTGGCGTTCAAGATCAGACTTGTTCCCAATTATTATCATCGGAATGGTTTTTTTGACAGACTTTTTAATACTACTAATCCATCCAGGTAATTTTAATAAGGACTGGGGATTTGTTAGATCAAAAACTCCAAGAGCGCCATTACTCCCTTTAAAATAGATAGTTCTTAGCTTCGCGAATTGCTCCTGACCCCCAATATCCCATATTAGTAAGCGAACGATAGTGTCCTCCTCCATCTCGACATCTTTAATTAAAAAATTTGATCCAATGGTTTGTTTTAAGTCATTACTAAAATAATCCTTTATGTACCTTATTAGTAAGGATGTTTTACCTACGTCTCCGCCGCCGAATAATGTTATTTTGAATTTATATGTATCAGAAATTTTAATTACCTAATTTATTTAATTAATTAAATTACTAGAATCCTCGCAAGTATATTTGATATATTATGTTAACCATATTTATATATTTATAATGAAACGAGTAAATATGAAAAAATTATAATATTTACTTTAAAAATAATATAAATTTAATCCTTTTTATGCTTGATTTTTTGCACAGATTCTTTAATATCATCTTCAATAACATGAATTTCCTTTTTCACATTATGCGTCGTTTTTTGTCCTATGCGCCCAATTTGTACCATAATCCATTCTGGGGATCCCACACCATTATAAAATTCCATCCAGAGAAACATAAAGAATCCCATAAATCCTACATAACTTATTACTACAATTACATATGTAAAAAAATCAAGGGCTCTGAAAAATAACGTGACATATATATAATGTACTAGGAAAAGGCTTAACGAGATCCTTCCATAATATTTTAACATGCTGATAAAATAATTCATTTTCTCTTTAATGTCAATGATATAGAAAAAAATTCCAATCAGGAGTAATGCTGCACCCAGATTATAAATCATATTCGGACCTCTTCCACGAATAAGAAACTCCCACATTCCAGGATATCTTATATCTGGAAAAAACATTTGGGAATTCATATCATGTAATAAAGACATGAGAGGATACTCTTCTAAAGGTAGGGTTCCGATGTAGTTATAATCAGCGATATCCCATATATTTCCTGGTATGTATATTTGTCTACCTAACCACATTCCCCCAAGTACGAAAATTAAACCCCATAACATGAAACTTCGAAATAATTTAGTATAGTCTTTTTTACGTCCAGCCATCATGGCATCGTGTAATAATTCACCAAAGATAGTAGAAATGAAACAAACCGCAAGCCAAGGTAGAAGAGGTGTCATTGGAGAGGGAGACACAACAATATAATGGATAAAAGAAATAATAGGATTACCCGCTTCTTTTCCGATAAATAAAAATTCACGTATTCCATCAGAAAAGTATATGATAATTACCCCAATCATTGCTCTTGTCATTTTACTTAATTTAAGGGCGTATAAAGAAAAAATTTGAGAAAATCCGATGAACATCAAGATATTCCAACCCCATAAGTTTAAAGGAAATGGATATCCTGCAATTGTAAATTCAAATGAGAAAATGTTGAATAAAACTCCAATGAAAATAATAGTTCCCCCTCTACTCAAAATTCGATTCCGAACTACCTTTTCTGATAAAGATCTTGTCTTTTTTTTTATACTAAAAACAACACTTAAAGCTGACAGAAATACAAACAACGAGGGTCCAAAAATATCCATTGCTGTATAAAGTAGCCCATAAATAAATATCCAATCTGAATTCAGCCAAGATCCAGCGCAGTGGGCGAACATAATCATGACAATAGCAAAACCCTTTACAAAATCAATACTATGGATCCTTTTAAGAGACGCATAATCCCGTATTTCTTCAATAGGGATCACTGTTTTTAAATAATTTGATAGAGGGATGGAATCTAAATCGTTATATTCTTCATCTTCAGACGACATAGGAATCAGTTTCTATCTACATTCGATTTGTACAAAATTTTGAAATTAAATTAATATTATCTTATTATTTTATACTATTTGAATGTTTATATATTTCAAATTTTAACTGCTTGGAGAGTAGCATGAATATTAGAAAGTTTATTGATTTGAGACTAATTGGAATCGTTGGTTCTTGTCTCTTGATTATGTCTCAATTTTCATCGTGGATTTCTGGATTAACCTTGATCAATATATATTTGATCACGACATCTGTATCAATTGAGGATTCATTTTTGTACCTGTTTCCTTTAATCAGTGGGATAATTTGTTTTATTGGCACATTTCTTGTCTTATATAAATTGGAGTACAAACTCAATTCAGTAATCATCAACTTTATCGGGTTAGGATTTTTCTTAATTTTTATATTTAAATTTATACCTAAAGAAGTCCCTTACATCAGTAATCCTGAGATAGGTTTTTATTTTGCGGTTATTGGAGCTCTTTTGATCTTATTAGATATCTTAAATGTTTTAAAATTGAATAATAATCTTGAGGAAGGGAGTAAAAATTAATACTGATAACAAATCAACGAAAATTAAAGATGGAACGCCAGATTCGGAATCAAATTTCTACTATGCTTTAGGGCATAAAATAAGAAGAAAAATTATAATGCTAATTGGCATAAATGGTTTTTCTTCATTTACAGAATTGAAAAAGGAATTAAATGTTAGTACAGGCACAATCTATCACCACCTTGATACACTTTCGACTTTAATCAAGCAAAAAGCAGATAAAAAATACTATCTTACAGAATTGGGAATACGAGCATATGATTCGATTAGGAACAATATGGGATCTACATCATTTGATATTTCGAAAACAGATTACAACTCATTTCTTCTGAGAGGCTTGATGCATCTCACACCAAAAAGAATCATAGTTCCCAACAAGAAACCAAATCTTCTTGTTATCATATCTTCTATTATGATTTTAATCTTAGGGGGGATATTTTGTGCATTAAATGGATTATATCCCTTCTTTTTATTATTTGGGACTATTCCAGAAATGCCCTATGCGCCTCTTTTTAATATCGTTTTCTTTATATTCAATTTTTTTGTTTTCTTTTTTATCATTAAAACAATTTGTTGGATTTTTTACAAAAAAAAAGGGAATACAATCGAATTCTTGAACACGTTTGCTATTATTTTTATCCCTTCAGTAATGTATCTGATAATTCATTATTTCTTTATAGTTTTAAATATTATTGAATTCACATTTATAGGGATATTAGACAACATAATCATGATATTATTCCAAGTTTGGTCACTATGGCTGCTTACATACAGTATAACAACTTATAATAGATTAAAAATTGAAAATTCACTTATAATTTCTTTGCTGTTGCATTATGGGGGATTTTCTATTATTTTAATGATATCTATTTAATAACTATGAAATCCTTTTTCTCTAAAGCGTTAATTAAGCGATTTTTCTGTTTCTCTGATTCTTTCATATTTTTTCCTTTAGTCGCAACGAAACACGTAAAGACAGAATCTTCATTCAATGCTAATGGAGGTGATATGATATAAGGAATTTCTTTTATTATTAAAGGTATTAATCCTTCATTTACTTCGGTTAATGAAAGCTCCCCTAGATACCTTAAATGTAAGTGAAAAAAGTGAGAAAGATACTTATGTGTAGAATCTACGACATCATTGACATCAATATCTGGTTCTGAAATTAATAAAAGCGGATTTTTCTTGGTGATATTTCTAATTCCAATATAGGATGTAGTCAATCTAGGGTTAATTTCTATGAAACTTAATGAACTATCTGTTTTTCTAATAAAATCTATTCCATAATACCCTGTAAATCCTTTCAAACCTAATTGTTGACATTGTTTTTTTAATTTTTTTTTAATATTTTCATAATCCGATATGGGAGTATATCCCCCTAAGTAAGATGATTTATTATTTAATCTATTAATTTCAACAAATTGAGCATTTATGGATAAAATGTTGATTCCCTGGGAATTTCCTATTAATGATACGCTCAAATCTTTTCCAGGAACATATTCCTGGAAAATGTAGTCTCTATCTGATTCAAAATGGCTACGGTCAGATGTGAGGAATGAAGAAATCTGAGAATTATTTTCAAAATAGAAAATAGATTCAGCACCAACACCATCCTCAGGTTTAATTATAATAGGAAAATTTAATTTTGAAGTAACTTTCATGATATGATCTTCATGAAGTAAATGGGAAGGGAGATGATAAGTAAGAGGTGTAGAGAGCTCTTGAGTTTTAAAATATTTATAGGTTTCAAATTTAGAGGAACCTAATTTGATAGCTTCTAAGTTCATGCTTAGAATTGCTTTATCCTGATCTTTCATTATTTTAGTCAAGTTATATAGGATGTTAGAAAATTCAGGGGCAATTATGAATACGTACTTACAATCTTTAACTGCTTTCTTTACTTCAAGGAAGATGTCCATGCTTTGATTTATTTCCTTAGTAAAATCAGCTTTTAAATATTTAATCATGTGTTGAATTCTATAATCTATTAACGTTTTAATTTGGAAACCAAGATTTTTAAAATCTTCAACTATCACCCTTAACATTCCAAAACCTTCAGTAAATAAAGATATAGGAATGTCATCGTGATTGAATCCCCCACCTGATATAAATTCAAAAATAAAAATTCGATTAACTTCTATATTGCTCACTTTCATCTATCCTTGAAATTGATAAAGCAAGTGGATATTATAAATTTTATAATAGTTTTAAAGTTCCATAAATTATTTTTATGAACATAAAAACAAATATAAAGCAAATGATTAGTTTAGTTTTAAAGGGATAAACGAATTATTTTAATTAACTTAGATTTAAAAAAAAAAATTAATTATGCCCAATTATTTTCCAGAAGAGGTAATGCAAAGAATTCGTTACCTCCACTTTAAAATTAATCACCTAGATGACGCATTAGGTAAAGAAGAAAGTTTTACTTTGGATGATTTAAGTCTAGTATTAGAATATACTAAGATCTTGAATGTTAATTACATGAATGAAAAGCATTCTCAGATCTTAAAAGATTTAGATATCACGCATGTTTTTCATGATCCCAGTGAAAATAATCGAGAAATAGAAATTAAGGATCTCATGGTTGAATGTGCAAGATCATTATGGGTTATGGCGAGAGCTTACAGCAATCTTTCTGAAAAGTTCGAAGAAGAAGAGGATTGGGAGAATGCTGTCGTTGCAATGGTAGAATGCAGCAAGATGTATAAAACTGCTGCTTATTTTAGTGCTGCAAGTACCTATCAAGATGATATTGGTACAACTCTCTCATCTGAGAATTTAGAAATGAACTCTGAAGAAGCGAGAGTTTTAGCTCAAAGTATTGCAGCTCTTAGGGAAGAAAATAAAAATAACAAATATTTTGCATCAAAATTATATGCTGGGCTTTCACAGCTTTCAAAAAGAATTTTTTATCTTAGAAAACATGATGAAAAAAAAAAGCAACAGTTAAGGGCTCAATTTCATTATGATATGGGAAAAGCATGCCAACTTAAAGCTCAAGCATCTTTGGATTCTTCAATAACTCCATTAAATATGGATAAAATTACTCGCCTTAAACAGAAAGCAAATTTCTATTATGACAAGTCAAAAACTATTTGGAATGAAATGCTTGAAGATTTAACTGATCTTTCAGGAGAAGAAAAAAACAATCTTAAGGTTAATTTATCTGTCGTTGAAACTTTAATGAAAGAGAATAATGTAGAAATCCTAGATTACGAGGATATAAAAAGAATTCAAGATCCCGAACCTATTATTGTAATACCAGAAAATTTGGCTCCATTTGTTCCCAAAAGCACTATTTTTCTTACAAAATTTGTTCCAAAGGATTTAAATGTTAAGAGGTTTAAATCTTTCACGCAAAAAAAGCTAGAACAAAAAATACCCTATAGTAAAAAAGAAAAATTGATTGATCAAAAAGCAGGGATAGTTCGAACAATTAATGAATTAAAGTTACTACGAGAAAACAATGAAATTACCGTGGAAAAATATGCTGAACTAATGGAAAGATATTCTGTGAAACTTAAAATGATAGAAACCGCGATAAAAAAATTAGCAAAATAATATTCTTATTTTAAAGTTCCTTATCTATTTTTGTAATACAACTTTTGGTTTTTTTCAACTTCAAATTTAACTTCTGATTCTTCTTTAAAAAATAAGTCAATAATTTCCTTGTAGACTAGACCTATCAATATCATTTCCATAATGATATTTAAAAGGACAATTAAAATTAGCAGGTTTTGTAACTCTTTTGTAAATAGAAAGAGCATAAAAAACAGATGGGGTGTAAAAATAATATTTATAAAACCAAGTAATTTCACAAATCTTAAAATATTTTTCAATTCTAATTTGAAAACACTTTTTGTTTTGAGACCAAAAAAAAAATAAATTACTGAAAAGATCAAACTGATAATGCATAGTATTACAATCAGATTTCGATCACTAGGTTCCAATGATAAATATGGTTTGAATACGATGGCCCCCGTCATTAGTGTGGTAGAAAAAAGTAAAATTGTGATTGAGGATGATATTAATCCATCATGAAAAACCTTAAAATCCATATGATCATATTAGTTTTTTAGGGATTAAAAATGTTTAATGAAGTCTAAATTTTTTAAAGATTAAAAGTAAAGATAATATATTGCTAAATATAGAAATGTGAAAATCCCATGAGCTTATTAAGTAATCAAGAAATAGAATCTTTAAAGGAGGATTATCCAAAAAAGAAAATCTTACGATTTATATTCTTGACAATAGGACTTGTATTTATACTTATTGGATTCTTATTTTTCATCTTAGGTTTCGACTTTGATGTCATTATCTTGGATATGAATTTCTCCTTAGTAATTGATATCATTATAATATTAATTGGAATGATAATTACTTCAAAATATTTCATTACATCATATGAATTACGAGAAAACTCAATTGTCTTTAAGAGAATGAGAGATATGAGAGAACCCATCGATAAACATATTAAATTCAATTCATTTGCATTTACCAGATTAGCTGCTGCCATATTATTAACGATCGCAGGGTTACTATCTCTATTGGTATTTGGAACGGATATTGGTCATGAGGTCCCTTATGGGAGTGCTGTTTTTTTGGGAGGTCCTTCATGGTTTTACGTGACAGGGATACCAGCATTAGGATTTGGATTAAGTCTTTTATTATATTGCTTTTTAAGCTTATTTTGGGGCATATTTTCACATTCAAAAAATTTTTTTTTTTTCTATGAAATTAGACCAGGATTCCCGTGGTTAACAGAAGTTCCAACGAAAGATATTGAGGCGATTCGATATCAAAATAATCATTTGGGTCCAAAACTTACGTGGATTCCAGCTTTATTCCCTTTTATAGTTATGCAACTTATGACAGCAATACCGCTATTTAGTGCTGAACGTGCTGCTCCTGAACACGTATTATCTTGGGTTTTTGTTATAATATCTATCTTGGAAATAATCGCTTTATTAATTCTCGTGTGTTTCCAACAAAATTTTTTTGAGATTGCTACAGAATCTAAAGTGTATGAGATGTGGTTTTCACCCATCAAATTTAAGAAATTATCTCGTTTTAAAGATCATTTTAGCACGTTTTTAGGATGTGATGTTGATGTTCGAGAAGGTCAAAAAACAAATATCGGAACTTTTGAAGATTTAGATAATACACATCTTCAAACGTTTAACTTGGAATTTGGTTTAATCTTGGTAATATTGTCTCTGATCATGCTAATAAACATGCTTTTCTTTGGTCAATTAGTTTGGTGGCTAGCTTTAATATATGGTTCTATTTTGCTCCTTAAAGCTTTTAGCTATGATTTTAGTGATAAAAATGGAGATGTTTTCATTTATAGCGAGAAATCAAAAGAATTTTCCTTTAGAAGAATATTCCAATATAAATTTCAATATATAACAGCCAAAAATGTTGAAGCCATTTCTGTTAAAAAATGGTTTAGAAAATTAGATGCATTTGATATAGTATTCATTACAGGGCTGCTTATTTTCATAGTCTCTCAACAAGGTTTTGGATGGTGGCTCGCAGATTCATACACATTAATTTTAGATAATATCTTCAGCACTATAATTTTGATAATCATTATTATAGGAATTTTCTACTTTCTTTGTTTCCCAATTGACGTGATTGAATTTAAAACGGCAACCATAAAATATAGGATACCAGTCACCACAAAATTAAAATATGATAATATATATGATAAATATGTAAAAGAATTTGCTAAATTTTTAAAAAGCAATCAAGATAAAGATATGAAAAAAACCTTTTTCATACGATTAGGAGTGCTGAGCCTAATCATTGTTGGAGTGGTTTTATACGTTTTGATCTTTTTTCTATTTTTCTTCTAATTTAATTTTTATTGGAAAAGATTTAATCTTTATTTGAACTAATTTTTTCATGTCAGATCAATTAAAACTAGTTATGTATCTTAAGACAATGATCTCGGATTTGGTCTACATTAATAGTATTATGGCAACTGAATTAATTAAGATCAATGAAAATTTAGCTGTTCTTAGACACGGAGAAGATTTTTTAAAAAATAGTACTTGTATTGCTGAACACGCAGCTATTTCAAAACATATAATTAAGATTATTGATAAATATAATAAAAGTGATAGTGATCTCTTAAGGAAAGAAGATTTAGAGAAACATGTCCTAAAACACGATTAGAAAAAATGAAAGAAATGATTATTACAGAAGAGAAGGTTGATATTCCAATTACAGGAACCAATTTAAATTTGAAAGGTTCAATCTATTATTCAGATCAAACTCCAAATAAAGCACCATTCATCATTAATGTTGCAGGATTAAATCAGCATAGAGGGAAATTCTTAGAAAAATTCTATTCAGAGCAATTTGCTTCAAGAGGATATTATGTTTTAGGCTATGATCACAGAGCACATGGTGAAACAAGCAAGCAGACAGGTTCTATATGGCTAAAACATTTAAATGAGATTTTCAACGATATTAATCGTGTCATTACGTGGATATTAAAAACTCAGACAAAACGTCTTTTAAATGATCAAATCGCCATGTTTGGACGAAGTTTAGGAGGTGCCATGATTCTAACAAAAGGATATTCCGATGATAGGGTTCATAAATTAATAGCATTATGTGCTAGGTATGATTATCATACCACACGAGTCAAATTTCCCGAGGATGTTATATTCAATATCAGTCCCATGAATGTTTTAAAAAGAGAAGTTGATAATAATTCAAGAATTCTAATTGCACATTGTAGAGATGATGAATTTATACCTTTTGAAAATTTAAAACAAATAAAAGATCATTTCGGTCTAAGTGATAACAATGTTATTGAATATGATACTGGAGGACATACTTTTAGTGGTCATAGAGAAGAAATAATTCAACGTGTAGTAGAATTTCTTAAATTTTGAATTAAAAAATAAATTAGAAGAACACTATTCTAATATATTGAGGTTTAAAAAATGGAGAAAATTTTAGTAATTGGCCCAGCATCCCAATTGTTAGGTATAAGAATCAGAAGAGAATTAGGAATAAAATCAGTTAATACCGAGACAAAAATTTTCCCCGATGGAGAAAATTATCTGAGGATTAATGTTGATGATGAAAACCTTATCAAAAATAAGGAAGTTATCATCCTCCAATCGATGGGACCAAGTTCCAGAGTGAATCAAAATGCTCGTTTTCTTGAATTATTAATGATGATTGAATCGGTAAAAGTGATGGGTGCATTTAAGATAATTGTCATTGTCCCATATCTCGCATATGCTCGCCAAGACAAGCTATTTAGGGTTGGAGAGTGTACATTTGTAAAAAATATTCTGAAAATTATCAATTCATTTGGTATCGATGAATTTTTAACTGTAGATATTCATAATCCTGAGGTATTAGAAGAACTATCATGCAAAGCTATTAATATTGATTCAATGTCTATACTTGCTGAATATATCCAATCACGTGGAGCAAAAGATATTGTTGTTGTGTCTCCGGACAAGGGAGCTATCGAGAGGTCTAAAGCTTTTGCGCGTCATTTTGGAGAAAAAGTTCCTGTCGACTATTTTGATAAGATCAGAGATGTAAAAACTGGAGAAATCACCATGAAGGGGCAATTAAGTTTAAAGAATAGAGATGTGATTATTGCCGATGATATAATCGCTACTGGTGGTACAATGGCGCAAGCAATAAAAATAACTAAAGAAAGTGGAGCTAATAAAGTTTTTGCCGTTGCTACACATGCATTGATGTTACAACAAGCTACATATAAAATACTAGATGCAGGAGCAGATGAAATAATTGGAACTGACTCTATTGATAATGAAATGGCAAAAGTATCTCTTGCTAAAGTTATTATAGATTATCTAAAAAATAACTAACTTAAATTTTCTTATTGAATTAATTTTTTAATCAATTCTTTTGTCTTTATTTTTAAATCTGCAATATTAGTATTATTTTCAATAGTATAATCAGCATTTTTGATTACTTCTTCTAAACCAAAACCTATTTCTCTTAGATCTCTTTCTTCAATATCAGATTTCTTATTTGAATCATCCATTCGTGCCCTATTACTTATCCATTGGTATCTTAATTGATCATCTGCTACGATAGCTATAACGAGAAATTCCCAATATTTTTTAAACACGTTGACTTCAGCCATAGATCTTATACCATCAATGAAAATCGGGGATTTTTTATAGTTCTTTATAATCTCAACACATTTTTCAGCAACTATTTCGTCTCCGCCATTCTTACGGAGCTCTTTAGCGATTTTCCCTAAATTTTCATCTGTGGGCAATATTCCATTTTTTCTTGCTTCATTTCTGATAACATCTCCCATCATTATGATTGTGCCTAATTTTGAAATTGCTTCGATGGCTGTTGATTTCCCAGAGCCCGGAAGCCCACAAAAGCCTAAAACCTTCATATTAACTAAAACTAATTAATCATAAATATAAAAAATACTATAAAAGAATAAAAGGAATTCACATTATAATTAATTTGTCAAATTAGTTAATCGGTTGAATCTGGTATGAAGAAGGAAAGCATTAAGCAAGAATTAGACGAACAAACAACAGGGCCAGAAGATAAACCAAATAATCACTTAGAAAATGGTTTTAACCAGAAATCCTCAGAATTTGATGAATTATTGATTAACAATATGTTAATTGAGAAAATAGATCCACGAGTTTTTAAAACACCAGTCAAACTTACGATTAAAGCCTACACACGTATTATTAGTTATGCTTTGAGATACGCTAGTGAGGCGATTTCAGAAAAGAATTGGAGGGAGGTCTATGGTATTCTTATTGGTTCAATTGATAATAACAAGATAGTTATAATTAAAGATGCCATCCCCATGGTAGTTGGGGAAAGGGCAGGTGTCAAATATGAAAATAAACAGTACGTTGATATGGCTCAAATTGATGAATCTATCTATGAACGCTCAATTCGAGATAAAAAGAATGATTTTATTATTGGTTGGTGGCATACTCATCCAGGATTTGAGTTTAGATTTTCAGATATCGACACGCAAACCCAACTTGGTTACCAACTTCCAAATCCACTTGCTATCGCGCTAATCTTTAATCATTGTAAATTAAAATCGAATAAGTTTTTTCTCGGATTAGCAGCATTAAGATTATTAAACCCAGAGAAAGGAATGTTTTCTAGCTATGATTACATAAAGTTGGAACTCGAAATAGAACAAGAACAAATGTTAAATGAAGCTCAAAAAATTGTTAAGGATAATGTTAAAAATCTTCCTAAAATCCTTAAAGAAATTAAATATGTTGACGATATTTTGCGAAAGAAAGCTCTTGCACAGTTACAAAGGAATTTTGGACTTATATTAGTGCCAAAAAGCGATATAATTATCACAGATAAAGAAAAAGATGCGGAAGAAGACGAGGGTTATTTATATGAATGGAATCCTGAATTTTCTAAGAAAAGCTTTCGTATTCCTAAATTTAGAGAAAAAATCGAAGAAGAAATCAAAGATTATGAAAAAATTTTACAAAAGATGCTTGAGTTAAACGAACTTAAAAAATTCGAACAAAAAAAAGATAAATTCAAGAAAAAAGTTCTTGCGAGATTGTCAAGACCAAATGATTGGTTTAACAAACTAAGTTCGGAGTTTACTAAAAGGATTGAAATCATATATCCTTATTATGATTATTTGGATACTAGTGAGAGAAAAATATTAGAACATTTTGAAAGTAGAAGTTTAGACTATAATAAAATTTTAGATTCTCTAAATACCCGAGCGCAATTTAACCTAAGTTTGAAGTGAAAATGTAAATTAGAATAACTTTTATATTATTTGTATTATATTAATTACCTAGACTTCTTTTGCATCCCAATTAAATTAATATTTTAACGGTTAACTACTCAATGCCTATTGAAACTACATATATAATTAAAAATCGCTCTGACAAAGACAAGGCTATTAAAGATGCCATTTTTGCGTTTTCTGGCGGCACTCGATCCTTACTCATAAAAGGAGAAGGAGATGAAATTTCAACTGCGGTAGAAGTGGCTGAAATAATCAAAAATAGGATGTATCCCTCTCTAGAGATTGCTAACATTTCACTGGGAAGCCGACCATATTTTAACAACAGATCTCGTAGCTATGATAGGAATAATAGAAATAATAGGAATAACAGGAATGATAGGAATAACAAGAATGATAAAAATTCCAAAGATTTAATATCTAAAATCGAAATAAAACTATCAAGGTCTAATCAATAAAATGTCGTTTGAAAAACTAGGGCCATTATTAGGAGAAGCTAGAACAAGCAGTGTATGTATGATTTGTAACAATTTCATTTATAAAAGAATTTATCGTGATGAGAATTCCTCGGGCAACCAAAAAATAGTGTTTGTTTGTAAAAACTGTCTTAGGAACAATCACCAAGCAGAGAATGCAGAATAAATAAAAATTCTACAACTAATTTGATAATTTCTTCTCTTGACGCTTATTGAAATATTTATCCCAATTAAAGGTCAAGATAAAAAACATCACACTCAGAGTTACTAATAAAAACATTGCTTCAGTAATTACGCTAGAGCTATCATTAATGTCTATGCCACTAGCAGCATATCCTAATATGAGGAATAATGGAAGAATAGCATAGAAAAAGGTAGTAATATTCTTGCCAAGCCATCCCCAAATTAAACACTTCGTAATATTTATTTTCTTATCTGACATGCCAAGTGCAATCCATAAAGGATCGTCAGGAATGGGTAACGCTGCTGCTATAAAAATAAATAAATACATACTTTTTGGGTGTTCTAACAGTAATCTTCCAAATCCCTTGACATTTTTAAAGGTTTGAGTAGAAGTCCTTTTAACAACTTTTTTTGTCCCCAATCCTAGTAAAAAACTGAACATTTCTCCCAATATACTCCCTAAACCTCCAACAAAAGTAATCCCTAAGATTTCAAGCCAAAAAAAACCATTTCCAAAGATTTCACCCAAAAGCAAATATTTATAATAAATAGATTGTGATATGGAAAAAAGCACAAAAGGATAAGGTATAGGAAAACCAATACTTGCGTTTCCAATTAAACAAATGAAAAATGAGACTAGTAATGCAAGAAAATAATTCGATCCCTCAGTTAAAATTGCCATATTTTTTCTTGCATTGATAATTTCTGCTTGAAATTCAGGTATTGTTAAAAATAATAATAAATATATGATAATTGCTAGATAGAAAAACGTGAAAACAATAACTAATTTTTTAGGAACCGCCATTATAAGGACATCATTATCATTTTTAACGTATTTTTGAAAATTTAGTATTTAAACCATTCTTAGCTTTCAGAAATAAATCTAGATTTTCTGTTACTTTTCCAATCTTACTAACTTTATAAGGCATCTCAAAATCTTCTAATAATATCAGCAATTCATCGCTTTTTGGATTATAAAGAATATCCCCTTTATTTCCTTTTTTCTCTGATTTAGGATTTAAACCCTTATAGATTTCTACTCCTGGAAGAGACCAGTAATTCTTAGCATTAAAATTAAATCTTCCTCTCAAGGTAAATGGCATTTTTCTCAGAACGGCATCTGCACAAAATGCTGCAGAATGACGATTTATTACACCAATAATGCTACCAATGCCAAATAATTCAATTTTAATAGAAACATCTCCAATATCAGACATATTCTATAATTATATGTATTTAGGCTATATATATTATTTCAAAAATTAGAAATTCATTTGGAGTAAATTTAGTACCATGTAATAAGAACATTTAAATACCCAATTTGTTATAATAATAATTGGACAATAGTAATGAAATTTGCATTGGTTTAAAGTTCATTAATTCGGTTTATCCTATAAACAAGTTATTGCTATTAATTTTATTGATTCATGCACTGTGGTATTGGTTTTAATCATCCCACCAATTCTCAAAACACACAGAGAAATTTAAATTTTTTACACACATCATTATTCGGTACATATTTACCGTAGTATGACCATGATATTTAATCTATAAAGCAGGATATAATTATTGAGGATTTATCTTTTAGATTTTCACGCTTGCTTTAATTAATGGAGAAATAAATGCCTTGATGCATAGAAATTTGAGCTCTTGTTGATATGAGATTTTTTTTTCATACTCGAGACAAATAATCTTTAAGCATTTAAACGAAATTATAAAAAAGGAGCTTGAAAGTAAACGCTTCTGGAATATAAAGTAGTTCCGTACAATCTATGGTTCTTTCAAATTCGGGGCTACTATTGTCCACCTTTTTTTTTATTCAGATAATCCAGATCAAAAGACGTATCGATATCATAAAAGGATCCTGTTGAATTGATTTCGCATGCGATAACTTCTTGGAGATTCCTTTTACAAACTTCATTCAAAATATCACTAATTTTATTAAAGCGAGACGATTTTAATATTTGAGAGATTAGTAGCAAGAACTCGTAATTTAAAAAAAAGACTGGTATTACTTGATCGATATATGCTTTTTCATTAATACTAGAAAACTCAATCTCTTCGATTCGAATTAATGCCTCAATGTCCCGTTTTTTAATAGTTTTAATACAAGAAATTGTCTGCCCTTCCTTGTTAATGTCACTGGTTTTAACTCGATTGTAAAATACTATTGGTTTTCTTTGAAATTTCTCAATTTCCTTCATTATTGTTATTATAATTTCATTTATTAGATCTTGATCAAAGAGCGTATCACCTGGAAAGATTAAAAAATTATTGTCTTTTTTACTTATTTCGGGGTAATCGAGTATAGTTAAGAATGTAAAAAGTGGGCCTTTATTATAATCAGGATGAGCATTAAGAGTAGTTATTCGGTTATTAAGAAGAGAATTTTGACTTTTCATGTTAGAAATATAAGTTTCAATTACTTTCCCCATAGATCCTACGATAATGATTATATTTCTTAATCCTTGGCTATATAGATTATCGATAATGATGTTTAATAAAGTTTTATTATCCATTGATTGTATCTGAATCAAAGATTTAGGAATAGTCGAGTTAATTTCTCGAAATCTAGTGCCTTCCCCAGCACATAAAATAATGACTTGAAGTTTTTCTTTTAATTCTTTCATTTTGAGCTAATTTTTATTTTATAGGATTACTTAGTTGTTACAATAGTATTTCCATCTTGATCTATAACTATGGTATGTTCTTGCTGAGCGACTGGTGCTCTTGTTTGTTCAATTAATATAGGATAATGATCAAGTATCTTTTTCCCAACAAACGAATCTATATATCTTTTAATTTTATCAACTGGAATGATGTTATGTTTTTCGATTAAACGAGGTGAAAAAGGTAATTTTTTGGTTAAAGAGTCTATTTTTTGCATAAAAGCTTGTTCCTCATAGGAGATATTCTTTTTTATTTTTCTGACTAATCTATAAATATATGAGGTATCTCCATTTACCACCTTTCCCGTTCCCGAGGTTGAAAATGGTTCACAAGCATATGCTTGACCCGGTTTTATTACTTGATCATGCCTTTTATCTTTATAATTTGGAATAAATGGTCCTGCGTGGAGGTTAAATTGTTTTAATTCATGACCACCCAAATTGGTTATAGGTCGTAGTCCAAAACTGATGATTTTGTCCGCAATCGCTTCACCTAATTCATATAATTTGACTCCCGGTTTGAAAAGTTCAATAGCTGCTTCTAAACCTTCATCAGCAGCATCAATATATTTCTGTAAGGATGGATCTTCGTCTAAATTAATTGTAAAGGCTGAATCTGCAATATACCCGTTATGATGAGAACCAAGATCTATTTTCAACAATCCTTTTTCTGGAACTAGAGTCGAATCTGCAATTGGTGGACTATAATGAGCAGCTATTTCATTTAATGATAAATTTATTGGAAAAGATAACTCACAACCTTTTTTTAGAATCTCTTCTTCACAGATATTTGCAACTTCTAAGTAAGAGATTCCCGGTTTTATTATTTTTCGGGCAAGATTTTTTGCTGCAACAACAGCTTTTCCAGCTAAGATATATGATTGAATCCAATTTTCTGACATGTAAATAAATAATTGATTTTTGCTTATAAAATAATTCTATGGAGTTAATCTATCAGGTGTTCGGGGGTACATAACAGTTTCTCTAATATCATCTAATCCACATAAGAAGGTTATCCATCGTGCAATTCCTAAACCAAATCCCGCATGAGGTGGCATTCCAAAGTCAAAAGCGCTGAGATGAGATTCAAACGATAATGGGTTCAATCCTTTAGCCTCTAAAGCTTCTTCTAATTGTTTTCTAGAATGTACCCTAGTTCCTCCGGAGGTTAATTCTAACCAACCCATCTGTAGATCAAATGATTCGCTATATTTTGGATCTTTAGATGGCATAATGTAGAAGGGTTTTATTTTCATAGGCCAATGAGTAATATAATAATATTCTTTAAATTCTTCTCCTAATTTACGATAAGCTTCAGTAGAAATGTCTTCACCCCATTCAAGGGGGATACCAAACTTGTTATTGATTATATCAATCATTTCTTCATACTTATATCGAGGAAATGGTAATTTCGGAATTGTTGTTTTATCTTCCATTTCCAGGAATTTTAATGCACTCATTTTATTACTTCTAATGTTTTCTATTACATCATGAACTAACTCCTCCAATAATTTTAATACGTCATGCATATTCACGAACGCCATCTCTACATCTAAAGTAAATATCTCACAAAGGTGACGTTTCGTTCGGCTTTTTTCTGCTCTAAAACAAGGACTTATTTCATAAACTCTCTCATAAACACCACTTAATTGTTCTTTATATAATTGTGCTGATTGAGTCAAGAATGCTTCCCTATCAAAATACATGATTGGAAACAACTCAGTTCCTCCTTCTGTTGCTGAACCTATTATTTTTGGAGTTGTTATCTCTGTAAAATTATTATTAAGTAAAAATTGTCGAATAGTGTTTAAAACTTCTCCACGAATTTCAAATATTGCTTGGTTTCGTGGCGATCTTAAATCCAAAGATCTATTATTTAATCGGATATCCAATTCTGAAAGAGTTTCACCTGTCATATCTATAGGTAATTTTTCGGGTGTTTTATTAAGAATCCTAAGTTCTGAAGGAATGATTTCAACTCCGCCAGGAGCTTTATCAAATGCTTTTACTACTCCCTTAACCATAATGCAATATTGATATCCTAATTTTGTATTTTCAAATAATTCATCAGACACATTTCCTTTCTTTAAGGTTATTTGTCTTTCACCATATTTATCTTGGAGATTAATAAACTTTAATCCACCAAGATCACGAAAATTTCTAACCCACCCCCCAAGTATAATCTCTTTTCCTGCTAAGTTAGCCGAGACATCTTTTGTATAATGTGTTTTACGCCAAGTATCCATTTGTTCTATCATCATTATATCACTCTTATATTGAATATAAATATTAGAATAAATTTGAAAACGAAAATAACAATAAATTCTTTGTTATATTATATATTGCTAGGTATGCCAACTTTAAGATGGAAGGATAAAGAAAAATATGAACACTTAATCTCTAATACGCACCATAAAGATTTAATATTTCACGTAAATGAGATGTTTCATAATATTTCATTAGGGAATACTTCTATAGATAAAGTTGATACATGGGAAAATATGTTAATTCTGGGAGATAATAAATTAGTGATGGAAGCCTTAATTAACAGTTCTCTTGAAAAGATTGATCTAATCTATCTTGATCCCCCTTTTGCAACTGGGGGCAAATTTAATTATAAAATCCAAATTGGTGAAGACGGAGCAAAAGAAGTCGTAGAATCATATTCAGACAAATGGCAAGGAGGAATAGATGCTTATCTTAACTTCTTATACGAGAGACTTCTTTTAATGAAAAATCTTCTTTCAGAAAAAGGTAGCATATATTTACATTTAGATTGGCACGTAAGCCATTATGTAAAGATTATTTTAGATGAAATTTTCGGTGAAGCAAATTTTCGCAATGAAATAATTTGGGTTTATCCTGCAGCTTCTGCTCAAACAAGAAACTTTTTTATCCGATCTTATGACGTTATTTTATTTTACACGAAATCTGATAAATATGTATTCAATGATGATCCCAATATATACATGGATTATTCTGAGAGAGTTAAAAATGCTCTGAAAGAAGATGAAAATGGAGTGTTTTATTATAGAGGTGGAAGTCATAACGGCAAAAAATTATCACAGAAAGTATACATCGAACAAGATGGCATCTTTCCGAGGGATTTTTGGCATGATATTCCATACGTGAGAGCTAATACTGTTGAATATCAAGGTTTTTCTACTCAAAAACCTGAACGATTATTAAAAAGAATAATTTTATCTTCTACAAATTGCAATGATATAGTTGCAGATTTCTTTTGCGGTAGTGGTACTACTTTGGCTGTAGCTGAAAAATTAGGAAGAAGGTGGATAGGATGTGATTCTACAAATCATGCCTTACATATGGGGCGCAAAAGATTGCTCAATATCAATAAGAGTAATGATCTTTTAAATTGGAAAACAAATTATAAGCATACTCTAAAGCCATTTAAAATTTTATCATTAGAAGGAATGCATAATAGAGGTTTTCTAAATGATAAATTCATGGATGAAGGAAAAAATATTAAATTAGAGAATGTTTTAAAGACCATTAAACCAAAATTATCGATAGAAATTCACCAAAATGGGCATAAAATAGTTCTTGAACTGAAAGATTATTCACTTCCCTTTATAGATAAAATCTCCAGTAAAATTAGAGAAAAAATCATAAAATTTTCAGATTGGATCGATTATTGGGCAATTGATTTTTGTTATTCTCAAAATATATTCAATGTTAATTGGACCTCATTTCGAAGTCCAAAAATGCGAAAATTAGAAATGAGATCTAAAGAACATACATACTTAAAAACCGGAAAATATCTCATTGCTGTTATGATAATTGATATTTTAGGCATTGAAACAGTCCACACATTCGAAATCAATGTAGATTAATTATTTCATCAATTCTCGTAAAACCATCGTAGCATAAGATCCTCTTGGAAGAGAAAATTCAATTTTTACTTTTTGTTTATCCTGAAAAACATCGTCTTTACTCACCTTAAGGATTTTTGCATCTGAGAGTTTAATCACCATTGCTCTATGAGCACCTTTAAAATCATATTGCCGAAATAATTCATTTTTAAAAATTGAGGAATCAATTTTTTCTTCATTTAATATATCTTCAAAAAATTGGTTCATAAAGGGATACTCATTCATCTCAGTATTATACCCTACCAGAGGTATTACAATATAGGCTCGATTCAAACTTATCGCTTCTTTTAAGTATTGATCATATCTTCCTCCATAAACGTACTTTATTGATGTCAAATCTCCATTATCGTCATCTAAAATTACGATAACGTCTCCATTAACGGGTTCAAAAGGCGAGAATCCTTTTTTAATTCTTAACGTTAGCATTTTGTTAAAAAAATAGGATTGAAATGAACTAAACAGCAATTTTACCAAATAACTTGGAATTTTTTGCACGCTACCTTTAAAATCCTTTTCGTGGTCTATAAGATGATGAATCATCATCCTTTCATAGTTCAGGCTTTTTGGAAAATTTGCATATGCCCATTCCATATTGCCATCTTTTCTTAATTTATTTCTTACTAATTGTGAATCAATTGATTCTGAAGAGTAAGTATTTAGGACAAGCTCATTAAAAACATTTTCATACTCATTTCGCAAAATATACTTCGCGATAATGTGAGAATTAGGTCTAAATGTTCCAAACCGTTGAAGCCCATAATAATTTAAAAATCCTTTGCTTGATAATGTCTCGAAGACTTTCAAAATACGCGTTTCTACATCAATATCGCTATCTATATTCCTTATTATTACAGTAAAATGATTTCCTTTATTACTACCGAGTTGTATTGATTTTCGTGAAAGAGAAATATTTTTTATAAAAATATTCCTGAGTTTTAAATTATTTAATTTTTCTACATGATTCCCTTTAACTGTAACCTTTTGCACGCTAATGGAACATCTATCTTTTAATCCAGAATAACTAAGATGAGATATAGGAACCTTTAAAGCAGATGCTATTAAATTGAATGCTTTAAATGGTTCCTTATTTAATTTTACAAGATCAAACTCAGTGAAATCATCATTTTCACCTCTTGAAAAATATGATTTTGTTGAAATATCCTTAATTCTGAGAATTTCTCCCTCTTTAGTAATTTCTCTAACAATGAAATCCTTGTAAGTATGCTTGTAAATGCCTCCTATTCCATCTATACTTGAAGTAGCATAAGAACCAACACCTGCAAACTTTTCGATTTCTTTCTCATTGTTGTTTTCAAAAATAATGATACTATCTTGTTTATAAGTCAAGGGCTTTTTCTCAACAAAATATTATAATAATTTTAGATCTCCGGTTATTTCATCTAATTCTCGTGAAAGAGCAGGTCCGATACCTAATGCAGTTGCTGTTCCGGGAGATAATTGAGTAAGTCCAGCATCTCTGACTAAAAAGTAAGGGATGTTTTTCTTTTCTAATTTAATTATTATGTCGCTTAATTCCTCCATACTCATTACCTTTAATACAACTTTTTTTTGCCCTGAATTCTTCCAATTCTTCCATATTAGCTTGTCTTTAATTCGTACTAAATCAGAAGTTGAAACTGAAGCATGGCAAGATTGAGCGCACTTTTTTCCCGTACCCATTTTTAAATCTGT
>CAZBPC010000031.1:0-32672 GCA_964493715.1 uncultured archaeon
ACTATTCCTTTGAAAATTCCACTTTTATAATAATATTCATGAAGATTTAAACATAGAGCCTTCACGACTTCTTCTCTCCAATCAGATTCGATAGTAATAGCTTGAACATTAGATTTGATTGGTAGGGTAATGCGAACAACTTTTACTTCTTCCTCAAAAGCTTTGCACTTTTCTAATAGTGTTCCATTTTCATTCATTATGAAACTTTGTCCATCATATACGATTTCATCCAAAGCACCCACCATATTCACATAAATGATTGGTACGTGAAGAGAAATCGCTTTCTTCTTTACAAGATCCATCCTTATTTTTAGTTTGCCAATGTGATACGGAGATGCATTTATCACGATCAACAATTCTGCTCCATTATTAACCAAAGCCTTTGCCACTTTCATATTATAATGTTCATCCCAAATATCTTCACATATTAAAATTCCGCATTTGTAACCTTTTAAAGAAATTTGATTAAATTGAGTATCAAAAGAAAAATATCTACGCTCATCAAAGATATCATAATTTGGTAGTAGACGTTTATTAATGATGGTCTTGATCTGATTATCTTCAATGATCACTGCTGAATTATAAAAAGGCTGAATCGAATCTTTAAGGTGATCGGGTTCGGTAAAAGTTCCAATAATAAGAGATGAATGGGTTTTAATTTTCAATAAAGATTCCAAAGCTTCTTTATTCTCTTTTTTAATTAAAGGGTCATATATGTGATCCATAAGTGGATAACCTACTAATGACATCTCAGGAAAAATAATAATATCTGCTCTTGAATTGTCATCAATAATTTTTTTCATCTTGTTAAAATTGAAATCTATGTTGCCTACGTAAGGATTAATTTGTGCCATTACAATATTTAGTGAATCTCGATTCAATTTTTAAGCATCTTCTTTGTTTTTTCTGTTTCTAATGATAATTAATCTGAAACCAAATTAATAATTTATAATTTTAACGTATAAAATCAATTAATGATTTTTATCCTTTAACTTGTGAAAAAAGTAGTATACTATTTTTGTTCTAAATTACCATCTTAAAACTAATATTGAATGATGAATTTATGCAAAATGAAACAAGTCTAATAGAATTCTCTCCAGAGAAGGATCCATTTAGGAATTCTCGGAAAAAAAGTTCTCGCAGATGGATTCTTGCTCACATTTTCCATGATACTAATAAAATCTTCATCTTTATTGTCTTATTTACTACAATTTTAACTGCTAATTTAGCAACTATCATTTTCGTTTTTATTGGTAATGCAATAACGGCTATCTTAAATCTAAACATCCCCATTTTTATGAACATTTTCATAATTATAATAATTTTGAGTTTTACAAACCCTGGAATGAGATTGGCAAATTTTATGCTCAGAGAAGTCATTGCTCAACGCATGGAAAGAGATACAAGAAAGGAGTTTTTCATAAATCTATTAGGTAAGAGTCAATCATTCCACGATCAACAAAAAATTGGAGAATTAATGGCACGAGCAACGGATGATGTACGTACTTTGAATTACTTTATTAGTCCTGCAGTTTCATTAATATTAGAATCATTCACCGATTTGGTCGTTCCGGTTATTTATATTGCAATTTTTTATCCCGTTCAATTGATAATTGAACCAATAATTTTTGTAATTTTATTCTTAATTGCGTTAAGATCTTATATAAACAAAATTGGACCTATATCATTTGATTTGAGAATGAATTTTGGATTGATGGACGCCACATTAAATGAATCTCTTACAGGTATTGAAGTAGTTAAAGGAACTGCTCAAGAAGATAGGGAAATAAGAAAATATCTCTATAATATTCAGAAGTATAAAGATGCATTTGTCAAACAAGGTATCGTTCAAGCTAAATATCTCCCGATTCTTTTATTAGCTCTAATTATTACAATAGCTTTTGGACACAGCGTTTTATTATTTTATTTAGGGTTAATGAATATTGGACAGATTATTGCATATTTAGGGATTTTGAACCTCCTATATTTTCCAACGAATATTTCAATTTTTGTGTTTGCTATCATACGTCTTGCAGGTGCAAGTGCAAAACGAATTCTTGAATATATGAATATGGAAACAAAGATCGATGAAAATATAAACGGAGTCATAAAAAAAATCCAAGGTCAGATCCTTTTTGAAAATGTATCCTTTAAATATCCAAACAGTAAAAATTTCGTTCTAAAAAATTTAAACTTTGAAATACAACCAGGAAAGACCGTAGCCATCGTCGGTACAACAGGTGCGGGAAAAACTACTTTAACAAAATTAATTACAAGACTATATGATGTTTCAGAGGGTCGAATTTTAATCGATGGAATAGATGTAAGGGATTATGCATTAAAATCTCTCCGTAGTCAAATTTCATTTATTGAGCAAGATGTATTTTTATTTTCATCGAGCATTTTTGATAATATAACTTTTGGGCGAATTGGATCATTGGATGAAGTAATTGAAGTTGCAAAGCAAGCCCAAGCTCATGAATTTATAAGTGAATTACCCGATGAGTATTATTCTGAAATTGGAGAAAGGGGCGTCCAACTCAGTGGTGGAGAACGACAACGCATTGCTATTGCTCGAGCTTTCTTATCTGATCCACCGGTCTTAATATTAGATGATTCTACATCTGCAATTGATTCGAAGACGGAAGATCAAATCCAATTTGCCATTCGTAATATTTTAAGGAATAGAACTACTTTTTTAATAACCCACCGTTTAAGCCAGATACGTTGGGCTGATCTAATTCTCGTATTACAAAACGGAGAACTCATTGCTATGGGCACTCATGAGGATTTATTATGCAATTCTGAGGAATATAGAAAGATCTTTATCAAGAAATTTGACCTTGAGGAACAAAAATTGATAAAAGGAGGTTTGGAAGAATGTTTATCGGATTAGAAGCTGAAGAATACGATCGTGTCTATAGTACCTCGACATTAATTCGTCGCATTTTTTCCTATTTTTCACCCTATAAGAAACAGATGATACTGGTTATCACATTTCTCATTATTTCTTCATTAACAAGCGCAATTGAACCGGTTATAATTTCAATAGCGATAAATATGGTAATTTCTTCAGTTGATTTCACTATCATAATCTTTCTGATAATAATTATATTCATTTTAACTGGATCTAGTTGGATTTTTAACTATATTCGACAAAAATATTCTGCTCGAGTAATAGGAAGTGTCATATATGATATTAGAAAGAATGCTCAAAATTCAGTGTTGAATCTCGATCTTTCCTTTTTTGATAAAAATCCTACGGGGAAAATTGTCAGTCGTATTAATACCGACAGTAATGATTTTGGAGATACCGTGGATTTATCCATACAAGTAATTTCCTCAGTAGTTGTATTAATTATTCTGATAATCATTGTTTCCCTTGTTAATTTCATTTTAACTCTCATTTTATTGAGTGCCATACCCCTATTCTTTTTAGGAACTCTTTTATTTACCAAGTTTGCTCGAAAAATGACGTTATTAGGTCAGAGAGCTTTAGCTTCGGTTAACTCTATTATTAAGGAAAGCTTCTCAGGTATTCAAATAGCAAAAACATTCAGGCAAGAATCCAAATTATATGAAAAGTTTAATAAAGTGAATAAACAAGCTTATAGTGTGAATCTTAGAAGGGCATTCACGTTAAATGCAATCTTTCCTTCATTAAATTTAATTCAAGGTGTTGTTCTTATCTTGTTACTGTACTTTGGAGGAAATTATGTAATTACAGGCGCTATAAATATTGGTGAGTTTAACCTGTTTATCCAGAGTTTGAACTTAATATTCTTTCCTTTATTAACTATAGCATCTTTTTGGCCTCAATTTCAATCAGGCCTTTCAGCATCCGAACGAATTTTTGCTTTAATAGACACTCAGCCAGTTGTTGTTCAAAAAAATGACATTAAATCCGGAAAATTAAAGGGTAAGGTTGAAATACAAAATCTAATATTCCAGTATGATAAAAATAAGAATGTTTTCGAAAATTTTTCTTTAAAGATCGAACCTGGAGAATCAGTAGCCATTGTAGGCCATACTGGAGCGGGTAAATCCAGTCTAGCCAAACTTTTAGCGCGATTTTATGAATATCAAGGAGGAGAGATATTAATAGACGGAACAAGCATTAGGGATTATAATCTCAAGGAATACCGTAGGCAAATTGGCTTGATATCTCAAACTCCCTTTTTATGGGCAGATACTGTTGAGAATAATATTAAATATTCCAATGAATCCGCTTCTAGAGATGATGTTAAGCAAGCTTTGGAAGTTAGTGGAGGTTATGAATGGATTGAAAATCTTCCTGAAGGATTAGATACCGACGTGAGAGAACGCGGTAATTTATTATCAATGGGACAACGCCAATTGGTGGTATTTGCTCGAGTGTTGTTAGAAAACCCATCCATACTTATTTTAGATGAAGCCACAGCTTCAATAGACCCCTTTACTGAAACTAAAATTCAAGACGCTTTAGAAAAGACGATTGAAAATCGCACTTCAATCATTATTGCTCATCGCTTATGGACCGTTAGGCACGTTGATAGAATCGTCGTTTTGGATCACGGTACAATAGTAGAAGAAGGAGATCACGATGAATTAATGAAACTTGGCGGTTATTACGCTAACCTTTATACCGTGTACTTTAGGCACCAGTCTCTTCAATACATTGAGGATATGGGAAAATCTAAAGTGTAATTGTTGGTGTTATCAAAGAAAGAGATTAAAAAAATTAATTTAATATTTGATATTAAAACTCATTATGGCTTTAAATTTAAATATTAATTCTCTAAGATTTGAAAGTCTCACTGAGAACAATCTAAATAATGTACACTCGATGTGTCAGAACAATGCAACATTCGTTTCTCATTCCTTGAAAACATTCGAAAACGCAACACTGAATAGTAAATACTTCATCCCAGAATTTAGTATAGTAGCTTTGAATAAGAATGATGAAATTATCGCATTTTTTATGGTTGCAATGAAAAAACCATACATCTTTCGGAAAATGAGGGATATTGCCACTTTAAAGTTCTTCATTGTCCATAAAGAATGGCGTCTTAAGGGAATTGGGACCTATTTATACAACTTGCTTTTAGACCGAGTTAAAAATTCAAAATACAAATGCTATAGAATGAAATTGGATGTCATGGTCTCCATACCTGATTATTGGTTTCCTGGATTAGATCCAAGACATACCGAAGCTCTTTTTTTCCTGAAAAAGCACGGATTCAAAAAAAAGCATGAAAGAATCAACTTATGCGTGGATTTAGAACACTTCCCGGATGTTGAACCTCCATCGGAACTCAGTGATTATAAGATTAGTAGAATTGTTGATAAAGATAAGAATGAACTAGTTCCTCTCTCGTTCATGCCTAAAGTATATCAAATGATCTCCTGGCCACAAGAAGTTGCATCCTCTTTTCAAAATGATCCTAAAACAACTTTCATTGCTCAAGATATAAGGAATGGCAAAATTTTAGGATTTGCTACCCACTCAGTAGGATTTCCAGGAGCTTTTGGCCCAACAGGCGTAAATAAAAACATACGAGGACTAGGACTTGGATCTCTGCTGCTTAAGTGGTGTTTGTGGGATCTGAAACAAATGGGCTTCCAACAGTGCATCATAAGATATGTGAGTGAAAATACGGCATATTTCTATTTGAAAAGTGTTGGAGCAAAAATTTGTGAAATCTATTGGACCATGGAACGAAGAATTTAAAAATATGACAAAAAGAATAATAAAAAACTGAGTTATAATCTATTTATATACCTATTTCTCTCCCATTCACTTACAACGAGTCGGTATGCATCGTTTTCCTCTAGTTTGGCATAATAGAAATTTTTGAACGGTTCTTCGCCAAAGATTTCTTTCATGAATTCAGAATCGTAAAATTCGTTTAATGCCTCGCTTAAACTCCCTGGAAGAGAATTAATGCCTTCTTTTATCATTTCTTTAGTAGAGAGGTGGTATACATTTCTATCCGTGGGTTCGGGTATCTCAATGTCATCGGAAAGAACTCCATCCAACCCCGTTTGTAAGAGTACAGCAAATTGAAGATATGGGTTTCCTGCTGGATCCGGGCATCTTATTTCACATCTCGCAGCGGATGATTTTCCATGAAAGTCTGGGACCCTGATTAATGGAGATCGGTTTCTAAAACCCCACGCAATATAAACCGGTGCTTCAAATCCAGGTACTAAACGCTTATAAGAGTTAGGCCAACCACTTAAAACTGCACACATTGCCTTGGCATGTTTTAGCTGACCAGCAATCCATTTTTTCATCGTATAGGAAATATAAGGTTCGGAAGACTCATCATAAAACACGTTTTTACCGTCCTTCCAAAGGCTTTGGTGACAATGCATTCCAGATCCATTTATTCCATCAAATGGCTTAGGCATGAAAGTTGCGGTCATGTTATTTTGAGCTGCGACAGTTTTTATTATTGTTTTAATTGTTATTGTATTATCAGCCGAATTTACGGCTTCATCATACCTAAAATCGACTTCATGTTGGCCATAAGCAACTTCATGGTGTAACGCTTCGATTTGAATTCCCATCGCGTCGCAATATTGAGCAATACTGTAACGCATTCGTTCATTAATATCGTAAGGATCATAATCAAAATAACCCCTCATATCTGAAGGTTTGAATGCAGCTTGTCCAGTTTCTTGATCTAAAATGAAAAATTCCATTTCTGGAGCACAGAAATACTTAAATCCATGGTCTTCAGCTCTTTTCACCGCCTTTTGGAGAATATATCGGGGATCTCCTTCATATCGATCTCCATCAGGTTTATAGATATCGCATATGACTCGAGCAACTCGATTATTATTTGTTCGCCATGGTAGCATATAAAACGTGCTGGGGTCCGGTAAAGCAACTTTATCTGACTCCTCAATAGCTCCATATCCCGTTATTGAACTTCCATCAAAATTTTCACCATCCTCAAAAAAATCTTCTATCCTTTTCGCATTAATCTCAAAGGACTTAATAATTCCATGGATATCAGTAAATTGGAGATAAATGAATTTAATGTCGTTTTCTTTTACCTTCTCTATTACCGCTTCACATAAATCCTTTCTCTTAGGATCGCTTTTTCTAATCATGATAACTCATTATTTTGATTTTTATAATTTAATAAGGGAAATTCAATTTAAAAATCTTGTCATTTATCATGAAATAAATTATATTTTTGTGATATTTTCGCGAAAAATTTTTAAGGTAGATCATGCATATTATATACAATATTAAAAATTATGTATATGTTAATAAAAGGTTGAAAATGAATGATGTTAACGTGTTCAATTTGCGGAAGATTCTATGCGTATGAAAGCAAGATCTGCAAGCAGTGTGAAGATTATGCTGTCCGTAGCGGACTAGTAAAGAATGCTGTATCTCTTAACAATTTTCTTGTTTCTAATAATTTTAGTCGGTTTGGGAAGGTAGAACATCATGATTTACGGATAATCCAGCCCCCGTTGTACGAATGGAATTGTAACGTGAGAGATAATATTCCAAAACTTAAAGAGAAAGGGCTAGATTTTATGAGCATATTAAAATTTCCACCAGAAAGCAAAATATACTTATCCCCTTATTTCGAGTAAACTATGGAAAACTTATGAAGCAAATCTTCTTGAACGATACATTTTATCATTCAATTTCTTTTTTCTCATTTCATTATCATCGAGTATGAAGCGAAAACCTTCTTTTGCTGTCTCAAAACCTAAGGAAGGTACGTCGTTGTATTAGTAATTAAAAAAAATGAGTTAAGAATTAGGTGAAGTAGTACAGATTGACTCAATTCAATCAGGAGCTTGCATTCCAAGCATATTAAACGCTTCGGGAAAATCAAAATACACGTCAATCGTGTATTCAAATCCCTCAACATCGTGAAACATGACCATGGCATCTTGCTGACGAAGAAGTGCCTTATTCATCATTCCTTCCTTCACTTGGCTGATGGATATGCTTTTTGACTTGTTTCCTTCCACCTTGAGTACTCCTTGGATGAGCTCCTTTGTTAAAGTCTTATCATTGGGAAATTTCTGTCTCACTTTTGCGTAAATTTCTACAACTTGCTTCCCTTTGGCGAGGGGAGTCCAAGTTGTCACTACTATATAGGGCATATTTTTTTTCTACCTTGTAGGATTTCGAAAGTGTATTGATGTACTTTTTTGTACAAATTATGATTAAGATGAGAGAGTAATTAAATCTGTTGATTTTTTTGAAAGGCCATAATTTTGATGTCTTTACGCTAAAGGATGATATATCTATTGTAGGTTGCGAATTATGTCAATTTGGAGTGCAATGTACTGATAAAAATCCTATGGCATCTCAATACGTGGATTTCTTCTCATATTAACATCTTTAATATGCCATCTGACAACAAAGATTACAAAGGATATAATAAGAAAATTCAAACCACACATTTTTATTTATTGAATTTATAATAAAATTACTCAAATTTGAATAATGAATTAGTGGGATATTTAATTATGAGTTATTGCCCGAATTGTGGTGCTGAAAGAGGATATTATGCAAAAATATGCGAATTTTGTGGATATTCCTTTGATGTAATAGATGATCTCGAAGATAAAGATATAAAAATTAACCAGTTAGAACATAAACTTCATCAACTTGAGAATAGTGGTAATATTAAATCAACAACAGCAGATAATTCTCAGTTTAAATATTTTTGGATAATTGCCGGTCTTATGATTATCGGATTTTTTTCATTTATCTTTTTCTTCGTGTACATGGCTAGTAATTAGCCCAAAAATCATGTAAATAATAAGGTTTTAAACAAGTTAGAAGGATAAAATATAATCCTTTAACTTTGAAGTTTATTTTGCATCAGGATCTCGCTGCATTATTCCAGTAATCAGACCTTCTGTATCCTTGAAATATGCCATCCATCCGACACCTGGAACAGCATGTTTCGGATTAACGATCATCCCTCCATTTTTTTCGATTTTATCAATTATATTATCGATTTCATTTACATCTATAGTGTTTACGACATTGGGTGCTTCATCTTCAACCTTTCCCATTCCTCCATCAATACCAGGTTCTTTTTCATCACCCGTCATGATAAGCCAATATTCCATGGGTCCTTCCCATTTCTCAATTTTCCAATTAAACACTTTTTCATAAAATTTCTTGGTTTTTTCCACATCTTTCACATTTAACTCAAAATGTACAATTCTCATAAAATCACCTTTAATATTAATGTTAATTTAAGTTCAAAATGGTATATTAAATTTTATCCTCATGAAATAAATTATTTTTTCAATTATTCATTGAGTATTATTAATTATGCTATTGAATCATAAAGGCGAGTTTTTTGAAAATGAAGGAAATTATTGAAGAAATATATGAAAGGATGCCATATTACTCTACAATTGGCATGAACGTTAAAGAGATTGCTAATGGAAAAGCAATAATAGAACTTATAATGAGAAAAGAATTATCCCAAAATGGAATGATTCACGGTGGCGTTCTAGCCTCGATGATTGACGCGTCTTGTGCTTGTGCTGCTTTTTCAACCACTAACTTTGTAGGATTTGTCACAACTATCGACTTGCAAGTATCTTATTTGAAACCCGTATCAAAAGGTACGATCATTGCAAAAGCAGAGTGTTTAAGAGCGGGTAAAAACGTATTATTTTGCGAATCGAAAATTAGAAATGAAGAAGGGGAGTTAGTATGCGTTGGTACCTCCCAGTTATTAAGAATCTAACTCTAATAAATAAATATTTCAACATCTTGAGTAATTTCGTCAATAATTTTAAAATTGTACCTCGTAATTCTCATCTTTTGCATAATTGATTCCAAATTTAACCAATATCTTTAATATTTCGCTTAATCTCTCCATGAAGGAATCAAGATTTTTATTACGCTTCAATGTCCAACCCGTTTCAGCTATTGCTATTAAACGAGGAAAGACTTGATATTCTAAAATTTCGGCATTATTAATATATTCAGTCCAAAGACAAGCCTCAATTCCAAGGATGTATCTGTAGTATTCTGGTGGTAAATCATCTGGAATAGGATCGTACTCATAAGATTGTTCAATAGGAGTTAATTTATAAGGATAATTTAAATATGTAAACCTCATGTCGGACATTATTGTTTCTCTTCCTTTTTTTATGTGTTCTATTGCTGTAGAAAAATCACCCGCCCAAAATTGACATATAGCGCTTTCGCTGAGTTCGCTGTTGAGAATTTCATTCCATCCAATTAGCCTATGACCTTTTTCCTCGATGAATTTCGAAATTTTCGAGGTAAAATATGGTTGAAGTTGATTTTCATTTTCGAAACCTTCTCTCTTCATTAAATTTTGGCAATCCACGCATTTCTTGTACCTTCTTACGGGAACTTCATCTCCACCCGTGTGGATGAGTTTTGTGGGAAATAAATCCATCACTTCCATTAACACCTTCTTGGAAAATTCAAATACATTCTCTTTACCAATACAAAACACATCTTTATGGACGCCAAAATTCTGGCTTACTTTAAATGGTCCACCACTACAACTTAATTCGGGAAAAGCAGCTAAAACTGCCTGCACATGTCCTGGAAAATCTATTTCGGGAATGATGTTTATGAACCTATCACTAGCATATTGAATAATCTCTTTAATTTGTGCCTGAGTGTAAGATCCCGATATCGGAATTCTGTCAATTTTAGATGTATCTTTTTGTAAATCGGACATTAATTTTCTTTTATCTGTACTTGTTCCCTCTCTTCGTGAACTGATTTCTTCTAATAAAGGATAATGCTTAATTTCAATTCTCCACCCCTGATCGTCTGTTAGGTGCCAATGAAAGATGTTAAACTTAAAAAAAGCCATTATATCCAAGATTTTTTTTACTTCATCCATGCCAAAAAAATGACGTGCTTCATCCAGCATAAAACCACGCCAAGAAAATCTCGGATAATCTTCAATCTCTAAACAAGGAATCTCAAGATTTTGTAAAATGATCTGTTTTAACGTTTGAATTCCATAAAAAATTCCTCTTAGAGTTCTTGAAAGGATAATTACCCCCCTCTCAGTAATCTTTAGTACGTAAACTTCATTGTGAAGTGCAGAGAGATTCTGATCAATTTGTAAGGTGATATTTTTTGCTTTTTTAGATTCTGGGGCTAATCGTTCAATTGTAGTTCTTAAATTACAATAAAAGGAGAGAAATTTCTCTAAGGTTTTAGCCAAATCTTCACAATGTTCATCATAAAAGATAAGGGTTTTATTATCTAATCGAAAGCATCCCCCCTTTAGTTGAATTAATACAGGTGCAGGAATAATATTTATATTTTGAGTCATTATAACCTTATACTAGTAATTTTCTAATTATATATTGTTAAAAATATCATGATTTTAATTTATTTTGATAAAAATGCTATCTTTCGTAATAGTTTTATATGGAGGTATCAATTAATCTAAAAGAAGATATTATAATTTTCATAAAATAATATGTAAGCTAAATAATACTATTAATTTAAGACATAGATTTAAAATGACTGATATTGATGAAATTGACAGAGAAATCCTAAGAATTCTATGTCAAGATTGCACGAAAACTCATAACGCAATTGCGATCGATTTAGGTAAGTCTCCAGTAACTATTAAAAAACATGTGGAAGAACTAGAAGAGCGTAAAATCATTAAACAATATGGGGTTCAAATAGATTACGATAAGCTCGGATATAATATCATCGCGGTAATTGAATTAACGGTGTCGAAAGGGAAAATGCTTGAAATTGAAAATAAGATTGCAAAGAATCCAAATGTTTTTGCGGTTTACGATATTACAGGTACCTATGATGCTCTTATCTTAGCTCGCTTTAAAGATCGATCAGAACTTAGTGCCATGATCAAAGAAATTCATAAGTCTCCTGAAGTAGAAAGAACCAACACGCATCTAATATTAAATGTTATTAAGGAACAAATTACATCTAAAGAATTAATCTAAGTTAAGAATCTTCATCGATTTTTTTTTCAGGAAATTTGCGGGTTATCACTAAATTTGTCGGGACTCTTGATATATATGTTCTGAATTGTTGATTTATTTGGTGATGACAAATTGAGTTCTGGAAAAATAAGACGTATAGACCCTATTTTTAATGAAAAACTTAAATATTACCAACCTATTGAAGATACCATTTTTAGCCTTTCTGAAATTATTATCCCCTTTTCAGAATTTTACGATAGACCAGTTCTTATTGAAAAAGACGCTAATTTTAAAGAGATATTGATGAGTGAGTTATTATAAATTCTAAATTCTCTTTTTTATAACTTATTACACTCCTGCATCCTTTTTATTACATAGGAATTTAAATGTTAATATTATACTTATATATTAGATATGTTCAGATAAGTGTGAGAATTTAGCGCAAAATAATCAACATTTAAAATTATGAAGAGTGAAATAAGCAAACAATTTCGAAAGATTTCAAGGGATTTTAAGGGAAAGGTTGCCTTGATGGAAAAAACTCCATTAGAAGATCTTGAAAAAATGGTTTCTGAATATTATGATGAGGGTATAACAACATTTATAAGAATTGAAAAAAATAAGAATCCCGACATGACTGAAAAGGAAATTCTTATAGAGATGTATAAATTAAGTGAAAAATTAAAAGGAAAGAAGCATATAAAATGAAGGATATATTGCCAAAGGCATTTAAGCAATTGGTAAGGGCTCTTGAGAATATAGAGCAAAATTATGGGATTAAATATTATTTAGTTGGGGGTATATTGGCTAATGTCTATACGGTATTTCGCTTGACTCAGGATGTTGATTTTGTTGTAGATACAGAATCTAAAGGATTAAGTATCCATGACTACATTTCGATTTTAAAAAAATATAATTTTATTCCTCTGCAAGATTGGCGACACGCTGAAATCTTAGCCGAAGAAACTGGAGTTCTCCAATATTTTGATGAACAAGACAGAGTTAAATTCGATAATTACATACTTGATCGTTCAAGTAGAAGTAATTATAAAAAAATAGGTTCAATTGGATTAAAAAGAAGAATAAGAGAAAAAATATTTGGGGTTGAATGTTGGGTAATATCGAAAGAAGATTTTATACTAAGTAAATTAACATTTGGTGGGTGGCAAGATTATTCAGATGCCTTAGGATGTTGGATGAGATTCAAGGATAAGTTAGACATTTCTTATTTGAGTTTAAAATCTCAGGAATTAAAGATTGAAGAAGAATTTCGACTGCTCAAGTCTGGAATTGAAGATCCTGATGAATTTTTTAAAAAATTAAATAGTTATTAATTTGAAGGTTTAAGAAGTAAGAAACACCGATTTCTCTCAGATTTTACATCTTTTTTATAAAATCAAAAACCAAATATTAAGTGTAGCTAAATACTGAATATTTTTTAGCCAAAACATAATGTTTAAATAGGAGTTTCGTATTGAATTGAATTTTTTTTAGAAATATTCACAATTTTACATTTTATTTTAATATAAAAGATTTTTTTTGAAAAACTCGATTACTATTCGTCTAAATAATGGACGAATACATATTTCTAGTAATAATATTTATAAAGGTATTTGAGTATTATTAATTAAAGGTTATGGAAAATGGGAAAGTTTTCCCACAACATTTTAACTAAGATGGTGTTATAAAATGTCAGCAAAAGTCGTGAATGTAGAAACACAGGTAGCTATTATGTCGGCGGAACCCGTGTTCCGCACCTATGAGCAAATCTGCTTGGATAAGCTCAAAGAAATTGGTAGATCCACCGCTGCCGAATGGGCGAATGCGATGGGATACACGAATCCGAATTCTCTCAGAAAGGTAATCCGCCGAATTTTAACACATACACCAGAAAAGATGGAGATCCATGGAAAGAAGATCCCCCGTTTCTATGAAGCAGTATAGGATCCATGGAAGTAAAACCATATTTAATAAATTTTCAATTTTTTTTCCATCAAACAAGATATTGTAGTTTATTAATAATTGAGTAGTCTCCTCCCGCTAAAATTCTGACGACCCAAGTAATAAAAGTGCCAATAGCCCTTGCCAGTATTCAAGGCTTCCGCTTGGGAAATTCCTTAATACAAGTGGCAAGGGCTTGGCATAATCAAAATTGTATCTACTCTTCTAAAATTAAGATAAAATAAATTATAAAGATTTGGAGTTAGATCAAATTTTCTAACTGGTTGACAAATTCTTCGTATTGTTTGATTCCTAACTCCCAAAATTCAGGTGTAGTAATATCAAATCCTACAAGCTTTCCGAGGTCTTCAAGTGATTGACTTCCTCCCAAGCTTAGTAGTTTAATGAATTTAGGAATAAATGCGTTTCCTTCTGTTTTGTAAACGCGATACAAAGCATAAACAAATAATTGAGCAAATACATATGGATAGTTATAGTATCGGAAGTTTGGGATGTAATAATGACCTTTCATGGCCCATTCCCAAATCATTTCGTCAAACCATTCAACATTGTCCCCATATATCTTGTCTCTACCAGCACACCATAATTTAGATACTATTTCACCGTCTAAGTTTTGTCCTTTTTCTATGGCTTCATACATGCTTGTTTCAAACCAAAATCGGGCGCTAACTTGGAAAGCGGCTTGACCCGCATCATCCAATACATGAGCAAGAATTGCCATTTTTTCTTGTGGGGATTCAGCTTTCTTCAATAAAAGATCCGTTAGTAATAATTCTCCAAACGTAGAAGCACATTCAGCTCCGGGGTACCCGGGGTGAACGTTCAAAAACGTTTGCTCTCTTGAAACCAAATACGCATGAACTGAATGTCCTAATTCATGGATAAGCGTGTAAATTTCTCCTAAATTACCTGTAAATGTTTGTAATATGAAAGCTGATTTTCCTTTATACCAAGAGGAGGAATAAGCGCCGCTTCTCTTGCCCATCCGTGGACTGGCATCAATGTGATTCCTAATGAACATGTCTTCAGCATACTTTTCAAATATACCATCAAAATTATTAAAGGCCTCAATCACTAATGAATGAGCTTCATTCCACGTATATTTTTTATGTGGTATTTCAAGTAAGGGTGCCATAATATCTGCACAAGATAATTTAGGCAGCTTTAAGAGCTTTGCTTTAATATTTAAATATCTACGATACACATCAACGCTATTTTCTATTGTTCTCATTAAATTTCTGATAGTATTTTCATTAACATCATTTACAATTAAACTAGAATGCAAAGGATCAGTAAATTTTCTGCGTTTGGATGTTTTCATCCAATCAGCACATATATTTCGTATTGCTGCAGTAAAAATTTCTTGTTGTTTACCTAAAAGACCATATATCGCCTTGTTAGCAGAAATTCTCGTACTCCTGTCTGGATGAGAAAACAAGCTATTTGCTTCCCCATAGGATAGGATTTTTTCTTTTCCCTCAACCATTACCTCATATTCCTGAGTATTCAACCAAACTCCTTGTAACCTGCTCCATTCTTTTATACCATATTGATCTTTCTCTACAATGAGCTGTTCTTCCACTTCTGATAATTGATGAGGAAAATCTAACAATAATTTTTCGCAGTAATGCTTATAATTTTCAAGAACTGGATCAGATATAACTTGCTTATTTTCCGCTAAATATGTAGCAATTTCTAAATCTAAAAACGCTAGTTTTGTCTTGATTTTTGTATTGAAGTCTTCAAATTTATTAATTAAAGCTTTATTTTCAGGAAGGGTCATGAGGGCATTATATGTATTCTGACAAAAAACCTCAATTTCTCCGTGATTAACATAAAAATCTTCGATTTCCAACAATAGATTAACTAAATCTTGAGGAGTAAATTGCGGTGATTTGATATTTCCTTTAATTTTTGATTCAAATTCTTCAGCTCGCCTAAGAAGATTTTCCATATCTCTGGTAATATTTGGGTCGTAGTGCTTCTTATAAATCTCAGAAAAATCCCACGCGATTTCTTTTTCTGTCATTTTTCTCAATTTAAGTTGGAATATGAATACTAAAAACTAATTCTTAGAAAAATTAAAATTTATTCATATTTTTGTAGCAATTGGGTTTTTATTAATAAAATAATGAGTTATTCATATTCGATTGTGCTTGGTGGTTTATTAGAAATATCATAAACTACTCGATTAAATCCATTGACTTCATTAATGATACGAGTTCCGATTTTTTCAAGCAAATCCCATTCTAATTTAGCAAATTGAGCCGTCATGACATCTTTTGACTCCACTGCCCGAATAGAGCAGATAAATTCATATGTGCGGAAATCTCCCATAACACCTACGGTCTTAATTGGTAATAATACACAAAATACTTGCCATAAATCATTGTAAATACCTGCATTTCTAATCTCTTCTATAAGAATGGTATCTGCTTCTCTTAAAATGTCCAATTTATTTTTATCTATAGCACCTAAGCATCTTACTGCTAAGCCAGGACCCGGAAAAGGATGCCGATCGATTAGTTCTGATTCTATTCCTAGCTGTTTACCAATTTTTCGTACTTCATCCTTATATAGATCCTTTAAAGGCTCAATGATCTTCAATTTCATATCTTCTGGCAATGTAAGATTATGATGAGATTTAATTTTTGAGGCATTTTTGCTCGTAGCAGCAGTTTCTACACGATCTGGATAAATTGTACCTTGTGCAAGATATCTTATTGAAGGATGTTCAGTTTCTAACTCAATGGTTTTTTTTTCAAATACTTCTATAAATGCATGTCCGATTATTTTTCTCTTTTCTTCTGGATCATCAACACCCTTGAGTCGTTCTAGAAATAAAGTTTCAGCATCGATATAATGAAAATTCTCAAAATTCAATTTTTCCTTGAATTGCATCTGGACTTCGAATTCTTCATTTTTTCTAAGCAGACCATTATTAACAAATATACAATGCAATCTATCCCCAATGGCTTTATGAAGCAAAACCGCACATACAGATGAATCGACTCCTCCACTCAAACCAAGAATAACATTATCTTTTGGACCAATTTCTTTCTTAATCGATTCAATCTTGGTTTCTATCCAATTTTCTAATTTCCATTCTTTTTTTGCCCCAGCAATGTTAAAAATGAAATTTTTGAGTATTTGAGTGCCTTTTGCAGTATGAATGACTTCGGGATGAAATTGAACACCATAGATTTTAAACTTTTCATTCCCAAATGCTGCAATAGGACATGTAATAGTTTTAGCTAATGGTTTAAATCCATCAGGCATCCGAGCAATTTGATCACCGTGAGACATCCAAACAATTTCTTTTTTATCAAGGGCGGAAAATAATGAATTGAAGTCTAGAATTTCTAATTCTGTTTTTCCATACTCTTTTTTCTCATTTGGTTCAATTTTTCCTCCTAATTGATGAATTATCAAATGTAAACCATAACATATGCCCAAAACGGGAACTTTTTCAGTTTTAACGTATTTATAGAATCCATCTTCAAGCTTGGGACTATTTTTTTCATAAACACTACTAGGACCTCCTGATAGGATGATCGCTTTAGGAGATAAAATCATTAACTCAGATATTGATATGTTGTGAGGAATAATTTCTGAATACACTCCTAAGTCTCGTACACGTCTCGCAATGAGGTGAGAATATTGAGAGCCCATATCAATAATGTAAATTTTATCCATAGAATTTTAACTAAAATAGTGATTTAATTATTGTTATTTTAAGTTTTAACTTTAATTAACATTTCTCACATAGAATATATATTCCTACTGAATATCATTTAAGCTAGATTAGTATTTTTAATGAAAAATAAAAAGAAGAGATATAGAAGATTTAATAATGGAATTTAATAATTTGATGATCTTTTCTGGTTTTACAGCCACCCTCTTAGTTTCATGGCATTAACAACTCGATCAACGGCAATGCTATATGCTCCCATCCTATTATTGGTGTTGTAATGTTTGGCGTGTTCAACAGTGGACTTGTATGCATTTGTCATTACTCTATCAAGAGCAGCAAACACTTCCTTCTCCGTCCAGAAGTAAAGATAATAACCCTGCACCATCTCAAAGTATGAGACAGTCACGCCTCCCGCATTGCAGAGAAAGTCTGGAATCACGAGGATATCATTTTGGAAAAGAATCTCATCTGCCGTAGGTGTTGTCGGACCATTTGCAAGTTCGGCTACGATTTTTGCCTTAATATTTTTAGCATTTTTTTGAGTAATTTGATTTTCTAGGGCTGCTGGGATAAGAATATCGCACTCTAATTCAATAATTTCTTCATTTGATATCTCTTGGGTTCCACTTAAACCCACGACCGTCTTTGATTTTTCTTTTTGTTCAGCTGCTTTATGAGGATCAATACCATCTTTGTTATAAATGCCTCCTTTAGAATCAGAAACTCCAATAATCTTACATCCAAACGTATCATATAAAATACTTGCAGCCCAATAACCAGCATTACCATATCCTTGTATTACTACTTTTGCATCTTTCAAGTTTATTCCAATATCATTTGCAGCTTCTCTTATACAATACACCCCTCCTTGAGCTGTGGCAGTGGATCTACCTGCACTTCCACCAATTGCCAATGGTTTACCCGTTATAATGGATGGAGCATGTTTTCTAACAATATTTTCATATTCATCCATCATATAGGCCATTATTTGTGGAGTAGTATATACATCCGGTGCAGGAACATCGACCAGAGGACCAAGAACGTCAGCGATTCTCCTTATGTAAGCTCGTGCAAGCCTTTCAATTTCTCCATTACTCATTTCCTTGGGATTACATATAATCCCTCCTTTAGCTCCCCCTAATGGGATATCCACGACAGCGGTCTTCCAAGTCATCCAAGCACTTAACGCTTTTACAAGTGAAGCACTTTCTTCTGGATGCCATCGTATTCCCCCCTTCATTGGGCCTCTAGCAGAATTATATTGAGATCGAAACCCTCTAAACGTAGTTATTGTGCCATCATCCATTTTCATGGGAATACTTATTTCTACAAATCTTTGCGGTTGACTCAATGCGTTATATGTATTTTTGTCTAATCCGAGTAATTTACAAGCATCCCAAAGCTGAGTTTGTGAAATTTGAAACGGATCGAGATTTTCACTCATTTTTCTTTCAACTAAGTTAGTTATTTAATAATTTTCTACAATATGATATTAAACAAATTTTAGAATTTAAGAATTTCCTTAAAGAACGTTTAAATAATGGGAATATAATGGGGTTATAACTGAAAACAATTAAAACAAAATTTCAGAATAACATTGGTTAGGGTCTATGATAAAGATAGTAAAAAAATTTAATTTACAAAAAATAGAATAACTTATTATCATTAAAGAAAAATGATATAAAAAAATGAGTAAAGATATTAATCCATTAGATGTGGCAAAAGCTCAAATTGACATAGTAGCCAAAGAAATTGGTTTAGAACCTAAATTGAGCGAATATCTAAAAAGAATTGAAAGAGCATTAATAGTCACGATTCCTATTTTGATGGATGATGGTTCAATGCGAATATTTGAAGGATATCGAGTCCACCATTCAACGGTGCGTGGTCCGGGAAAAGGAGGCATACGATTTTCTCCATATGTCTATCTTGATGAAGTAAAAGCGCTTGCAACTTGGATGACGTGGAAAACAAGTCTCCTGAACCTTCCATTAGGAGGCGCTAAAGGGGGTGTGTGTGTGGACCCCAAAAAGCTATCGAGTAGAGAACTTGAACGATTAACTCGAAGATTTACAGCAGAGATAATTAATTTCATCGGTCCAGATATTGATATTCCTGCTCCAGATGTCGGCACGGATAAAAAAATAATGGCTTGGATGATGGATGTATATTCAATGCAAAAAGGTAGAACGATTCCTGGTGTTGTAACGGGCAAACCAATAGAGATTGGAGGTAGCGTGGGGAGAGAATCTGCTACGGGTATGGGATTATATTTTGTATTGGAAGCTTTATGCGAAAAAATAGGCTTGAAATTAGAGGATCAATCCATTGTAATACAAGGACTTGGTAATGTTGGGGGTACAATAGCCCAATTACTCCATGATTATGGATGTAAAATTCTTGCTGTTTCGGATATATCAACTGCAATTTATAACAAATCGGGATTAAATGTTACTAAATTATTAGATTGGGTAAATCAAGGGAATTACCTCAAGGATTTTAAAGAAGAAAACTATCAATTCATTTCTAACGATGAACTTCTCACTTTAAAATGTGATGTGTTAATCCCTGCTGCCATAGAAAATCAAATTACTCAACAAAATGCAGATCGTATTAAATGCAAAATTGTACTGGAAGGAGCGAATGGTCCTACTACACCAGAAGCGGATAAAATTCTATATAAAAAAGGGATTCATGTAATTCCCGATATATTAGCTAACAGTGGAGGTGTTTGTGTATCCTATTTTGAATATATTCAAGATATTCATTCATATTTTTGGAAACTTGAAAGAATCAATGAAGAATTAAAGCGAATAATCATCGAAGCGTTTGAAGAAACGCATAAAATATCAAAGGAGCGAAAAATTTCACTTAGAACGGCAGCATACATCATTGCAGTATCTAGGATCTCCAAAGCTATCGAACTAAGAGGTATTTTCCCTTAATTGATGATATTAAATCATATAATTTTCTTGTTACCCCTTCTTGAACTTTTTTTATTTTTTAAAAATTGGTAATAAAATCAATATTACAAGACCGATCACGCATCCAATAAATATGATAAGGAATATGACATACATTAATGCTAAAAGATATAATAGAGAGAATCCAATATGAATAGTTGCAAACATAGCTCCGGTTTTCAATAATCTTTTGTAGGATAGGTTTTCTACACCAGAATCTTGGGCGACTTTTAAAGTCATCATATCAGCAGCAGCCCCTTGTGGGATGAGGTTGCCTCCTAAATTAATCGCAATTATGAAAGCAAACAATAAGGGGATCTCTGGGAAGTTAAAATCTGATATTAGAGTTTTTATTATTGGTATAAAAATTAATGCTGTTGGAGTGTTAGCAACTACGCCTGAGATGAGACTAACTAATATTAAGAGTATAATTGCTAAAACGGCTGGATCTAATAACTGAAATGGTATATTATCAAAAATTTCTGTAAAGCCAACCTGACTCATGGCACCTACTATCACATAGAGAGAGATAAAGAAGAATATAATTTCCCATTCAATATCTTTCAGAAGATCACCCATGAATTTTTTAGTGTATCGTCGATTTGATAATACAAGGATTAAGGCCGCAATAATTGCTGTTAGATATAACAAAGGGAGTATTACAAAAAGTACTATCGTAATAATAATTCCGACACTATTAAAATAAAACATTTTTTTGTTTTTTATCATTATATCTGCATCAACTAGTTCTAGTACAAAGGTTTTTTGTTGTTCTTCAATTCGTGGTTCTTTTGATAATAAGAATCTATCAATAAGATAAATGGTCACAAATAATAAGAAAAACGAAAATATCCAATATGTTTGGATAAAGTATAAGGTATCAAGAGCAAAAGCACTGGAAATTATAATATTTTCTCCACTCGAGAATGGAGTTATGATAGAACCTATATTTATACAAATTGTCATTCCCAATAAATAAGTGCCAGATCGGATTTTTAAGAAATGACAAAGTCGAACTACAACCGGAGCTAAAATTAATACTACAACGACATCTGTAATGACTGCTGCTAATAAAGTTGTTATGATGCACAATAGGTATAAAAAAGTTGTTTGGTTTCCTCGTGAAATTTTAAACAATTTAACGGCAATATATTCTAATACATTTGAATCTTGGGCAATCTTGGTTATTATACTCATACTTAAAATGATAATAATTGCTTCCCAGTTTACCATGGCAATAAAATCACCCAATTGAAGTCCAAGCTTTAATCCTGTAATTGTTGCTCCATAAAACATGCATAATAATGAAATTGCCACGAAATCTAAATCTTTGAATGAGTAACTAAGTATAATAAGAAAAAACATCAAGAAAAGCAATATTAATAAAGGAAGATCCATCGATTTTCAGCTTTCTGAATGTAGAAACTTAATAATATTTTTAAGAAATAGTTTTTAATAAACCTAATTGAATTGAAAATGAATTTGAAATAAACAGTGTTTGATAAATTTTTTTTCTACTCATGAAGTAAATTGTTATGATAGAGGAAATCTGAAATAAATCCGATATCTATTTACGTAAAAACATCTGTATGAGAAATTTAAATAAGTTTAATTCATTTAAGAGGGACATATTCGATATTAAGTAATCAAAAATATTTTCTTTAAGAAAATAATGTAAAGATCGTTCGAATCCTTCTTCAATTTTTATCATTTGAGTGATTCTTCTTATTAAATTAATGATCTGTTTCTCCACGACTAACATATCACAATTACCGGGATTTATGCTAATTATATTAATTCCTGAATTGCGATCAAATGATAATTTACTGAGTTCTTCATTACCCTTAACATAATCATGGGTTAAATAATTTTCGAACATGTTTTCTATCTTAGCATAAATTTTTTCTTTCTTTAAAGGGGACATATTAGCTTCAACAACATTTATTAAGAGATTTAGAATTTGTTGAAATACACCCAAAATATTATAATATTCTGCTAAGCTGGATACTCCTTCTGCAGTGAGCCATTGTTGATAGTATTCATTAATAGTATCCTTAAAGGGAAGGAAAAGATCAGTATTACCCTTCCATAAGTGCTTCCATTCTTCTCTATCTGGGATATATTGTTGAATAAAAGCTTGCTTTATAACATTTAGCCTGGCTTTTAAGATATCGGAATTTACCATTTTTTCTGAGGCACCAATAAAAAGTAAGTTTAAATCCTTTTCATCCAAATAAACCCAACGCAAACCCCCCATCTCAATACTTTCAATTCCCGATTGAAACTCAAATACCGTAAACTGATTTAAGGCTGCTAACAATCCACTTACGAGATCTTCATCCAACGATAAATCTAAGTATGATGTATATAATAATGTGATCCCAGACTCAGAATCCAACACCCACACATTCATCGTAAATATCTCATGCCCATTATTTATTCTAATTCTAATAATATAATGTTCCATGTAGAAAAAAATCTTTTGTATTTAAGAGTTCATGTATTATCTAGAAATTCATTTAGACTCCTTGTTTTGCAGTGTTTTTCGAGGTTTCTTAACATATCTGAAACTTTAAGCTGAAACGTCATATCGGCCGCGCCATCTAATAATTTAATGAAATCATTCGTAAAGATAATCGTATCTATAAAAATGCCCACTTTTGATTTGGTAGATGATAATGCTTTAATTCGCAATCTTCCTTCTAGTTTTTGAACTTGTTCATTATTTCTAATGTTTAATTCAATTAAGTGACCTTTTCCTGAATCTTCTCCTTTATCGGAAAGAACCAATTCAGCATCCATCTCAATTGGAACATTAATAAGTTTTATCTGATCATGGATTTTGCTATGCATTACATTAGGTGCTATGAATTCTACTTCAATTTTTTGTACAGGAGTGATTTGCTCCCATAAGCTCGGAGTGTAAATTGCTTTTATTAAATCATTCTTATTACAATTTTCAATCTCTAAAATTTTTGAGATAGTAGTCATACTCTTTCTCCTTCTCTCTGCTTTTAATATTAAATTAAAAAGTGGAAAGTTTTTATTTTTTATCCTTCTAATCAAAACCACTAAACCAGAAGATTAGCCTCAGACTTCCTTTGATTATTTCATGTATATAGACCATAATTCATAATCGTTTAATTTCATCATAGGCTTATCATCTTGACCAAATTTAATATTTGTGAAACTTAAGTTTGTAATATAAAAATCAAATAACCCTAAACAATTTACTATTTTCTAACTTTAATTCTTTCTTACAGTTGGGACATATCCATGTAGACTCATTTTTTTTAACAGAATTTATACACGTATCACATATTGTGATATCGCAAATACAATAATAAGATTTTTCGATACTCTTTTTTAGATCTTTCCCACAAATATAACAATTAGGTGGAGTTGTAGACATTTATATTCTGACCATTAGAGTTTTATTATTAATTTCTAATATACGTATAGTTTTAAAAATTATATCATTTAACTTCCATATGATGGATAAATTAAAATCACGTCTTCGGTTATTAAGTCTTATAAGCTTATTTTTTATATATAGAGCGATTTCATCTCTGCTTTCAGATAATTTGCCAGAATTCTTATTATGGGTTAGCTTTACCGCTATATATCTAATCTCATTGATTATGTTGTATTTTATCTTTAAAAAATCTGGTTCTCAATCAATATAATAATTCTACATTATCATTTTCTTTTTTTGAAAAAATCAGGAATAACTCCATCAATCCCTAGCGACTTTAATACAGAATCGCGAATATCGATTTGAATTTTCATCTCTTCAATGGTTTTCAGTGTTTCTGATAGTGTTTTTGAAAAATTTTCGCTTAAATCTCTTATTGTATCAGACATTAACTTCATGGATTCTCTCATGGTACTATTTGTTTCATGCAGCTCTACTGTAAGTTTTTCCATGCTTTTTCCTAATTCTGACAATTGCTCTTTAATTCCCATGTTTTATTTAGACAATTTATGAGTTTTGAATTAATAATAATAAGAAATATTCCTATATAAAGAATCGATTCCACCTCGATAAATGAAATTATCTTTCATAACGAGAAGGCTTAAATGATCTTACTATTTCTAAGATCATAATAACTAATAGAAATTAAGGGAAAAATGTCAGAGTGGAAGAATAAAATTAAAAATCATGCAACTACACCCGAAGGAGCAGCTTACTGTACAGGATGAGGCATTATAGACGGTATTCTCAATAGTATAAGCGCTATTAGGCAAAAAAAACAATCCAAAAAATCGAAAAATTAAATAAAACCATTCTCGAAAATAAAACCGACAAATATTAGGGTTTTATTTTTACGGTCCTGCTCGGACTGGAGAGAAATTGTTTAATATCTTCTTTTATTTCTAATGAATTTATTTCTAAATAATATTTTTAATGCTAATCCTTAATAAATTCATATTGACCCGTTCCAACTTTACGATAATTGAATCCTTCCTTCTGCATGTTTTCGCTAATAAAAATATTACGTCCATCAATTACGATTGGTGTATTCATCAATGATTTCATCTTTTTAATGTCAATCTCATAATATTGCTTATGGTTTGTGGCAAAGATTAGCACATCCGCTCCGGTAAATGCTTCTTCTAAATTATTGGTTAGCTTTGTGAGTTGATAATCTTTTTCTTTTACGTAAGGATCATGTGCCATATAAATAATGTTGTGAGAATGGTATCTATTCATGAGAATTTTGATTATATTTTCAGTAGGAGTGTTTCTGGTGTCATCAGTATTTGCTTTATATGACACGCCCATCAATACTATTTTTATATTATCTACTAATTTATGAGCGGCACGAAATGCATCTTCCATCAACTCTACTACATGTTTAGGCATAAAATCATTTAATTCTCTAGAGTCTGGTATGAGTTTGATTTTGTCTTTGTTTTCTGCGGTTGTGTATTTTTCGTGACCATAAAGTAATAACCATGGATCTTTGGTTAAGCAATGCCCACCCACACCGCTGCCTGGTAGGTGCATCATTCTGTCATGTCGTTTGTTTATTAATTCAACGATTTCATATATATCGCTATTAAAATCTTCACATAATAAAGCACATTCGTTCGCAAAAGCAATATTTACATCTCTATATGAATTTTCAATGCATTTTGTTAATTCTGCTGTAAGTGTATCAGTTATATATAATTCTTTTTTAACGACCTTTCCATAAATAAATTTGGCTTTTTCATTGGCTTTTTTGCATCCTCCCCCAATAACGCGAGGGAAATGTATAATGTATTCTAATAATTTACCAGGCATTACTCTTTCGAAGGAAAACACCAAGAAGAAATCTTCACCTCTTTTCAATCCACTCCCTTCTTCTAAAATGGGGTTCACAATATTATTTGTAGTTCCTGGAGCAACAGTCGATTCAATAATAATGGTAACTCCCTTCTTCATGCATTTTGCTATTCTTTCAGATACTTCGATTAATGATTCGTATCTTGGAACCTTGCTTTCTAATTCTACAGGAGTTTGCACGTCAACGAGAATGAAATCAGCGTTCTCACAACTATCGTAATTATCAGTGACATGAAATTTTTTATTTTTGACAATTCGAGTAATTAAGTCGTTTAAACCGGGTTCATCTCCCTCGTATGGGTTCTTACCACTATTAAGCCAATCAATCTTCCACCCTGATCTAGCTGAACGTCGTTGGATTCCGGTGACATAGAAATCATTAACATCTGCTAGTAAAGCGGCCATTGGAATCCCCACATAGCCCATTCCTATAACTACGATATTTGTTGTCATTTCGAATTCTAATCTTTAGAAATATACTTTAAAAAATTAAGTTCAATAAACATTCATTATTCAAAAAATTTTATTAAAAAAAAGTAATAAAAAGTTATTTAATCAATTTTTTTTGGTTTAAGGTTTCTTTTTCATATATGAACTTCCTTTTACAGCTTTAAATATCCCTGCGCCTATAACTCCCACAATAAATCCACCGACATGAGCAAAATGGGCGGTTGACCCCATACCAAATGGATTATAGAGAGAAGCAATGGCATAAGTCATTTCTGCTATAAAATATGTTAATATAAAATAGCCAGCATTTACCTTTCTCATTGACATACCTGTTGCTGATGGAAGATAAAATTTATTTTTAGGATAAAGAACTAAGTATACTCCCATAAGTCCGAATATTGCTCCTGAAGCTCCTAAAGAAGGTATATCAGACAAATTTATTCCTGGTATAATGTCTCCTGTTATAATTATTGTACTCAATGCATGAAGTAAACTACCGAATAAACCCGAAAGTAAGTAAACAATAAGATAATAAATATGACCCATTGCATGTTCACAGTTGTCAGTTATTACAATGAAAAACCACATATTCATGGTTATATGTACAATGTCAGCATGCATAAACATTGAAGTTAGTAGAGTCCATAATTTTTGCCCAGCAAAAAATTCAGCGGGTACGAAGGCATACTCAATATGCATCTGACCTGCGGGATCCAATAATTGCCAGATAAAAACGATTATATTTGCAGCTAAAATTAATACTGAAAAATACTGTTTAAAAAATGGTATTTTATCACTTTCTGCTTCTAAAACCAATTCTAACCACTTCTAATTTATTTATTTATCTATAGTTTTTTTGAATTAGTTGATTTGTATTAGTATTTTATTAATTAATAAATATAGCTGATACTCAATTAATTAGAAATTTATAGATTAAAATATGATTAAATCTTTATTCATTTATGAAATTAGGAAAATCTAGTCTTCATGATATCGCAAAAATCTATCCAGATTCTGTAAAGCGTAAAAGAATTTCAAGTTATGACAGAAGTGGTGGAAATCATGATTGGATTGATATTGAACCCGGAGAACTCATAGTATTGGGTGAACACCAAACAGCTGGTTGTATAAAACACTTATGGTGTACAATGAGATGCAAAAGCAAATATTACTTACGAAATATTATAATCAGATTGTATTGGGATGGTGAATTAGAAGATAGCCCTAGTGTAGAAGTTCCTATAGGTGATTTTTTTGGTCTTGGGCATGCGAAACGAGAAGTTTTTGTTTCTTCACCTTTTCAAATGACTCCACGAGGAGGACGAGGATTTAATTGTTGGTGGCCAATGCCATTCTCTGAAAATTTCAAAATTACATTAGAAAATGACAACCCAGATCCTCTTACCTTTTATTACTACATAGATTATGATGTTTATGAAGATGGACTTGAGAATTCTCAATCTTTTGGGAGATTTCATTCTCAATGGAGAAGAGAAAATCCTACAATTCCTAAACTTATTGATAAGGAGACTGGAAAAAAATTCAAGAAAACTAGACCTATAACCTTCAATTACACTGGAGGGAAAAATACAGAACCTTTAAAGGAGAATTATCGGATATTAGAAGCGAAAGGAAAAGGGCATTATGTAGGTTGTCATTTAGACATTGATAATATCACATTCTTGCCGTTTATTAACTGGCCTGGGGAAGGTGACGATATGATATTTATTGATGAGGATATAGATAAAGAGGTACCTACTCTCCATGGAACAGGTACCGAAGATTATGTAAATCAAGCATACGGTCAAAGCAAGAAACATGTTGCTCCATATCACGGTACTATTAAACCTGGTGGCTTTAATTTCTTTGGACAAATTTCCTACTATAGATATCATGTGGAAGATCCCATGTATTTTAATAAAAAAATTATAGTTACCATTGAACATGGTCATGATAATCATCGTAGTGATGATTGGTCAAGCACAGCCTACTGGTATCAATTAGAGCCTCATTCTCAAAATTTATTTCCCAAATTATTAGATAGAAATGGGAGGAAACCAAGAAAACATGTTGCTCATTTTTTTAGAAAATCTCTTTGTTTTGTAGTTTTAGCAATAATTATTATTTCCTTAGTTACTTGCATAATTCCTTAACTCTTCATTCTTTATTCTAAAAAGATTTATTCTGCTCTTAATTTTTTTTTTTATGGTTGATTTAGTTGATATTATAACAGTTACAATCGGCATAATTTTAGCCTTGATCACTACAATTTGCTTTAACTTGGCATTCGTGTATCAAAAAAAAGGATTGAATCAAGCAACTCTTAATGGTGTGGAAATTAAATTTGAAGGTGGGATAAAAACAATACTAAAAACATTTTTGTGGTTAGTAAAAAACAAATCATGGGCATTTGGTTTCTTTTTAGGTGTGATTGGTTGGTTTCCGTATATAATTTCAATTGGAATGATTGGAATTATTGTTACTGAGCCAGTAATGGCAACCGGTTTCATAGTTTTTGTAATATCAGCTATTGTTATCTTAAAGGAAAGGGTGGGTGCTTTAGAGTATACAGCTATAGCCTTTCTTACTATATCACCGGTAGTAATAGCTTTTTCCGGAATTTCCGATGTTAACATCGATTTATACGGGTTTGTTCCTTCATTTATCACTTTCTTACTCATAGTAATACCAATTAGTATTATATCTTTATTTATCGCTAAGAAAAGAAAAGGAACTGGTGCTGAAGGTCTTTTTACGATGTTTGGTGGAGCATTATTATTTGCTCTTGGAGGTGTAGCTACAAACATTCTTGCTCAAGCGTTAATTCAAACAGGAGAAGGATTTCAATGGTATACACTTTTTGAATTACCATTTGGTATCTTTTGGTTCATCTTTGGGGGAAGTTATGCTCATTTATGGGTTTTTCTTGGATTTTGGTTAATGTCTATTTTTAATATTTCAAGTATACCGTTCTATCAAGGTGGATTTCAAAGAGGTAAACTTCTCATTATGTATCCGATTCTGGATACAATTGCTCTACTCCTCCCAATAACAGCTGGTATATTTGTTTTTAGACAAACATTTACAAATTATCCATTATTCTTTATTGCTTTAGTTTTTGTTGTATTTGCAACTTTAATTTTAGCTAAATATCAATTAGCTATTGAAAATATAGAAACTGAAGGATCATTTAAACAAGAAGGAAAAGGTAAATAATTTAATTATTTTTTGTATCTAATATATTTTTTATATAATCTAAAAGATTTTTTCCAGAAATTGTTTTTGGTAAATACCCATCTGCCCCAAGTTCCTTAGCTTTTTGGATATCTATTTGAAAATTTTTCACACTAAATAAAACAATGAGTATATCATTATATTTCTTGTTTGCTTTTATTTTCTTTAACACATCAAAACCACTAATTTGCGGCATCATTATATCAAGAAGAACAAGGATGATCTCAGTATAGTGCTCTTCCATGATTTGAAGGGCTTCCTTTCCGTTATTTGCTGAAATGATATTGTAATTCTCTAATTCCAAGAATTGTTTTGTCAATAGGGTAATATCTTTTTCATCATCCACGATTAATATAAATCCTTTATTTTGACTCATTTCATATGACCTAATATTTGCTTCACATAATCTAAGAGATCATTACCTGAAAACGGTTTTGTAATATATCCATCAGCTCCAAGCATTTTACCCTGTTCAATATCCTCTCGAAAGCTTTTGACAGTGAAGAGAACTACTTTTATATGCTCATATTCTTTTTTTGCCTTGATAGTTTCCAACACTTCCGTACCACTAACCCCCGGCATCATCACGTCCAGAAGCACGAGGTCAATGTCTGAAAATTTGTCTTCCAATCTTTTTAGGGCTTCTTTTCCATTATTACAAGTAATAGTGTTAAACTGACCTATTTGTAAAAATTTTTCAGTGAGCGAAACAATATCAGGTTCATCATCTACAATTAAAATTGTCTCATTCAATATTCATCCCCTTCTCATAATATACCATCTTTCTATATAGCTTTTGATTAATAGACATAATATTTTATTTATTGAGTAAATCTATAAAAAATGGATAATTATATTCTATCATAATTATATTCATTTACTTATTTATATAATTATCAGATTTTCATCTATTTGAGTATCAATGTCAAGAAAAACATCATATCCAAGATTTCCGGATTCATATATTGGCTCTATGTCAAGTGATTATGATGATTCAATATGGATGGAAAGAAATCAAAAAAAGACTACTTCAATATGCATCCAATATTTATATGATAAGAAACTAAATGATATCGATCTTGGAAATTCGAAGGTTGAGGAAAATTCACTCTTGCTAGACTTAGGTTGTGGAACGGGATTTTCCTCAGAAATATTATCAAATCATGGATTTAGAGTGGTTGGAGTTGATATTTTAAAAGACATGTTATTTAAAACTGTTGAAAAAAAACGTTTATACCCAGAATATAGAAAAATTCAGTTTATCTTAGCAGATATAAATTCTCTTCCTTTAAGAGAAATGACATTTGACCATATTATGTCAGTTTCAGCATATAATTTCATTACTTATGGTCTGTTGGATAATCAAGAAAAAGAAAAAAGAATAAATAGCACAGCTCGATATTTACATAAAATCCTTAAACCTCTCGGAAGAATTATCATTGAATTTTATCCTTTAGACAAACAAGAACTAAACTCCTTTATTTCTTCCTTTATTAATAATCGTTTTAAGGGATTCCTAATAAAGAAACATGAAAAACAAAAGTCGGGTCAAACTTACATTTTACTTAGTAAACCAAAATAACGGGTTATTCTTTTTCTTGTTCAATTTAATAAAGTTTTTTTACTATTAGAGATTAAAATTAATCATACAAGTTAAGTTCAAATTGAAATAATAGGTATTATAAACATTGCAAAAAGCAAGAATTAGGCTCAGCTCCGTTAAATTAGAAGCTGTATCTTCTGTATGCGATCAAATAGAAAGCGTTTGTGCGTCACAAGGAATCAAGAAAATGGGACCAATTCCACTCCCCACTAAGCATTTAAGAGTCCCTGTAATGAAAAACGTGAGTGGGCAAGGCACAAATAAAGTAGCCAAATTTGAGATGCGAATTCATAAAAGACTGATTGATATAGTAGCAAATGAGAGAAGCATGCACTTAATCATGAAAATACAAATTCCTGAAACTGTTCTTGTTGAAATTGAATTACAATAATTATTTTACCTTCTTATTCTAACCGTTTTCGTTGAAAAACGAGAATTTAAGTGAAAAAAAATCCGATTCAAAAGAATTAAGATTAATATAAAATTACATTATATTGAATTTTAAGCAGATTTTAGTGAATATTAATGGAAATAACAACCAATTTTTTAAAACAGCTAGCTATCAATGTTTATGATAAAATATATCCTCTTTTAGGTACTGAGGAAGGTGGAGTTAAAATTTCGAGGGGAGCTGGTGGAGATATCTCCATGAATATAGATTTGGTTGCTGAGGAATATTTAATCCAAATTTTGGAAGACCAAGAGTTAGATATTCTTTTGATTAGCGAAGAAATAGGTGAAAAATATATTGGTGATAAAAAGGAAGCCCTTCTTAACGATCATATATTGATAGTTGATCCTGTTGACGGTTCCAATAATGCTTCGAGAGGAATTCCCTATTGTTCAATTTCTATTGCTTATGCAAATGGAAAATCCATAAAAGATATTGTTAAAGCAGTAGTTCTTGATCTAAACTCAAAAGATATATATTGGGCAGAAAAAGGTAAAGGTGCTTTTATAAATGAAAAACCGATTCACGTTTCTCAGCGAGATTTCTTAGATGATTGTGTTTTCGAGATTAATCTTGCTACTAAAAGTCTTTTCAAATATTTTGAGAAGCTTCGATCGTTATTTAAAAAAAATTATAAAGTAAGAGTATTAGGCAGTAGCGCATTAACATTATGTCAAATTGCCAAAGGTAGCATAGATGCTTTTATAAATTTACGGGAAAAAAATCGACTAGTGGATGTAGCAGCGGGAAAACTAATATTAGAAGAAGCGGGAGGTGAAATTTTTTCACTTACTGGAAATAAAATTGAAGGAGATTTGTCAATTTTTTTGAAATTTCCTTTCATTGCTTCAAATAAAAAGCTGGTTTCCTTCCTAAAGAAAGAATTATGCTCAAAAATATAAATTATAATATTAATCAGGAACATTGATAGGATATGTACCATATTTTCTTCTGATATTTTGCATCGCTTCAAATCTATCAATTGTAACTGCTGGATTTATGCTATGACCTGAACCAAAGATATATCCTCCACCTGG
>CAZBPC010000032.1:0-32318 GCA_964493715.1 uncultured archaeon
TTTGGGTACGATTTTTATGACCTTTTATTTCGAACAAATCATCTCTATCTTCATTTATTATATTATTTAGAGATAATTTTAAATAGAAGCTTATATTTTTCAATATCTTAAAATTTTGGGAAAATTACCATATTTTAAATAAAGTTATCAAATTAAAAGTATATATAAAGAATGAAAGCTTAGATGCATTATCTATTTTATTGATTTCCAAAATTTATAAAAAAAAAATAATAAATTTTATAAGTTTACGAATTTAAGAAGATATTTAACAACAAATCTAAAAAAAATTTAAAAATTTAAAAATAAAGTGATTAAAAATATGGAAATGGAAAAAAAAAATATCGCGATAATAATCTTAGCGATTGCTTTAGTAGCATCTGGTGTTGGAAACATCATTCTTGCTATGTCTATAAATCCAGCTCCTCAAAGAGAACAAATTCTAGTATTCGGAACTTCTGGTGGTATTCCGGATCTGGATCCTCATTATGCGTATGATTCAGCTTCAATAGACGTGATTAATCAAGTCTGTGAAGGATTGATGAAAACAAATCTGACAGATCCTCAATATGGGCCTGTACCTAGTTTAGCAACTGATTTTCCAGTTGTTACTTCTGACAGTTTAAATTACACCTTTACTCTTCGACAAGGTGTTATGTTTCATGATGGAACTCCATTTAACGCTGCCGCTGTTAAATGGAATTTTGATCGATTAAATCATTTTCTTAATTATTCTGAAAATGATTATCTACCAGCTCCATTTAATGTGTCATTAGATGCGACCACACCAGTATGTCAATTTGGTGGACTTATTCAAACTGCTGATGGAAGTGGAAAACCTTTAATCAATCAAACTATCGTAGTTTCGCAATATGTAGTTAAATTAGTATTGAATGAACCAAAAGGACCATTTTTAGCAATTCTTGCTTATGCGGGAATGTACTTTATGTCTCCAGCATCAACACCACCTCTACGCTATCTTGAGTCAGCAAATTCAAGACTAATCGGTACTGGACCATTTATTTATGAATCATTCACTCCCGATGTTGATATCCGATTTAGAGCCAACCCTGTATATTGGCGTGGTGCTCCAAAATTACTATCAATGGTTTGGGTACAAATTGAAGATACTAACACTAGAAATCAAGCTTTGCTTTCAAAAGAAGTTGATATCTTGGATGCTCCGGATCCCTCATTCTTGACTCAATTTGATTCTGATTCAGCTATTACCCTATATCGAGGTGGAGCAACAACCAATACTGAATACGTAATGTTAGATTGTCAGTTTATGAGTGTTACCTTGAGAAAAGCAGCGTCATATGCATTTGATTACAATTATGTAATTCAAGAAATTTTGCAAGGACAGGCAGTAAGATTGGAAGGTCCTATTGCTGAACCAGTACCCTTCTTTGCTACAGATTTAGACTATCCTGTATTAAATCTTTCATATGCTCGTCAAATTCTTGTAGATGCCGCCCTCGTAAGTGGTTCTGCTCCTATAAACGATAATCCAGCGGACACATTTTGGCAGAGTCTGGCAGCATCTGGTAGTCCAGTTGCGACGTGGAATTATACTTGGAATACCGAAACTGACAGGAGAGGAGATATAGGAAATCTGTTTAAAGCTAATATGGCTTCAATAGGAATTTTTGTAGAAGTCATTGGTGAATCATGGGGAGAAGTTATTGGTAAACAGGTATCGCATCCTGAACAATTAATGGCTTATTCAATGGGATGGCTTCAAGATTATAATGATCCTGAAAATTATATCACTCCATTCTTCTCAAATATCTCAGTCATTAATGGTGAACGTTATTACGAGCCTGATGTTGAATTGCTAATAAGACAAGGAGCAGCAGAACCAAACCAAACCATAAGAGAAAGTATCTATTATCAGATTCAACATACAATGGTTGAAAGAGATTTTCCATGCCTTTGGTTGGATAGTGGTAAAAATAACGACGCTTGGTTAAATGTCCTTCATGGTTGGGTACCAAATCAAGTCTCATTCATAAATTTCTACCCCTGTTATTTCTAGAGATTTTAAGATATGAGTAAAAATTTATTTAAATCTTTTTTTTCTTATTTACTTAGTATTCAAATATTTCTTTCTTTTATCAAATTTTAATGGTAGAAAGTTAAATATAATGCTTTTTTTCTCAACTATCCTTTTTGTGATTTTCTCTCTAATGATATTAATTTCTATCTTTATCATAATTTGAATTCCATCGCCGATTAACGCGATTTAAATCATGATTTTAGGTGTGCCATAATCGAGTACAATTTAGGAAATTGTTTCGGGAGTATTTCGCTATAATTTTATTTAAAGTTCTATAAAAGAACTTAGTATTAATTAATTGCTTTTATCATGTATACTAAATTTAATAAGATTTTTAACTAAAAAAAAAAATAATAAACATATATTATATCTCAATTAAATTAATCTATTAATCACAATATCAAAATTTTTAATATTTAAATAATTCTTCACCTTAAATTAATAATCTATTTAGTTGATAAAAAATGGAGAATATTAAATGGCTAAGGTTAAGTGCTTTGGGTTGCTTTTTGCTAATATTTGGCTCTACTATTGGAACCTATATTTTTAACATGCTATGGATTCCTAGAGTATTTAATCTTACATCAGAAATAATACATTCATTTACTTCTATATTTGAATTAACAAGTTATTTCGTACTTGGAGGAGGTGTGATTATCCTGATAAGTCTTATTTTTATTGTATCGAACCATATTAGGATTGGAATTGCTGTTATGTTAATTGGTTTAGTAATAGCTTTATTGGCAATGCTTTTATACTTATTCGGAGCATTTGAAGCTGCCTCGGCTTATACAATGGCAAGCGAAAAATTAATAGTATTTTTACCTCTTCTAACCATAAACTTTACTTTTGAAGTAGTCGGACTCATTTTAATTTTTCTCAGTAGAATAAAACTCGCCGAACAACATATACTTCAATTTGCGTAAATTTTTTTATCTACTCTGACCTTTTTTTTTAAAATTTATTTTCTTCACCAAAAAATAATAATTTGAGTAAGATATTATAATTTTAAGATTAAGTATGTGAATTATCAAAAAAATATATTAGTATATTTTAGCTCTATTTGAAAAATTATATAAAAATTGAATTAAAAATAATCAAATTGAAATGAAATTAGATCATAAATTCATAAAAATGGGTCTTATATGGAAAAAAGAAATAAATTATCCCAAAATTATGCATTACGATTTTTATGATAAAAAATAGATATTTTGTTGAAAAAGTTGTTTGGTCCTCTCTTAATTTACAAGGACTTTATTGAGATCTTTACTAACAACATAAAACTGTTAGCTTATTACAGAGATCGGTTAATTAAATCATTAATTAGTTAAGAAATAGTGGTATAATTAATAAGTGATCAAATACTAAATTATTTATCTTAACTCATATTAATATAAAATTAGATTTATGACTCTTAAAATTGTTATCAGTAGACAAGGTAATTTTATACTAAGTATATTGTTGATTTATTTTGTATTTTTTGGTTACATCTCTAATGTATATTATAAATTTGTCAATTTAAGACTTATATTTTTATATCAAGTATTATTTAATCCTGCATCGTATTTTTCTATCATCATCTTAATAATAATTATATTTATTATGGCATTTAGAGAGGATTATTTTCAATATGCATTAAGAAATGCAATATGGTTAATACCAATTATAATTGGAATCTCTTTTTTATGGTATTGGATGATATATGGATTTAATATTTTTGTCATTGGAATATTTTTTGCAACAATAGATGGATATTTAACAATTTTAACCTTACTAGGAGTTAATTTCCTTACGGCATTATTTGCATCATATTTGAAATTAAGATATTTAGAATATACTAAAAAATTAGAATTAGTAAAAAGTTTGGATTAGTTTAGTTAAAAGAAAAAGGGAAAATATAATATGGCAAACGTAATTAAATATATGGTTAAAAGATTGATACAGATGATTCCAGTTTTATTTGGGGTTTTAACTTTAGTTTTTATTCTAACAAAATTTTTCCCTTATAATCCAGCAATTGCATATCTTCCCACTCAGGGTTATACAGAAGAGCAATTACACGCAATGGAACACCAGCTTGGTCTGGATCAACCTATAATTTTACAATACTTTCTATATTTGAGAAATTTATTTACGGGAGACTGGGGGAAATCATTACAAATATCCCCGGGATCTGATGTATGGCCATTGGTGATGCAAAAGTTTCCTCGTACTATAGAGCTTACTGTCTTATCAATGATAATAGCCTCTGTAGTAGGAATTAAAGCGGGTGTAATTTCTGCAAAGCATAGAAATAAAATTCAAGATACAACAGTAAGAGGGTTTGCTCTTTTAGGAGTTTCAATTCCTGTTTTTTGGTTAGGAATGCTTATGCAGTATTTTTTATCATATCAACTCAAGCAAATTAATTCACCTTTCTTTTTCCCGACGCAAGGATTTGCAACTTCTTGGTATAATAAATTAGACCCTATCACTGGATTTAGATTAATTGATACATTAATCACTGGAAATTTATATTATTTTGTTGATTATGTATGGCATTTATTTTTGCCAGTTATGGCTTTATCATTTATTACAATTGCAAGTATTACAAGACAAACTCGTTCAAGTATGTTAGAAGTCTTAGAGCAAGATTATATAAGGACAGCTAGAGCTAAAGGGGCCAAAGAAAGAGATGTGATCCACACCCATGCTTTAAAAAATGCGTTAATACCAACAGTAACTATAATTGGATTAAATATTGGAGCATTACTTGGTGGAGCTGTATTAACTGAAACCACTTTTAATTTAGATGGAATGGGACAATTATTAGTAACAGCCTTAAATCGTTATGATTATTATGTATTAAATGCTTGTGTATTTTTAATTGCAGTCATTTTTGTTGTGGCAAACCTTATCATGGATTTATTATATGCTTATCTTGATCCTCGCATAGCATATTAAAAAACTGATGTTAATTTAAAATAAATATATAAATTAAAAATAAATTGTGAAAAAGAAAAATGGTTGAACAAAAAGCAATCCGAGAACAACCGGAAAGTAGGATTGAACTTGAAAAAGAAGAAAAGCCAAAGAACAAAGTACTCACCGGAACACTGAATTGGATTATAAATAATATTAAATTTCTATTAATCCCTGGATACATTTCAGAAGATTTAATGGAAAGACAAATTGAATATGAGAAAACCAAAAGCCAGAGGAAATTCATTACTCGATTTAAATCTGTTTTGACATTAATTGGTATTACCTTGATGTTTATTATCATTTCATTTGCTGTATTTGCTCCTTGGTTATCTCCTTATACAAGGTACTTTTTGACGACACCACAATATGGAAGTTGGAGTCCTCCTTCTCCAACGCATTTACTGGGAACAGGAGATGCAGGCGCTGATGTGTTAGGGAGAATTATTTGGGGTGCGAGAACCTCATTAACTGTTGCATTACCTGCTTTGGTTATATCTGTATTAGGAGGTTGTGTGATAGGTATCATTGCTTCTTATTACGGTGGATGGATTGATTCAGTTCTTATGAGAATTGTCGATATTATGCTAGCATTTCCAGGACTTGTATTAGTCCTAGTTTTTATTGCAATTTGGGGACGTAGATTAGAGTATTTTATATTAGCCTATGGGATATTAGGTATGGCAGGTTATTCTCGTATTATTAGAGGATCTGTTCTTCAAACAAAGAACTTGCCATACATTGATGCTGCTAGAGTTTCAGGTGCCTCTAATGTTAGAATCATGTTCAGACATATATTCCCTAATGTTATTCAGCCTATTATTGTTGCTTTTACATTTGATATAGGAGGTATAATCCTGAGTTTAGCGGGATTGAGTTTTCTTGGATTTGCGGATCCAACACTAATAGAATGGGGGTATGATATATCAAAAGCTAGAGTACAATTTTACACAGCACCATGGGCGGCAGTGTTTCCAGGATTGATGATTATGATAACGGTATTAGCCTTTATGTTAGTAGGAGATGGACTTCGAGATGCTTTAGATCCAAGAATGAAAAATTTATAGACAAAACTAAACTAAACTTTACGGGGTTAAAAATAAATTTGAGATCAGATAGTGAAAAAGAAAATATATTTAACGCAAATTCTTTAACCAAAAGTAATAATGAATTAATTAAAATAAAAAATCTAAAAACCCAATTTTTTACAGAAGAGGGTGTTGTAAAAGCTGTAGATGGGGTCTCATTTGCTATTCTAAAAAATGAAGTACTTGGACTTGTAGGAGAGACTGGATGTGGGAAATCAGTCACAGCACTTTCAATAATTGGACTTGTAAGAGCTCCAGGAAAGATTATTGATGGAGAGATAGATTTTAACGGAATTAATCTTTTAGATTTACCAGAAAAGGAAATGCGAGACATTAGAGGTAAGGATATCACTATGATATTCCAAGATCCCTTAAACTCATTAAATCCAGTTATGAAAGTTGGAACCCAAATTAAAGAAGTATTTTTATTACATCAAAAGGAAGAAATGAATTTACTTCTCGATGAAGAAAAATTAGAACATGGAAATAAAATCAAAAAATATGAAGAGCTAACACAAACTCTTAAAGATGAGAAAGATCAACTGACTAAAAAAGAAATAAATGACTATGAAAAAGAAATTAAAAAGTTAAAAGAAGAAACTAAGCACCAACAAACTTTGAATAACATTATTGAAAGTAAATCTATTAAAGTGATAGAAGAGGTTGGCATGCCAGACGCTCAAGGAATATTGGAAAGATATCCTCATGAATTAAGTGGTGGAATGAGACAACGTGTGATGATTGCTATGGCTCTCTCTTGTAATCCACAATTATTGATTGCAGATGAACCAACAACAGCTTTAGATGTTACTATTCAAGCTCAGATTCTTGATCTTATGAAAGATTTAAAGAAAAAATTTAAAACATCAATTTTAATGATAACTCATGATTTAGGAATAATAGCAGATTTGTGTGATCGAGTTGCGGTTATGTATAGTGGTAATATTATAGAATATGCCACAGCAGAAAATTTATTTAAAAATCCAAGACATCCGTATACTCGGGGATTGATTTCAGCAATTCCAACTCTGGAGAAGAAGGATAAAAAACTACAGTCTATTAGAGGGTCTGTTCCAAATTTAATATATCCTCCTTCAGGATGTCGATTTCATCCAAGATGCGATGAGAGATTGGAAATTTGTGACAAAGTACGACCAACTTTTACTGAGATTGGTGACAAATATTTTGTGGCATGTCATTTATATGATCCAAAATATAATGATTCTCCAAAATATGATTGGAGTAAGGGTGAAATTGAATTATCTAAAAAAGTATAAAATTGAAATTAAAAGAAATTATTTAAAATAAATGATGACAGCAAGCGATAATAAAATAGAATTTGATAAGTATGATACGGATAATGTAGTATTATCAGTGAGAAATCTAAAGACTTATTATCCTATCACGGCAGGATTTTTCAAGAAAATAATTGGATACGTTAAAGCCGTGGATGGGGTATCTTTTGATTTACATAAAAGAGAAACATTAGGATTAGTGGGAGAAAGTGGGTGTGGTAAAACTACAATCGCAAATACTATTCTAAATCTGGTTCGTCCAACCGAAGGAGCTATATTATTTAAGGGGAAAAAAATAATTGAAGCACGTAAAATGGCTGAATATGAAAAAGCTGTAAGAAAAAAAATTCAAATGGTATTTCAAGATCCCGATTCCTCATTGAATCCGAGATGGAAAGTTGTTAATATTATTGGAGAACCACTTAGGTTACTTGAAGGTATAAAATCTGGAAGAAAATTAAGAACAAGAGTGCTAGAACTTTTGAAAACTGTATCCATGAAAAGAGAACATTTAGATAGATATCCCCATGAGTTTTCAGGCGGGCAAAAACAAAGAATTGTTATTGCCAGAGCATTGGCATGTAATCCTGAGTTAATTATATTAGATGAACCAACTTCCGCACTTGATGTCTCTGTTCAAGCTCAGATCTTGAATTTATTAAATGATCTTCAAAACCAATTTGATTTATCTTACTTGTTCATTACCCACGATTTAAGTGTAGTACAACACATAGCGGATAGAATTGAAGTTATGTATCTTGGTAAATTTGTCGAGGGAGGAAAAATAGAAGAGGTTTTTTATCATCCCACTCATCCTTATACGAGAGCATTATTATCCGCCAGACCCACATTTGATCCCAGTTCGAAACGAAATCGCATCATCTTGGAAGGTGATGTGCCTAGTCCAATAAATCCTCCTTTAGGATGTACATTTCACCCTCGATGCTTTGAAGTAAATAAGCATGAAGGATGCGGAATTGACGCTCCAAAAAGAGTCGATCTTGGTGGAGATCATTATATGTATTGCAATCCCCTATCTGATAAAAAAAAATCTTATGAAGGAATGAGTTATATTTCTGATTAATCCATTTTAAATTTTGTTTTCTCTTTTTTATTTATAATTTCTTATCATTTTAATCAATCATGTATATACATATAATGGATAAAAAAATAAAGTAGCGTACTTTCTTTTATTAATGACTCATAATAAATCTCAAATTTTTGTGATTAAAACAACCTCGAATACAATTCTTGAAGATTATAAGAGGTTAATGCATTTAGCTAGATACAAGGATTTCTTTGACATTAATGAGAAAATTATTCTCAAATTAAATCTGAGTTGGTCAAAATTCTTCCCTTCTTGCTCAAGTCCGCCATGGCAATTAGAAGGTGTATTGAAGGCGATAGTGGAGGATGGATTTGATCCTAAAAATCTTTTTACTGCTGAGAATAGAACCGTAGTCACAAACATCGCGAAAGGATTGAGAGGAAATCGCTGGGGACCTATAATTAAGAAATATGGTGTCTGGTTTGTGCCTTTAACTCGGATACCTTTCGTTTCCTATGAATCTTTGAGACCAAAGTTTATCAATTTGAAAAATAAAAAATTACATGTATTGGATTCTAAGATATTCCCCGGTGGTTTTAAAATTCCACAGTTTTACCTTGGCAAACCTATCATACATTTACCTACTATGAAAACGCATGGTCATACTGGAGCAATCGGTGGAGATTTGAAACAAACAAGAGATGAAATGATCCACGGAGGTATCACGTGCGCAATGAAAAATGCATTTGGGGGATTATTAACAAAAAGACGTCACTATAGTCATCAATTCATTTCAGAAGTACTAGTAGATCTATTAATCGTACAAAAACAAATTCATCCTCAAACTCTAGCGATTGTTGATGGTACTGTATGTGGTGATGGTGCAGGTCCTAGAACAATGATTCCTCGAATAAAGAATTATCTCCTTGCGGGATATGATCAAGTAGCTGTAGATACAGTTGTATCAAAAATGTTGGGATTTGATCCATTAAAATTACCCGCTATAAAATTAGCGCACGACGAGGGTTTAGGATGTGGAGACTTTGAACAAATTGAGATAGTTGGAGAAGATATCTCATCTATAAATTGGAACTTTAAAGTTAAAAGAAGCTTAGTTATTTGGGGAGATCAAATGGTTCGGAAAGGATCACTCAAATTTTTAAATCCATTAATGAAAAATAAGTTATTTATGACCTTTCCTATATTAGCCTCATTGATATATCATGACATGCTTTGGTACCCTATAATTGGTAAAAAGCGAATAAAAGAATTCAATAAAACAGAATGGGGTAAAATGTTCCTTAATTACCCCGAAAAAGTAAATTGATTTTTTCAATGATTTTTTCTCTATTCATTAAATTTGTTTGCGAGATTTTCAAATGAATGAAGAATTCTATTGAACCCCCCTTTCCCGGTAAAGGAGATTTAATTATATCTAGAGGATAAAATTCATGATTAAATGCCCATTCAGTTAATTCATATAAAATCTGTTTAAGACGGGTTTTGTCTGATATTACTTCAAAAGTATCAGAATTTACAAAATCCACTTCGAATATAGGTTTCACCAGAACAATAATATTTCCATTTTGTTTCAAATAATATATAGTGTTTGGTAACACATCTTTCAATGATGCAAAAGTGATATCAACTACTATAATATCTACTAAATCGTTTAGTTTATCTAATGAACGGACATCAACTCCAGATAAATCAACTACCTTATCAATTTGACACTTTAAGGATGGGTGGAGAAAATCTGAAGCGGTATCAATTGAGTAAACCTTCTTTGCTCCATATTTTAATAAACAATCTGTAAATCCCCCTACTGAGGCTCCCAAATCTGCACATATCTTCTCGTTGATTTGGATGGAGAAATTTTCTAAAGCAAATTCTAATTTCAAGCCTCCCATCCCAACATAAGGAAACTGCTTAATTAGTTCAATTTTCGCACGATTATCTATTTTTTTTCCTGGTTTGTTTACTTTTTCATTGTTTACTAAAACATACCCTTTTTTGATTAACCATTGTCCTTTAGTCCTGCTTTCCACAAGACGTCTTTCTACTAGCAATATATCCAATCTTTCTCTCATTTTTAATCCTAATTTTCGATGTCTTTTCTTCTTAACTCTATTTTATCAGCGACGTAAGAACTTAATCGCCCTAACTGGATTTTAATTGAAAATAATCCCTTCCAATAGCGATATATAATTTTTAAAAGCAATCCAAATATTAAGAACGTAATTAGAATTGCAAACCAAATGCTGATATAATCCAATTGTTCTAAAAAAAGGAAGCGTAACAAACTATGAGTTAAATATACGGTGAAGGAATAATAAGAGAAATAAAACAAGAACTTGTAACTTTTTTTAATACGATTCATAAAAAGAATCTCAAAAATGAATAGTGTCATCAATAATGTCAATTGAATCCCTAAAGAGTAGATTAACCAAGAAAGAGAGCTCCTTACTAAAAAATTAGGGATCTCAATAAAGAGACCAATAATAATCAAAATAGGACCAATAAAAAAGTATTTTTTTAAAGTACTAAGCGTTTTATTTCTATTTGGTGCTGTATTATCAAATTTGAAATTTGAGATCAAATCACCTATCACGGTTCCAAACAAAAAAAATGGAAAAAATGCTAATATAGGGTCAAGTTGAGGTTTATTGTATAACAAAAAAAAAGCCCCCCCAAAAATATTCAATTGTCCAACATAAGTTGCTAAGAATTCAAACAAAAATCGATTCAGGATCCATATAGTAAAACCAATTCCAATCCGGATATATTTTGCTAATTTCAAAAGAGGCCACGCAAGTAATAATGAAATGGATGCCGTTAAAAGAACAAACCATGACCAGATATAAGATAGATCGTTTATAGCCAAAGCGACAGATAGATTATAGATTATTGCTATAATTAGCAAAAATAATGCGCGTAAAAGGTAAGAATTTCTTGCTCGTATTTTTGTAAATTCCTTTAATACTTCTATCTTATAAATTCTATTACGATAAGATAGAGCTATACTTACGCCGGATATGAATAAAAACCCAGAAGCTCCTACTGAGTCCAAAATAATGTGTGTAAAATTATTTACATTGATAAATTCGGGTTTTATCCACCATTCTAATAAATGACCTAAAAACATCCAACCCATGCAAATTCCACGAAAAATATCAATACTCTTAAATCGTATCATCATTATGCCTTAACTTATTTTCTCCGCCAAGAAAGTTGCAAATTTACTTATAAAAAATTTGAGCGATGCATGTTTTCCGACCTTTATGTAAATATATCTGAATAAAAGAGTTATTAACACCATTGTTGGTATGATATATATCCATATTTCTAACGCATTAAATTGGGGGGTAAAGACAAAATAGAGAAGCTGGTGGGCAAAAAAGATGGTAAATGAGTAAAATGAATAATATTTAATAACAGAATAATTTTTCTTAAATTTAATTTTACCAAAATCCTTTATGATCACTAAAAATGAAAGCAATAATAATTGCAGTCCAAAGGTGAACATGTGAGAAGAAAACGTTTCTTTCACAGTAAAATTTGGGAATTCGAAAAAGATACCAAATATTATTAATAGAGTACCCCCAATAACAGATGGTTTAATCAAATTTTTTATCAGATAGTCTTTTTGCGCTTTTTCTCCCTCTTTTAATGACGATTCATAAAATAAATCTCCAAAAATAGTTCCTGCGAGCAAATAAGGGAAATACCCTAAGATAACATTTTGTTCGGGGATATTGTAAAGAAAATAATACAAATATCCAAGAAAATTTGATTCACCTCGAAATGGCGATAACCAGTTAATAATAAATTCATTACTAATCCAAATAAAAAAACAAAAATATAATCTAAACCGTTTTGAAGTTTTTAAAAAAGGCCAAGCTAATATTAAGGAAATGGAGATTGTTTGTATTACAAACCATGTCCATACTCCAGGAATATTGGAATATATAGTTCCAACTAAATTCCACATAACAGAGATTAAAAATATAAATAAAGCACGAAACATGTATTCATTTCTTATCAATTTTTCACTACTAGATTCTTGTAAGGATTCAAATTTTTCTTTTCTTCTCCTATATGAGAGAGCAGCACTCATTCCAGAAACTAATAAAAAACCACCTCCTCCCACAAATGTTCCAAAATTCCATATTATTTCATAGAGCCAGTAATCGGTACTTCTTATCCACCAATTAACCAAATGACCAAATGTCATGTAAAAGATACAAAGCCCACGAAAAATATCTAATGCTTGTATTCTCATTTAATATCCCTAATTAAAGTAAATATAAAATAAAATATGAATTATTTTGGAAAAACTTTACTAATTATTTTGTAAATTTTGTATCAATTTTATTGACTCTGAAAGTGATTTTTCACCCATTATTACCGCTTCTGCAATTTTAGAAAATTTTATAATATATTCCTTAGTGTAAGCCTCATTATATCTCGAAAGTAGCTCTCTATTCACTGTAATTTGCTTGTTTTTTTTGAATATCATTCTATAATTTTGACTATTAATATCTAAACCTTCTCTGAAGGATAATATCAAAGCAGCAGCTTCATGTTTTGGAAATTTTTTCCCTTGTTTAGAAATTTTAATTTTTGAAGTGTTTGATTCATCAATTAAAAACAATTTCATATCTAAAATGTCGGAAAATGTTGATAAGGCAAGATTTACCAGATCTTGTGTCGTTTCTAGGAGACCTCTTCCAAATTTAATGTCTAAATTCAATGGATTTGAATTATCTTGCTGGATCGAATCAACATATTTTTTTATATAGTTAATGACTTGTGAATTTTCAGTTAAAGTGCTTGAATCAAGAAAGTAATCATCTAAGAATACGACAATACCTATATGATTCAGACCAGGATCAATTGAAAATAGTAGATTATCATAATCTTGATATCCTAACCTAAAAACTGCTAGAACCTTTAAAATATATTGATTAATGTCATCACCATCGATAAATTCTAAAAGAATAGTATCTTTGTTAACTATTTCAATTTGATGTGATTCTTTAGAAGTTGTTAGTATAACTGAAGGAATGTTAGGGATTTTATCCCAAAAAGTTAGAATTTTAAATTGAATTCTTTTGTTCTTTAAACCATTGTTTAACTTATAGAAAAAATTTAAGTTCTCTGTTAATATATAAATAGCTTTGAGTCTCAAATTAATTATATAAATTACCTATAAAATTAAAAATTTCCAATTATGAAATTTCCTCTTAACCAACTCAACGAAGAAATAGGTCTTGAAAAGATCGTCTCAATTTGGGGTGAGATGGGAGTAGGAAAAACTACACTTGCTCTTCAAATTGCATTTAACAACATTCAAGTTGGTGATAGTGTTTATTATTTTTATAGTAAACCAAGATTACCTTTGGAAAAGATTGAATCACTCCTTTCTACAATGGAACCTAATATATTAAAAAAACTAAAAACAATTCAACTCAAAGATTTTAATGATCTATACCGAATTATCTTAGATTTAGAGATAAATCTCCTAAAAGACAAAAAAGAAAAAAAAAGTTATCCAAACCTAATAATTATCGACTCTCTTACTGATCTTTATAGATTAGATTTAAATCGGGATAAAAAAGACAAAAATGTAATCTTGAATTATAAATTGAACCTTTTATTGGGTAGTTTAGCCTATATCAAAAATAAATTTTTAGTTGATATTTTAGTCGTTAATGAAATAAGTTATGCTCATTTTGAAGATCAATCTTATGAAATTCAAAGTGGTGGAAAAGTAATGAGATATTGGATTCCATGTTCTATAAAAATCTCTCGAAGTGAGATTATGAATAAACGTATACTTCATCTTTATAAAAACTCTCAGATTCAATTCGAGTTATTAGCTACTTTGTCTGAAAAAGGTTTTATTTAAAATTCAATTGCATAATATTGCTTTTACTATTATCCTGAAAGTTTTAATTTATATTATTATTAATTATAGATTTTAAAAAATCAAGTAAGACATATTTTTAACCAAACATTCTTCTCATTCAGAAATAAAATATTGATAAACAATGTGCAGTAATATAACTGAAAAAATTAAACTTTCAAAATGGCTAGATAAAAATATACCGGCATATTTTCCAAATAAAGGTTTATTAATAGAAATAATAGAAAATATTGCTGAAGCAACAATACCAATAAGAGGATTATTAGAAAGAGGAATAACATCTCGTGAAATTTCATATAGAATGAATATTAAGAAACCTATAAACAGAAGTATAAATCTCTATGACGAGGAACAAATCCATGAAGATATATTAACACATGGTATAATAATTCAAGCACTTAAAGAAAAAGATGTAAAGTATTCATTTGTGGCTTCAGAGGAAGCAGAGCCAATTTTAGGTGATGGTGAATTTGGGATAACTATAGATCCTGTTGATGGTTCTTCTAATGTTGCTGTAAATAGAACTGTTGGTACTATAGTTGGGATCTATAACCAACAAGGAAAAATCATTTGCGCCTTTTATGCTTTATACGGGATATTTACAAATCTTGTGATTGCAATCAATGGAATTGTAGCAGAATTCATTTTAGATACATCTCCTTATAGCATGACATTTTATCATTACGTATTTCAAGAAATTAAGCAAATGGTTAATTATTTAGGAGGAATTAGATGTCTTGGTGGTGATCCTAAGATGTGGTCTACTAAGTGTAGGAATTACGAAAATAAGCTAATCGAACTTAAATTAAAGGATCGTTACAGTGGAAGTTTTGTTGGTGATTTTCATGCCATTCTTAACTTTGGAGGATTATATGGATACTTTCCCTCACCAAAACCAAAAATTAGACTTTATTACGAATGGTATCCATTAGCTTTCATAATAAAGACATTAGGTGGTAATTTTGTTGCGATAGGCGATGATAAAGATGTTGATAAAATCATTTTGATGGAAGAAATTGAACCCCTTCAGAGGAATAATGTAAAAGAGATTCACGCAATGGTATGTGGAGGGATACTGGGAAGTGAAAAGATAATAGATCTTTTCTTAACTCAATAATGTAAGCACAAGAACAATGAAAAATTCGAATAATCTTGTAGATCAAAATCTTGATAAACCGTTGCTGAAAAAAACCGAAGGTAACGTCCAATTTTATATATATGAGGATGATGAAAAAACAGTCCCCTCAAAAGCTATGAACGTCTTTTACAACGATAAGATGGTTATAAACAGGGATCTCTCATCTTTGGGTGTAATCGCTTATGATAAATTGTTCAATAAAGATAATCTAAGAATAATAGATTGTATGTCTGCTTCTGGGATTGGAGCATTAAGAATTTTAAAAGAATGTGATAATATTGAAAAAATGATTATTAATGATTTAAACCCTTTAGCAGTAGCTCTTATAAAGGATAATTTGAAATTAAACGAACATGAATCTCAGAATATAATCATAACTCAAAAAGATGCAAACCAATTACTCTTAGAATTAGCAAGTGAAAATCCAAATGTAATTAATATAGATCCCTTTGGAACACCTAACTTATATGTTGATGCTGCTTTTAAAGCAATTCAGAAAAAAAACGGGCTACTATGTGTCACCGCCACTGATACAGCGGTTTTATTTGGGATCAGATCTAATGTGTGTATCAGAAAATACATGTCAAAACCCCTTCATGTGGAATATACAAAGGAGATTGGTGCCAGGATCTTATTATATTTCATTTCACGAGTTGCAAATATCAATAAACTGGGAATAATTCCCCTATTAACATTCTATTCTAATCATTTCATTAGAATATTTGCTTTAACATTTAAAAACAAAGAAAAAATAACAAATTCATTTTCGAACTACGGTCATATCATACATTGTAAGGAATGTGGATTCCGAACGCAACATTCAGTTAGTCCAATTGAAATAATAGATAGATGTCCTTTATGCAATAATATGAAAAGTCTCGCTTACGCAGGACCTCTTTGGGTGGGTAAAATTCATGATTCTACTTTTCTTCGTCAATTAATAACAGAAAATAATGTAAAAAATTATAAATGTAAAAAAAAAATTGATAAATTAATTAATTTTGCACTTCAAGAAAATACAATGCCTCTCTCTTATTATAATTTACATAAGCTTTGTAGAGTTTTAAAATGCTCATCTGTTCCAAATATTGAACATGTAATTCAAACTATTAAGGAGTGTGAACATGAAGCGTCTCGAACTCATTTTGATCCCCTTTCAATTAAAACAGATCTCAATATTGAAAACTTGAAGAAAATCATATTAAAAATAACATGAATGTTTAAACAATGTCAAAAAGAACAGAAGAACATAATCGTGATTCACAATATCAACAAGCAAAAAGACAAGGTTATAGAGCTCGTTCTGCATTTAAATTATTTGAAATCGAGAAAAGATTTAACGTCTTTAAACGATCATTTTATATTTTGGATTTAGGAAGTGCCCCCGGGTCTTGGTTACAGGTTTCCAAAAAATTTGTAATAGAAAACATAGAGAAATACAAAGATGGGTTTTACCATAGAGATCATTTTAAGATCCTTGGAGTCGATATCAAAAAAATTAGTGCTTTAGATGATATTAATATCATAAAGATGGATTTTACAAAACCTGAATTTTTCGATCTTGTAAAATCATTTTTTCAAGGATCAAAGATCGATTTAATATTATCTGATGCAAGTATTAACAAATCTGGCAACAAATTTAGTGATCAAATTAGACAAATTAAGCTCTGTAAATCAACTCTTGTATTCTTAGATTTATTGAAAAATAAGGGAAATTTTGTCATTAAAATTTTCGAAGGAGAAGATTATCACCATTTCTTAAATCAGCTAAAGAAAAATTTCCAAAATGTCAAAGCATTTAAACCTCAAACTTCCTATAAAAAAAGTAATGAAGTCTACCTTATTGGATTAAGGAAAAAGTGATCAAGGAGCACTACTATCTAAAAGTTCATCTATTTTAAATTCATAAACTTGACCTGAAAGAGAAGAATATATCCATTCAGTTAACCACGGACAATGTATCGGATTGAATTGATCTAAATTAGTATCATTACATTTACTTGAAAATGGACAAATTAAACATGGTTGAAATGAGAATAAATCTAAAATGAAATCTTTTTTACTTGTATCAATTGTTTTTTCTTCAACTTCTACCCCAAGATTTTCAATGAATGTGATAATTTTTGTCCAGGATGCCTCTATCATTTCTCGCTTGATGTTGATTTTAGATTGGAGAATTAAGAGTTCAAGTATCTCATCAAGGTCATTACGTGTCATCTGCGTTAATTCTAGTAATTCTCCAAAATACATGGTTTTTTTCTTCTGAATTATGTCTAATACCACTTTTTCATCCTTTTTCAAATGACGAGTTGAATCTTTCTTCTTTTCTTCAATTCGCTCTATTCGTCTCTCTAATTGGGATTTGTCAGGTTCTTCCGGACCCTCTACTCTTTCTTTTACTTTACATTTATGACGATTAAGGTAAGCAAAAGAATTTCCGCAATATGGACATACTTCCTTTTTCTTTTTTGCCATTGTTTTAATTTGAAAGAGTTTTTAGTTAAAAACTTAAGAAAAGTATAATGAATTGTATGATTCCTTTAAAAATAATATTTCGATTTTGCTAATTTCTCAAAAATGATTTATTAGATTTTATTCTTATTATGTAATTATAATAACTTGAAATAGTAATTTTCAATAAACAAATTGAATATGTTTTCTTCAAAAATTATTGATTTAGAAAGTATGCTAAAAGGAATTCAAAATCGTGAAAAGTATCTTCTTCCCACCGGTTCTAATCATTTCAACACGATCTTGAAAGGAGGATTCCATCCTGGTATGTATTTGATTTTTGGGGCACATAGAACAGGAAAAACGCAAATTTGTCATCAAATGTGTTTACAAGCATATATCGCTTATTCTAATTCTATATATATTGATTCTGAGAATACGTTTCGCCCAGAAAGAATTAAAGAATTATGTAAGACTCAAGGAGTGGATGAAGAACAAGCCCTAAAAAGTATATTAGTCGCTAAAGTCTTGAGTAATTCAACATTATTATTGAAATTAAATGAAGTAGATAAGAAACTAGAAAAATCTAATACAAAACTTCTGATAATTGATTCTATAAATAATTACTTCAGAGTTGATCAAGGAGCAATAAATATAACTCATAATGATTTAAAAAAAACTTTTTTTCGTATCCTTCAAAAATTAAATGATATTACACAAAAGCACAATATTATATTACTAGCTACTGCACAAATTTCTCCAAATTTCATTGAAAACCCAATTATAAGAGAGAATCCAGTAGGTTTGCAATTTTTAAACCACTTTTTTTCGGAGTATTTGTATTTAATTCGAAATTCTGATAAAAATTATATACATTTAGTTAACTCAAAATCCCTGCCTGAAAATAAATTTCCCTTTATTATTACTTCAAGGGGAATTGAGGATTATATAAAATCATAATCTTTGATCCTCTCCAATGGAATATTTCGAAAAAAGTTAGATTTAGTGTTGCTATTTATCAAAATAATTTCACTTTCAATTTTTGTAGAGATCCACATCAAGAGATCAAACGCATATGTCAATTTCTTTATTTTGGTACTATTTCCTACAACATTCCCTTGCAAGTGAGGTTTACTATATTTTCCAACAATACTTTCAAAATCCATACCAATTAAAAAAAGTTTTTGGGTAGATGATAGCATGGATCTCAAAAAAAATAAAATTCTATCACCATCTGTAAAACCTCCTGGATTTAATAGGAGATCATTCGGTTTAACCTGCGTGGTTCCTATTAAATTATTAAACTTTATTATCTCTTCTTTAAAAGCAAGAAGTCTATTAATATTATCTCCATGTGCATGAACTATCATGTAAGAAGGATAATCAAACTCATTTTTTGTAATTCCATCTAAATCAGTGAATATTCCATCAATAGGAATTTGCTTCATTTTTAAATATATTGATGCTCCATCAGCAGCCAGATTTAAACTTCGGCTGAAAAATGTAATCCCTTTTATATCAATTATATGATTAATTGTATCCTCAAGCGATGGACCGCTTCCAAAAATATAAATGGGGGATTTTTTTTTAATAGTATTACAAAAAGAAAGAAGCACTCCCACAAAATCCCAATCCTTTGATTTCATCTTGATTATGTTAGATAATATCTCTTTAGCTTCATTATCTTTCTCATAATCAAATTTGAAATCCTTAATGATTTTATCATACCAGTCTTTAAACTCTAAATAATAATTAATTTGTTTTCGAAGGTCTAACAGCATTTCTTAATTTTTATTTATTAAAATAATATTAGAATAAAAAAATTTTAAATCTATTATATAATTAATTTGATCATATACTTATATTCAATATAATTATATAATTAAAATAAAATAGGAGTTTGATAAATTATGGCAATTTGGTATACCAAGACCCATCAATGGTATAATGATGGAACGGGTGAAGTTGGAATTACCCCTTTTGCTGCTGAACAATTGGGCGAAATTTCATTTGTTGATGTAGAGGCACTTGAAGGATCAACTGTTGAACAAGTCAAGTTAGATGGGAATGAACCAACAAGTGATCCATTAGATTGTACTGTAGAATCAAGTAAAGCTGTTGGGGATATTTATAGCCCCGTTTCTGGAGCCGTTACTGCTGTCAATTCTGATTTAATGGATGAGCCAGAAAAAATCAACGAAGATCCTTTCTCAGCATGGCTATTTAAGGTTGATGCTTCTAATTTTAACGCTGAAAAGGCTAATTTATTAGACAAAGATGCATATGATAAATATATAGCATCACTTTCGTAAGTCTACCAGAAATTATTAGCTAATCCTTTAATTTTCTCTTTTTTTTTATTTTGAATTGAAATCCTTAATTAAATTAAGAATTACAAATAAAATCAGGATAATGAAAAACTCTTTCTTTAAACATTTCCAAAGAGTTTTTGTCCTAATTTTATGGAAATCATTGCTTGCAAAGCAGTATAAGAGATTAAAATTAACACAATCCCAATGGCAAGAATCCTAACAGCGATCTTTTTATTATATACGTGTTTAGAGGCTTGATATAAGAAGACAAAACCTATAGAACATAGAAAAATGAATATAGAAGCAACGATTGATTCTACTATGAAAGCGTCATGAATAGAAGGATATAGAAATAAAGGATTACCTTGACTATCACCTCCCATTGCTGGAGGTTTGGTATATATAAGATACACAATTCCTGTTTGAAGGAGAAATAATATGATATATATAGATATGACTGCTATTGATTTTCCCGGTAATGGCATATCCATTTGTGGAAGTGACATATCAGGAAATCTTATTTTAGGTTTTCTTAAAGTTTTTCCGAAAACCCAAGGGGTTTTGCTCTTTACTCGTTCAAAAACCGTTTCTGATCCACTGAAGTCTTCCTTTTTTATTTTAACTTTGTCCTGTACTTCTTTTTCCATGGTTTTATTTTAAATGTAATTACCTTCTAATTTATAAAATTTGATCAGATTAAAATATTTTTTTATCAGAAATTAAAAATCAAGATATTCATTTCAATTTCTTTAATAAAATTATTAAAAATTTCCAGATTTTTTCCACAGATCGTATATTCAATCGTTCGTCAGGAGAATGTCCTCCCTTTATATTTGGGCCAATTGAAATCATTTGCATATTAGGGTAATATTTCGAGAAATAAGCACATTCCAAACCAGCATGAATTGCTTTGATATGTACTTCTTGGTCAAATAATTCTCTATATATTTCTCTTGCTTCAGAGGTTAATTTTGAACTAAAATCTGGATCCCAGCTTGGATAATCCGTTACAATTGTTAAATCTTTGTCAAAATTAAAAATGTTGAATAATGTGATTATTTTTTCAAAAATCACTTCCTTACAATATTCAGTCAAGCTTCGAGTACTTATTTTGATTTTAATTGAATTAGGTTTTGTTTTAACAACAGCGAAATTATCTGAAGTATGTACTAGTTCTGGAATTTTTGGATGTATAGATAAAGGACCATTAGGCATTAAGTAGAATAAATCAAGCAATTTATCTTTTAAATCATTCTCTAAAACAAGGTGGTTTAATTTCTCTGGATCTTCCTTACAAATAATCATCAAATTCGAATCAATCCCTTCATATAAGGATTTTATTTTAGGCTTGTAGAATTCAATTTTTTCCATAATTTCCCGAAATTCTTCTTTTTTAACATAAAAAATAGCATGTGCCTCTCGGGGAATTGCATTTGTTAAATTTCCTCCGGTTATAACCCCTACATATATTGTATATTCTTTATTTAGCTTCCACATTATCTCTGCGAGAATTTTATTTGCATTCCCTCTTCTTTTAATAATGTCTGTTCCAGAATGCCCTCCTATTAAACCCATTACATCTAATCTTATTAGAATAATTTGATCCTTCATTTTCTCAACCGAAACGCGTTTGTCTTTGATTTCAACCTTGAAGACTCGCCCACCAGCACAACCAATGGTAAATTCGTCATCTTGCTCAGAATCAAGGTTTATTAAATATTTACCTTTAATGAGATTCAAATCCATCTTTGAAGCCCCCGAAAGCCCTCTTTCTTCATCAACAGTAAATAACAAATCCAAGTGTAACGTTCCAAGGTTCAACTGACCATTATATATTCTCTTCATGATTGCTAATTGATAAGCTATGCCTACTCCATTATCTGCTCCAAGAGTTGTACCTTCAGCGGTTAACCATTTTTCATCGTCAATAGCTATCAAATTTAGTCTTAATGGATCTTTTGCAAAATCATGATCGATCTCATCGTTTTTTTCGCATACCATATCCATATGGCTTTGCAAGACTACTCTTAATGGCTCACCTTCCGTCTTTGTTTGAGGAGGAACTCTTACAACAATATTTCCAATTTGATCTGTCTGATGTTCAAATTTAAACTTTAAAGCTTCTTCTTTAATAAAGGCTCTAATCAACTCTTCTTTTCTGGAACACCGAGGTATTTTAGAAATTTGAAATAAATAATCCCAAAATTCTTGGGGTTCACCTAAATCCTTCAAATTCTCCATTATAATCCCATCTATGAAAATATAAATATGAATTATGTTTTATTACTTATAAAAATAGCATCAAATTAACAAAATTTCAAATTTAAGCGAATTTAAAATGAGTAGTTGGAAAGATTTGTATTCGGAAGTTAAAAAACGCAAGATGGAAGCACTGGATAAAAAAGAAGTAGTAAATGCAGTTGAAAAATATGGAAAAATTCTTGCTATTAAGGGTCGATATGAAAAACCAGAGAAAGTTGTTGATCACATGTATGCTGCTAAACATGATACCATTAGACCACATGATATTATGAAATATAATCTAAATGATTATGATGTGGTACTAATTGGGTGTCCTGGTGATGAGATTCCTCATTCCGCATTTCCAAAGATAAGCGAATACGTGAATTTAAATGGAGGATGGGTACTAACCACTGATTGGGCGATAAAGCATATTATTGAAGTAATTTTTCCAGGATTCATTAGATGGAATGGTGACAAAACAGCGGATGCTGTGGTAAGCTGTCAAATTCTAGAACCGAATCACCCATTTCTTGAAGGGGTTTTAACAGAAATCCAACAAGACAAATGGACAGCAAAAACAACAGGGAATACAAAGAAATCCGAGTTTCGGTGGTGGTTGGAAAACCGTAGTTTTCCCATTCAAATTCTGAACCCCACCGCAGTCACTGTTCTAATTGACTCTTGGGAAATAAAGAAAAAGTGGGGAGAATCTCCTGTTTTATGTTATTTTGATTATGGAAAAACCGGTGGTCGTATCATTCATTTAATTTCTCACACGCATTTACAAAAAGGTGGTCAAAAAGGAAAATATGCCTCAGCTTTAATAATGACAAACATCCTTGATGAAAAAGTCTCCAGAAAAATGGGGTTATCAAAGAAACCCGTATCAGGTTATGTCTCAAATTGGGAAGAAACCCCCTCTCAATCATACGCCGATCCAAGTACACCATGGCAATCTCCTGATGAACAAAACCAATTTGTAACGCCTTCTGTTTCAGAATTTGGATTAACTGGGACAGCTCAAATTATTGAAGTCGACGTCAACGATACCAACTTTTCATATGCTAGTAAATGTACTTATTGTAATTATGATTTTACTGATTATAGCGGGAAAATATATAAATGTCAAGCTTGCGGTGCTTATTATCATGAAAATTGCATGAACATCCAAATCAATGAAGGAATATGCAAAAACTGTGGAAAAATCCTTCTTTGGTAGAATTTTAATAGTATTATCCTAATATATTTTTAGGAAATATCTGAAATTATACAAAAATTCGTGAAAGGGAGGTTTCACGAACAAATTTAATTTTAAATCCTATCTTATAGTAAAAAAAAAACCGAAAAAAAAAATATAAAAGAAATAATCGTGCTTTTTGATTTATTTAATCTTCCGTGATTGTAATAGCTTCTTCAGGACATTGAGTTTCACAAGCTCTACATCCTACGCAATCTTCTCTATTTTCCTCAAGCACGTTGACTTTACCGCCTTCAGGTTCTCCAAAGCATTCGCTTGGACATACTTCATAACAAGTTCCACAACCGCTACAAGCATCCTTGTCGATTTCTATTCCAAAGCTCATTTTTTTCACTTATCACATTCTGTTTATTTTCATTACTAGAATGATTAGTAATATTCAGAATTATGTAAAAGATTTAAATTTCTTTCTTATTATGATTTGAATTAATCGATATTTTGCTTAATGAGTAAAATTTTAATAATAATATTAATAATAAAGAAAAAAAATAAAATTTTGAATTGCTATTTTTTTAATACTTTGGAAAATGGTTTGAAATTAGGATCTTGATTTTTAATAGCTATAAACAATAAAATAGCTGTTAATAAACCACCAATCACGCCTCCATAAAATCCTGAGTCAAACCACCACCAAGCTTCTTCAATTTCTAAAGAAATACCAAAAATCAAACCTTCTAGAATTGAAAGGATTAAAACAATAAAAGAAGCATAAAATGCATAATTTAGATATTTATTAGATGATATTTTATCGGGGAATCTTAAAGCTTGAATGCAGATAAAGGTACAAAAGAGTAGGAGAAATCCAGATATTGTTATTGGTATACTATAAATGCTATTCCATGCATCTAGACCACCATAAATATACACTCCAAGATAATAATTTGACCCATTCCACCCACCAAAATCCAAAGCAAGAAGTAATATTCCACCAACCGCGCTAGTTATTAAAGATCCAACAAAATAGATTGATAAATTATCATTTCTTTCTGATGACATTGTTATCACTATATATTTTTAAATTATAGTTAGGTTTTAAAGGTAAATAAATTGTTTTCTTTTTAATTATTATTGCAAATAGTATTTATAAATATACAATAAAGGTCAATTGATTTATATTGAGAATTCGAAAGATTTGGGATTATAAAATTATAGGTCAATTTTTAGGATTAGAAATCGGAGATTACACCTTTAATAATAAACAAGAAATTATGGCTTTTAGCAAATCAGGTAAAATCTACACATTCTCTTTAGATGGTAAATTATTGTTCGATGTTGAAATAACTGAAAATTCTCCTATTTGGAAAATTATAATTGATGAAGTAGATGAAAATTGTGTTCAAAAAGTAATAATTGGTGGATTAGATGGATTGTTAAGAATCTTTGATCTAAATGCCTCTTTAACGTTAGATCCAATATGGATCCATAAATTTGGATCTTCAATCAGTGGTATATTACTAAAAGATATAAATGGAAATGGAAAAAAGGAAATTGTTGCTTATTCATTAGACAAGAGTCTAAGAGTTTTATCTTTACTTGATGGAGCATTGATTTGGGGTCAATTATTTGAGGATGGGATTAGTGATGCTATTTTTATCAAAGATGAGGATAATCAAGATGACAATGTCATAGTTGCCGTGGGAAATGATGGAACAATTCGATCCTTTAATTGTATAAACGGAAATCTTCGTGGTTTTATGAAATTTACTGATAAGGTGAGGACTCTAACATTATTTAACATTTCAGATAAACAAGTGATTGTATGTGGCGGAGATGATAAAACGGCACATTTTCTTGATAAGAATTTGAAACTTGAAATTGACACCTTGAAATTTAACGATCTTGTATGGAAATTGAAATTAATAAGATATATGAATGATAATTTTTTACTAATTTCAACCTATTCATTCGATTTTCTAGATAACTCGATTCCTATTAATGAACGACAGTTTTCTTCAAAACTCACCTGTCTTGATAAAAATTTAGATGTTAAATGGGAATTAATTGACACTAACGTCGAAGTTATTGCTCCATACTTTTCTGAATCAATGAATTTCATCATCACGGGTACTACAAAAGGCGAGATTATCTTTTTAGATATCATTGAAGGCAAAATCTTAGCTACTTATAATACAAATTCATGTGTTAATGATATAAAAACTGATTCCCACTCAAATTTTTTCGTTTCATGTCATGATGATGGGTCAATAAACGCGTATTTTATTGATGATCTTTAATTATTTCATGCAATTACCTAATTGAGGAAGACTCATGTGTCGAATGTTTTTTCAATGTTCACCAGAACCTTTTCAGATTGACCTAGTATTCTTAAAAAAATTTGTAGCATCATGTCATCTGCACTACTTAAGGAGATATAATATCTATGGACGTCATAGATTGGGGTGGGGTTTTGCATACGTTCCTGAAAATAATGATAAAACCTTGATAATAAAAAGAGATATAACTCCAATTTACCATTCAGACTGGAAAAATCTATCAACCATCAAAACTAGATTTCTACTAGTTCACGCAAGAAAAACAAAACCATGGCATAAAAATTTTAAGAACATACATCCCATTAATATAGGCGAAAACTACTTAATTGTTCATAATGGCATCATTAAAAAATTCCCTTCAAGAAAATTAAGCGATACAAAACTTGAAAATATTATAAAATCGACTCAGCTTGATACAAGAATTTATTTATGTCATATAATTGATAGACTTAAAACTGGTTATGATTTAAAGAGTGTTTTAGAATCTCTATTTCAAGAAATTAGTATAGGATCAAGCGCAAATGCTTTTCTCTTTAATTCACAAGAATGTCATGTGATAACTCACCACAAAAACAATTATAAGGGCAGAAATCACACGCTTTTCATAAAAAAAGAAAATAACATCTTAAATGTTTGCACTACACCTAGTTTAAAATATGCCAGAGAAATTGAGAACAATTCCTTGATTAGTATAAATATAAATAATCTGAAATTAAAATTCGACAATTTAAATGCTCCGTATTAGATTCAATAATTTCAGAATAATATCGGGGTATAAATAATTCAATCAATAAAAATGGTGACTGATGCATTGAATGAGAAAAATGAAGTCAATTTCATGGTTTTTAGTAATCTCTTATTTTGATCAAGTAATAGGTCCCTCAATTCTCTATTGTAATAAAGAACTTAATGAAATTAAGCATATCGAATTAAATAAACTCCTAGATTTTAATTCCCGGGAAAATTGTATCATTTTAGCTAATGATAAATATCAAACAATTAATTACAGCTTTTTAATTAAATCAGAGGAAGCCAGGGGAGGTTTTGAACAAATACTCCTCTCTTACATCATTAAGGAGGAGGATATCAAAGTCGAATATCTTGATATCTTTAAATTTTTAAAATCAAAACAGCCTATCCTCCAAAATCTAGCTAATGAGCTAAAAAAATTGAGATGGTTGCCAAAACTATTAACTATAAAAAATAAACCGTCTGACACAAGTATTATAAAGATGACCTCCCAAAGAGATCAATATAACTTTCTGGGATTATATAATAAGTATTGCAACTTATTGTTTCCAGAAGTTACTCGATTTGAAAATGAAGAATGGCAAGGGATAATGGTCGAATGTCCCTATTGCAATAAACAAAGGAAAATCAAAATCCCTCTTAGCAAAATAAATAAAAATTCTGAATTAACAAGCATATTAATACCAAAATTTAAAGTGTGTGAACATTCCTTTCTATTTTTAGTAAATAGTGCATTAACTCCGATAAAATATGAATACATCGATATTATCGTTTCTGACATTGAAACAGAGGATTTGGATATACAAGAGATTGATTTACTACTAGCTGAAAATATTCATGAATATTTGAAAAAGATAGGAATAAATACACCACTAATTCCAAGAAAATTAATTAAATATCTTTATAATATATTGAATTTAAAAGTTAACAAGAGTTACCTATACTATTTATGTGAGATTGTCAAAGAATATTTTAATATAGAGATCATTTGGACAAAAACACAAGTTTTAGACGAATTAGAGGAATTATGGGGCTATTAAAAAAGTTAGATAATAATATTTTTCTTTTCTTGTTTGAGAATAGGTGGATTTAATAAGGTATTATTTTCTAAAATCAATTTCAACATCGTTCGAAAAGAGAGAACAACACCTTCTCCTTCGGTTGCTACAGATTCAGTAATTTCCAAATTATAATATTTGGAAGCTCTTATTGCTGCTAGGAAACTATTCTTTTCTATTTTTGGAGATATATCTTGTTTATTAAAAACAATTACTTTAGGGATGAACAGAAAATCTTTACTCAAATAACCCTCTAATTCTTTCCAAGAAATAATATTACGCATGAATGCATCTTTCTCAGAATCAACAATAAAAATAATGCCATCAAGATTTCGTATTGTATCTGGTCTTGTAATGGCGTAAAAATCTTGTCCTGTTGTAGAATAAACATGGGTTTTTAGAGAGTACCTGCGATTTTTGAAAAACAATAATAAATAATCAAAATACAAAGTTCTACCTGAAGTCGTCTCAATACTTAAAAATTCATTCACAACCTTTTCCTTATAATAATCTGACAAGTATTTCATCGTTGTAGTCTTACCTGACAACGCTGGACCGGCATACACGATTTTACTATGAATAGTTGCCTCGACATTATTAATAATCATCAAATGTATTTCTTCATTTGAGTATAAAAAGTCAAATTTTTATCCCCAACCATCCCAATTCTCTATGAAGGGGAAATTTGAGGCTTAAGCTAAATAACATTCTTAAATACAGATATTAAAAAAGGAGAAAAAAAATTAAATTGATTATAGATTCTCTATTCACTTGATTCAGCAGCCAATTCCTCTTCTAATTCTTCTAGAGGGACTGGTGCAGGGGTTGTTAGCATGCTGTATCCGATCCAAATTGCAATTACAGCAATTAAGATAACAATTATCCATAATGGTAACACTACGAATAGTCTCCAATCAAGCCAATCAACACCAAATAATCGGAAAGCAATATCCCAATTTGGATTACCACCAAGAGTAGTGAACCATAAATCGACTACGCTTCCCATCGTGTAAACAATTAGGATTAAAATTCCTATGATCATTACTATTAATCCTATAATTTTGTCTTTAGCCATGATAAATACCTTTATCTATATGTTTTATTTGATTAGGGTTATTATTCTATAAAAAAACTTTAAATTAAAACCATTCGGATTGAATCAAAGAGTTTTATTTGTGATGTTCCACAAATATTTATTATACAAGTTGTTTAATTCGACATGAATATCTCATGAAATACGAAAATTATGGTAATTATGTTTTAGTTATTGGATCTAGCAATATCGATCTGACTATCTACACAAAGAAGCTTCCAACTCCTGGAGAAACAGTTACAGGAGGAAAATTTCGACAAAACTTAGGAGGAAAGGGAGCCAACCAATCAGTGGCTTCCATGCGATCTGGTTCAAAAACGGTATTTATTGCGAAGGTTGGGACTGATACATATGGGGAACAAATGATTTCTCAATTAGCCAAGGAAGGAATTATCACCAATTACATGTATCATGATATAGCAGAATATAGTGGCATTGCTTTTATCATGGTCGATGAAAAGGGAGAAAATATGATAAGTGTTGCTCCCGGAGCAAATGCTAGATTAACCCCTCAAGAAATTAGGAATTGCTCAGACCTTATTAAAAATGCCGCTTCAATTGTTGTTCAAATGGAGATTCCAGTAAATACAATAATAGAAATCTTCGATATCGCTTCTCAAGGTAGTGCCATTAAAATTTTGAATCCCGCTCCACTGAAATATCTATCACCTGACATTTTAAAGAATGTTGATATTATAGTTCCTAATAAAGGAGAATTATACGGATTACATTCTTTATTAAATTTAGGCGATTTACCCTTGGATTTAAACGAAAAACTTAAGCAAGCTTCTCGAGATATTTCAAAAACTGGAATTAATATCATCATCACAACCTTAGGTTCAAAAGGATCAATGATATTTCAAGCAGACACGGATAAGTTTATTTATGTCCCCACGCTATCTGTAAACGCAATTGATACTGTTGGAGCGGGTGATTGTTTTATTGGAGTATTCGCGAGTATGTTAAATCAAGGAGAGGATATAATAAACGCCGTTAAATATGCTTCTGCAGCAGCTTCGATCGCGGTAACAAGGGAAGGCGCTCAAGAATCCATGCCATTTAAAGAAGAAATTAGTGCAAAATATAAAATATTAGAAAAATTAGGACTCAATGGTGAACTATGAATGTTCTCACAATATTTAAAACCACAAAGAGGAACTCAGCTAAGAAAGACTAGCTCAGCTGAACTTTTTATTAATATCGAACCTTTTCATCCTGATAGGCTTTTTCTTATTAATGGATATGATTTTATCTCTGACACAATAACACAGACAGATTTAATTATAAAACCAAATTCCTATTTTATGATAATTAATATTGGTAATGAAGAAATTAATGTGAGGTATAATCTGGATGTTTCTCATCTTAAAGTTATTTATGATCCATATAAATATGAAAATATTAAAAAAATTGAAATCGATCCAGACAAAATCATTAGATTACAATCTGTTCCTGATGGATATACTGAAATTCTATCTAAATGGTATAGTATAAAGTTTTCATATCCCGATCACAATCTAATCTATCTCAAACCAGAAATGGGTATTTCAATTCAATTACATAAAGAACGTAATGAATATTGGGAAATAATCAAAGGATATCCAATTATAGTTAATGGAAACAAGGTTCATTATTATGCTAAAGGTGGGTCCTGCTTTTCATCCCCAAAAAATAGTTATCACGCTGTGATTAATCCAAATAAGAAAGAGGATGATTTTGTAGTGATTCGAGAGGAATGGGTCGGTAATTTTGATGAAAATGATATTGTTCGTGTTTTTAATCCCAATCATTACTTCTCATAAATAAAAAATTATAAAATAGCTATATAGTGAATCGATAAAATTCAATAATTAAAGATTTGATGGGATCACATCGATTTCTTAAACCAGACTTTTAAAGTTTATTCTTTTTCCTCCTCGTGTTTTGATAAAATTAAAATTCAATAAACAACTAAAAAGCTTACCCGTTGTAAAAATTATCAAAAAATTTTTCAAAAATTACTGAATGGAACAAACAGATTGATGGAAATATGACTCCGAATGAAGACCCTATTGAAGAAGAACCAGAAGAATTGGAAGAAGAGAGTTTAGAAGAAGAAACTGAAGATTCCACTGAAGAAGAAGAGAGCACAGAAGAGTTGGATACGCAAAAAGAATTAGACAGATTACGATTTCATTTTCGTGGCTACAGTCTTGAAGAACTAAAGAAAATGAATATGGATCAGTTTATCCAATTATTACCCGCAAGAGCTCGGCGAAGTCTAAAAAGAGGGTTACCATCAAGACAAAAGAAATTGCTTGAACGTCTTAGAAGGGCCTACAGAGCTAAGAAGAGAGGAAAAGATCTTCTAACTAGAACCCATATAAGAGATATGATCATTTTCCCTGAAATGGTTGGTTTGAAAATCGGAGTGTATAATGGTAAATCATTTGAAGTTGTGGAAGTTAAACCAGAAATGATTGGTCATTATTTAGGAGAGTTTTCTTTAACTCGTAGATATGTACAACATGGTTCACCCGGTATTGGTGCAACACGATCAAGCAAATATGTTCCATTAAAATAATAATAATTAAATTGGAGATGAAAAAATATGCCTCACTGGGGTTATTCATTCGCAGAACAAAAATATGATGCAGAAAGAATAGCGAAAGCCGCTGGACGAGATTTGAGAATTAAACCAAAAAATGCGCGAGAAGTATGTGCTGTAATCAAAGGAATGAAAGTTGATTCTGCAAAGAGATTTTTAGAGAAAGTCATACAGCTAAAACAATCAGTGCCATATAGAAGACATAAGAAGAAACAAGCTCATCGGCATGATTTAAAACAATTCAAATGGTACGCTGGAAGATATCCTCAGAAAACCGCTGCAAGGATTTATGAAATATTAACCGCTGCTGAATCTAATGCAGAATACAAAGGTTTGGATATCGAATCTTGTCGAATTATTCACGCCGCAACTCATCATGCTAGGATAATAAAACGTTATATCCCCCGAGCACATGGTCGATCATCTCCCAAAGACAAGCATCTAAGTCATGTGGAAATTGTAATTTATGAATTTCCAAATTAATTAATTCAAAATTAAGATTAAATAAAAAGAGATAAAGGAATATGAGCCCATTAGCGAAACACTTCATTGAAAATGGCATCAAACTAATGCAGATAAATGAATACTTGCGCTCAGAGTTAGTAAGAGCAGGATTTGCAGGTGTAGATATTCAAAAAACCCCTCTTGGGGTACGAATAACTCTCAAAACAAGTAGACCTGGATTGGTAATTGGAAAAGGCGGAAAAAGGATACAGGAGATTACTGACGTCCTTCAAGAACGATTTGGGCTTGAAATGCCCCAGATAGAGGTTGAAG
>CAZBPC010000033.1:0-31927 GCA_964493715.1 uncultured archaeon
GGCTGCTGCGGGAAAAGTTAGCAACCAAATAGCGATAATTTTCCATAAGCCTTTCTTTGTTGGGGCACGCCTTGATTTGGCTAATCCCACGAGAGACGCTACTAGCATATGAGAACCAGATAGAGGTATTCCTAATAATGTCCCAAAAAATAATATGATTGCGATTGGAATTTGGGCCGCAAAAGCAGTACTTGGATGTAATTCGGTAATATTTCCTACACTTTTTATAACGCTTCGCCCCAGTATGACTAAACCGCTTGCAAGACTTAAACCCGTTATAATCAACAGTATATTGAGATCGACAACAATTCCCACGCCTATAACTATTCCTACGGCGTTTGAACAATCATTACCTGATCTAGAAAAAGCAGTCCAACAGATGACTGCTAATAACATGTACGAAAAAAAATTTTCTGACCTTTCATAACTTTTAAACCCAGTAAGTTTAGGTGTTATAGTTTTATGGATTAATTTATAAGCGTAATATGTTACAATGTATCCTATTATGGGAGATAATAACCACCACACTCCCATTTCTAAAATAGTCACCCAGTTCACACCAACAGGACCTCCCAATAATATACCGACCCCAATTATCGCACCAATTGTAGCATGAGTAGTAGAGATAGGTAATCCGAATGCGGATGACAAAATCAACCATATTGCCGTAGAAATCAATACTGTTAAAACCATAGAGTAATCTATTTCGAATGAAAACAAGTTCTCTCCTACTGTCTTACTCACTGCGCTACCTAAAAATACAGCTCCAAGAATAGAGAGAATAGTGGCGAGAATCAATAATTCTTTCAGTTTTAAAGTTTTTGAACCGTATAAAGTTGCCATTGTCTCATCGTTAGCCCCAATTCCAAAACTGATTACAATGGAAATTACCACAAAGAGAATTATTATTATTTCAAACGCCATTATGTTCAGCCTTCCCTTTTTATCTGCTTGGATATTTAATAATCAATCCTCTCAAGTAATCTGAGGTTTCTTCACACCAAGAAGCGATTTCGTATAAGTAGGAAACTAATTTAGATGTAATGTATACTTTAATTGGATTATCATCCATTTTAAAAAGTTTTTCTAAGAGATTAAACTTTGCTGTTCGAGCTTTTCTCTTGACTTCTTCTATTTTATAAGTTATCTTGTATGCTCCAGAAAAATCTGTTTCAATAAGAGTTGCACAATCAATTAGTTTTTCCACAGATTGCGAACAAGCAGTGCATAGATTCCTGAATTCATCTTTTACTTCATTATAAAGTTTGAATGGATTTGTTTTTAAAAATCTAGCAAAAAATTCCATTTTATCATTCACTTGATCAATCATCATCAAAATATTATAACGGTCTTCAACCAAAAATGGAAGCGCTCTTTTATCTTTAAATAAAAGTTTGGTAAATTTATCCTTAATCTCGTCACATCTGTGTTCCGCCTCAATAATTCCATCTAAAACGCTTTTATTAAGTTTTCCTTCAATATATTGAGAAACAGCGTCATGTAATATCGCTGATCCATTTAACGTCTCGGACAAAAATTCGCGGTTGATCTCATCTAACGCGTTTTTCTTTTCTTTACCTAATTTCATGTTATTCACTTCTCAAATTAATGAATTTCTTCCATAGAGATATTTTATGATTTATACCCTAATTATTTTTTTTTAATTTAAAAGATTTCCTTTTCCTATTAAATCTAACCTAAATTAAATAAGAGCAATACTTATTTTGAATAGAATCATAGAAAAATTAAAAACTAATTCAAAAAAGTCAAGCAAGAGTTGCCCGCTATTGAAATAAGTTTTAATGATATTTTTTTCGATCCTCAAGTACAGACCTATTGTAATAATCCAAAATTTAAATGTCCTAATTTTGCTCATTCTTGGGCTTGTCCTCCCATAGCACCATATTTAGAAGATAAGGTATCTCAATTTAATAAATTCTATTTAATTTATTATAAATATGATTTAAACAAATACGTGAAAGATATGAAGATTAGAAATTCAAATTTGAGTGAAGAAAGAATACGAAATGACTTTTATCGAAAAGAATTCATGGGAGATCATGTAGATGATGAAATCCAAGATTTTATCAATCATTATACAGAACCTTATAAAAAGATTTTTATCTTATGGGATGGCTATTGTAGATTATGTGCAAAGCAAGGAAGATCGTGTACTTATGATAGTGAAACTATCTGTCGATATCCGGAACAAATAAGATACTCAATGGAAGCAGTGGGTATTGATGTCACCAAAACTGTTTCTCAGTTAGATCTAGATATAGAATGGCCTCCTATAAATCATGCTTATAGATTTGCCCTGATTTGTTTTCTCTAATCTTCTTACAAATTAAAAAAGGAAACAATTAGAATATTGAAGAATCTAAAAAAATCGTGTCATTTCGATCAGGTCCTATAGATATAATACCAATTTCGGTATGCAATTTTTCTTTAATAGCATCTAAATAAATTTTCATTGTTTTTGGAATTGCGTCGTATCCCACGCTCGCTATTCTCGACCATTCTTCGGGTGAACGGGAATCCCACCCTTCAAATTCTTCATAGATTGGATTACATTCTTCAATTATTTCGGAATGAATTGGCCAACTCTCAAGTTTTTTACCATCGAGTGTATATCCAACACACATTTTTATTGGGTTAATGCCTTCTAAAGCATCCAATAATGTAATTACAAGTTTATCTACTCCATTTATCATGATCCCATATTTTAGACTGAAAAGATCAATCCAACCGACTCTCCGAGGACGTCCAGTAACAGTTCCATATTCATGTCCTTGTTCCCTGATTTGTATTGCAGTTTCATCAAAAAGTTCAGTTGTCAGTATTCCTTCTCCAACTCGTGAAGTATAAGCTTTTACAATACCAATTATTTTTCCAATCTTTTTTGGAGGTACTCCCGTGCCAGCACTTATTCCTAATGCATTAGCATTGGAAGAAGTACCATAGGGATAAAGTCCATGATCAATACATAATAAATTTCCTTGTGCTCCTTCAAAAACTACCTTCTTACCGGCATCTATTGCTTTATTCAAATAAAATGCTGTATCAATAACATAGGGTTTCAAAATCTTTCCATATTCTACATATTCTTCATAAATATTGGAAACATCGATTTCCCAATCTGGATCATATACTCTTATCAGTTCTTTTTTTATATTATATAAGTTGTCTAGTTTGATCTTCAAAATTTCGGGATGAATCAGATCAAATACCCTAATACCCCAACGTGCAGCTTTATCAGAATAAGTTGGACCAATTCCTCTTTTTGTTGTCCCAGCTTTATATTTACCTTTTCTAACTTCTTCCAAGCCATCTAATTTGATATGAAATGGAAAAATTACATGCGCCGTACTGCTTATTTTTAAATTAATTTTTTTTTTCAATTTTTTTAAATTCTCCATCTCATCTAATAATACTTTAGGATCTATAACAACACCATTCGCAATGATTACTTCTTTTTCCAATACTGCACCGGAAGGTATGAGTTTAAATTTATACTTTATCCCATTTACATTTATTGTATGACCTGCATTGTTACCTCCATTAAATCTTACTATAATATCTGATTTTTGAGCAAGATAATCTGTAATTTTACCCTTTCCCTCGTCTCCATAGCTAAGTCCGAATACGCAAATAGCATTTTGCTTTTTTTCCATATGTCTACATCGTATCTAAATTATTTTCCATATTTCATTACATACAATCATTTATTATTTATCAAGATTTAAAAACTTTACAAAAGTGAATTTTCGTTAATGGATTAATTTTTATATGTGAATTCTTTTAAAATTTATAGAAAAAATGCTTGAAAGAACGATTATTTTTGATCTTTGTCACAATGAAATGCTAAACATTGAAGAGGATGAGTTTTCAAATTTTTATACTCTTCTTAAACGATTAAATCTAAAAGTAAAAAAGAATGAAGCTGAAGTTATTACTAAGCAAGTACTAAAAAATATTGATATTCTTTTTATTGGCAATCCTATTGATAATTATTTCTCTAATATTGAAATTAAGACAATATGCGACTATGTTCGAATTGGTGGAAGTTTAGTACTTGTTAGCGAATATGGAGCTGATTACTTGCAAAAAACTAATCTAAATGATATTTCTGGAAATCAATTCGGGATTTTCTTCGAAAAAAATTTAATTAAAGAAATGAAAGAAAATGACGATCAGAGTTCCAGTATGATTAAAATTGAAAATTTTGTTGAACATGATATTACTAATGGATTGAGAGAATTAATAATAGGAGGGACTTGTTCCTTATTTTTAAACAAAGAGGCAAGACCTTTACTTCAATCTAAAAAACAAAATCTATGGTCTGAAGTTTTTAGTAAATCAAAAGAACAGTGGATAAAAGAGAAAGAGCAACAACAAATCTTAGCGTCATATACAGAATATGGGAAAGGGAAAGTTGTTGCTTTAGGAGATATTGATATTTTTACCAACCATTCTTCTATTGGAATTGATTCTTTGGATAATCATCAATTCATCCAAAACATAATCGAATGGTTATTGAAATCAGTAGAAGAACCTAATGTGATGACATTTATCCTTAACCAGATGGGGAAGCTACAAAATGAGGTAAAAGATATTAATACCGTTGTTAATAATGTGATTGAAACTATGACTATATTGGAAAAAAGACTCTCTTTTCTTGAAGAAAGATTTAATGTATCATCAGTATCAAAAAAAAGAGAAAATGGGCACGAATTTGAAAAAGTAGAAGAAGAATAAATTTTTTTATATTATTTGATTAGCTAGACTAATTTTAAATTTCTCGTAATATTATTTGTGTTAATAATATACAACAATTAGATTAAAAAAGTTAAAAATTTGGAGAAATAGCATGAGCGAGAAGTCATACGAAGAGATATTTGGTGATTTTGAAGAAATCACTAATAGTTACGATCGCAAGAATCAATATTTTGACATATTATATGATTCGAAATCGGTGACTAACATTACTAAAACTCCATCATCAGAAGATTTTTCTGTATCTACTAAAAAATCGGGTTATGTTGCTAGAACTTTCGTTGATATTTGGCAGGAATATGCATTTGAGCAGAGAAATGGGTTGAAATCAATCAAAGATAAGTTACCTAAAGCCGTAAACAAAGGAGATAACATTGCAACATATGAAGGATGGAAAATCAATAAGGAAGTAGTCCCAAAAATTGATCCCGCTAATGTTCCTCTTGAGGATAAAATCAATAAAATTCGAGAGATATATGATTATGTTAAATCTTATGACAAACGAATAATCCAAGTGAGAGTATTGTATACTGAAATACTTACTGAACGTATATTTTTTAATAATGAAGGATGTCAATTGCGACAAATATTGCCACGAGCAAGAGTTGCGGTTATTCCCATAGCAAAAGAAGGACCTGTAGTAGATTATGACTATCTCATAAAAACGGGTCAGTTAGGTTTTGAAATCTTTGATTATTTTTCAAATGAAGCGTTAGAAGGAGCTGTTAAAAATTCCTTGGAGTTACTAGAAGCGAAAGCACCTCCCTCTGGGAGAACTACTATTATATTAGACCCAAAAATGGCTGGATTAATAGCACATGAAAGTTTCGGTCATGGATTAGAAGCAGATCAAGTATTAAGGGACAGAAGTTATCTGAAACAATTCTTAAATAAACAGGTTGCGAATCAGGTTTGTACAATTTATGATAATCCTTCTATTGAAAATCAAATTAATTCCTATTTCTTTGATGATGAAGGAATTCATCCTGGAAATAATCTTTTAGTAAAAGATGGAATCCTTAAAAGTTTTATTTACGATAGAAGAACTGCTGAAAAATTTAATGCCACTCCTCAAGGAAATGGAAGAAGAGAAAGTTTTGGTCATCCTATTAACGTGAGAATGACAAGTACTTACTTCGGATCTGGAGATTACGAATTACATGAGATGATTTCAGGAATAAAGAATGGTGTAATGCTCGTACATGGTTCTTTTGGTATGGAAGATCCTTTAGGAGGTGGACTACAATGCACGTCAAAGAAAGCTTATTTAATTGAAAATGGAGAAAAGACAAAAATTTTAAAACAAACCGCTCTAAGCGGTGCCGTTTTGGATCTTTTAATGAATATCGATGCCGTTAGTAAAGATATAGTTCAGTTAGACGGTGGAACGTGTGGAAAAGGAAGTGAAGATTTAGTGCCCGTTACGTCTGGAGGGAGTTATCTAAGAGCAAAAAATGCATTAATTAGTCAAGGGTGAGAACATGTCAAATGAAAAATTAAATTTAATAGAAAGTGGTTTGAAAAAGAAAGGTATCAGTGAATATGAAATTTACCTAGTTGATCAGAAGTTATATGAGACAATTTTTCTAAAAACTGAACCAGATAATGAAAGGCAAGCAAATTCTTTTGAATACTTTATAAGAATTTTAAATCAAAAAGAAGATGAGACCGGCACTGGAGTTATAAATAGCAGCTCATTAGATCCAATACAAATTGAGAAGAACATCGATCTATGCCAAAAGTTATCAAAAATGAATGCTAGCTCAAAATATTCTTTCCCGGATAAGGTAAAAATAAATGATATCAAAACTGCTGATGAAAAAATCCTCGGCGATCCTGTAGGCATAAAAAGACAATTAAGTGAAGAATTAATATCAGACGCACGGAATCAAAAAGATGTATCAACAACATTTGGGCGCTTTAGAATTCACATTAATCAAGCATATCTGAGAAATAGCAATGGAGTAGACCTTAATTCTCTATCCACATTTTTGTTTATCGAATACGCATTAAAAGCTCAGAAAGGAGGAAAATTAGCGGAATTCTGGGATTTTGAATATTATAAAGAAATTGATCACCTCAATTTATCAAAACGTGTAGAAAATTGGGCAAAAATCGCAAAAGATACTCTCATCGCTGAAAGTCCTAAACCCAATGAAAAAGCTACTGTTATTTTTACACCAAGAGTTCTAAGTGAAGCAATCTCTCCTGTAGGCTTTCATGCTACTGGTAGAGCCCATTACCAAAAAATATCAAGTACTAATATTGGTGATGTGATTGCGAGTAATAACTTCACAATGTATGATAATGGACTACTTGAAGGCGGGATGAATACCAGGGCATGGGACTCAGAAGGAAACCCACGACAAAAAACCGAAGTAATTTCGAAAGGTGTCTTGAAAAATAGATTATATGATCAGAAGTATGCAGTTTTAGAGAAGATGAAGTCAACTGGAAATGCAAGACGAGATAATAATGGCGTCATAGTAAATGAATCAACTAATTACGATATTGTAGCTGGAAATATTTCCTTGGATAAGATGATTTCGAACATAGATGATGGTTATTATATAAATAAATTTTCTTGGTTAAATCCAGAGCAAATGACGGGTTCTTTTGGTGTGGAAATCAGAAATGGATATTATATCAAGAACGGTGAACTTAGCACACCAATTAAATTGGGAAATGTCAGTGGGAATGTTTTAGAAATGATTAAGAATTGCCTATTCATCTCAAAAGAACGAGAATTTTCTGGAAATGCACGACTTCCATATATAACCTTCTCGGATTTGGAAGTTTCGTCTTAGTCTAAAACCCTTTTTTTCTTTTTCTGATTATTAATTTGATTTCGTTAAATCTTGTACAAATTAAAATTGATAATTAAAAGACAAGTTAGGTTTTCTTTATGCTCTCAATTTCAACATTAATTAGATTATAACTCCTCGAACCTAATCCTAATTCTTCTGCAACCTTGAGTTGAATCTCCCAGTGTTTCGAAACTTTACCTTCCTCATTAAGATCAAGTCTTCCAGAGTTTGGATCAAAGCGAGGGATGTAAGAAAACCATTCGTTTTTACCATTTTTTGGAAGATTATTAACTTCAGAAAGAATTGAATGAGGATTAATCATTGATTTATGAGTTAAATCCACACAGGCCTGATCTAATGCAACGGGATCTAATGAGGATAATATCCCAATATCTGGAACAAAAGGAACGTCAGAGGATCCGCAATCACATTGCCACGTAATATCTATGGCATAATTTGTATAAAAAATATTATTATTTCCGAAATACTCTACAACCCCTTTAGCATTATCAACCATCTGAATAATAAATTCCTCGTTTGTGGAACTTCCAATATCAATCACACCTTGATCGCATATAGATCTGCATAAATAACAATATCTGCATTTATCCCAATCTTTTTTCAATATTCTGTCTTCTCCCTTCGATAAAGCTCCAGTTGGACACACCTTGATACATTTTTCACATTCTGGGATGCATTTATCATAGTTAAGGGAGAATTTCTTGCCATTATGTGCTTGGACTTTCCCTGATTTACTTACACAGCCAATCCCTAAATTTTTAATTGCTCCCCCAAATCCAGCTCCTGAATGCCCCTTAAAATGAGAAGCTAAAACAAGATAATCAAATTCTCGTAAACGACCCCCAACTAAAACTTCATTGAATCTTTTTCCTTTAATTTTTTGAATTTCATAATCAATTCCATCCTGTCCATCAAGCATGAGAATTGGTGCGCCCATAGTTTCATTTGTAAATCCATGTTGTAAAGCCACATTTAGATATTCCTTTTCATTGGCTCTACCACTATACTCTGTATGCGTTCCCGATATTTTTTCTGGTAAACCCCAACCGCAAGATTCTGCTAATGAGGGGATCCCGCCTACCTCTTTTATATAATCGCATAAGAATCGAAGATATGAAGGTCTTAAATATCTCGTGTTTTCAAGCGCCCCAAAATGAGTTTTTACGACTACTTTATCTCCATTTCTTATCTTTTCCTCAAATCCTAGCTTTTTTAAAGATAGAGGACCCTTCACTTTACTCATGCTTTGTTCATACGACTGAGAACGAGCAGTAAAATAATATACATCTGACTTCAAGAGTATGATCGACTTCTATTGTTATAATTTAATGTTATTATTAGGATAGGTGATAATCTTAGTTAAAATTTTACATGAATATGAATGATAAAGTTGTAGCATATCATTTATTAAAATAATATTTAGAATTATCTTTTATGGAAACCATAATTTTTTTACCTTTCAATACTTTAATTCATTAAGTTGGCTTTAAATATTAAGAGCAATGTGTAAAATTATGGCTCGCTGTCCTGAGTGTGCCGGGAAGATGACGTTTAATCCTATGAATCGGCAGATGGTTTGTAACTCTTGTGGTTTATCTCTGACTAGATACGATCTTGATCATTATTGGGAAAAAGTACGCTCTGAACATTCCTCTGGTGATGATGATATGCAAAAATCGAAGAATCGTAGAAAGGAATGGCTTGATTGGTATTCAAAGAGTAAATCAGAAAAAGAAACATATTAAATATAATTCATAGAACTACAAGATAATAACGATCGTTAAAGAAGTTCAATTTCTTCTCATTTTCTAAAGATCTTATATGGAAATCTTCTCAATAGTTAAAGTTTTATAACGAAAGAAGATGATCTAATATACATTTAATTATGCTTATAATTAAAAAATTAGGTGGATATTATTGGATGAATTAGTGTCATTTAATTTGCTTATGTGGATTTTTGGTTTTTCAGCAATAGCTATATTTATATTGCTTTTTTTTGTGTCAGCACCGTATGGACAACATATTCGTAAGAAATGGGGACCAAATATTAATAACAAGTTGGGATGGTTTATCATGGAAGTTCCAACGATTATCATCTATGTAGTACTTTATATAATAGGAGATAACCCTTTTAATACGGTCACGCTTGTTTTCCTATTCATATGGTTATTGCATTATGGACAACGCACGTTCATTTTTCCATTCTTAATTCGGGCAGTTCAACCAATGCCAGTGACAATTATCTCGTTTGGAATGATTTTTAATGGATTTAACACATATCTCCAAGGACGTTGGATAAATACCCTTGCAGATCCTTATTCAATTGAATGGTTATTATCTCCAATGTTTATAATCGGTTTAATAATCTTTTTGAGTGGGTTTTTTATCAACCTTCAAGCAGATCACATTATACGAAATCTTCGAGAACCAGGAGAAACAGCATATAAAATTCCTTATGGCGGTATGTATAAATACGTAAGTTGTCCAAATTATTTGGGAGAAATCACTGAATGGGCTGGTTGGGCAGTAATGACCTGGTCGTTTCCTGGATTGATTTTTGTTGCGTGGACAATTGCAAATCTTGCACCAAGAGCTCGATCAAATCACAAATGGTATTTGGAGACATTTCCTGATTATCCTAAAAACCGTAAAGCATTAGTTCCGTTTATCTATTAAGCAATAATAGATTCTGTCGCCGGAAGTTGATCATTATGGATCTTAAAAGTAATCGCATAACAGCATTTCTGGTTTGCTTAATCTCCTATTGTTTAGCTTTGATGGTTGCCATCATTATATGGTTTTTTTTTTCGAATCTCTCTTTCTTGATTAAGCTACTACTTGCTGATATTTCCGCGACTTTGATAATTTTCGTATTTAGTATATTCTTCAAGAATGTCAGTCTCTATGATCCATATTGGAGCATCGCTCCCTTTTTTATTATTTTTTTTTATTATCTCAATCCTGCAACTTATCAAACCGATTTATTAAGAAGAACGATTGTTTTAATTTTGGTTTGTATGTGGTCTATTCGTTTGACATTTAATTGGGCACAACAATGGAAAGGTCTTAACCACGAAGACTGGCGTTATGCAGAAAGGAGAGAAAAGAATGGGAAGTCATTCTGGTTCATTAATCTATTCGGCTTACAATTAATGCCCACTTTCTTAGTTTATCTCGGATGCTTATCACTTTATTCAATAATGTTTGAGGGAAACAATCCATTTGGACTATTTGATATTTTTGCAACGGGTATTACCTTAGGAGCCATAATAATAGAATCACTAGCAGATAAACAGTCATTTAATTTTCGAAACAAGAGAAAAAACTCAGAACAATTCATTACAACTGGACTATGGGCTTATTCAAGACATCCAAATTATTTTGGAGAAGTTTCATTTTGGTGGGGCCTTTACCTTTTTTCATTTGCTTCTAATCCTTCATATTGGGTTTTTATTATTGGACCCATTTTGATTACGTCTCTTTTTCTTGGAATTAGCATCCCACTAATGGAAAAAAGGAATCTTCGCACAAAACCATATTATGATAAATATAGAGAACAAGTATCTGCAATGATTCCTTGGTTTAGAAAGAAGTCAGATTCTAAAAAGTAGAATTCTATTTTTTTTTGCTCGCAATATAATATTTGGACCTTTTTAAGAGAATCCACCTAATAATAGGTTTAACTAAAGGAATCAGATATCTCTTAACTCCAATCCATTTTTTTACATCAGCGTAAAAATCTGATAAGTTATGATTTTGAAATTGGAGTATTTCTTGAATTTCTTTGGTATCATAAAAACCACAATGAGAATCACCTTCCGTAAATGCTTTTTCAGGGAAAAAATGCCGACCAAATCCCATTATTTCTAACATATCGTCTAAATGCTTTCCGAATATTATTTGACATTCTTTTCCTCCACCTAAATTAAACATCTTACCCCAAATTTCACGAGTTTCAATAGCATTTACCAATGCCAAAGCAGCATCTCTAGTATCAAGAATTTCCACCGATGTTTTCAATGCCATATCAAACAAGGCAGGTCTAAATTTTAACATGTTAGTCGAAGTACAATATGATAATCTAAAAATGACATATTCTAATCCAGATTCTTGGATTAAATGCTCTGCGGCAAGTTTTGATTCGGCATAGGGGTGTCCTGGTGAAATTTTAGGAGGATCTGTTATTTTAATGTTAGGTTCTTTTAAGCGGTCTCCGTAAACAGCTATTGAAGATGTATATATCAACTTCGGTGGATTTTTTTGAAGTTTCATTGCATTAATTACATTTCTAGTCCCTTCTACATTAACGAGATTAACAATCTTGGGATTATAGTGTGATGTAGAAGGAATAACAGCAGCAGCATGAATGACTACATCTTGGTTTTCCACAGCAGTTTTAACTTCTTCATAATTTTCAACACTTCCCCAAAATATTTCAACTTTTTTAGAAAATGGTTTAAACCGTTTTTTATTTTTTTTTGAAGCTCTTAAAAAAATCCTAACGTCATAACTATCTAGTCTTGACAATAATTCTTTAAAAATGTCAATTCCTACCGTGCCAGAAGCGCCTGTAAGAAGAACCTTCGTTTTTTGCATAATATGATTAGCCTATAAATATCCCAGAATTAATAATTCGTGAATTAATAAATAATTAATGCTATAAATAAGATAAATAATGGTGTGAAAGACCTTTTACTCATTTAAATTTCTTGTCAAATATGTCTATGAGTAATTCTTCTAGTTTTTCTACGGGGATATCTAATAAAGTAATTTCTAAGTGTCTTCCTCTTTCCGCTTCTTCTATTCGGACTGTTTTTGATGCAATTATTTTTAATCTATTCAGCTGACGAATGTATTTTCTAAATGACATTTTTACATGAGGTTCTACATCATACGTTTCACAAATTGCTTCATATTCTTCGAAGGCGTCATCAACAACTGCAAAATCCTTACTTATTAATGATCTAGTGATTCCGTAAAGTGCTAATAATTCTTGGTCGTTTAACTGATCTACAACGTCTGCTCTGAATGTGGGATAGACTTCATTTGACGCAGCTCTAATTAAATCGGCTGTTATGCGATCTAATCCTTCTTTATCTGCTTTCGATCCACTCTTTTGGAAAATTTCTATTCCGTGTCTCAAATTACTATGGTCTACAACAATTTGACTGACAATTGTGAGTAATTCTTCATTCAAGACATATTCTTTGAATGCTAATTCTGCTCTATATTGTAAAATTGTCATGGCTTCCTCGAACTTATATGGATAGAGAGTAATTTTATCGTTTAATCGACTTAATATTCTTTCCGTTTCGATTCTCATCCAATCCCTATTTCTACTTATTAATAATATTGAAAGTTTGGCATTCTGATGACCAAATGTCTCTGCAATGTCAAGGAACGCAAGAACTTCTTCAGGTTTTAAAAGATGTGCCTCGTCAATAATAAGAAGCATGTAACCTTGATCATTGACTAATTTTGTAAGTATTAATTTCAAAGCCTCATCATCTGAAAATCCTCTTCCTGAACCATGCGTATATTTCGCTAAGAGCTCTCTTATTATCTTACTTTTGGAGCGGAAATTAATACAATTATAATATTCTATAAATATATTTACATCTTTTTCTAAAGCAATAGTCCTAAACATTTTTCCGAAATATCGAGCCGTAACTGTTTTACCGATTCCTCCCTTGCCTAATAACAAGCAGTTAATGGAGGGTTGTTGTTTTTCCTCTAGAATGCGTCGATAATTAAATATAAGGCTTTTAATAGCATCATCTCGACAATATAATTTATTTGGTACGAAACTAAAATCAAGCGAGCTCGCTTGTTTAAATACCGATTTCTTCATGAATTCTTGCCGAAACTGATCCTCGTCCATGATAAACTGCTACTCCTTGTTTAAATTATATTGTGATAAGTTATAATAGGTTGTTTTAAGTTTAAAGTTTCCCATCCTATTAATTTTATAATATTGATGTTGTTAATAAAATTATTTACTACAAGGGAAATTAATGATTTAAAAATAGTAGTGGATATACAGCAATTTTAATATCTTCTCTCAAATTAATTTAAAAATTCTTATTATTGAGAGGATGCATTGCTGTATAAGACTCTTTTAATCTGGTGATATCATTTTTCGCATAGATTCTTGTAGTATTTGGAGAACTATGACCTAAGATATCTTGCAATTCACTAATATCCATGCCAGATCTTCTTAAATGAGTTGCTCCAGTATGCCTAAACACGTGTGGTGTGATTATTTTGTTACTTGAAAATCCACATCTCTCCCTTATCAATTTAATATCTTGTTGAACAACTCGAGGATTCAGTTGTTGGTTGCGAGTATTCACTATTAGGTAATCTTCAGCGTCATACACAATTCTATTTTGAAGTGAATTTTTGAAAATCTCTAGAGTTTTCTGATCAACGGGAATTATTCTCTCTTTATTACCCTTTCCTCTTAATCTAATATATCCTTTACTAAAATCGACATCTTGAATCTTTATATTACATAATTCACTTACCCTTGCCATCGTAGAATATAATAATCTAATAATAAGATAATATCGTTCGCTTTTTCTGGAATGAAATAATTTCTTATCTTCCAATTTATCAAATATGGTTTTTATATCATGTAAATCAAGAAATTTCGGTAGACTTTCTTCTAATTTAATTTTTGGTGATTTAATTGTACTCATGGGATTTTTTGAGATGAATTCATTTAAAATGAGGAACTTAAAATAGGAACGTAATGAAGCAATCTTTCTACTGATTCCTTTTTTAGTGTAATTCATATCTTTCAATTTTTTAAGGAATAATCTTATTCTTTGCCTGATTACAGGTGATTCAAGCTCAATATCTCCAACGAAATTAACGAATTTTTCTAAATCATAATGATATGCTTTTATGGTAGAATTTGCGCAACCTTCCTCCACTTCTTTGCTAATTAAGAAATCTCCAATGAATTCTGAAAATTTGTATCTTTCCAACTTTGACATAATAAGTCAAATAACATCGTGATATTACATATTACCGTGTGATATGTAGGTAATATCACTAACGAAGCGTATGAGAAGATAAAAATTGAAACCTAATCCTTTTTTATTTGACGAAGATATTTGCACGCATTAATTCCTGCCCGTGAACCCTCAGCAACAGCAAATACAACTTGATATAAACCCCCAGTTACATCTCCTGCTGCATAAACACCTTTAAGGTTTGTTTGTTGATTTTCATCAATTTTTATGTTTTTATATTCATCCAATTCTATTCCCGCTTTCTTAAAAATTGAATTAGAAGGTACATGTGACAAAATAAATAGGCAATTTAAATCATACTCGACTAATTCATCATCAGCAATCAACTCTTTATTAACAGGTTTGCATTTGATCTTTTGGATCACTCCATCTGCGTTTGATATAGCCTCTACTATTTCTGTTTTATCGATAATCTCAATTCCTTTTTCTTTAACTTCTTTAGCCATTTCAGGGAGTTCTTCAAACCCAACTTTAGTTATAATGTGAGTAATGCATCCCATCTGATGAAGTGCTAATGCATCTTCTAAAACTTCCTTATCATTTCCATACAGATATACTTCTCTTTCTTTATACAACGGACCGTCACATAATGCGCAATATGAAACGCCATAACCAATTAAATTGCTCTCATTTTTAATAATTTCTTTCCTTTCTCCAGTACCTGTTGCAATAATGACGACATCTGAAGCTATATTAGCAGTGCGCGTTGATATCATGTTCATTCCCATTCCAACCATCAAGGAAATGACATCCCCTTCTATTATTTTGACGGTTTCATGACTTTCAGTATGTTCTTTAAACTTTTTTAAGAGTTCATACCCTTTAATGTCTTTTTCTCCTAGCCAGTTCTTAATTTCTTTTGTTTTTGCGAGAGCAGAAGGTTCTTTTCCGCTTAAAATTATCGTATCTCTACTAGCTCTTCCACAATATACACCAGCACTTAATCCCGCTGGACCAGAACCTATTATTAATATTTCACATTTATATTCGTCCATTAAATCCAACCCTTTTGCTAATCTATGTAATAAATACTCCGTGATTTAGTTTAAAGTTTTCCATTTTTTTCAAGCCTCGAGTTGCGATCCCTAGTATAGTATTAATTTAGTTTTGTCATTCTCTTTTTTTAATCCAGAATTAAACTAATTCTCTTTTTAATAATTTTTTATCATTACGAATCACTAATTTTAAACAAATTTTTATATGCTTATGGGTAAATATGAGTTACTGAAATCTATAAAAAATCTAAACTTTTTACTGTTAAATTGGAAGGAATATTATGGAAAAAAAAATCAAAATTCTTGTCCTAGTCAGTGTAATTTTAATCATCCTCGGACCAGTTCTTGGATTACTCCTGAATAAAATAATATTGGTAAATCAACCGGTAGTTATCCCAGCAACTAGTAATAGTGATATCCAAGATGCCTATGCTTATCCATTTTCACTTGCAAAAGGTCAAAAAATAGTAATAGAGTTTTCCGTATTCACTGAGAATGTTACCGCTACCTTAAAGATTTTAGGAAAAGGAACTTATGATCAGGAAGATGTGCCTGCAAATCCTCCAGGTCCAATTGGGGGAAGAAGCTTTGTTTATTCAGAATTTGCTTATGGGAGATCACCAGCAATTTATACAGTTGCATATGCTTCAACATCAAGGTCTATTACTAATGAAGGGAATTGGTACATTGAATTTGCTGGAGGTGTTAATGGGGCTTATCTGGTTTCCATACCTGGAGACTATGTGGTTATTGTTTACGGGACAAATAGTGGCGGTACTAATGTTTTTTTTGATTTAGTGATAAAAATAGATGGTCCTGGAGAGATTATTGGAACTTTGATAATGCTGATTGGAATTGGAGCGTTAGTAGCTATTTTGGTAATCGGAACTTTGGGTTATCTTAAAAAAACGGGGAGGGGACTTTTATAATGGAAAAAAAACAAGTAAAAGCATCTCTTTTTGATAAATTACCCTTATTAGATAAGAATAGAGCTGCTAAATTCATAATCTACGGCTTAATCATAGCAATATTATTTGGATTGATGATGATGATCAGCCGATCTATTGCTGATAATGCTGGTCAGTGGGCAGCTCTGTTAAATCAAGAAAATAACATAAGCTACTGGAATGGCGTATATGGATATAATGATTATATTGAGAGACAACAAGAAATTCTTAGGATTCAATATTGGATGGCATATCAAGATGTCATTTTTATGAATATAGCTCGCGTCGGGGTTAATGTAGGTCTGATATTTGTACTGATTGGATTTCTATCATTTGCCATAAACGACAAGATCGATGAAAATACTCGTAAAATATCACTAATCATTGCTGGGTTAGTTTTATTCATAATGATGTTTACTACGCTCTTTTCATCCATAAGTGTCTCCGTAGGATAATTTAAATTTAATCTCTTTTTTTTTAATTCTTTTAGAAAATTATTACGTGAAACAGAAGTTTCAAGATCTTTCCTATATATTGGTATATATTCGTCATATTACATTCTAATTTTGGATGGGTTGTATATTCAGTATAATTCAAGCAATAATTGGTTGAATTTATATTTTAAATGAAACTAGTATAATATTAGAGATTTAACAGTAAAATTAATGTTTTAGAAATCAAATTAACTATTAATCAGATTAAAATGTCCCAAGACACTTTCTTTTGGACCCTCCCAGAAAAGGAATTATTTGAATATTTAAAATCATCAAATGAGGGAATTACTGATGAGGAAGCACTAATTAGGTTATCCAAATATGGAAATAATACGATATCTAATAAAAAAAGAAAAAAGTCAATTTATATCTTTTTAAATCAATTTAAAAACCCAATATTAGTAATTCTGCTAATAATTGCATTACTTTCAATATTTTTCACAGATTTTTTAGATATGATTATTATACTTATCATTATTTTTATCAGCAGTTTTCTTGGCTTCTGGCAAGAAAAAAGATCCACTGATGCCATGGAAAAACTAATGGCATTAATACATATATCTTCGTTAATTTTAAGAGATGGTAAAGAACTGATAGTAAAAGTCGAAGATCTTGTCCCTGGGGATATTGTAATACTTTCAGCAGGCTCTATGATTCCCGCAGATTGTGTGTTATTAAAATCAAATAATTTATTTGTAAATGAGGCAATGTTAACTGGTGAAACTTTTCCTAGTAATAAAAAAACGGATATTTCATCTTTAGATACTCCGTTAAATCAAAGATACAATGGTTTATTTATGGGGACTCATGTTGTAAGTGGTACTGGGAAAGCAATAATTGTAAAAACAAGTAAAGAGACTGAATTTGGAAAAATTTCTGAAAATCTTCAATTAAAACCTCCTCAAAGTGAATTTGAATATGGGATTAAAAAATTCGGTTTTTTTCTAACCCAAATGACTTTGATATTAGTAATTTCGATATTCGCAATTAATATCTTCTTTTCTCGATCATTTTTAGAATCGTTATTATTTTCATTGGCTTTAGCAGTTGGTTTGATACCTCAATTATTACCTGCAATAATAAGTGTATCTCTAGCAAAAGGGGCAAAAAAATTAGCGGATCACAAAGTTATCGTAAAAAAGTTGAACTCTATTGAAAACTTAGGAAGTATGGATATTTTATGTTCGGACAAGACTGGAACGTTAACAGAAGGAATGATTAAAATTAATGCTTCAATTGACTATAAAAATAATCCAACTGATAAAGTCTTCCTTTACTCTTATTACAATGCATTCTTTCAGAGTGGATACATAAATCCTATTGATGAAGCGATTAAAAACCATAAGGAAGTGAATACTTCTGAAATCGAGAAATTAGATGAAATTCCTTATGATTTCATAAGAAAGCGGTTAACTGTTTTAATTTCAAATAAACAAGAAAATAAAAAAATAATGATAACGAAAGGAGCTGTTCCGTATATCTTAGATATTTGCACAACTTTAGAAACTTCAGAAAACGAGTTTTTAGATTTGAATGAAAATTCAAAATCGATAAAGAATATATTCGAAACTTTAAGCAATGAAGGTCTTAGATTAATAGCAGTTGCGTATAAAGAAATAGAAAATGCTTCAAATCTAATAAGAACAGATGAAGAAAATATGATTTTTTTAGGTTTTCTCGTTTTGTTTGATCCTTTAAAAGAAGGAATAAAAGAGGCGATTCAACAATTAAATGAATTAAAAATCTCTCTTAAATTAATTAGTGGTGATAACAAATTAATTGCAAATCACATAGCTACACAATTGGGAATTAAAAATCCAAATATCATTACAGGATATGAACTTCGCCATATAAGTGATGAAGCTCTTATCACTTCAGTTAATAATATCGACATCTTTGCTGAAATTGAACCCAATCAAAAAGAAAGAATAATTTTAGCTTTAAAAAAGAATAAACATGTTGTTGGTTATATGGGAGATGGCATTAATGATACTCCTGCCTTACATAATGCTGATGTTAGCATTTCTGTTGACAGTGCAGTTGATATTGCAAAAGACGCTGCTGAAATTATATTGTTAGAAAAAAATCTTCAAGTCTTGGTGGATGGTGTAAAAGAAGGACGTAAAACATTTGCGAATACCATTAAATATATTTATATCACTACCAGTGCGAATTTTGGAAACATGTTTAGCATGGCAGGAGCCTCTTTATTTTTACCTTTTCTCCCAATGCTTCCAAAGCAAATATTATTGACAAATCTCATTACTGATATTCCATCTTTAGCCATAGGTTCAGATAATGTGGATGAGGAAATGATAGATAGGCCAAGACGTTGGAATATTAAGTTTATACGTAATTATATGATAATTTTTGGTCTTGCTAGTTCAATTTTTGACTTTATAACATTTAGTATTATGATTCTATTGTTAAAATCAACTCAAGGACAATTTCAAACTAGCTGGTTTTTCGTGTCTGTTATTACAGAGATATTAGTTTTATTAGTTATTAGGACACGAAAATTATTTTTTAAAAGTAAACCGGGAAATGCACTTATTATTGGAACAATTATCATTTTGGTTTTCACTTTCATTATAATAAGCTCTCCTTTAGGAATTTTATTTGGATTTGAAATCCTTCCACTTGAATATTATTTATTTCTTTGGTTAATTATCTCTAGCTACATTCTTTCAACTATGTTCTTGAAAAAAATCTTTTATAGATATATTGAGTATTAGGTGTTTAATTGAATATAGAAAATAAAGAATTTATTACATTTCTGTAAAAATAATCAATAATTTAATTTAGGTATCTTATTTTATTTACGTGAGGCTCTTAATAGAATATTTAAATAATTCCTTATTTAAGATAAGTAGAAATTTTAAAACTACTTCATTATATAGATAATATAACAAATTTTTTTCTAAGTGTGATTAAATGAGCGATTCTAAAAGTAAAAAATACGAGATTGCTGAACCTCACGATTTGTCCCCGCGATCAAAATGGATGAGAGACTATTATTTTAAAGGTGATGAGAGAGAATGGAAAAACCAATACATGCCTTTTACCACTGGAACCGATTGGGATATTATATGGAATGAAAATGACTACTATGTCGCTCCAGAAGTTCATTTCTATATAGGTAATAAAGGAAAGGGCGTGTTTGAAAGTTCATTACGTTCCATGGCTGTTCAAGTGGAATTACCTGATAATTTTTGGAAATTATCACTACCTGAACGAAGGATAATCTTTTTTGAGGAAGTAATAGTAAATCATGTACCGCATGAAATAATATCTGAAAATGATCTCATTGCTGGTGGGAGATTCAACACTCAGTTAAGTAAATGCTTGACAGAAAATGAGGCAAAAAAACATTGGAAGAAAAATATCAATGCACGTCAAGATTTCTTTAAATATCATAAATCAGGCTTTGGAAACGTTGGAGCCACGCCTGGTCATCTAATTCCAGACCATGAAACTATTATAAAACGTGGGTTCAAGCATGTTTATGAAATGGCAACAAAAGAATATGATAAATTGAACCAAAAAGAAAAAAATAGTGAGAAAGGAGCAGAGCTTCGAGCAATGATAAAAGCAGCAGAGATACCAAGAAAATTAGCAAAAAAGTATGCGGAAGAATGCAGATCTCTAAAAGAAACTGCTTCTACACCAGAACGAGTTGAAGAATTAGAACAAATGGCAAAAAATTTAGAGCGTGTCCCTTGGCAGCCCGCTGAAACCTTTTGGCAGGGGATTCAAGCAATTTGGCTCACCCACATGCTAATAATGGTTGAAGAATCATACCCTGGACCGGGAATATCTTTTGGGAGAACTGATCAACATCTTTATGATTTATATAAGAAAGATGTGATTGATGAGAAAAATATTACCAAAGAGTTTGCGAAAGACATTTTAGGAAGTTTTTGGTTTCATTGTAATTCAGCTTATGATGCCCAAATCATGGTTGGAAAACAAGGCATAACAGCAGCTTTTGGGCAATTAATGACATTAAGTGGATGTGGTCCTAAGGGTGAAGATTTAACGAATGAGTTAACTTATACTATTTTAGAAGTAATAGATGAGTGGAGTCCTATCTTGGAGCCAAAGCCCAACATCCGTCTCTGTCGTGCGAGTCCTGAAAAGTTACTGGATAAAATTGTTGATATGGTATCTCGATCGCAAGGAGCTCCATTTCTCATTAATTTTGACGAGCGGAGCATTGCAGGAATGATTAAGGAAGGGATACCCAAAGAAGATGCTTGGAATTATGCATGCGTTGGTTGTCTAGAAAACACTATGCAAGGGAACGATCGTTCTGGAACCGTAAATTGCAATCCCAATCTCACAAAGAGCATTGAATTGACCTTGTGGAACGGGAAGAACATGCCCAATAACAACGTGGTCACAAAAAAAGGAGAACAAATTGGACCGAAAACTGGTGATCCCGAATCTTTTCTTACTTGGAATGAATTTTGGAATGCTTGGAAGAAACAAGTAGAATTCCTCATAAAATATACCGTTAATGTTTACAACCAAACTGAAGAACTTCGAGCTGAGTTCATGCCCACTCCATACTTATCAACCCTTGTACGGGGATGTATTGAAAAAGGGCTTGATATACGGAATGGTGGTCCGGAATTAAGATTCATAACCGTGGAAGGAGTAGGATACGCTACTACAGTAGATTCGTTATTAGCAATAAAGAAACTTGTGTATGAAGATGAAAAATACACTATAGCCCAAATTAAAGAAGCCTTAGTGGATGATTTCACAAGTATTAAACATATCAAAATGCAATCTGAAATGCAAAATAAAGCTCCAAAATATGGAAATGATGAGGATGAAGCTGATAAGATCGCTCGAAAAGTGATGGAACTATGGGCAGAAGAAACGTGGAAATATAAAACACCAACTAACTTCCAATTCCGTCCAGGGATGTTATCATGGAATTATTGGGCTGGAGCTGATGCTGGATTTACAATTGCTACTCCAAATGGTAGAAAAGCGGGAACGTATCTATCAAATGCAATATGCCCAACTAATGGAGCTGATGAAAAAGGACCTACCGCGGTCACAAATTCTGTTGGAGCTGTATTAGGGGGTAAAACGGATGATGGAAATTACGTGAATTGCTTACCAAATGGAGCTAGTCATACTATTACTTTTAATCCTTCTATAATTAATAATCCAGAGCATCGTGAAAAATTTAAATCTTACCTAAGAGGATACGTCGAAAATGGTGGAACAGCCCTTCAAATTAACATGCTCGATGCGGAAATGCTTAAAGATGCACAAAAACATCCTGAAAATTATACCAATTTACTCGTGAGGATTACTGGTTATAATGCATACTTTAATTCGATTGGTAAAGAGCTTCAAGACGAGATCATAGCCCGAGAGTCTCATAAAATGTAAGTTTATCTTTTTTACATCTTATTTTTGTTTATTGAAATTTATTCAAATTGATTTGAATGATCCATATTTTTCTCTAGAAATTACAATTATTCTAATAATTTGGAACTCTTAAAAATAATAGTAATCTATTTAATTTGATTTTCCTTATTATTTAAAATAGGATTTTAAAGATGGGTGAAGTTACTACTCATGAGAGATTAAGTAAAGGAAAGAGCTCGATAATTTTTGGGATGGTAGGCATTATCTCGTTTTTACTTTCAATGCTTCTAACAGAATTTTTAAATCTTCCCATAGCATTATTATATTGGGGTCTTCCTATGGTTTGTGGAATAACAGCGGTTGTTATTGGTATTATCGGTGTTAGAAAAGATGAAAAAAAAGTGTTAGCATTTGTTGGAGTACTGTTAGGATTACATTCAATGTATTCTTATCCTTTATTTTACCTAATCGCAACAAGTTTCAAGATATATGCATGATCATTGGATATCAGATATCTAAAACTGCTAACATCTTTATTAAGAACTATAATTCATATTCTAATTGAAATAATCAATTATTTATTAAAATTTGATAGAATCCGTGAAATTTAGGGATATATCTAGGGATAATAGATAATATTATCCTTTTTTTTTATATCACTTGTTTTCTTTTCAATTGATTTATAAATTCTGTAAAATTTTGGGAGATAATGTTTAATGATAAAGTCCCTTTTAAATCAAAATTAGCTTATGGTGGTCTTGGAGCTGGAATTGGCTTACCATCTCAAATTGCGTTTTCTTTTATAACAATTTTTTATAATACGTCATTAGGATTAAGGACTGAATTAACTGGAATCGCTTGGCTAATCTTTTCCTTCTGGAATGCGATTAACGACCCGTTGTTTGGATTTATCGAAGATCGGACGAAATCTGAAAAATATGGAAGGAGAATTCCTTATATTCGCTTTGGTGCTCCTCTTTATGGAGTTGCATTTATTCTTTGTTGGATTCCTCTTGTGAATATTAATGATCAATTTGCTCTATTTTTCAATTTGATTATAGTTTTATTCGTTTTTGATACATTATTTACGATATTAGGCCTTATTAATTACACTCTTCCTGCTGAAATGGCTCTAACAGCAAAAGAAAGATCAAATTTATTGGTGTATGGTGCAGCTATATCTTCTATTTCGTATGTTATCGCTTTTATTTTACCTCTTCTGTTTTTAACTGGAAATGAATCTCCTAATGCAACTATGGAGTTTCTATTTGTAATGATATTTGTGGGAATTATCTGTGCTATAATATTATTCTTAAGTAGCTTCTATTTAAAAGAGAACAAATATACGCAAATGGAAGAAAGTCTCCCTGTACTTGAAGGTTTTAAAGAGACTTTTAAAAACTATCCGTTTTTAATTTATGAAGTTTCAAATTTCTCGTTTACTTTCGCTCAAACAATTCTGACCACGGCTATATTTTATTATGTTGAATATGTACTGGTTTTGACTGGTTTTTTAACCACTTTGCCATTATTACTAGTCTTTGCCATGATCTTCGCCTTTTTTGCAGTCTACAATAAATTAGTGGGAAAATACGGAGTAAAAAAAACCTATATTTTGGCATTATTTCTGTCAGGTTTAAGCTTTTTTTTAACTTTTTTCATCGGATGGTCGTTTAATTTCGCACTAATTGGATTTATTTTTATTGGTATCGGTTTTTCAGGTTTTATGCTTATAAATCAAGTTGTTATAGCTGATATCGTTGATTATGATGAAATTAGGACTAAAAAACGTAGAGAAACAACATATTCAGGAATAAACGCATTAATTACTAAACCAGCAATATCACTTGCTAATTGGGTGTTCTTGGTAATAATTGACAACTTTGGATTCAATTCGCAACAATCTACTCAAAATTTTTCCGCTCAAATGGGTATCATGATTGGATTCTCATTAATTCCGGCCATTTTATTAATATTTAGTTCCATCATCATGTTTTTTTATCCTTTAGACGGTCCTAAATGGCTAGCCCAGAAAGCAGAGTTGATAAAAATCCACGAGGATAAAGAATTGGATTATTTAAAGTATTTAGAAGAAAAACAGAAAGAAAAACAATAGTGATATTTATTCTTCTCAAATTGGCTTGAATTCAGTATTTTTCTCGAGAAATTCTAATTGTTTTAGAAATAAGATATCGCGTTTTCTTAAAATTTCAATTTCACTTCGACCACCATAATCATAATGCCCTTTCCCTGTTTTAGCACCTAAATCTCCTTTTTTTACTTTTTCACTAATTAAAGGAACGTTTCCCCCTTTTTCGGTTATTATATCTTCTACTAAGTCAAGTCCTGTGAAATCATGTGCTTGAACTACTCCTATTATTGGTAAGCGGATTCCTAAAGTACTTTTAATAACCAGATCAATTTGTTCTGCTGTAGCTAAATTTCTCATCATTAACTCATACATCGCTCCAGAAATTGCATTTTGGATTTTATTGACTATATAATTCGGCACAAATTTTTTCATTAAGATAGGAATCTTTCCTAATTTTTCATGCAATTTCACTGAAAGTTCGATTATTTCTGGAGCTGTCTTTCTGCTTGGAGCAATTTCAACAGTTGGAATGATATGGGGTGGAGAAAACCAATGATGGGCTATTATTCTTTCGGGATGGCTAATTCCCTTTAAAATGTTAAAAATATCAAGAGATGATGTATTACTTGCCAATATTATCTCATCTTGACAGTATTCAGATAATTTTTTAAATAATTCGAGTTTTAAATTAGGCACTTCTTTTATCACTTCTAATGCTAGATCCGCCTTTTCAGCATTCTCCTTGAGATTCGTGGAAGGATGAATCCTATTAAGAATGTTTACGATATCTGATGATTTTACCCTTTTAAATTCCGCTAATGTGTACAAATTATTATCAATGAGATTCATAGCGCGATCCAAAATCTTCTTATTAATATCAACCAAGAAAACTTCAAATCCCCCTTGGGCATACACCTGAGCAATCGAATGGCCCATGTTGCCCGCTCCAATAATTAACACGTTTTTAATATCGTCTAACTTCATTATACTTTTCTCTAACTCTTGTCTTTAATCATTGCAATAAGTATATCATTTTCAATAATTAATAAAAAAAGAAAAATTTTTACTTTCTTTTATTTATTCACCAGTAAATTTAGGTTCTCTTTTATTTAAAAATGCTGTGATTCCTTCAACAAGATCTTTAGATTGAGAATTAACTGCATAACCCAAATGTTCAAATTGAAGCCCTAAATTTAGTGGAGCTTGAGTACCATAGTCGATTGCTTTTTTTATGACAAATAGGCTTTTCGTGGCTGAGTTTCCCAACAAAGTTGCTTTTTCATGCACGACTTCTTCGAATTTATCATTATCGACTAAGTATGATATCAAACCCCAATCCTTCATTACTTCAGCTGAATAATGTTCACCGAAATAGATCATGGTTTTTGTTCTTATTTTTCCTAAACTTCTAATTAGTCTCTGTGTCCCTCCATTGAAAGGAGAAATTCCGCGCTTTATTTCTGGAAAACCAAATGTAGAACGTTTGGATGCAATTACAATATCGCATACTAATATTAATTCAAATCCCCCACCCAAAGCATATCCATCTACAGCTGCTATGATAGGCTTGGGAAATTTCTTTATTAAATCATAATATTTATGTCTAATATACATCATGTGACTCTGGGCCATTAAATTTGTAGGATCAATTTGAGGACCCCCTCTACCTGATAAATCCGCTCCCGCAGAAAACGCAGGTTTTTTTAAGAAATCTTTAGTACCTCTCAGCACCACGCATCTAACGGATCCATCCAGTTCCATGGATTCAAGAGCATCCGCAATTTCTTTTAAAGTTTTATTTTGTAGCGCATTTAGTTTTTCAGGACGATTAATTGATATCACTGCATAATTTCCTTCTTCTACTCTATCAATTTTGATATGTTCAAATTTTTGTTCAGACAATTAAAATCACTCTGTTATTTTTTAAAATAAGAAAAGATTATTTTGAAAAAAAATCTTATTGAAAAATTACAGTGAAATATTATTTAAATTTCATAAAAAAGAATATTGAATTATTGTATATAGGGAATTGATATGGAAAATCAAGAAGAATTAAAAAAAGAAGAACCGATTAAGGTTATTCGAACAACTTCAGCTTTTGACTGTGGGGGACGCTGTCCGCTTAGATTTCATGTAGAAGATGGAAGAATCACAAGAATTGAAACAGACGATTATGAAGTTAAAGAAGAACAGCTCAGGGCATGTTTAAGATGTCGAGCTCTTCGACAATATATATATAATCCTAAAAGATTGAAATATCCCTTAAAACGAGATGGTCCTAAAGGTTCCGGAAAATTTAAACGAATATCTTGGGATGAAGCTTTAACGGAAATTGCTGAGAAACTCAAGGAAGTTAAAGAAAAATATGGTAATTCAAGCATTTTTTTAGCAACAGGAGGAGGATATCAAGCAGCTTTTCATGATGGGATGTTAGCAATGTGGAGGTTATTTACTCAGTTTGGTGGTTATTCAACACATTATGGAAATGTATCCTCTGAAGGTGCAGTGTATGCAACTCAAACCATGTATAAATCACCCTTTGTAGGTCATAGTCGAGAAGATTTACTCAATTCAAACCTCATTATAATGTGGGGATGGGATCCAGCAAGAATGATTTCTGGCACAGATACTATATTTAACCTTATCAAAGCGAAAGAAAAAGGAATTAAAATTGTATGTATTGACCCTAGATATACTGATTCTGCTGTAGTTTTAGCTGATCAATGGATACCAATTATCCCTGGAACTGATGTAGCCATGATGATTGCTATAGCATATGTCATTATCAAAGAAAATTTACATGATCAAGAGTTCTTGAATAAATACACGGTAGGGTTTGATAAATTCAAATCTTACGTGATGGGACAGGAAGATGGTACCCCAAAAACACCTGAGTGGGCAGAAAGTATAACTTCCATACCAGCTAAAATAATTACTGATCTTGCTTTAGAATACGGAAAGACAAAACCCGCAGCGCTTATGGATTGCCAAGGTCCAGCAAGGTCGGCTGTAGGTGAGCTATATAATCGAGCAGCTATTACGTTAACAGCAATGACCGGAAATATTGGAGTTCATGGTGGGAGTGCAGCGGGGGGTTTGATGGGCATTCCATACGGTCACATGTTTTTCAGAGCTGGAATTCCCCCACCAAAAAGAAATCCTGTTGAAGAAGGTCTAAAATCAGTTCGAGGTTCATTAGATCTAAATTTGAGGTTTCAAGCAAGATGTCACACAAACAAAATTTTTGATGCTATATTGAAAGGTAAAGATGGTGGTTATCCCTTTGATGTTAAGTTTGCATGGTTTGTAAATAATAACTTTTTAAACCAATTAGGAAACGCTAATAAATCTGCAGAGGCGTTGAAAAAACTTGATTATATGGTTATTGCAGATTTATGGCTTACACCTACAGCACGATATGCGGATATAATTCTTCCTGTTTCAAGTATTGCTGAAAAAAGTGATCTTACAAGACCTTGGCCTTCTGGCCCCTATTTTACAATTGCTAATAAAGCTATCGATCCTCTTGGAGAATGTAGGACAGATTTAAGAATTGCCGAAGAATTAGCAGATAAATTAGGAATTAATGAATTTGAAAAGTATCCAGATGAGGAAAAAACTTTGAAATTCATGCTAAAAATGACTGAAGACACTAGGAAAGAAATCAAAAACTTCCAAAAGTTTAAAGAAGATGGAATTCATAGAATAAAGTTTGATGAGCCTTACGTTGCTTTCAAAAAGCAAATCGCTGATCCCGAAAATAATCCAATTGGAACTCCATCTGGAAAGATTGAAATTTTCTCTCAAAGAATTGCAGATCTTAATGATCCAGAAAATCCTGCAATCCCAAAGTATATGGAGCGTTGGGAAGGCAGATATGACCCTCTATCCAAGAAATATCCTCTTCAACTGTTATCTCCACATCCAAAAAGTAGGATTCATTCAGAAATGTTTTTGGTGGAATGGCTTAGAGAGGTTGATCCTCACGTTGCATGGATAAACCCGATTGATGCTGAAGCTAGGGGTATAAAAGATGGTGATGAAATCTTAGTTTTTAATGATAGAGGAAGTCTAACAATAAAAGCTTGGCTTACTGAAAGAATTATCCCTGGAGCAATAAGCATTTTTGAAGGGGCCTGGTACGAACCAGATGAGAACGGTATTGATAGAGGAGGATGTGTGAACACTCTTACAAAAGACGCATTCTCTCCTGGTGGTGCTTCTGCTTTGAAATCATGTTTAGTAGAAATGAAAGTGTTTGAAAGAGGTGCCTAATTTGCAAGTTGGCTTTTATTTTGATCAAACACGTTGTATAGGTTGCTCAGCTTGTGCAGTAGCATGCAAAGATTGGCATGATATACCAGCAGGTCCAGAAAAATGGATGACACTACTGTATAATGAAAATGGCAAATTTCCTGACTTATTTGTTAGTTACCTTATAAGACCCTGTTATCATTGTGAGGATCCTGTTTGTATTCCTGTGTGTCCTGTGAAAGCAATCACAAAAAGAAAAGAAGATGGAATCGTTGAAGTCGACAGTGAAAAATGCATTGGAAATGAGAAATGTAATTCTAAATGTTTAAAAGCATGTCCTTATGATGCTCCTCAATTTGGTCCCGAAAAAGGGGCGAAAATGAAAAAATGTAGTTATTGTTTGGACAGATTTTTAGAAGGAAAATTGCCAATTTGCGTTGAATCGTGTAGAACACATGCTCTTGATGTGGGTACCTTGGAAGAATTAAAAGCAAAATATGGAGACATAAAACAAGCAGATAACTTTGTATACTCTGAAAGGACCAAACCAGCAATCATTTTCAAACCAAAGAAAAAAAAATATTAACTACTCTCACTATCAGAATAATTTATTTAAATTATTCTTCTTTTTATTTAGGAAAAAAATAAAGGAGCTCGATTTTAAATACTCAATCTACTATTGCATAGGCATTACCAAGTACATTTACTCCTCTGTCTGTTCTAACTTGAATTATGTAGCGTCCATTGTCTTTCCAACCTTCTGTTGTTAAAGTTTCCCCCGGATATACTTCATTTGTAAATCTTGCCTTAAATTCCTTGAAACGCGTGACATCTCCATTACAAAGACCATACATAATGGCTCGTGTAGCATAACCATAGGTACAAAGTCCATGAAGGATAGGTTTTGTAAATTTTCCACTTCTCTTAGCAAATTCAGGATCTATATGCAGTGGGTTTAAATCTTGGACTAATCTATATACTGCTGCTTGATTGTTATTAATTTTATACGAAATGCTAAAATCAGGTTCAACTCCTTCGGGAGGGTTTAATGGTTCTGTTTTAGGACCACTTTCTCCATCAAAACCCCCTTCACCAATGTAGAAATGGACGTATCTTACATCAAATACTTGAGTACCATCATTAGCCCTACCTATCATTTTCGAATGAATAACTGCTGCTTTCCCTTTATCATAAATATTTTCACATACGCCTATTACCTTTATTTCACCTTCTTTTGGAAAGGGTTGATGAATTTTGATCATTTGTTCTCCATGAATAAAACGAGAACCATCAATTCCTTTCTTACTGAGTCTTGGGAATCCTATTCCAGCAACAATGCAAGCGTAACTAGGAAAAACTTTTAAACCACCTTTAGCTCCCTCGTAAACAAATGATAGTTCTTCAGGTTGAGCACCAATCCCTATATTATATAAGATTACATCTTTCCAAGTGTATTTAAAAGTTCTTTCTTCCGTTTCTTTTCCGACAATGCCTAAATCTAAACTAGTCATTTTAATCACGTATTAAATATACCAAATACATTTGTCTAGATTTAATTTCAGATAGAATATTAATTATATCAAACAATATGATCAATGATCACATTTAAATAGGATGATTGATATATGATCATATGATCAATAATCATATGGTGAAAAATTATGGAAGAATTTAGAAAAAATGATCCAGAAACACATGAAAATGGTCCAGATTTTAAAGAATTCCACAGCAGAGAGAAGAATGGCTTCGATCCTCGTTTTTTCGATTCATACCGAGGACCTATATATCCCAGAAAACCAAGAAATAAACACAGACACAACCATTCTCATCACCGCCGTCCATTTGGTCCACCTTTGCCCATGTCAAGAGAAGAATTCAAGGAAATCAAGCATTTAATGATCTTAACTCTATTATCAGAAATTCCTGAAGGCATTTCAGGATATCAATTACAGGAGCAATATAATTTACCCCGTGGAAGCATGATGAGAAGTTTAAATGAATTAGAAGAGAATGAATCGTTATCCACAATTCAAGACGTTGTTAAAGGACGTTCTCAGAAGATTTATAAGATTACAGATAAAGGCAAAGAAAACTTGGAGAACCTTAAAGAGAAATGGACGTATCAATTTTTAAGGATGACTGATATTGCACCTATGGAACAATATGGTAATCCATTCGGAAGTCAACATTTTAAAAGTCGTTTATTGAGAAATTTAGAGAATATTGAAAACATTGAAGATGCTGTAGACATTTTTAGGGGATATCGATCGAAATTTAAACAAATGTACAAGAGATTACAAAATCGAATGGAGAAGTTGGACAAGACGAAATCATATCTGGACTCTATTATAACTGAAATAGAAAAAATGGATCAATTTGATTTGAACAAAGTAAAGGAAATGATTGAAGAATTTCCTTAATTTAACTTTTTTTTTTCATATTTTTAATTTCTAGAGAATAAATGATTTTATTTGAGAATGCAATATATTTGAAACTGGGACTTTATTATAATTAATTAATTCCCTTACATTTACTAAAAGTATGGATCAAAACAAATTTGCTAATATTTTTGAGATTCAAAAAATGAGTACCGAAGATGGTCCTGGTATCCGTACTACCGTCTTTTTCAAGCAATGCCCCTTGAAATGTATATGGTGTCACAATCCGGAATCAATTTTAAAGAAACAGCAATTAGAATGGTTTGAACATAAATGTATTGGTTGTAACACGTGTATAAAGACGTGTGAATTAGGAGCATTAAATTTTGAAGAAGATGGTCTCCACATTGATCGGGAATTATGCACGAGTTGTGGAAAATGCTCCGATGAATGTCCTTCAACAGCACTTCACATGTTTGGAAAAATTTGGACCTTAGATGATCTCTATTACGAGGTTCAAAAAGATAAAGTCTATTATGAGCAATCTAAAGGGGGTATCACCGTATCTGGAGGAGAGCCAACGATCCAATCTGATTTCCTTTTAGAATTTTTAAAGATGTGCAAGGATAATGGTATTTCTACAGCTTTAGACACTTGTGGCTACGCTTCTAAAAGTATTTATGAAAAAATTTTACCGTACGTTGATTTAGTCCTTCTAGATATCAAGGAAAT
>CAZBPC010000034.1:0-31595 GCA_964493715.1 uncultured archaeon
GCGTGTGGCAAACGAAAGAGGAGCTCGAGATTCAGGCTCAGAGTGTTGAGATTGAAATTTTAAAAGCGATAAGATTACAAAAACAAAGGGAATTTAGACTTTAGGGGAGTGCGTTCTTGTAGTATTTTCTAATTTTTAACACAGTTTTAATAAAAATTAAATAGCGACTTAGATAATTTTTTTGTTTTGGTTTAAATACATCCTATTTAATTATATATTGCGATGATAGTGGAGAAGTACTTAAATAAATTTAGCTATAAATATGTTTTATTTAAATAGGTGGAATGTATGAAAAAAATAGTCGCAATATTAACAATTTTAGGAATTCTTGCATTTGGAATCTCAATGCTTTCTGGAGCACATGCATATATGTTTCCAGGAGGCGGCGTCCCATAAAAGGGATTGTGTTTCTGAAGAACAAAAAAATGTCCAAGCAGAAGTGCAAGAAATCTATTTCCTTTTTTCTTTTTCTTATTTAACTTTCTTATTTAATTAAACAATAAATAGGAATGTGAAACGATTATGAAACGGCGGAGCAATTGGATATTTGATGGTATTTTAAATCCTACCAAATTTAAAGTGGGTTCTTTATAAGGTGAAAGAAAGCTTTTTCTTTCTTTGAACGGAAAACTACAGAACTAGAAAATAAGAAAAAAGTAAATAAGAATATAATAATTAATTAAAAGAATTATTTAATTTGCAAAAATATACTGCAGCTTGCTTGTTTCTTGATTATGTTCCATTTTGACAAATAATTTCAATATCTTATTCTCTCTAAGGTCTAAATTTAATGACTGAAGAAAATCGGGATGTCGGAAATTCCCATCAGTTTCTTTTAAATTTGTAGTAGCTGTCATTATAGATTTCATTATAATTAAAGTTCATTAATATATAATTTCAATTATTAATCTATTGATACTTGACTCTTTAATGTGATATTTCCGATTTTCCAAGCCCCAAAACCTTGAATCATAAAACAACACAAGAAAGAATATTGTGATATTTTTTGCATTGTAGCTTGAAAAATAAGCGTTTCTGCAGATATCGATTTGGGGATTGTCATTAAAATAATTGAATATAAAATCCCGAATATTAAAAGAATAATATATACAACTGCGTAGATGTTAGGATAATTATTATTATATAAAATTGCTATGGCGTATAATAGTAATACCAGACTTCCCATAATGTTAAAAATATTTGAGAATAGCAAATGGAATTCGCCAAAAACATCCCAAGGTGTGAGAATTGTTCCTATAAGGGAACATATTGATATCAAACCCACTCCAGTAGCAATTATAATAATGTTGAATTGTTTCTTCTCCCCTCTAAAAAAGTCTGGTAAAGCGAATGTGAATGGTATGAAAGATATAGAAAAGATCATAGCTGATATTGTAAAAATCATAAAAGCCATAGTATTAGGTTGTCCTGAAAGAGCAATAATACGTCCTAAATCACTAAATAAATTTCCCCAGAAATCATATCCTGTACTTAAAGGATCAACTAAGGTCCCTCCAGCGTAAAAAACCATCGCAATTAATGTAAAGATGATATATTGTATAATTCCAAAAATAATAAAAAGGAAAGACTTTTGTCTCCAATTCTTTATATGCATTATATTAATCTCCTTTCAAATTTAAATAGCATATTTGGGTTTTCTAACGAATCCAATAAACATCAAAAAATTAACTAATATGTCAACACCTTCAATTATGAATAAGATTGAAGGAGTATCCAGTGCATAAACTGACATGATAGATCTGAAGATATTACTAATAACAAAAGCAAAAAAGGCTATCCCAATTATTAATCCATTCGCTTGAGAAAGATGTTTATTCTTATACATGAATAAGAACATGATTGCGAGAGCGATATAAATTAAAATGGTGAAGAAAGGAAGAATTGTAATAAGATATGAAATACTATTAGCCAATAATATAATTATGGAGAAAACAACTGCAAAAATGAAAAGAATCCATGATCTTATCTTATTAAAACGAGGTTTGCTCATTTCCTTTATGTAAGCGCTTGTAAGAGTCATAATAGCTTGAAGTCCAATATAAAGTACTGGGAAAAGGTTAAAGAGGATCAAGAAAAATCTAATTTTAAGAAATACTAATAAAAAAGCATTATTGTAAAGTTCGCTTACTAAAAGTAAGTTATAATGCAAATCAAATATTTTACCATATGTTAAAATCATAAAAAACAACGCAAATAAAAAATAAGCGTCTGAAGTGTAGATTGCTTCTTGTTTAAACCATTTGATGAATAATAATGAGCTCATTATTCCCAATACAACGATTCTAATTAAACTAGCAATGACCGACAGAATTGTATTAGGTAATTGTGTTAATGAATAACTTATTGTTGACCAGAAGATCACATATAATAACATAAAAATTATTCCAATAATAATTACGCTCCCAATTAGATACCATTTATATTTAATCTTTTTAGCATCCATTTTTTTTAACTCCTTTAATTTTTAGATAATTTAATTAAAAAAATGATTTTATCACGATCTTATTATAAATCTTCTATAAAAAATCCTTGAAAAAAATGGTGATTAAAAAGTCCTCTCTTTTCATTTCACAAATGCATTTAAAAACGGGTAAACTAAAAATTGGACTCTTAAAAAATAATATACATTCATATAATTTAATTCTATAATACTTAAAATTTAAAATACTAACTGAAGTAAAATGAAAAACATCATAATCACTATATCCCGAGAAGAATGGGAACACATGCTAGAATTTAAAAAATCTCCGATTAAAAAAAGATATAGAGAATACCAAGAATTATTTTTTGATGAAAAAGGGGATTTGAAAAAATAGATATATTAATAAAAAAAATCTTTTTCATAGTTTTAATGACTAAATATCTTATTTTATGGTTTTAAAAAATGATAATTTAAAAAATATGAAATTTTATTTTAGAATTTAAGAATAAAAATATTGTATTCGAATATTTGATGATACTCAATGGTTTACTTCATAATAAATGGATTAGGGTTTAATTGCCGAAACGACAAAAAAACGTGCACAAATAAGGATATTTCCTGTCGAGTATGTGTTATTGATAAATTTAAGGAAATGGGATTTGAAATGACTTCCAATTTAAAAATATTAAGAATCATTTCTGATGATAAACGTCAAGAAATAGAAAGAGAATCTATCTGGCAAAAATTTCTAGATGTACTCAATATTAGACATATTATAATTATGGATATTGAATCTGGATTATTATTATTGAATTATCCCGTAACTAGTGGAGAAATTGATGCTACTTTACTAAGTGGATTTATTCAAGCAAATATAACCTTCTCAGAATCAAGTGAAGTATCCGGTAATATTAATGGATCTATAATAGAACACAATTTCAATGAATTTCAATATAAGGATTTCAATATTTTACTAAAAAATGGAAAATTCGTAAGAATTTGTTTAATTCTCGAACATAAAGCCTCTCTACATATGAGAACAAGTGTAGATCAGTTTTTAGATATCTTTGAAAATAAATTTAAGGATAATTTTATAACACTACGAGAAACGGGTCTTTTTAATGATGAAGGAATGACTGATTTTGTTATTGATTCATTTAACATCGATTTAGTATTCCCGATGACATTAACCTATGCGATCCCTCCTGAATTATTAGAACAAATTAATGAAAACTGGATACAAAAAGCAATATACGAATTAGCGATGGAGGCACTAAGTGATAAACCTTTCTTTTATATTAACACTCTTTTAAATAAAGTTAAGAAAATCGTCCATATTCAACTAAACATAGTTTTATATGAAATATATCATTTATATGAAAAGAAAATCATTGTAACAATGCCATTAGAAACTATATTAAGCGATTTAGAAAATAAACGAGATACCACCCAGAAACGAGAGATTAAAATGCAACCAATATCTTCAATGGTTATTAATGACGAAGATTTAGTTGATTTACAAAATAAAATTCAAAATGTGGACGAATTTAAAGGAAGGGAGATTATTAAAGAAATACTAAAGAAAGGTAAATCGGCTGAAAATTCATTAGCTTATCAAAGTGCTGAAAAAGAATATAAAAAAGCAGTCATTCTATCAAGAGAATTCAAATTTAAAGAGGAAGAAAAAAGAGCTTCCCACCTTCTATATAATTCCGAGAAGAAGGTAAAATCAATAGAACTTGAATTTTATATAGAAACGGGAGAGAAGTCGGAAAAAAATAAGGATTGTATTAAGGCTATTCACAATTACCAAAATGCCATTAAAATTATGGAAGAAACCTTGATTTATAATGTTACTGATCCTCGAATCAAAAAATTAAAGCGAAAGATCTTCAAATTGAGAGAAGAAATCTAAAACTCAAATTCTCCTTTTTTATAAAAGAATGCCAATATGAATATTTTTAAAAGTAATATCTATTTAATTGATAATTATGCCCAAGTTAGAAAAAAGTATTGAAATTAATGTATCTTTACAAAAGGTATATGAAGTTCTGAATGATTATTTAAATCTTCCAGTGTGGAATATTGTGGTGACTGAATGTAAACAAATTGGAGCCAATAAATATTTCTTAAAAACTAATGTAGGAGATGTTATCAACACTGAAATTGAAAATGTCCCTGGAGAAAGAATGACGTCAACACAAGAAGGAAGTCCAATGCAAAAAATAGGATATATCTTCTCTTCCAAAGGAGATAGTGTAGTTGTGACACTCTGGACTGAATTTGAGTTAGAAGATCAACGATTTGTTCTTGATATGGCAGGAGATTTGTTTTTGAAAAGCCTTAAAGTTTACATAAATTTTTTAAGCTCTGGTGGAAACCCAAAAGATTACAAGAAGTCTTTTAGCAAGATTAAAAAAGCTTAAAATGGTTAATCTTACAAATTTTCTTATTTTTTTTGCTCACCCATAGTCTATGTGAAGCAGAATTTTAATTATCCTGAATTAACTAATGATTATTATTATTCTATAACTAAAGAACATTTAAATTTCTATTAGTATTAAGAATGATAAATTTTTATTTTGTTCGTATATTACAAAAATCATACTTAATTATGAGATTTTAAATCATAAATTAGATAAAATTAGATATGAATGAATCACCTCAAATAAGAACGAATGTAAAAGTAATTGTGACTGGAGGAGGAGGAGTTGGGAAAACCTCTTTCCTTAATCGCCTAGTATATGATAATTTCGATATTAACAGCGAACTAACAAGAGGTATCGATTTCTTTTCCAAAAACATAAAAGTTAATGGAAGCGATATTAATTTCGTGATGTGGGATTTTGCAGGTCAGAGACAATTTAGGAGATTACTTGAGGATTTTGTGGATGGTTCTATAGCCGTTTTTATCTTATTTGATTTGACACGCATCTCAAGCCTTGAGAATGTTGAAGAATGGTTAGAAAGACTAAAAGAATTTAAAAACATGCCAATATTAATCTTAGGAACAAAATATGACCTTGTAGATAATAGTACGATTATGACTTTTGACGAATATTTTAAAAATATTATAGAAAGAAGTATCATAAATATCGATTACCTAAAAATATCATCAAAAACAGGGTATAATGTTAAAGAAGCTTTTGATATTTTGATAAGTAGGCTCTCTTATATGCAGAAATAAGCTTAATGGTGATTAATTTAGAGTTGTTTAAAAGGATCTAACATTGCATTCTTTATGATTACTGCTTGGTTGAAAATCTATACTTTTACAATCCAACCAAATTCATCCTCAATATCCAAACGTTGCATCCCTGTTAATAATTCATAGAGTTTACGAGTTGTTTCTCCTGGCTCCCCATCGCTGAATATTCTCTTTTTATCTTCTAATACAACAGATTTAATTGGAGTAATGACAGCTGCGGTTCCAGCACAAAAAGTTTCGGTACAAGACTCTTCAAAAATTTCTTTATATGAGATGTCTCTCTCTTCTATTGGCATTCCTAATTTCTTATCACCTAATTCTAATATCGATTTTCTAGTGATTCCAGGTAAAATAGTCCCTGAGGTTTTAGGTGTGACTAATGCACCATCAATCACTGTAAAAAAGTTCGCCGTTCCAACTTCTTCAATATATTCTCTGTTTATGGCATCCAAAAATATAACCTGTGAAAAACCCCTAGATTTAGTTTCTTTAACGGGTAACATTGATCCTGCATAGTTAGAACAAGTTTTTGCAGCACCTGTTCCACCTGGAGCAGCTCTAGTGTAAATTGTGGATATTTCTAAATCTATGCCTCTGAAACCTTCGGGGAAGTAGGGTCCAACAGGAACAGTGAAGATGATAAGTTTATATTCTAATGCAGGTTTAACACCCAATATAGGACCATTCCCAATCATCAAGGGTCGAATATAAAGGGCTCCTCCGCTATCATAAGGTGGTATGAAATCCTCATTCGCTTTTACAACTTGTTTGATGGCTTTAATAAATAACTCAATTTCATAATTGGGCATTAACATTCTATTCGCACTTTTATTTAATCGCTTTGCATTTTCTTCTGGACGAAAAAGCGTGATATCTCCATCTTTTGTCCTGAGAGCTTTCATTCCTTCAAAAATACCTTGACCGTAGTTTAAAACACATGCTGCTGGGGAGATCTCGATGTTAGCAAATGGGACTAAATGTCCTTCACTCCATTTACCATCTTTATAGTCTGCAACATACATCGTTTTGGTTTCTATGAAGTTGAAACCAAGTGAGTAAAAATCAATTTCTTTTGGATCCATTTTATTCAAATCCTAACTTTCCTTCAGAAATATTTAAGGATTTGTTTCTTAAAAAATTTTTTTGAATTCTCTAAAAATTTGAATAAAACAAATTAGATATTGAAAACCACTGAAAATAAATAAGAATAAATATCTAAAATTAGATTTATAATTTAAAATTTTAAAGATTGATTACTACAAATTAAATCTTGTGCTTGAAGATGTCAGAAAGAAAACAAAAATTTAAAGACTATAAATTAGTTATCGCAGGTTTAGACAATGCCGGAAAAAGTAGCGCACTAATCGCTTTGCGTCAAAAATATAATTTTTATGAAAGAGTTAAAAATTTAAAACCCACAATAAAAATAGATTATAGTTCTTTTAAATTCCTCGAAACATATAGAATTAACATCTGGGATATGGGGGGGCAAGCCAAATTCAGAAAAATTTATGTTAGTAATCCTATTTATTTTTCAGAGACTGATTCTCTATACTTTCTCATTGATATACAAGATGAGTTTAAGTTTGATGAAGCCATGCAATATTTGCATGATGTTTTAGATATCTATCGAGGACTGGACTATATGAATGACGTAGTAGTATGTTTTAATAAGCACGATCCGAGATTTAAAAATGATGCTGATTTTCAAGATCGTTCCATTATGTTAGAAAATTTAATCACATCTCAAAATCAAGATATGAAATTTAAATTCTTTCATACTTCATACTATGATATTTCTTCAATATCAAAAGCAATTTCCTATTCTCTAAACAAATTGCTTAGTTTGGAACAAATTAGTAAGAAATTAAAATTTATTGTTGACAAATTTGGATGCAATCACGCAATATTATATACAGATTCAGGAATAGTAATTGCAGATCATTATAAAGAAACTATGGATACAAGAGCATTTGAAGAGATAATTAGTACTAAAATCAATGATGATCTAGAATTTTTTCAGAGACTTAAAGACGATAATGTCAATATTGATGATAGAGTATCAATTACAGAAGAAAAAACGGAATATGTGAAAATGTTCTCAGTATCATCAACAGAGGGAGGAAATATTTTTTATGTAGAAGTAAGTATGCCAGCAAATATGATAAATGAGATAAAAATTGAACTAGAAAAATTTCAAAAGATTTTGGAAACAACCTTTACTTGAAAAAATTCCTTTATCATTCAAAACAAAAATTTGAATTACTAATTTTTTAGTTAAAAATATAAACTAATGTTCATATCACTTTTCAAAATTAAATTGTAGTGAACTCATGTCCTTAAGAAAAGTTACTATAAAGAGTATAATAGAAAAACATCACAATGGAGAAAAAATACTAACCATCACTGCTTATGATTACGCTCTAGCTAAAATTGTTGATGCTTGTGGTTTAGATTTAATTCTTGTAGGAGATTCATTAGCTATGGTTATGTTGGGATATCCCAATACGCTATCGGTCTCAATGGATGAAATGATCCATCATACTAAGGCCGTGAGTAGAGCTGTTTCAAATGCTTTAATCGTTGGAGATATGCCGTTTTTATCTTATAAAATTAATAAAAAAGAGGCTATAAGAAATGCCGGTCGGTTCATCCAAGAAGGAGGTGCAGAAGCTGTAAAAGTTGAAGGAGGAACTGACATATGTAAAACTATTAAAGCAATTTTAGATGCTGATATTGAAGTAATGGGTCATATTGGTCTTACTCCCCAAAAAATTTATAGATTTGGAGGTTTTATGGTGCAAGGAAAAACATTTGAAACTGCAAAACGCTTAATATTAGATGCTAAAAATCTTCAAGAGGCTGGCGTTTTTTCAATAGTATTAGAAAGTATCCCTTGGCAAATCGCAGAACTTATAACTAAAGAAATTGATATTCCAACAATCGGGATAGGTGCAGGACCTTATTGTGATGGACAAATTCTCGTTTTACATGATATGCTAGGCATCTTTACAGATTTCAAACCAAAATTTCTGAAATATTTTGGAAATGTGAGAGAATCTATAACTGAAGCATTAAATCTATATAAAAATGAAGTGTTAAAAGATGTTTATCCAAATAAAGAATATTCATATGAATATGTTGGAGATCAATTAGAGGATCTAAAAGAGTGGGTTGAAAATAATGATCTTAACAAAGAAGCATCTGAATTATCTAAAACTATGGAAAAATAAATCAAAAAAACATCATTAATTTTTATTCCAGCATTAAAATTAAAAAAAAACCCCCCCTCATATTTTTTTTTGATAGAAATAGATTCGAAGGAAAAATGTTCTTATATTCGGTATAAACGTAAATTAGTAAAATAAATAAAAATATAATAAATTAAACTTATATTAATAATAATAATTACTTCAATCTAGTAATTATATATCAATTAATTATAATAATTCTCATAAGAAAATGGTCGAATCGCCATGTCAGAAGAATATGACTATTTGTTTAAATCAATCGTTGTAGGAGATGGCGGAGTAGGTAAAACTGCTCTAACTTTACGCTTTTCCAAGGATTTTTTTACAGAAGATTATAAAATGACAATTGGAGTTGACTTTCACGTAAAAACGATTACAATTAATGGTATAGACGGACCTATCAGAGCAAAACTTCAACTTTGGGACACTGGAGGTCAAGAACGTTTCAGCTCAATCAGACCAATGTATTATAGAGGTTCACTTGGAGCAGTGTTAGTATTCGATCTTACCAATGCAGCAAGTTTTGAACATTTACCTCAATGGATTGAAGAAGTGAGAGCTAATCTAAAAGGTGAAATTCCTCTATTGCTTGTGGGAAATAAGAGTGATTTACTTGATTATCGTGAGGTTTCGCTCGCTGAAATAAATAATTTTACACGAGATTTTAACCTCTATTATATGGAGACTTCTGCTAAAACAGGAGATGGTGTCGGAGATTGTTTCTATATCTTAGCTTGCTTGATGATTGGGCAAACAATTCCAATACAATTATTGAACAATATTGTATATAATCCTGGTCAAATCCCTATAAGTATTGATCAGGATCAAAAAACTCCATCAATTCAACCAGAAACTATGGCAGATTATGCGGCACCTCCCGTACCAGAACCATTAAAGCCTAATACAGATCCGGAAATCATATATGCCGCACCACCTATACCAGAACTGATAAAGCCTAATACAGTCCCAGAAATCAGGTATGCTGCACCTCCCGTTCCAGAACAAATAATTGAAGCAAAAGAAAAGCCAATACCAAAAATTGAACCGACATTCATACCTGAAATTTCCGTTCCAGATCCTGTTGCATTTGAGTTTAAAACTCCGGAAGAAATATTATCGCAAAAAGTCAACGAACACCAAAAAATGATAAATTCATCAAAAATCTCCCAAACACCTGAAGAAGATTCATATAAACCAAAAACTGTTCCTTTTTCTTCTAATATACCTGTTCCCGCACCCACTCCAAAAGAATTCAAAACTCAAAAAATAGAAATTTCTCCTGACACTTCTAATAAACAGACAATCCCATTTATAGTTTCAAAAAAAGAAGAACCCATAAAACCTAAACCCGCTTCAATGACATTTGAACCAGCACCACTTTCAAAATCATTAGATGATTATATGCCTGAAAATATTATATCCAAAAAAGAAAAGAAAAAACTTGATAAGGAAAAGAAGAAAAAGGAAAAAGAACTTAAAATTAAAGCGGAGAAGGAAAAACAAGAACGATTAATAGAGGAAATGAAGCAGAGTAAAAAAGAAAAACCAATAAAAGAAAAGAAAAGAGGGGGACCTGAACAAGAATTAATTTCTCCTAAATCTGATGCAACAATGAATACACCTTCGTTATTTCAAGCATTAACACAGAAAACGGAATTATTAAAAAAAGAAGAGTCGACCCCATTCGTATCATTTCCAGCAAGTGAAAAACCAAAACAGGAAGAATCATCTACATTGAGAATTATTCCAAATGTGGCAGATATTGATACAGAATTTAATTCTTTCACAGTAATAACTTCCAACTCCGAACCGATTGTTGATGAAGAACCCAAAACTAAAGATTTCTTAACTTGTTCTCAATGTGGAGCAATATTGTCTTCAGATTACGCTTTTTGTAATAAATGTGGGAATAAATTATCATAAAAATTTATCACTTAATGGTCATTTTCCACAAATAGGACAAGTATTCCACATCTTCTTTATTTTAGAATTACAGTGAGGACATATTTTTAGATCAGGATCTATTTCAGTTTGAAGATTACCAAATATCGTTAAATTGTCCTCTACTCGATAATCAATTAAATTTTGAGGGCTCTGAACTTTAGATACTTGATCGGATATTTTTGAGGATTCAGTCTTAGGTTTGAAATATTCTTTTTTAATAGGTCGAGTGATTACTTCTTGTTTCTTTGTCTTTTTTGGGGGCTCCATTTTTAGGTTTTTAGAATTTTCTTGATTTTCAATTTTTTTTGCCTTTGGTGATGATTCAGGAATGTCACCCTCAGATGATCCCACAATGTAATAGTAATAATTTCCATTATTATTTTCTACTATGATCTCCCCATTTTTTAAGCGCACTTCAACAAAGTAGATGATTGTAGATCCAGTAGGGACATCAGCAAGTTCTGCAATGAAATAATCAGTTTTACTTAACATTTCCATTTGATACCATGAATTTCCATGATCTGCAGAAAAATTCAATTGGACACGCTCAATTGCTTCATCAAAATCTTCTTCAGTAATTTTAACAATGATTTTAATGGTTTTTTTTAAAGAAATTAAAGTACTTTCTCCTTCTTCTTTTTTTGACTCATCCCAAGCAAGATTACATTTTGGACAATTTGTAAACCAATTGGGATATTCATAATTGCAATTTAAGCAAGTTTTTGTAAAATATCTTGTTGTTTTAATTCCCAATGACTTTTTCTTATCTTTCGCCATTCTTTATTTCAGTCTTAAAGTACTTTTTAGTAAATATATGTGTTTCTAAAGGATTATAAATTTTTTTTATAAATCTTTTCATATTTGTACATAATATTTACTCCTTCTTATTAACATTTACTTTGAGATGGTTAAAATTTCTTCAAGATCCTCAATAAACTTAATTAAATGTTCATGTTTAACATGAGGCATCATTACTACCCTTATCAAATTAAAATCTAGAAATTTACCTAACATCCAATTCCTTTTACGTAATTTATTATCAATTTCACATATCGAGTCATTATTTTCGGTTGTAATACCAACTAAATTAAGAACAGGTCTTGTAGCAAGTTTAATCCCTTTAATTTCTGAAATTTTATTAGCTAAATAATCAGTATTCTGCATGCAGCTTTGGATCATTTTAGTAAATCCATCCATACCCAAGTATTTCATTATAGCCCAAAAAGCAATTACTGAAGCTCCTGGTCTTGTTCCGACTAAATGAAAGTGTTTGAAATTTCCTCCTGCTAAATAAGGAATTTCAAACCCCGTCTTTTGTAGAATTGATTCATCCCTTAAGAAAAATCCACCAGATGGAATAATACCGAGACCCATTTTATGTGGATCAGCTGTTATAGAGTCAACTTTTTTCACTGAAAAGTCCCATAAAGGAACTTTATAGCCAATATTTTTTAAGAAGGGTAAAATAAAACCTCCAAAAGCAGCATCAACGTGAAAATAGATATCTTTGTCTTCAATTAAGTTTCCTATTTCTTCTATTGGGTCTATTAGTCCTAATGATGTTGTTCCAGCAATTCCTACTACTCCACACGTATTTTTAGTAATTAAACCCGCATAGTGATCGAGATCTAATTCAAAGTTTTCTTTTAACTTAGCCTTCCTCAATTTTATACCTAAAAGATCTGCTGCTTTATCAAAAGAGATATGTGAAGAAATCGGTAAGACTATTTCAGGTTTAGATATCTCAGGATGTAGTTTCTTAGCAATTCTCATAGCAATAATATTAGCTTCTGATCCTCCACTAGTAAACGTTCCGCTTATATTTTTTCCGTTGAATATATTCCCGATTTCTCTAGTAAGCTCTTCTTCTAATTTAGTAGTTCCTAAAAATAAGCCTGGATCACCAAGATTTTTAGCTATATATTTCATAAAAATTTCCTTTCCAAAATCGTGGGGATCCGTACACATTGATCCTAATATTGATCCCGAATCATAAGAAAAATCTTTTTTCAATTTCTTTTCGAGTATTTCAGTTATTTCCTGTTTAGAAAGACCGTCTTTTAACATTTTTGCTTCAAATTCGTTTTATAGAATATAAAAATATACAAGCAATTAAAATTTTATAACTATAAATCATTAGAATCGAAATTATTCTATAAATCTAATAGAATCTCTTTTAAAATACTTTTTCATAGTCTTCATTAAAACATCAACTAGATCGATTTTATAATAATTTGCTATGCATACTATTGAAAATTGAAGATCTCCCAATTCTTCTTCCAATTTAGATTCCGGTTGCTGTAATTTTTTCGGCTTAAATTTTTCTTGGTAATTTATTTCTCTAGCAAGTTCACCTAATTCTTCCATTACAGCACTGAGCATTGAAAGTGGAGGCCAATAATCCCCATGATTATGAATCCAATCGTTTATTTTTGATTGAATTTCACTAAAAGAAACCTTATTCTTCATAAAAGAAATAATTTTGGATAAAATAAAAATCTTAAAAATTTCTTTTTTATGAGCCTTCATCTAGCTTAACAATAAAATCAAAAGTACTCATCAAACTTTTATATATATTATTATCTTTATTTTTTCTTGGGAATTATTTAAAACTACTCAAATTATGTAAAGAGAGATTCTCTTTTCCGAGTTTCCCATTCCGCTCTTTTACCTTGATTATATCTATTTACTTCACTATAATATCCTGTGACACGAGAATATACTTTAACATCAATAGATTGACATTTAGGACATTTAAATTGACTGCCTCGAAACATCTTTTTGCAAGAAGGACAGAAGATAAAATCTGGCGTATATGCAAAATAAGCAGTATTTGTGTTAAGACAGATATTTTTAGTTAATTCCCAGAGTCCTTGGATATCAGGTTTTTGCTCGCCTAACCAAATGTGTGTTATCACGCCTCCATTTACGATTAGATGATAATCACCTTGTTTTTTAATCCTCTCTGAAAGATTTATGTCCGCATCATATCGTAAGTGACTTGAATTCGTATAATATGCAGATTTACCTTTGGATTGAACATGCGCTTTATTTGGAAAATGTTTAAGGTCCAACTTAGCTAATCGGTTACTCGCCGATTCACTTGGTTGTTCCCAAAGGGAATATGATTTTCCATCTCTTTCTGTCATAGTGTTACATTTAGCAACCATATATTCAAGAATTTTTTTTCCTAAAGAATAAGCTTCATCATTTTCATGCAATTCAAAATTTGTTAAACTTTGAACTGCTTCATTCAATCCTGTAAAACCAATAGAAAGGTTTTGATCTTTCAATTTAAATATCGGTTCACCCTTAATCTTGCCACTACATAGAGGCAAATGTCCTGAGTTTAATCTTTTTTCTATTAAATTCCATTTTTTTCTTAAAATATTTGCAACTAATTCCATTTTTTCATCTAAAATATGATAATAGTCTTCCTCGTTATTAGAAAGATATGCATATCGAGGCAGGTTTAAGCTTACACTTTGTAAAGAGCCTATAGTAACGTACTTTTCCCAAATATTAACATTTTTCCTTTTTTCTGGATCTAAAATGCATTGTTTAATGATTTGGTTTCCACTTAAAAATTTCCGGCAACATTGACTATGAATCTCATCAGGCATCCAATCTGGACACATATTAAGAAAATATGGTGTGCCCATTGTTGCAACTTCTTCCATAACTTTCAAGTAAGAAGGTTCAAACTCTCTAAGCCATTCTTTTTTTATTTTAATTTCATGTTTTGGAAATGCAAATAATTTTCCATTATGATCCCCTTGAATATAAATATCAGTTAAAGCATCAAACAGCTCCAAGCATTCACCCTTATAATCGCCATAGGTGCCATTTATTTTTCCATGAGGACCAATAGCCGGAATATTAATTAATCCATCAGGAATAGTAGGTGTACAAGATATTGATGTAAATGGGACTTGCCCTCCACGTGCCGCGAAAATTTGGTTTGTTTCAAAAATTAAGCACTGCATTGATTGTTCAATTTTTCTTTTTGACAATCCTTTTGCATAAGGTGCTAGAAATGTAGTTATATAATCATATCCTTGCCCTCCTGAAAATTCACCTTGGATAATCCCTAACCACTTTGCTAGATGAGTTACTGCCACTCTTATACTTCCTGCGGGTCCAGACTTACTACAATGTGCCCAACTGTCTACGGGAGGTAAACCATGCTCCAAAATCATTCTTGGATCCCATTCCTGACAAAAAGGTCTTAAATCAAAATACCTAAGCATGTGAATATGAATATCACCGTATAAATGAGCATGAGCTTCATCTGAATCTAAAATTCTTAAAAGAGTGTATTCATCTGAAATCCGATTTGCAGCCCAATGGTGAATACTTTCAGGATTCATATCCTGATTCGCATTTTCATTAATTCCGTCTTCTAAAATGGCTTCATAATCCATTAAAGGCATTCCAATTCGAGTATATAATTTTCTTGCCTCTTCATAATGTTCTTCAGATAAAATAGAACATACTATTTCTCTGATATGTGGTCCGGAGAGAAATTTAATCCCAGAAGAAATTATCCTTCGAACAACTAGTTGAGTTATTTTATTTGCAGAATCAGGATTAATCCCCGTTTCCTTTATTATACTATCCTCTATCTTGGAAGGTTCAAAAATCACTACGTCTCCTTCAGTTCTGAAGACTCTTGGCAATAAATTATTTAAGAAACCATTTTTCCCTAAACTCTTTCTGTTTTCTTCTATTTCTTCTGATTTATGAATTAAGACCATATTTTTCCATCTAATTTTTATGATTAAATATTCTTATACAGATTTTTTTGTCGATAATGGATTATTTGTTATTTTAATTTGTCGGCTCAAATGATGTATGCAAGCTTATACCCAATTAATCTCTATCGTAAATATCTTACACCTTTTAATATAAAAATTTATTTGTTTCTCCAATATAAAGTTATTTTATCAATTATATGAAAGTTTTTTTTAAAATCAGTTAACTCTTTTACTATTAGTAAACACACCACATTATATAATATCGATACTCTGATGCTTTTATTAAATATAGCCTTCCAAGTTAAAAAAATGTCGTCAACGATGGTTTTTTGATTTATTTATAAGATTATTTATTTGATAGAATACTAAATACGAGTATATTTAAAAAAAAATGATTTCTTTTAGGAAATTATGAATAAAATTAGCAAGAATGATATCCAAGCAATAAAAATTTTAGATGGAATATTCAGAAGAACTTTAACCTTCAATGAAAATTTAATGCTTTGTCATTTTTATCTTGAAAAAGGTTCCAATGTTCCGCTACACTCCCACGAACAACATCAAGTTGGGTATGTCATTAAAGGAAAATTGCGTTTCTTTACAGAAAAATCAGAATTTATTGCACAAGAAGGAGACAGTTACATTTTTAACGCAAATGAAAAACACGGGGCTGCTATAATCGAAGATTCGGAAGTTATAGATATCTTTAATCCTGCGAGAGATGATTATAAATAATAAATTTTACCATTGATACGCCGCAACAGAGAAAATTGCAAACAAGCAGATTAGTAATTCCCCAATTAACCAATCATAGTAATATTTCTTCTTTAGATCCCTATTGCTTTTAATCACAGAGGATAAACCAAAACTAATTGCAGAATTTATCCCCAAAAATATTATAATTGCAAATACTGGGGCTTTAAGTACAATATCTATTATGTTCATAGCAAAATCTAAGATGAACCATGCTCCTAAGAACGTTAAGAGCCCAAGTAAAAAGATCCAACCAGTAAATTGGATAATTTTTTCAAACACAATATCTTCTTCAATACTTGAATCAGTAGGAGAGGGTTTTTTTTTTTTTGCACTAGACATATTTTTTAAACCTAATGAGTTATGGTGTCTTAAATTTTTTATGATTCTTAACTTTTTTTTTTGTTATTTTATTATGGACGATTTTTTAAAAATAAAATAGCTTTTGCAATGTCTCCATCACAATCATATAGTACTACACGAGCTTCTTCAGTATCCACATTTGCTTGGCTAGCTACTAACATCACATCATTTTCAGTGATTGTTGCTTTCAATTCATTTTGGGAAAATAATTCTTCGTCTTGATCTGATTCAGTGATTATTTGTTCTCCTTGCGAAGCTTCGTGAGCATCTCCTATTACTTGGTAAATCTCTTGTCCCATTTGTTTCATTAAAATTACTTCTGGTTGATCTATAATGAGGGTTTTATCAGGACCTTCAATAATCACTCTTGTTGCTTCAACTTGATCCATATCGATTCCTTGTTGTTGCATGCGTCTACGCATCTGTCGGGAGCCTGCCTGTGAGCTCTCTCTTTGTTTAATTGCTTGTGGTCTTTTTGGTTTACTTTTTTCTTTATTTTGTAAATCTTTTGGTAATTTTACCATTATAATCACAAGATAATTTGATACTTATAATTTGATATAATTAATTGAGCTTTATAATTTTGATTTATTACCTTTTCGAACATTAATTGCAATTCCTGTCTTAAAAGCTTTAATATATAGAATGGGCATTGATAACCTACCTATGGCAAGTATCTCATCTTCTTGGTTCACTATAATAACCTCATCTAAGGGTCGTAGACTAACATCAATTTCCAGTAAATGTTTACAAAAGACATTTCGACCTTTTCGAATGAATTCTGCAACCTCATTTAGAACCACGGCTCTCATTTTAGGTAAAGGTAATTCAGATATTATCTTTGATGCTGAATGAAAGGTAATTGTAAATAATCCGATCGTTGGACGAAAATTTAATAGAATGTTATCGTTTTCATAAATATGTTTCATTTTACCTGTGTTCTTAGAAAAAATGAAATTAAGGTTCTCCGTATTTTCAAAAAGAACATCTGTTATTGCAGTTCCAAATTGATAATCTGAAATAGCTCTTATTTTTCTTAAAATGAGAAAAGAAGGAACATTTTTCATATTTTAATGAGTTAAATGATTAAAGATAAAATAAGTTTTGTTCTTATGAAGATATTTGTTATTATGAGTAAAGCCTAGATTCGTTTCTATTGCCCTTTACTTTAGACATCACTTTATCAACAGCATCAATGAAATCAATTTCACAAATTGCTTCAGCTTCTTTTCGAATTGCAAACATTCCAGCTTCTGTACATATCGCTTTAATGTCAGCACCAGTAGCGCCTTCAGTTAAATCTACGAGCTTTTTTATATTAATATTTTCACTTATAGTGAGAGATCTAGTATGAATTTTGAAAATTGAAAAACGTGCCGCCTCATCCGGTATTGGAAAGTCGATCATCCGATCAAACCTGCCGGGTCTCAATAAAGCGGGATCTAAAATATCTACTCTATTCGTTGCGCCAATAATTTTTACATCTCCACGTTGTTCAAAACCATCTAGTTCACTTAATAATTGCATCAACGTCCTTTGAACTTCACGATCCCCTGATGTTGCAATTTTTAGTCGTTGAGACCCAATTGCATCTAATTCATCAATAAATAAAATCGTGGGGGCTTTTTGTTTAGCCATATTAAAGATTTCTCTAACTAATCTAGCACCTTCTCCAATGAATTTTTGAACTAATTCGGATCCGATAATTCTAATAAAAGTTGCTTCTGTTTCGTGAGCTATAGCCTTTGCAACTAAAGTTTTACCCGTACCAGGGGGACCATATAATAATACACCCTTTGGAGGTTCAATTCCAACTTTCTCAAATAAATCAGGTCGTTTTAATGGTAATTCAACAGTTTCTCTGACTTCTTGAAGTTGATCTGTCAAACCTCCAATATCTTGATAAGATAAATCAGGGATAGAATCAATAACTTCCATACCCTTAACAAATGGATCCAATTTTAAAGGCAATATTTCCATAATTGCAAAAGTTCTTTGATTTAGTGCAACTCTCATTCCTGGAGTTAATTTTTCATTTTTTACTTTCCGACTTGCATTTACAACGAAACTGGGGCCCGTAGAACTTTTGACAATAATTTTACCATTATCATCAAGTAAATCAATAATGGTAGCAGAAACTAACGGAGGTTCTCTCAGTCTATCAATTTCGTTCCTTAAACCATTCAGTTCTTGCTCTAATCTCATACGTTCTGCATCTAATAACTGTTTTTCAGTCTCTAAATTACGAAGTCTTTTTTCCAGATGCCTAGTATAGGTGATTAGATATTCTCCATCCTTAGTTTCCTCTCTTTTCTTTTTTTCTTTAGTAACAGTCAAATAATATTAACCCCTAGCATGTGTTGTAATTTTATTAAAGTTATTTTAATAATAAACTTTTATTCATTTAAATTTAAGGGCTTCTCTAAATATCAACAAAGGGAGATATCTAAAAAATTTATAGGTTATATTTTATAATGAATTTTGCTTTAGAACCGAAAAATATAAGTGTTGTTTTAGCGATTTTATAATTATATTCACATCCTTTATTATTTTTGGACAAGAGGTAAGTATATGAGCAGCAAAAGAACAAACGACATAGAAAAGGAGTGTCAGATTTGTGGGGGTTTAATCTGGGGTAGAGGTGTTAAAGTAATAATAGAGGGAGCAAAAATAACGGTTTGCCAAAACTGTGCACAACACGGAAAAAAGATAGTAAAAAAAACGCCTGCTATACCCCAACGAAAAGTAGAACCTTATAATAAAACAACTAAATCAAAACCTATAAAATCTCGAATTGAACCTCAATCAGAACTTGAAATTGTTGTAGATTATACTACAAAAATAAGAGAAGTTAGACAATCAATGGGATTAAATCAAGATCAATTCGCACAAAAATTGAATGAAAAACCCTCATTACTTAAAAGGATCGAAACGGGGAAAGCAAAACCTTCCATCAAATTAGCTAAAAAAATAGAGAAAGTATATGGAATTAAATTAATTACAAAATCAGAGACTATTGACACATCTGCTCAAGTAAGTAAATATATGAAAAAATCTTCAGGGACATCTTTAGGAGATATAGCATTTGTAAAAAAGAAAAAATAGGCTAAATTAAAGATCTTTAGTTATTTTAATTTTTTGATTTAAAGTAATTTTCTCCTTTAAGAATTGTATAATTTCTTGATTATTTTGTGCTTCTAAAGGACCACCACATTCGGGACAACTAAAATTAAATTCAAAAGCTTGTTCAAAAACATATTTTACGTTTTGATCATCACAATTTTTACATATAAAAAAATAATTTTCTTCTTCATACTGGAGTCGTTCTCGCAGTTTTCTTTCGTTCAATTTTTTCTTTTCCCTTAAAATTTCTTCTATCCTCTCAAACTCGTGCCACCAATAATATATAAACCAACCAGTAGATTTATCGCGAATTCTTCTAAATTGAGCTAATTTTTCGCTGTATAATTTATATAAAGTCTTGCGGACTGTATTCAATTTCAAGATTTCATTATCATCTGGTTCAAAATCTACATCACTACCGTTATCTTCTAATCTTTGCTTGATGTTTTCAGTTATATCTTCATCTGTGATATCTTTATTCTCAGAATTTAGGAGTTCAATACCTACTTCAACCGCTACATCTCCTCCTATGATATATAGAAACGAGCTCAATAGAGGATTCAATTCTTTTTCAGACATTATTTCCTTTTTTGTATTTCTTTTTATTTCACTATTATGTGAATATTTCTTAAAAATTAAATTTTCGGGTTATATTAAGCTATAAAATCATATTGCTTTTCATAAACTTCTTGGTCTATCTCAACTGAGCGCGTCATCTTACCCTTCCTTATTGCATAAATTCGCATTAAACGAGAATCTTTTAAATCTTTTGGTGTTTCAATTTCAGTTATCTTATAATTATTTAAAATTGAAATCGATTTCCAACTGTTTGGTATTTCTGATTTGAAATCTGAAAGTGTTGATTCTAAAATAAATTCGATATTTTTCTTATTATTTGTTAAATAACCTGTAGAAAATTGAATTCGTTTGGTCAAATCATCATCTTCTGGGGTTTTTTTTGAAGGTTGAGGAATGTTCTTCTTTGTTGTTATTTTACAAGACGGATTAATATTAAATGATATAAGAAAATAGCTATTGGAGCGAAAGAATTTTAACCCCTCTAATAATTGATCTTTTGTTACGGTATCTAATATATCTGATTTATAATTCTTGGTTTGCCCAGTAGATTTTTTTAACTTCCATTCAAAACCTAATTTAGAAAGGTCTTTACTAATATCACCTCCTGTGATTAAACTTCCCTTAATTTCAAATTTTCCAATATCATCTTCGATTGAATTCACTACCGATTCTAATATTAGATCCTCATATTCATGGGTTCCTTTAAGAGTAATCTTGCTACTTGTAGTATTAATTTTTAATGCTGGTCCGAGGAAATCCCCCCGTGAATATCTATTGAAATGTCTATGAATATCCATATGCTTTTGAGCAGGGGCTTCTAAATTAGGGTTTTCTATAAGCTTCTTCAAATAATGCATATAACAATCTCTTTATTAACAAGTAAATTAAATATAAATTAACAAGTTCTCATTCCTTTAAACTTTAATCATTTATGCTTTTTAATATATCCATACTTAATAGCTTTGAGCAATTAAAGTTGCTTTATTATGCCATTCTTCAGAATTAATAAACTACTATATTAATAAACTTAAAAAAAAATAAAACGTTAAATTACTATAATCATAACAATTTGAGTCTATTTATAATGATTATAAGTTTAATGCAAATTAATGGATTTGAAATACCTTCAATAACATTGTGGGTCTTAGCGTGGATCTTTTTACTGATCGGAATTTTTTCTGTAGTCTTACTAATCCTTTACACAAAATATGGCAGAGAATTATCAATGAAATTAACTATGATATCAATTGTGTTTTCTTCAGTCTTTCTCGGATTTGCAACTCACTTTTTCCTAACTAGCTTTGGAATGTAAATAATTAAATTTAAAAAAAGAGTTAAAATTTAAAAAAGAGGATACGTAAATACTCTCAAATTAAAATATAATACAAATATATAAAAGAGTGAAAAGTAATGATATTTCAAGGCGAACAAACACTTTTTTTTGTTTTATGGCTAATAATTGCAACTATAGTTGTAGCGTTGATCATCTACATAGCGGTATTACTAATTACGTCCAAAACTAAAGCTTCTGATAAAAGATTTTTGATAATTCTCTTAGCTTTCATCTGTGTCTTAATTTTACCGATAGTTCTGGGGGCAATAAATAGCGTTTTAGGCGTTATAGGTAATTTAATCGCATTCAGTGGTTCAAATTATCTAACTCAATTAACGCCTATTATTGGATTCCTAATCATCTTAATCCTAGTAAAATTTTTCATAGATATTACATGGGATCATGCAGTATGGATTTCTTTAACTACGTTATTCTTCTTGTTCCTTCTATATACAATGATACCCGGTCTTTATTCATTTCTAGGATTTGGAATTTAATTTATTTTGAAGAATTGAATCTGGAATCTGAATATTAAAATAATAAAATAAAGTAATTTATTTGAAAATAAATTAAATTTTTTCCTTTAATTTTAAACGTGGTGCTAACCCTAATGACATCATTTCTTGTAACAATAGCTTAAATGCATATGAACACACAACCTTAGAAATAATGGTTCCTTCACCACACACGGGACAATAACGTTTATCTCGGTTTCGATCATATACCGCTAACAATCCACATTTTTCACAGACTAATATTACAGTTCTATCAGATTCATCTAACAGTCGCTCTTTTAATAGCAAGGCAGAACCGTGTCCTACTAAACAATCTCGCTCCATTTCTCCAAACCTTAATCCTCCTTCTCTTGCTCTACCTTCTGTAGGTTGTCTCGTCAGAATCTGGACTGGACCACGTGCTCTAGCATGAAGTTTATCAGCAACCAGATGATAAAGTTTCTGGTAGTAAATTGGAGTACAATATATTCCTGCTTCATACCTTTCTCCAGTAATTCCGTTGTACATTATTTCTCGCCCATTAAATTCGAACCCAGCTTGTACTAGTTGTTCTTGAAGTTTAGTTATATCTTTCCATTCAAAAGCGGTTGCATCTCCTAATTCTCCCGTAGCACAAGCGATCTTTCCACTAATTCCTTCGAAAAGTTGACCTAATGTCATCCTTGATGGCATAGCATGTGGATTGACAATAATATCCGGAATCACACCATTAGAAGTAAAAGGCATGTCTTCTTGAGGTTGAACTAATCCAAGCACACCTTTTTGACCATGGCGCGACGAAAATTTGTCTCCTAATTCAGGTATTCTTAGATCCCTTACTTTAATTTTAACTAATTTATTTCCATCAACAGTTTCGGAGATGATTACCGTATCAACTATTCCTTGTTCGTTATGTCTCATATTTTTTGAAGTTTCACGTCGATTAGGTTGCATTAATTCAAATTCTTCATATGATTTAATAAATCTTGGAGGAGAAGTTCTACCTATGAGTACATCACCTCCATTTACGGTTGTTTCGGGCTCAATAATTCCATCTTCCTCTGATAGTAAACGATAAGACTCAGCAGATTTGAAACCTCTCACACCTCGTTCTGGAATCTCAAATTTATCAACTTCTCCTCCCGGATATTTTCTTTCTTCAGCATCGTAGGTTCGGAAAAAATGACTTCTGGCGAGACCCCTTTCAATTGAAGCCTTATTGATTACAATAGCATCTTCTATGTTATAACCCTCGAAACTCATCATTGCTATAATGAAGTTCTGTCCTGAAGGACGTTTATTAATCCCTATTATCTCCATTGGACTTGTTTTTACTAATGCCTGTTGTGGATAATGTAGGGTATGTCCACGAGTGTCTAATCTTAAATGCATGTTTGCCGCAAACAAACCTAAAGCTTGTTTAACCATTCCTGCTTCATAGGTATTCCTAGGTGATTGATTATGTTCCGGGAAGGGAATAATTGAGGCACAGATACCTAATATCGCTGCTGGTGAAATTTCTAAATGAGTGTGTTCACTAGAAATATCCTCCTCAAACATTGCTATATATGCATTTTCTTCTTCTTCAGCATCTAAATATTCGATTAATCCTTTTTGAATCAGATCTGACCAAACATACTTTCCTTGTTTTAACTTATCGATATCTTCTTTTGTAATCAATAATTTTTTATTTTTGATAACAAAAAGTGGCCTGGTTGCTCTTCCAGCGTCACAATTAATTTGAATCTCTTTTGAATCAATGTAAAAACCGATGTTAACATGTTGACTTATTTCACCTTTTCTTCGTTTTTCTCGTAATTGGCGAATAAATGGATTGTATTGTTGGTGAATTCCTACAAGTTTACCATTCAAGAAGACTTTAGATTTATCACCTTTAACGTTTTTCACTTCATTTATTGGAATAACTCCTAAATCGATAATTATATTTTCAATTATCCTTTCATCTGCCCCCACCGATATTATTGAAGCTAAACCTAAATTTTTAACCAATCCACAATTAGGGCCTTCAGGAGTTTCTGCTGGACAAATTTTTCCCCATTGAGTTGGATGTAAATCACGAGCTTCAAAATGAGGCTGACTACGACTTAATGGTGAAATCACTCTTCTTAAATGGCTTAATGTTCCCACATGGTTTGTTCGATTTAGTAATTGGCTAACACCTGCCTTCCCTCCGACCCAATTGCCGGTTGCTAAAGCATGTCTAATACGCTCCGTTATTACATCTGCGCGAACTGCAGTTTTAATATTTGGTGCTCTTCCTCGAACTGCTGTTCGCTCCAACTGATATTTGATATCTTTTACTAAATTAAGAAAAGCAACCCTAAATAAAGATGTAAACAACTCTCCTGCTAGTTTCAATCGTTTGTTCGCATAATGATCTTTATCATCTGGTTCTCTGAGAATTAAAGCAAGCTCCATAACTTTTTGTGCCATTTGTCCTAGATAATATGCTTTTTTAATCCGATCTTCTTCAGCATTACCAATATGAGGTAATAAGTATCTATCAAGAACTTGAAGAGCTCTTCTAATTCGATAATCTTTTGTTTGCCCGATAGCAACCCTTTTACCAATATAATCTAAAGCATTTTGTTGAGATTTTTCTGGGTCTTTTAAAACTTGGATTTCAGAAGCAACATCAATTACAGGAATTAACTCTTTCTGAATTTCATCATTTTCAGATATAGCCTGAAAAATTTCTCTATCAGAATGCAACCCTAAAGCCCTCATCAAAATTGCGAGTGGAATTTTTCCTGGAACGGAAGGGAATGAAACTCTTAAATTTCCATCTTTTTTTCTTTCAATTGTTACAGGTGCTCGGAATCCACTTCTAGTTGAAAATACTTTAGCTTGATGAGTTGCGCTAGAACTTCTGCTTGCTTCTTCTGCTAAAATCCTGTTGGGTGCTAAATCTTCCTGAGTGACTAGAACGCGCTCTGTGCCGTTGATTATAAAGTAACCACCTGGATCAAGCGGATCTTCACCCCGATTAATCAGTTCTTGTTCTGTCAAGCTTTCAAGTGGACATCGACAACTCTTTAACATTATTGGGATCTTTCCAATATAAATATCCAAGGTTTCTTCGGATTCTTCTCTTTGCGTCCTTTCATCAATAGTGATTGGGGTCATTTCGAGAGTTATATCGGCTGCATAGCTTAATTCCCTGATACGTGCTTCTATTGGAGTTATTTCCATTGTAGCTCCATCAGCTTCTCTAACCTTCGGAACTCCTACATTGATCTTTCCAAACTTTATTTTAAATCCTGGAATGTCAGGAACGACTTCACTAGATTCATCCACAATTGCTTGCATCTCATATTCGATGAAGTTGTTATAAGAATCAAGATGTTGTCGCACTAAACCCTTTTCATCAAAAAGACTTTTTAAAACTGTCCATTTATCAATGTTAGATAATTTTTCAGTACTCAAATCTATATACCTTATTCATTATTTATAATCAGAATGAAATTATACTTTCTCTTTTTTAATAAAACGGTAATAATCTATTGATTTCACCGTAGTGTGAGACTGTCTCACTATTTTAATAACATCTCCCTCTTTTGCACCGATTGCTATTGCAACTGGGTCTTTATCAAACATTTGAGGTAGATCTGTCACGGTTATTTTAAATTTATCTAATAGTTCTTTAGTTTCTTCCTTTGTTAAAAGATAATGTTTAGGAACAAGTTCATGGAGCAATACGTCAATCTTTTTCTTTTTAGTCAAAAGGAATCCTCATATCTCACGTAAGTATTAGATGAAGAAATATTGTATTTCTAAAAAATTTTACGTTATTCTTCGAAAATAAAAATAATTTCAAAAATAATTAGATTTGATTATAATAAAATACCCAGTATCCACTTCGTTTGCATAAAATCTTAATATTATCATCTGAAAATCGGTCAACTAAATATTTATATACATATTCTGCCCCCATTTTCTTCTTAATTACAAATTGAAATGAACCATTTGGCTTTAAGTAATTAGGCAGGGTTCTAAAAAGATCTAGAAACTCTTTTCGACCTTTTCTGAGGGGGGGATTCATGTATATGGCATCAAACATTATTTTTACTTTTTCTATAGGGTTAAAATAATTCCCCGTATAAATTCGATAATTACTTTTAGTTTGTGTTAAATTTAATCGCAAATTTTCGCGGGTACACCAAATGGCACGTTTATTTACATCGATAAAATATACAGAACTAGAAGGTGATTCGTAAGCTAAAACAATTCCGATGATTCCATAACCACAACCTAAATCCAAAAATATACTTGGTATATCAGGGATCATCATATGTTCTACTAACACTTTGGTTCCTAAATCTAATTTTTTATACGAAAAAACACCAGTGATAGTTTTAAACATATATAGATGTTTTCTTAAACTTACAGGAACGGTATGTATTTTCATAGAAACATCCGGAAAGGTCGTTGAGTAATCTTGATGATCATTTACCATCTAAATATCACATTAATTTGATTTCTTTTCTTTCCAGTGAGGATAAATTTTTCGATTCATAAAAATTTTATCAATTTTTACCATTATCCCAGATTTTGCTTTATAGATTTTCATAGCATTGAATATAGATGTACCAAACCCAATTAATTCTTTTTTTAATGTCATTATAGCAACCTGCATACTTGGTTTAATACGAGCATCAATATAACAAATACCTGCTGCGGCAACATCTGCACCATGACAAATTGCATCAACTGCAGTATCCCTTAAATATATTTTAGGAACGTGTGATACCATTTCTTCCATTGGAAGAATTATTTTACGAATATAGTATTCATCGCCTTCTTCTTGAAATATGTCCCAAGCATCCTTTAAATTCTGGAGTGTCATTAAAGTGTTATCCTCTTGAAAATTACCCACTCGTGTTCTTCTAAGTTCTAACATATTTGCTCCAGTACATAAAGTTTCTCCTATATCATAACATAATTTTCTAATATAAGTACCTGCTTCGCATCCCACCCGAAAAAGAACGTGTTGTTTATCGATTTCTAATATTTTATTATAATAAATCTCTCTTATTCTCATTTTTCGTACTACTGAGGATTTAAGCGGAGGTGTTTGGTAGATCTTCCCAGTGAACAATTTGAAAGCTTTTTCAATTTTTTTTGGATTCTCCAACGAATGGATATACAAGACTCCGATATATTCTTTTCCTGCAGATAATAAAGCTGACAAAACTCGAGTAGCACTACCAAGAGCGCAAGGCAAAATACCTGTTACTTTTGGATCAAGAGTTCCTCCATGACCAGCAATAGGAATATTTAGTATCTTACGAACCCAAGATACTACTTCATGGCTCGTTGGTCCACTTGGTTTATCTAGATTAATTATACCTAGTTGAAGTAATTCATTAATACTTCGTTTTTCTGGTATAATTCCATATTCTGGGTCTGTTATATCTTGTGATTTAATAATTAATTGCTCTGGTTCATCAGAAGGGAGTTTCAACTCTGCTTTTATCATGACTTTGAAAAAAATGTAAAATTAAAGTTATATATTAAATTAAAGAATGTAATTTATTTTAATTTATTATGAATACAGAAATTACTAAATTTAAATATAGTTTTTTAAAGTTTTGGAAAAATTTTACGGGCCATGTGGGAATTTCGCACCCGATCTGTTCGAACGAGCGAATCGAACCCACGACCTTCAGGTTAAAAGCCTGCCGCGCTACCTGCCTGCGCTAATGGCCCATATCATTAGAACATATTTGAAAATTGAACTTAAATCATTTTAAAATCGTAGTAGAATAAATCCTCCCTAATTTAAAACTTTTTCTGTACATTCAATACCGTTAAGATATAGTCTTTTTAGGTGATTTAACGGCTATAAGAAGTGTTCAAATCCCTTATAATGTAATTCTTCTCTTTTATTTCCATAAATTATAAAAATTTTACCCTCTGAATTGACTTTACCTATAGCAAAAATCTTTCCATTTTTCGATTTGATAATTTTTTTTGCTTGTTCATATTTATTTGAAGGTATTGTGAATATATGGATGAATTCTTCACCAGCATTAAATATCAAGTCTTCCAACGGGAGATCAAATAGATTTGAAAATGATCGAGCTTCATCATCAACCAGATTATCATCAAAATTTATGTCAAAACCCATATCTGGATTTGATACCATTAATTCTCTTAAAGATCTCGCCAAACCGTCGGATGAATCAATACTAGCTGTTGAAAGTTGATTTTCTGATAAAATAAATGCAATTTTGTCATCTAAAACAGGTGCTAAAACACTTTGAATAGATCTTTCATAATTACTAAATTTATTGAGATCTTCGTATTGGTTTAATAGAATTTCGAAACCTACACCTGTTAAGCCATATTTTGACGTAATAACTAAAATATCAGATTCTTTCATCCCTTTTCTATAAATAATATTATTTGGATCTTCAAATCCAAAAAGAGTCGGATTTAAAATGATTTCATTTGTCATATTCATATCTCCTCCTATATAGCTGATATCCCATCTGCAACAGTAATCAACCATTCCCTCGATTAGATCTCTAAATGATTGAACATCAAGAGTAGATGGTAATCCAATTGAAATGAAAGCACCAACGGGATGAACACCCTTTACAACTAAATCACTAACATTCATTAAAATTGACTTACGACCCATCTGATAAAATGTCATTTTTTTTGGGGCATCAGTTGTTGAAACAAACATATCTGAATTGAAGACCAAAACCTTTCCAAGAGAAAAATTGTCTAAGTTGTAGAAAAAAGAATCATCCTTTAAGAGATGGGCACCTGTTTTTTGAAAAATGATCTCCTCTATGATTCTTATTAATTTTTTTTCCCCAAGTTCCTTCAATTTAGTAGAATCTGACATGGAAAAATTTTATAATTGTTTCATATTATATTTATTAAACAGATCTTGTGCCTCTGTGGCTTAGCGGTATAGCGATTGATTCGTAATCAATTGATCGAGTATGTCAGTCGGTCAGAAGATTCGGTCGGGGGTTCAATTCCCCCCAGGGGCTCTATAAATCTTCTCCTACAAGATATTTTTTTATCATCTGTAGTGCCAGCATTCTAAAAGCATCATTAATACTTTCACCTGTCTTAGCTGATGTCTCAATATAAGGGATTCCAAGGCTTTCAGCTGTTTTTTCTCCATCTTCTCTGGAGACTAATCTTCCATCTTCTAAATCAATCTTATTTCCCACTAAAATCAGTGATATGCTGGGGGAAACTGAAAGGATTTCTTTATGCCAATTTTCTACATTTTGAAATGATACTGGATTAGTAACATCGAATGCTAAGATACCTGCTTCAGCGCTTGATAAGTATGATTTTCTAACTTTCTTGAATTGCGATTGTCCCGCCAAATCCCACAACACAAATCGAACAGTGCTATCTAATCCATCAAATTTGCATTCTTTCTTCATAATTGAAGTTCCAATAGTTGATTTATAATCTTTTAAGAACTCGTTTTCAACAAATCGATGTACCATACTTGTTTTACCAACTGCTCCGTCCCCCCCAAGTATTAATTTAAAAGCATATTCTCCAGATTGTACTTTTATTTTTTGGAGTTGATTTACTTTTTTTTGAATATTATTAACATCTTTTTTCGAAGTTAGCTTTGGGATAACAGGACTTACGGGTCTTCCATCAAAAATTCGAGCAATCTTTTCTGCGGCTAAATAAGCATACGGAAAGACCGGATCAATTCCAGCAATTGCATCTAATATCGTTACTATAACAGCTTCAGGACCAGCTTCACAGAAAATCAATCTGTATTTCTCAGTATCAAATGTTCCCGTACCAAAGGATCCTGAACTAAATTCTTTTGTGATCCTTGTCAAAACGGGCTCAACCAGAGCACTAATTCCACCAACTATTTCCTCATCCAATGATTGTTCTGAAGAGCCAAAAAACCTGTCTATAAGTAATCCCTCTCGATTTACTATAATAACAGCTATTAAATTTTCTCCTATACTCTGCGAATACCATTGTAACAATGCCTGTAATTTTTTTGTATCAACTGACATGAGTGCATTACTCTTCTCTACGTATATTACTAATTAAAATTACATTATAAAAAGTTTATTTAAATAATAATAATTGTGTAAATAAAAAGTTAGTAGGAACTTACTATAAGGAAGAGTAAATTGAGAGATATAGAGTTACTCTTTTTTATTAAAATTAGGTTTTCTCTTTTCAAGAAAAGCATTTAAACCTTCAAGAAAATCCTCGGTTCCAGCACATTTTTCAATATTTTTAGCTTCTTCTTCTAAATGCGTTTCGAGATCATTAAGATATGAATTTTGGATCAACTCTTTACTTGCCTGAAAAGCTTCAATAGGTCCTGTACTCAACTGAGATGCTATTTTCTTTACCGCTTCAATTAAGCTATCATCTGATAAGATTATTCTATTCACTAACCCATAACGTTGGGCTTCTTGTGAATTTAAGTTGCGATTTAACAGAATCATTTCAGATGCTAGTGAATAACCAACAATTTTAGGTAAATGGAAAGAAGTAGAACTATCAGGAGAAAGTCCAATTCCTGTAAAAGCAGCTCCAAAAGTTGCTCTTTCATTGCAAAATCTTAAATCACACGAACATGCATAACCTAATGCTGCACCAAAACATGGTCCATTAATAGCAGCTATTATTGGGAAGTTTATACTCTTGATTAGTCGTATTCCTTCATGTAACTTTGCCGCTAATTTAGCCATTGATGCAACAGGATCAGCATATTCTCTAAATTCACTAATATCGCCTCCTACACTAAAAGCTTTTCCCTTACCTGTCATTATCACACAATTGATGTATTTTTCTTTTCTTATTGCCCTTATTGCATCACAAAATTCGTTAGTAAGGGCATAATTAAAAGCATTCAAATTATAAGGACGATTAAAGGAGATAATTGCAAAACCCTGTTTTTTAAAATACTCTATATCAATGTTTTTATAGTCTATCATTTCAATTACTTAGAATAATAATATTTAGAATATTTGTTATCTTTAAAAAAAGGTTTTTAAAATTTCTCTTATTTTATGAAATTAAATCATGATTTTAAAAAATTTGAAATCTTGATTTAAGTAACATTTCCAATTTCTGGTTATGACACTTTAGCAAAACGGAGTTGGTGCAGTATTAACACCGAAGAATTCAGATTTATAAAGCAGCTCAATCGTAGCGGTGCAAGTTGCATACAAACTGGTGATAAGTAAAAGCAGGAGTCGCCAAGCCTGGTCAACGGTGCTAGATCGAGGTTCTAGTCTCATAGGAGTTCGAGGGTTCGAATCCCTCCTCCTGCATTTTTCTCAATATTTTTATACAAGAGG
>CAZBPC010000035.1:0-30815 GCA_964493715.1 uncultured archaeon
ACAAATCCTGTATTATGCGAAGATGTCACGCCTACGTTTTCAATATCATTAAATCTCAAACAAAATTGAGGGATTATTAATTTCTTTGCAGGAGGTTCAACTTCACCAGTAATTACATAAGGTTGAAACGCTGATATTGATGCTATAGTAAAATCTGAAGTGGGATTCCATCGAGCTACACAAGGATACCGTTTTATCGGTACATATCCCCTCGGCTCGAGGATTTCGACGATTTTTTTCCAAACATCTATATATGATAACTTAACTTTCACGGGGTTATTTTTAGTGACTTGGAACCCGCCTGAACAGACTGGATCTCCACAGACAGTTCTTTCTTTTAACACCGTCCAGAAAAAGGTGCCACAGCATTCACACTGTTTTCTAATATATCCTAATTTCTCCAATTCTTTAGTAGGAAAATATTTATCTGGATCCTTAGAGGCAATTTTTTTAAATTCCCGTTTAAGATCCTTGTCTGTTTTGCAATCCTTTAACTGAAATACTATTTCCTTAGAAATCATGATACTTTAATCTAGGTAATAATGAATTATTACAGAATATAATGATTCAATTCCTAAAACAATTATGATTTTATTAAATAAATAAAATTACTCAGAACCTTGGATTAGGAATTATATAATGAAATCTTGATAAATAACTATTTTCTTTTCGAAGAGGGTCCTTTAGCCTCGCATTTTTCATTTCAATATCTTTGTAGCAATAAAAAGAATGTTTTTGACTTGTTTGTAAAGGTTTTTATTTATGAATCCCTTATTGATTCTTAACATTTCTAATCCTATTTTAAAAATAGTTAGAAGGGTGAAAATTATATGGTTAAAATAATGGTGGTGGGTAAATATCCGCCTCATAAAACAAATGAAATGATAAAACATTACATGACTTCAGGTAAACCAGCTTATCCCGATTATTTAAAGAAAGTAGAACATTGGGCAGCACAGGTTACTGGCAATAAATATAAAACTTACGCAGTATATGAATGTCCTGATGATAAGGTACTTGATGGATTAGCTGCTCTCTCTAAAAGATTTAATTATTATGCTTCGCTAAAGGGATACACATTCAAAATTGAGATACTTATGGATTCTGATGAAGCAATAAAGATGATGTCAGGAAAATAAGGTAAAAATTAACATAAAAACAATTATTAGTTTTTTTCTTTTTTCGTAATTGGTAGTAAATTTAGATAATTGGCTTTACTTTTCATTCCAAAGCAAACGAGCTTTGAAAATTATTGAAACTCTAAATATTGAAGGCGTGAATACCCCTTTTTTATGAAGTCATAATCAAGGAGTTCAATTTTGTCTGGAATAATTTTTAGGATTAGATTTCTTTTTCCTCGGACTATTTTTTGAGCATTTTCAAAATCATCATCCCCTTCTCTCAAAAAAATCAATCTTTCTTTACCTGAAGCAGTAATTTGCATCCCTTGGATTTTGCCGGTATCCATGGGGGTATAGATTCCAATGCTTACAATTGGATTTTCTTCGATATTTTTCACTTTTCTTCCCGGGGCTAATCCTACATAAATATTAAAATTCTCTTCAGAGTTCTCCATGTAGAAATCCATTGGAGTGGCACGAGGCATGTTATTTGAACAAGTACATAAAACAAGAGCTTTTCTGGTATTTAGAAATTCGCGAATTTCTGATGTTATTTCTTTTTCAGTCATTTTTTTTGACAATTGTAATCAACTCAATATATTATAAGAGAATATATATGATTTATGATAAAAGGTTTTAATCTTAAAAAAAAAATTATGGATATGTTATTGACACTAACAATCCTTTCATTTTGCCTATCGCACCCTTTAATCTGATCTTCTCAATTGAATTGACAATAAAGGAATTTTTGAATCTATTCTCAATCTCTTCTTTTGGAACTATTTTGGGTCCAGATCCAAAGTATTCATTGGTACAAAACATATGAAGAGTTCCTCCTGGATTTAATAAGTTTTCAATTACTTCAGCATACCTTTCCTTATCCTTATAAGTGAGAGAGTGATAAAGACCACAATCTATAATTGTGTCGTATTTTTGGTCAGTTTTAGGCAAATTAAAGAAATCTCTCACGAAAAAATTAGCTTCAATTCCAACTTTTTTAGCATGATCTCTTGCTTTCATGATAGCCATTTCAGAGAAATCAATACCGGTTATATCTAATCCTTGTTCTGTTAAGTAAATTACATTTGCACCGGTTCCACATCCGACGTCAAGAATCTTGCCACTCAAACCTGATTCAAATAATTTTTTAACGAATGACCTGGGTTCACTATCCTCCCAGGGAGGCATGCCCATATATCTTCGATTAAAATAATCTTTATCATATTCCAGTTGCTTCATTTCAAAAATGAAATTATTCAAATTATATATTGTTTCATAAATAATTTCTAATCCCGGGCTAGCGTAGTTTAAATCTTCGATTTTATTAAGTACACGGTCGAGTTCTTTAATAAGCTCGACTACGTTATTATCTGTTTTTAAAAAACTTTTTGATGGAGGTTTTTCAAGTACAATATGATTTTTTTTAACTACTTTTTCTATTTCAATTTGGTTTACGTTCATTTATTTCACCCTATAAAATTCATTTCGGTACATATTAATTCAGTTTCGATGTATTTCTAGTTTAAAATCATAGAATAAAAAGAGATTTTGAAACTTTGATTGGCCTAAGAAAATGATAATATGAATGCCATGGATAAAACAATCATATAAGACTTTAGAAAGTATGAAAAATGAAGAAGTAAAACGTCTCAGCAAGTATAGTTAAATTCCAAATTTATTTTATAGATGGCTTAAATTAGATTGGGGAAATTCAGAATTATCAGCTGCAGCTTGAACATATGGTGAAATTGGTCCTCGACCTAACGCCATAATCCTAATTTTTGATCCAAGTGTTGGGTTCAATGAAGTACCAAATTTAAGAGATGCTTTTTCAGGGATTTCGCTTGAAATTGCCGAAATTATTTTATCAATTTTTGATAAAGCTAATTGATGATTTCCAGATACGGAAACAATACAATTATCAACTTTCCTGGGATCTGTTTCCAATAAAGGATTATTCAGAGCTAATTTTGCTTTTTGTATCAAATCTATTTCTTCTCCTAAAGATTCGGTAATTCCTATCAATCCAGAAGGTATATTCCCTTGTTTTTCAAGAACTTTTTTAACATCTGCATAATCAATATTTATCAAGCCACAATTATTAATTAAGCTAAGAATCTCGCGCATACACCTAATCAACACTTCATCCATTATTTTAAAACCTGTAAGAATAGGAAGTTTTTGATTAAATCTCAAAAGATTATCATTAGGTATAGGAATCAGAGTATCTACGTTTTTTAATAGATTAGTTAATCCTGTTTTTGCTCTAGTAAGTCTTTCTTTGCCTTCTGAGGAAAACGGAATTGAACAGAATGCAACTACGATCGCATTATTTTTTTTTGCCTCTCTCGCGATTATTGGAGCTGCTCCGGTACCTGTACCTCCTCCAAGGCCAAATGTTATAAAAACGACGTCAGAATTTAGAACTTCAGATAATCTATCGACATCTTCCTCTGCTGCATCAGTCCCGATGCTAGGATCATTTCCTGAGCCCAATCCATTACATTTATCCTTCCCAATTAATAATTTTTGCTTTGCATTTGAGTAATACAAATCATGGGCATCAGTATTAATATTTAAAGTTTGAATTTCAGAGATACCGACATCACTCATTCGTGATACCGTATTATTACCTGCTCCACCTACTCCAACTACCAGAGATTTTATTTTGATTACTTTTAGCAGCTTCGATAAATACTCATCATTATCTAAATTAGAACCTCGGTTTAAAGCTTGATTTTGCCTAGCAATATCATTAAAACGAGACCGAACTGAAATTCTTGATTCAGCAATATCACTTAAATCATATTTTTTATCTGTCAATATAGCAGCATTCCATGAGTATAAATCAATCTATAATATGAGTATTATATCTGAATAATATAAGCAAGTAATATGGTTGTAATATCTTCTTAACATTTATGTATGAATTTTAATTTTAATCGTGAGTTTTCTCATTATTCGCTCGAATATTATGAAAAATGATCATAGAATTAAATTTATAAGATTGAACTTTCATTATCTTTTTGAGAGGATTTTTCGAACATGGAGATTAAATACAATAACGAAAGGGGCAGCCAACCGATCACTTCAGAATCGAGTGACAACCTAATTAAAGTTAGAGCTATTATTAGTTGTCCTACTTGCACATATAATAAAAAGTTCAAAAATCAATTTTCTCGTGAAGATTTAGAGTTAATGGTAGTAACGTTAAAAATATTCGATTGGATGGTTTGTAGTAAGTGTGGAGATTTATTGAATTTGACTTTAGAATTTAATATTTAATCTATTTCAAGCTTGATATGACCATATGTTCCCCCTCCTCCTGGTGCGTACTCAATCTCTTTTTTTCTCATCGCTATTATAACCGTCGCTAAATCAGTATTTTCTTGTTTAATACTTTCTATCGGTTCATCAAATAATAATGAAAATTCTGTTCCAAACTTTGTAATTAGCGAATTATAAAGATTGATAATTGTTATACTTGATGAACTTTTAATTTTTTTTATAGATCGAAGAATATCGAATAATGGTATTGCGTTAATATATGGAGGGCGATGTGGGGGATGAATTGGTTTTTCTTGTGTAGCAATTAGTTCGATGCGTTCGCTTACGCCTAGTTTGATCTTATAATTTTTTTTTATTTCTTCCTTACAAGCTGGACAGATTATTTTTTCATTAGATACATTTCTAATATATTCAATTTTAGTTTTTTGTGGATCTTGAACTGAATAAGTTATGAAATCATCTGAAATTTTATAATTATTTAGAAAAAGATCATTTTTGTTGGTTGATTTTGAAAAAAGAATTCTTCTCCTGCATTTATTACAAAACATATTATAATATTTACCTAGTTTGGGGTGCAATCCAACATTTAATGCGACTTTTCGATCATTTTTTCTCGTGAGTGCTAATAGAATTTCTTCGAAGGAAGGAGATTCAATTTCGAATTTATTAAATTCTCTACCTAAAGATCGGGATCCTTCTGAATGTGCATCACTATTACTTAAGAAAGTAATACTATTTAATGAATTCAAGCGATCAGCTAATTCAGTATTTGCAGATAACCCCAATTCTAGAAAGAGAACTTTTTTCCAAGAATCTTGGTAACACTCTTGAATTGTTTTATATTTATTTTGTCGAAAGATAGCTTTAAATGGGGTAAAGGCATGAGCTGGCCCTAATATTGCTCCTGAATTATCAATTTTATCAACTAATTCTGCTGGAGACAAATTTATTCGGGGTCGGCCGCCCCATTCACCGTATATGTTTTTTGAATGTGGAGCTAAGCATTTTTGGACTTCGAGAACACTCTGAAAGTCGGGAAACAGAATAACGTGATGGATATTTTCTTCATCTTCTATTTCAGACTGTAAGATGAAAAAGGTATTTTTGTAAGAGAATGAACGATCTTCATTTTTAGTTAAATTTTGTTCTACGTATTTAAACCAATTAGGTTGTAAGATATCTCCAGTTCCGAGGATATTTAGACCTTTCTTTCGACTTGTCTCAATCATAGTATCTAGATTTAATGATCTGGAGACAGCAATAGAGTGAGGAGAGTGAATGTGAAGATCAGCATTAAAGAATTCCATATAAATTTAAAAATACAATAGCATATAAAGTTTAATTTAAAGTATATAAATATCCTTAACTTTCTAAATTTTTATAACATTCAATCATATAGATTTTTACGTCATCGTCTGATGGATCCAATTCATTTACTCTCTTAAAATAGGCTAAAGCTTTCTCATGCTCTTTATATGTATCACAATATATCTTTCCTAATTTTTTCAAAGATGTAATATTATCAGCATCAATTTCAAGGGCTTTTTGGTAAAATTTTATTGCCGTTTCAAAATCCTCTAATGCGTAATAACTAAAACCAATATTATCATATAATACTGGATCATCCTGTTCAAATTTAATTGCTTCTTCATAACATTCTACAGATTCCTTGTATTGTTCGTTGAATGTATAAGCTAAACCTAAATTATTCCAGGCTTCGACGTATTGAGGGTTAATCTTGACCGCTTGTTGATATGATTCAATGGCTAAAGCATAGTTCGATTGATCATATGCGACATCTCCTAAGTCACACCAAAATTCAGCATTTTCAGGCTCTAATTCTAATGCTTTTTGATAATAATAAATAGATTTTTCATAGTTTTTTTTATCATAATAGACGATCGCTAAATTATTGTACAATAATGGTTCGTCTGGGTTAATTTTAATTGCTTTTTCATAGCATTCTATTGCTTTATCATAATTTTCTAAATCTCGATATATGAGAGCGATGCTGTTCCATATATCTGTATAACTAGGTTCATATTCTAGGGCTTTCATGTATTTTTCTATTGCTTTATCAAATTCTCCTTTATCCTCATAAGCAAAACCCATATTAAAAAAAGCAATTCCATCTTCAGGATCAATCTCAATAGCGCGTTGAAAACACTCAATCGCTTTATCGTACTGCCCTTTCATTGAATAACCTAGTCCAAGATTATTCCAAACCTCAGAAAAATAAGGATTTAAATTTATGGCTTTATTATATGATTCTATTGCGCCATCGATATTATTTGAGTCGTAATAGGCATCTCCTAAATTAATCCAACCATCTGCGTCATTGGGATCTAACTCGACATGTTTCTTATAGCGTTCGATCATCAATAAATCTGATAATGATTGATTATTTTTTATTTTTTCAGTCTATGATTATCATTTTATCGAGAGTTTGATCAGTTAATAGTATTCGATAAAATTCTGAATCTTTATAATTTACTTTTTCGATTTTTCCTTCAACTAGAACCTTTTCTCCATCTTTTGCTTGTTCACAAAAACGTCCTCTATAGGAATTGATTTGAGTTATTTTATTCATCTGATTTTTAATGTTTATATCACTTACCAAAACCTTAGAGCATTTTATTTTATATGAACAAGGGGTAAATATAGAATAAGTTGAATCCACTATCTCTGCTTTCAGAGATATTCTCCCCATATTTTTATATTGATAGTCATAATAGTCTCCTTCCCAATCTTTCGGACTTTTAATATATCGAATGAAAAAGTCAATACCTTGATATTTTCCTTGATGAAGTTTTCGTTGTTCAGTTTTTAGAAAGTCTTGAAATAGTATACCTGAGCCTCCTACACGCCAATCGTAGTGTTTCTTATATTCATCCAAATTATAATTTCTGATATGCTTGTTTTTTTTGACGATATTTTGTAGCTTCTCCTGAAATTTTACGCTTGCTTGAGTTCCATAGAGAATTATATCAATATCAGATTTCTCCGTATTTAAACCTATCATTGGAGAACCAGTTATTCCTATCTGGTCTTCAGAAATATTTCCTTGATTAATAAATAATCTACATAATTCTTTTGATAAATTTTCAATTTCGGTTAAATCTTGTTTGGCATTTACCTTTTTAAAATAATTTCTTGGGGAATATATCATTTTAATATCTTCATTTTTTACGCATTGAAGGATCATATCCATTTCTTTGGAGAAAAATGAATATTGAGGATATTTTTCATTAATAATTGCGTATCTTTGTTGAAGATCATAAATTTTAGAGTATGATATTCCATATCTAACACGATCTCCCTCAACATCAGGAATGAATCTTAAATAACAAATTTTTCGATCATTAGGATGATGTAATCCTTTCACGTCAAAAAAAAGATGGTCTTCCTTGGTTTCTACATAATCTCCTTCAATTCCTATTGGAATCTCCATAAAAATCTCCTAATTGGTTAATAATTTAATAATAATAATTTAATATTTTGAAGGAGTTTTTGATTTTATTTTTGATTTTGGTGGAATCTTCGCCCTCATTAGAGATTTTTCAAGCTGTTTTTTTTCACTTAAAAAGCGAGCTTTATCTTTTTCAAGTTTTTCTCTTTCTCTCTTTATTGCATTCTTTTCATCATTTATATTGGACTTTTCTTTTGCTAATGATCTTTCAGAATCTCTGATTTCTGACGCAATTTTTGCTCTTTGGTTGTCCAAACGTTTGATCTCTGAGTTTAATTTTTTTATTTTATCTTCTGAGTCCTTTATCTTATTTTGATTGGAGTAGAATTGATTTTCGTATTTTGGAATCTTATTATCTAGTTCTTTAATCCTTGAATTAAGATTTGATTTTTTTCTTTCCAATGATTTTAAATCCTCCTGAGATTTATTTCTCTCTTTGTCTAAATTTTCACGCTTTTTTTCAACATCTCGAGCCAAAGATTTTAATTCGGTTTTTTTAATTCGATTTTTGTCTCTTTCTTCAAGTAATTTCTTTTTCTCCTCTTTAATCCTATTTTTTTCATCAGAAATATTTCTATTCAAATCATTAATTTCTCTTTTGAGGTTATCCCTAATTCTTGTTAAATCATTTACTTCATTCCTTAAATCCATTAATCTATCTTCTAAATTGTTGATCGTTCTTTCAATGGCACTTTCTCTTCTTTCCATACCTGGGAGTTTTGTTTTAATCTGTTCTATCCGGTCTTCTACCTTTTCTTTTTCGATTCTCAGATCTTCTTTCTCTTGATCAATATTTTCTTTGATTCTTTCCAATTTTTGTTTATATTGTTTGCTTTTTTTAATATCATCATTAATTTTTTCCAAATCCCCTTTTAGGTTTTCATTTTGTTCGGTTAGATTTCTAAGTTCGAATTCTTTTTCTTTTCTCTTCTTTTCAATATTTTCAATATCGGTGTCATAATCTTGAAGTTTTTTCACAACTTTTTCCCATTCCTCTTTTTCTCTATTTAATTTAATTCTCTCCTCTTTTATTTTCCTAAGTAATTTTGGATCTGATAATTCACTTGACTCGTCATCAGGCGTTTTTTCTCGAATTTGGTGTTTGGGAATAGGTTTTTCATCCATTTTTTTTACACAGTTTTTATTTTTATATTATTGTTATATAAAAACAAATTCTAAAGTATTTGCTATTCATGAATTTGAATTTGTATTATTTTTATATATTATAAATTCCATTAATTTCTTACAGATTAACAACTATGAATTTGGTTTTTAATAATGGATTTTGATGAAGAATTCGATGATGAATTTGACGAAGATTTCGATGAAGATCTTGACGAGGATTTAAGTGAGGATTCAGAGGATTTAAATGTACCAGCAGATAAAAAAACTCTTGATGAAGAACCTAAATCTAAAGCTCCAAGCCTCACCCCTGGAGGAGAAAAAATATCTGTATTTTTTATGTCAACTATAGGGCCCGGTGAGAAAAAACAGAAATTATTAGTAAACACCGGAAATACTTCAGGAGCAATAAAAGAAACCGTAGCTAATATTTTTGGATTAGATCCAAATGATTTTCATTTATCTACAGGGGGAGTGACATTAGATGAAATGTCTACGCTAAGAGATTATGATATTAAAGATGGCGATGATATCTTATTAATTCCGGCGAGCACTGCTGGTTTATATTTTATATAATTTAAATTTATTTTCTTTCTTTTCTTGATGGAATAATAGCAATTTCGTCATCATCATCAATATCATATTCTTTAACTTGAGATTTTTCATTTAATAAGATACCTCCCGATGAAAGTACGAAATCCACTTGCTCGTAATCAAACAATATTCCAATACTATCTTTAAGCTCTGCTATGAAATCTGATTTTTCAATAATAATTATTTTTGTTTTCTCGCCCGGTTCAAGAAGAGATCTAATATAAACACGTAATTTGTTTTCTATTCCAAAAGGGGTTATTGCTGGAGAAAATTTGAATGGTTCGTTAGATGCATTTTGATATTTAATCATCTCATCAATTAATCGCTTTCTTTCAGCAGCTTCAAAATATATCATTTCTCTCAAAAAAAAGATCTTATCCATTTTTGATAATTTTAATTGATCTATCTTATGTAATTCTTCTTGATCAAATTCTGTGAAAATAAACTCATCGATTCTTGATATATCTTCATAAGATTCTTCTGAATTTGCGTATTGATCGATTAAAGGCATAGCCTCGAAGTAATCCTCAATAAGTTGAGGGAGTGTTTGGCTAAATGTTTTCTTTTTTGGAGGATATTTAACTTTTGTTGAAGTAAACTCTTTCGAACTTTTATTAGATTGAACAACTGTATAAATTGTGCTAGTTGACAAAACAGATACGCTAGATATTGTGATAAACATAAAAATTGGAAAATTATCTATCTCCAAAAGGAAGAAAAACAGGTATATAAATGCAAAAATGATATAAAGAGATATAATCAAATATACTCGATAATTTTTCTTCATGATTTTAGGATAGATTATTTTCTAAATTTCTAATATATAATTCAAAATATAAATTCAATTGGAATGACTGTGAATTTTTCATCTTAATCTCCAAAAATTAATTCTTTTAATTTATAATATTGTTGAATATCCAATTTGAATAGTATTCTTTTTTTATCCTTTTCAATTTCAACTAATTGTAAATTGTGTAAGATTTCTAAATATTTTTTAATCGTATTGTAATTTTTCTTAAGTTTATTTGAGATATCCGATACTTTTAGTGATTCATTTTGATCTAACATAAATTCAATTATTTGTTGGACAATTTCTTGGTTTAAATAATAATATGATTCATCTAATTCTGGATTTGAATCATAGAGGAAAACAATCCGTTGATTTCCAATATCTCTTGAACGCGTGAACTGGAACTTTTCTAAGCATGATAGATGCCAGAGAGCTTGATTGCTTCCAATATTAATAGCTTTCATAATTTCATTAATATTTGAAGGATTTTTTTTTATATAGTTAAAGATTTCATTTCTAATAGGATGTTCAATGATATTATTTTTCATTAATTTAGTTCCAGGAATTAACCGTCGTTTTTTAATGAGATCTTTAATAGTTTTTTCAATTTTGTTTTTATTTAAATAAGGTTTTGCACGCGTCCTATTACTTATATAACCTACTATGTCTTCAATTGAAAAAAAAGGTTTTTTCTTTAAATATTCTTTAATTAAGCTGAGGATAAGAGGTTCGACCTCTTCTGGAATGCTCATAAGTTGGTTAAGGTATAAAGTTCAAATTTCTGAATTTAATTAATAAATCTTCTCTCTAAATGATAATTTTATAGAATATATATTAATAGAACGTCATAGAATTTATAAGTATATTATAAAAGGATTCTAAAGCAATAATTCATCCTAAATTATTTGATATTATGAAAACTTCAAAATCATTCCAATTGGTTTTATAATACTATTTTATCGTGATATTATTAAGTTATAAAAAAAAACTTTAAAAAAAGTAATTGGAGTGATTTGAATGAGTTTTGATAACAACGATTTTGACGAGGAATTAGAACCAGTTAAGTCTAAAACCCCATCAAGTAAAGTACCCTCGACAGGAAAAAAGGTGACTCTGTACTTCATGTCTACCATTGGTCCTGGTGAAAAGAAAGAGAAACTGACCGTAAATGACGCGAATCAAGTAAATGATATCAAACAGACTTTAGGAAATTTATTTGGTCTTGATCCAGATGAATTTCATCTCTCTTCTGGTGGAAGAACAATGGATGAAAGTCATCAATTAAAAGATTATAATGTAAGTGATGGCGACGATATTCTATTAATCCCGGCGAGCACAGCGGGATACTTTTAAATAATTCTTTTCATACAATATAATATATGGTAAGGGCATAAAGCCCTTCAATTTTTTTATTTTTTTTATTTAAATTTATGGTGATATTATTGACTAAGGAATCAGATTTTTTTGCTAAAGGAATGTCGGCAGAGGAAAGAGATTTGTATGATCGTCAATTTCGTCTGGAAGGTTGGTCACAAAAATTAATTAAAAACTCCAGAGTACTAATCGTTGGAGTGGGAGGGTTAGGTTGTGAAATTGCTAAAAATTTAACCATGTTAGGTGTTGGTCATATAGATCTCGTTGATTTAGATATTATTGAACATTCAAATTTTAACCGGCAGATTCTTTTTATTGGAGCAAAATTAGGAGAACCTAAAGCTATCGCAGCTGCTAAAAAATTAAAAGAAATTAATCCTAATATCACAGTAAAAGGATATCATACATCCTTAGAAAGACTAAATCCCTCCTTATACTATAATGCAGATGTTGTTGTTGGAGGTCTTGATTCAATGAATGCGCGATTAAACTTGAATGCTCAATGTGTCCGATTTAGAAAACCATTAGTTGATGGAGGAGTATCTGGTTATCATGGTCATATTTATACTATTTTTCCTTATCGAAATGCTTGTTATGAATGTAACCCACTACCTATTTTAGAGAATGATGAAATGGCAGCCTGTACTGTGGTTGGTATCCCTCGTAAAAGGATTCATTGTCTATTTAAAGGAGATATGGTATTCAAAGAAAAATTTGACAGGGATCCAAATCCCAAAAATATAAATGATATAAAGTTTATTCAAAAAGTCTCAAATGAATTAGTTAATACACATAATTTCTTACCTGAATTTACTGAAGATGATATTGTAAAAATTATCGATCGTCATGATGCAGGAATCATTACCATTAATTCAGTTATTTCTGCAATGCAATCTCATGAAGTAGTGAAGATCATTCACTGGAAAAAAGGGAATAAGGGATTAGGAGAGCCTTTAACAAATTATGTTATATTCAATGCGATGACCATGAAATTATACCATATTGAAAAGACAAGAAATCCAGATTGTATTCAATGTGGGAAAAATGTAAGAAGAGTTGTGATAAAAATGAAACCAAATTCCTGTTGCTTGAATATAATAAAAACTTTAGAAAAAAATGGATTTAAGTTGGAATCGGAGCTTGAACCATTAATAACCTTATTAGATTTTAATGATATCACGATAATAGATCTAGAAAAGAGCGTTGCAGAAAACAACTTAAGAAATTACGAATTTTTAACAATTGCAGGATTTATTGGGGGAGAAATTTATGTTACCCTTAAATTGAAATAACAAGATTTAATTAAAATTAAAATATGTAAAAATTAAAAAAAAATATGGGGTTGAGAATATGAGTATAAGAAGTAGTCGTGTTTCCCGAGATTTTGCTGGGCTAAAGAAAATGGTAAAAGATGGAAGTATTGTTCAATTAAAACCGTTTAATCCAAAAAATAAGAGCATTGATCACTTAGCTATTACAATTAAAGGACCTAAAGGAACATCATATGCAGGAGGGTTATTTAAATTAGAAATGAAATTTCCTGCACAATATCCTAATCAACCACCTTTCGTAAGAATGCATACACCAATATGGCATCCTAATTTTTGGCCAAAACCGAGTGAATATAAGGGACAAAGAAATATTTGTTTAGCTTTAGTCGATCCTTCCTTAGTAGGCAAAAAAGGGGGTTGGAGCCCTTCAAAAACAGCAGGTACAATTGTACAAGCAATAATTGCCATGCTAAATACTCGAGGTAAATATGTAAATCCAACTGATGTTTTTAACAAAAAGGCAGCAATAGAAATGATGAAGGATCAAAAATTATTTGAGAAAAAAGTTAGGGTTTTAGTAAAGAAATACGCAAAGGATAAGTGGTGAATTTATGAAAATTGATGAAAAGAATAGCGATATAATAAGAGATGCAATAAAACAAAAAATAAAAGACAAAATTAAAAAAGAAATTCTTGAAGAAGTATACACTGAATTACAACTTGAAGAATTACAAGAAGAAATAACGGCTGAAATATTTGATACGAAACCGTTAGACCATTCAGAAGGGATCAAAAAAAAATTAGAACCAATTCCAATGGAACCTGTAATAACTATAGCCAAAAGTGAAAAAATTGAAGCAAAATTACAAATAACTGTAAAAGCTATCCTTAAGATTTCAAGTCATTCGTTGAAATACGCGAATTCTAAAATTAGGAAAGAGAACTGGGTTGAGGTGATAGGGTTACTCTCTGGTAGATATGACAATGGAATACTTTACTTAGAAGATGCATATCCGATGGGCCATGGCACTGCAGTATATGCTGAGATTAAAGATTATAATAATTTTACAAGAGCATATGAAGATATAGTAAAAAGTAAGCAATTTATTTGCGGATGGTATCATTCTCATCCCTCATATGGATGTTTCATGTCAAGAGAAGACTTAGGGACTCAAAGGAGATATCAGAAATTTTGGGATAAATCAGTTGCTCTAGTAATTGATCCATATCAAATTAATGGAAAGTCTTTAGGTTTTGAGATCTATCGTGCGAATTTTAATACAAAAAAATGGTTTTCCGTGCCATTTGATGTAAAAGGAAGTTTAGATGTAAGAATGCTGCCCGAAATTTTGGAATTCATGAATCCTATTATTGAAGGTAAAGCTGCATACTTAGAATATGATGAGTAAAGAAACATCTTAATTGGTGAAACTAAACCATGGTAAAAAAAAAACAGAAAGCGGTTGCAATTATTCTTTTTATCTTTTTTATAATTGGTGTGATTCATGGTTTAATTTCAGCTTCATTAAATAATTTTTTAACTTGGTTATTAGTTGGATTGTGGTTAATGTTTACAATTAAACTATATAATAATATCAAACGGCACCGTGAGTTTAATTCTCCCCATAATACTGCTTTTTTTGTGATAATTCCTTTATTAATAGGAGTATTTTATTCTATCTGGGGATCCTATACAGGAATTTTAGGTGAAAATATGATACTAGGCTCTAATTTCTATTTTAGTTTATGGAGTCTCATATTTGGTTTACCTTTTGTGATTTATGGTTCACACTCAATTTATCGGTGTTTTAAAAAATATAATGTTATATATTTTGGTACCAAATCAGTGAAAGCGAAGGGATTAGGCTATATTTTGGCAATTTCAGTTATTATTGCAATCATTTCTTATTGGATTGCTTTTTATAGTGTGAGTGAGGTTTATTCACCATTAACACCACTTCGTTTTTCACTGGATCTTAACCTTTTACTTCTACTCATTATCACCATTTTTAACCTAATCATTTTTGGATTTGTAAGTAACCGTTCCAATATACCAGAATTGACGCGTGATTATATCGCACAACGTACCAGACGAATTAATAGCTTAACTACTCCCTCAACACAGAATTATGGTACTAGCACAAGAAGTCGAACTGTCCAAACACCAACAACAACCAGAACAACGACACGCACAACCACCACTAAACCCAGACCTAGAAATAAACCGACATCTCAATCTCGAAGTACAACAACAAAAACAACTAAGTCCGTTCAATCTCAAGGAGTAAGAAGTGCCCCAAGAATTAAAGATTTTAGTAAATATAAGCCCAAAGGTTCATTTCTCTCCGAAGACGACTTCAAATGCATTTTCTGTTTTAGATTACCTACACTTTCTAATGATAAAAACAGAGGAATTGTAATTTGTCCAAACTGCAGATATCCAGCTCATGCTGATGAATTTAAGGATTGGATGAAGACTTCAAACCTTTGTTCTCGTTGTAGTGCTCCAATACCATCTGGTTTTAGGCGAAATCCTCGAATTATCACAACAAAAAATTATATTACTATTTATACCCATTTTTTAAAGCGCAAGTAAAATAGAGATTTTGTTCAAACTCGAAACAAAACAGCAATACATCACAACTTTCAACTCCGCATTTTCACGCTAAAATCTATCCCAACGCTTTTTCAATCGATTCTGTTAATTTTTGATAATATTATCATATACCTTATTTAATAGGAAAAATATATAAAAAAATAAAATTCATATTTATTTATAAATTCAAAAGTAAAAATGTGATTTTAAATGCCAAAATGCCCATATTGTAAAGCAGAGCTCGAATTAAAGCTCGAGATAAACCCAACCCCCATCAACGACAACTTTAAGGATGATTTAATGAAAACTTACGAGAATTTCATAGAAATTCAAGCTGAGGTTGTCCCATTTGGGGGAAAGATGATTAAAAGCATGGCAAAATATGGTCTAAAATTTGTTGAACGCTATTTAGATCGAATTGGCGCCTTACCTTTAATAATACACTCTTGTTCAAACTGCGATTCTGTAATAACCTCCGAATCCTTGGTTGATTTAATGTCTTCACGAACCTCAGGCTCCTCATAAAAAAAGATGACACTTTATTTTCAGTAAAGTGGAATTTTAAATTTTTTTTCCTTATTTATCCCTTCTGAGATTGTGATTTTCTTTTAAAAATTTGTAATTAAGAATTATAAGAAAGACTTGAATCTCTCCAAATTTTTTTTAGAACGCTTAATGTTAAGCTTGAAGGCTGAATATTTTATATGCAACCAAGTCTTTTTAAAATTAATAATTAATCATTTTTAGTGATCTACATCCCTAAATTCAAAAAAGATTTGCAAAACTCTGGTTCTGCCATATCAATTGGAATTGATAAAGTTGGAATTATTGGAGTTGACAAGAAGGTTGAAATTGTACAAGCGAACAAAAGATACTCATTCTATCCCAAAATCTCAGCCTTAATTTCGCTCCCTCCAAATCAAAGAGGGATACACATGAGCCGTAGTAGCGAAACTATTGAAGAAGTCATAAATGAGAGCGTGTACAAGCCGGCTTCTACAATTGAGATAGTTTCTGACAGAATAGCAAGAAAATTGTTCAAAGAACATCCTTATACAACAAAAATCGAAGTAAAACTTGAGGGTAAAATCATAATACAATTAAAGGAGAATAATCATCGAGTAATCCAGAAGTCGTACGATGTAAGCTCTATAGTCCATGGTAGTAGGACCGAATCGGGGGAACAAGAATTTGATTATTTTATTGGAGCTAAAGCAATGGGCATGTCTTGTTGCCCCTGCGCCATCGATCTTAGTAAGGAATACGCTGAATCGGTCATGAAAAATAGGGATGATATTAACATCTCAAATGAGGATATTCAAACCCTTCTAAACATTTTACCTTTTTCCTCTCATAATCAGAGAACTCTGGGCTCCATAACAGTTCAGATTAAAGACATCAACAAACAACAAATTGATGTTCTTGATATCATTGATGTTATTGAGGAATCAATGAGCGGGAGAATTCAAAGTGTTTTAAAACGACCAGATGAAGCACAACTTGTACGAACAGCCCATCTTAACCCGTTATTTGCCGAAGATATCGTGAGAGGGATGGCAAAAAATTTCTATGCTAAAGGATTTCCCGATTTAGGTGAGGGAAAGATCATTTTTCAAGTAGAGAGTTTTGAGTCTATCCATCCCTATAATGTGTATTGCGAGTTAAAAATGAACTATTCAGAACTCGTTAAAATGATGAATTGAGAATCATTTTTTTAAATTGCTTTAACATCTAAAATATTAAACCTTAAAGTTTATTACAATAATAAAATCCCAAAAATGTATTTTGGAAAGCAAAATGAGCGATAATGTTATTAAATGCGATTATGGGCTTATAGGAGATGACCTGGAATTAAAAGAAAAAATAATAATAAAGATAAATAGAGATGGGAGAATATCTCATCTATCATTTAACACTCCTGAGAGAAATTTAAAGCTGGAAAATTCTGAAACTATTCTTATAATTCCGAGTTTAATTAATTCTCATATCCATATTGGAGATAGTTTTGCTAAAGAAAAAGGATATAATAAAAATTTAACTGAAGTCGTTGCCCCTCCTGATGGAATAAAACATAAACTTCTAAGCAACACTCCAACAGATGTACAAATCCAAGGTATTTTAAAAACTGCTGAAGATTTATTACGAAATGGAATAACGTGTTTTATTGATTTTCGAGAACGTGGTTTGGAGGGTATTGATTTATTAAAAAAAACCTTATCAAATTTTCCTATTGATAATCTCTTATTAGGTCGATTCGAAGATAAAGACCAAGTATGCCCTGTTTATGATCACGCAGATGGAATTGGATTGGTTACTTATAGGCAGATGACTTCTTCAATATTCGAGGAATTAAAGAAGTGTAGGGAGGGTGAGAGAAAAAAAATCGCTTGTCATTGTGCTGAGAACATTAGAGATGGGTTCTTAATAAAAAAGATTATTGATGAGGGATTAGTTGATATTCTTGTTCATGGTACTCAATTAAATGAAGAAGACTTGGAAAAAATTAAAGCTCATAATCTTTCACTAATAATATGTCCTCGTTGTAATGGGTATTTTGGTGTAGGATTTCCTCCAATATCAGCAATTTTGAAATTTAAAATACCAATTGCTATTGGTACTGATAACGTAATGGCAAATAGTCCAGATTTATTTGAAGAACTAAGATATTTGCATAGGATTTCGAGGGTAATTGACAATCAACAATTGATAGAAGCAAAAACTCTGTTAAAAATGATCACGATTAATGCCGCTAAAATGTTCGAATTAGATAATGATATTGGAAGTATTAAAGAAGGAAAATATGCTAATTTTATTACTATAAACCTTAACGACCCTAACTTATATGTGTATCCTTTCGAAATTCAAGATATATATCCCTTAATTGTGCAACGAACTAACTCATCTAATATATTAAAAACATACTTTAGAGGTAAGCCTGTTTTTGAACGAAACTGAAAAACCTTTTATTATATTAAGTGCAGCAATGACGATTGATGGAAAAATTGCTTCTAGGGATGGCGATCCAGATCTTTCAGATGAAGAAGATTGGAAAGAAGTTCACAAACTAAGGACTGAAGTTGATGCAATAATGGTTGGAAAGGGTACCATTATGAAAGATAATCCGAAGCTGCATATTAAATATCATAATCATAGTGGATATTATAGGATAATTATTGATAGTAACTTAGATATACCCATTAAATCAAATGTCATTGAATTCAATCCAAAATTATATCCAACGATTATATGTACTACTGAAAGTGTTTCTAAAGAGAGAATTCGGTTATTTGAATCAAAAGGGGCGAAAATTTTAAAATCTGGAACGGGATCAACTGTAGATATTGTAAATCTCATGCCTAAACTATATAATCTTGGAATAAAATCTGTATTGTTAGAAGGGGGTGGGACACTGAATTGGAGTTTTATTCAACATAATCTTGTTGACGAAATTAGATTAACTATTGCACCTTGGATTGTTGGTGGCAGTAATGCAGTAAGTCTAGTTGAAGGGGAAGGGTTTTCAAAAATGACTGAAAGTACAAAGTTTTCACTTATCAAGGTTAAAAAAAGAAATAATTATTTAGTCATATATTATGAGAAAGTGAAAAGATGATAACGCAGAGAGATATTTTAAAATATAAGGATTTGCCGTTTAAAAAATTGAAAATGATGATTCAAGATATTCGAAATCAAAAATCTGTTGAAGAGCAAAATTTGGTTTCTTTTTCTAAAAACTTTACCTTGTCCCTCTCTAATTATTGTCAAAATCAATGTGGATATTGTTATTACAATCATCGCATTCCAAAGTCTGGAAAAGATGGAAATATTGTGTTGATCGAGTCTGAGGAAATTCAAAATCTTATTGATAAAGGCATTAAATATCATTGTAAGGAAGCCTTGTTAATGTCTGGTGAAAATCCCGAAAAATTTGAATTTGTTCAACAGAAACTTAAAGAGAGAAATTTTGACCACTTTATTGATTTCATAGTTCATCTTTGCCTATTACTATTAAGTAATAATATTTTACCTCACACAAACATAGGAGTGCTCTCTTTTGAAGATTTAAAGGAATTAAAGGAATATAATGCAAGCATGGGATTAATGTTAGAAAGCACGTCACAACAATTATCTCAGCAGGGAGGAGTGCATGAATATTCTCCAAGTAAAGAAGCTTCAATCAGAATTAATCATATCAAAAATGCTGGTAAATTAAAAATACCTTTTACAACTGGTTTGTTAATTGGAATAGGAGAAAGTTTTGAGGATAGAATAAATGCGCTACTTACAATAAAGGATATTCATTTTGAATTTGGACATATTCAGGAAGTAATCTTACAGAATTTTGTGTATAAAAAAGGAATTCCCTATTTTCCTGATAAATATTTAAAGATTGAGGAGCTATTAAGAATTGTTGGCGTTGCACGAGTAATACTTGGGAATGAAATACCGATTCAAGTTCCTCCTAACTTAATTAAAGGTCATGAGAAAGAGTTTTTAGACTTCGGAGTCGATGATTTTGGAGGAATTTCACCATTGACCATGGATTATATTAATCCATCCCAGCCTTGGCCCAATATAGATGAATTATCCCAAATTTGTTCTAAAAACGGTTTTCATTTGAAAGAAAGACTTCCTATTTATGATAAATTTATCAATAAAGAAGGATTTATTTCAGAAAATATTAAAAAAATACTTCAAATAATTAATTAGATGTCTGACACTTGTTTACTTGATCAAATAGACCACGAAATTAAAAAGATTTTAAAAAAATCGCTAAATTCTGAAGAAATTGATAAAGAAGAAGCATTTAAATTATTAAAAGTGACAGGAAAAGAGTTTTTTGCGCTCCAAGAAGTTGCTGATCAATTATGTTATGAAAAAAAGGAAGATGTTGTAACATTTATAATAAATCGAAATATAAATTTTACAAATGTCTGTTATCAATCCTGTAAATTTTGCTCTTTCAGTGTTTCTGCCAATGATGAAAGTGCTTTCTTATTAACAACTGAAGTTATAAAAAGAAAAGTTGAAGAAGCAAAAAATGCGAATTGCAGTGAAGTATGTATTCAAGGGGGGATCAATCCGGAAATAAGTTTTCAATATTACATAGATTTGCTTAAATCAGTAAAAGAAATCGATCCTAAGATTCATATTCATGCTTTTTCTCCACAAGAAGTATGGTATATGTCAAAATTATATCAATCCTCTATTGATGACGTTTTAAAAGAATTGAAAAAAGCAGGACTTGATTCTATGCCGGGTACAGCAGCAGAGATACTTGTTGATAAAATAAGAAGAGAAATTTGCCCAAATAAAATTTCAACAGACCAATGGATTAAAATAATAAAGCTCGCTCATGATGAACATATCCCAACAACATCTACAATGATGTATGGTCATATTGAAGGATTAAAAGACCGAATTGAACACTTAGACATTTTAAGAGAAATTCAAAAGGATACAGGAAGGATCACGGAATTTGTCCCTTTACCGTTTATTAAGGAAAATCCTTTTCTTTCAAAACAAAACAAATACACATTACAATGGAATCATGGAATAGATGATCTCCGCTTATTTTGTGTAGCGCGAATTTTTTTTAATAATTATATTGATAATATTCAATGTTCTTGGGTGAAATTGGGACCAAAATTCGCTCAAATTTCTTTGAATTATGGAGTTAATGATTTCTCAGGCACTCTAATGGAAGAAAATATTTCAAAAAGTGCTGGAGCGGAATTTGGAGAATATCTGTCTCCTCAAGAAATTATTGAAATAGTTAAATCTGCAGGTAAAAAACCTGCTCAACGAGATACGGTATATAACATTTTGAAACGTTATTAGGATTTTATAATGAAAGCTAAAAAATTACTCTTGATTGGGATTTCCCATACATGGAACCTCCATTTGTATGGATTAATCTTGAAAACCGAGATCCAAGTGGAGTTGTAAAACAAGGGAATTATGAAGATATCAGAGTTAAAATTATTGATGCACTTTACAATATTAGAGATCCAGAGAATAATGAAAAAGTTGTGCAATTAGCACTTAAAAAGGAAGATGCAAGCAAGTATGGTTTAAATGGAGATCGAATTGGTGATGTTGTATACTTTTTAAAACCACCTTATGGCTTATTTGATGGAGATCTAAGAAGTTTAGATACTTCCTTTCTTTCAAAGGAATCGTTTGAAGGTCTAATATGCAATCCTTCGCGCAGATTCTTTGGAGTTCATGCATATTATCTCCCAGAAACGAGATTTGGTGAATATTCTATTAGTGTACCATTAATTATTAAAGGTCCAGGAGTTAAGAAAGGAATTCCTCTAAAAAATTCTGTAAAATTGATTGACCTCGCACCCACATTAGCCCATTTACTAAAAATACCGAAACCTAAAAACGCAAGCGGAACCATTCTTCACGAAATTTTTAATTAAATGATATATTTCTATAATTTAATATTCTAATAATTAGGGAATTGAGAAAATTGATAACTCTTATTGCTACAATAAAAGTAAAGGAAGGAAAGATGGATGATGCTATAAAAGTATTAAAAGAAATAGCTCCTAAAATTAAAGAAGCAGAATCTGGTTGCATGGAATACCTACCACATACGGTTAAGGGCTCAGATAATACAATAATCTTTTATGAAAAATACAAAGACGGCGAAGCATTGAAACTACACAGCGCGAACATCCCCAAATCATTAGCGAAGTTACTACCCTTGCTAGAACCAGGAATGGATGTTAAGACATGCTTTGAAATATTATAATTCTTTTTTTATTTTAAACATCTTGGATATATGGTTTTCCTATATTTAGACACCATTCAGCTTTACTCAGTTCTCTTCCAATGTAATTGAGATGTTCCAAGTTTGCTGTCAGATCCAGAGATATAATTTTTTTGGATATTGATTCTGCGTTATTACCAATGAGGATATTGATGAGTTTATGGTCAATCGAATAAAACATTACGTAAATTTCTTTAGAATAATGGTTAACATATAATTTAAAGTACCCTTTTCCGTCAAGAGTATAATCCATATTAAGATCTTTTACATAAATCGGATTTTGAAGGTTAATATCGGGTAAAATTTGATTTATTTTTCCTTTCGATTTGAATATTTGGATTCCTTGGTTAATTGGAGGTGTACTTTTTTGTTTAGCAAGAAAATTTAGATTAATACATTCTTTAAGTTCTGAGACACCACCTATCATTTTAGTGCTATGCTCTACTGTAAACAGGATGCCCATATCTAATTCAACTGCAATGCTTGCTAATAATCCATTGATGCCTACCGAATCAATATCCATTAATTCAACTACGTTTGAAATACCAAAAAACATTGGTAGTTGGAGTGATTTATGTTCTGGTTTAGATGTCTCTTTTTTGTAAAGGAAATAAGCTTCTAAAGAATTACATATACCGGGTGTTATGGGTGTTTCTAGAAGAGGATCAGCAATTAATTTTTTAAATCCATATCCTTGTAGTATTTTAGTTAATTCAAGTAAATTAGTAACTCTTGTTTCTGGATCTTTAGGAAAATAACCTTCATTAATTCTTGTTGGGATTATGACAATAGGGATAGTTTTTGGAATATCTAAGAATTCTTTATAATTGCTTAAATCCAAGCTTAAAATCAGATCAATGTCATTATCTACAGCGGAAAAAATTTCACTAGAAGCCATGGAATCAATACTGAGAAGGATATTATAATTATTTCTGATGAGATGAATTATTTCTTCAATTCTGGTTGGATCAGGTTTATTCACGATGCATCCGATATCAATTATATCCGCACCCGAATCGATGTAATGCTTTGCTTTTTTAAGAATCTCATCATCATTCTTTTTCGTACAATTTACGATTTCTGCAATAATGGGAGGTGGAAGACCTTGTCCAATAATTATATCAGATCTTTTTTGGTTTAGATAATATGTGTTTAATCCAAGATTTCCTTTAGCTTTTGTATACATCTCATCAATCAGTTGTTTTAATTTGGTTTCCCCTGAAGTTTCAAGAATTCTGTTTGCAGGTATTATATTTGAAAGCTTGATATCTAATAAGTTATTTAAGATCATGGGTAAATCAGAGGCAAATTCAGGTCCTTTCTTGATACTAATAGAAAATTCTTGTTCAATGTCAGATGAATCCCATTGAACAAATCCAGGTAGTAATACAAGTTCATAATTAGAAAGAGTAAGTTCTGTTAAAATATTTCTTGTAATTTGTTTAGTAAGAAAGGCAGAAACAGATATAGGAGCTTTCTCCACTGAAATCTGGTGGTTTTTAATAGAACCTACAATCTCTAAAATAATTGGAAAGCTTTCTTGTCCCGTAATTATTAGTATTTTAATTTATATCACTCATCAAGTTATTTCTATCAAATGGAATAAATATATCATCTAAAATCGATCCTGATGATTCGGTAATTTTTAAGTTAGATACAATTGGCTCAAATTCACCTTTCATTAACCCATTCGCAATAAAAGCAGCTCCTTGCGCTGCACGTTTTGAGAGATGACTGTAAGATTTCATTAATTTCACTGGAGCTATTTTTTTTAAATTTGAGGTGATGGCTTCTTTTATGGGTATCACCTCGGCACCTCGACCAGCTAGTAGTATTTCTTTAATTTTATCTCTCTCCGAGAAAGATGAGGTAATTCCATAGACTGCTTTATCAACGCTTGAAAAATAAGCATCCAATGCCAATTTAGTTCTGCTATCCTTTTGTGCTAATAAAGTTATTTCTTCCAGACTCAAACCCTCATAACCAGCAATAAATGAAACTCCACCACCATAAATATCTTTTTTCTTAACATTTTTAATAAGATATGCTAGTTCACCATCAAGGCTGCCACAAGCTCTAAATCCCATAATATTTGAACCACCTATACCATCTATAATTTGCCCGTTTTCTATAGCTAAAACAGCTGTAAATCCATAACCAATTTCCACCATAATAAAATTAGAGTTTTGTGGGCTCAAATTAAATCTTTCGATCTGATCTCTTATTCCAGTTACTGCCGTACATAATTTATCTGCAGTGCCCATATCAATTTTATTTACTTTCCGGTATCTTGGAATAGTCGGCAAGTGTTTAACTCCTGGAATAATGACTCCTGGTATTTTCTCTTTCTTAATTAATTTCAAGACATTACCTAATCCAAGGAGTTGATTCTTTTCGTTCATATCATATTTCATTAATGTCAAGAAAAGATCCTCCTTTGACAATGCATCGACTTTTTTTAAAGGAAGACCAAAACCACTTGGAGCTACTATTAAGTCAATCATGTCAATGGTTTTTATTATTGAAATTGCTTTTTCAGGATTACTAACTATCTCTTTTGATGGAATTGAAGTGTCTAAAATTATATCCTTTCCATTTAAACCAAAAAAATCCCAACTTAATGACCCAGGATCCACGCCAATAACAGTTAGAGGTGACATCTTTTATTATTAATATTGATTGAAAGAAAATTACTAAAAAACTTAATTTTTAATTTTGCTAATTATGAAATTGTAATAATTCTTTTTATTTATATTAAAAATAATATTTTTTATTGGTGAATATAAGATGGGAACTCTTCAAGATTATGGTTTAAATCAAGATTGTCTCTATGAAGTTCTAGCTTGCACCATCTCAAAAAAAAATGAGATTGAATATCCAAACACAGCTTCTATGGGTATAAGAATAATTAATGATAAATTACTCAAAATTAAACCATACTATAATACCATAACTCATAAGAATATAAAAGAAAGTGGCATTGTATCTATTAATTTCATTGATAATGTGTTTCTTTTCGCTCAAGCATCTTTAAAAGAAATTAAGGGGGGTTTCAAGGGAATTCCTATTGATGAATATCATTATTATGATTATAAATATCGAGGAAAGAACTATAAATGTCCCTATATGAAAGATTCTTGGATGGTAATATTTTGTAATGTGGTTAATGAAACTCATATCGTTAAAACCGATAATATGGGAACAATTAATGCAACAGAATTCGAATTGAAAGTAAATTATTCTTTTAAAAAAAAAGAATCATTCAAATTATATAATAGAGCAGAAAATCTTGCATTAGAGACCATTATTCTCGCAACCAGATTGAAGATCGCGAGACAAATTAAAGATGAGATATTATATTCAAAAATTGAAACCAAAATTAACGAGTATCTAAAGATGATCACGCAATTTGGGAAAAATTTTAGTGCTTTAAAGACAATAAATCTTGTAAAAGATTATATTAAGTTTTTAAAATAATCTTATAACTCTTCGATTTTTTCAATGAACATTAGTGGGTATTTTAATTTTTCAATCCATTCAATTTTAGCCACTACTTTAATGGATTTATATTCAATAGTTACCACAGCTTTAATTTTTTCACCATTAATTTCATCATAATCAAGTTCAGTTGATTTATTTCCCTCAATTTTATCTTGTAGTATTTTTAATTTCACTGATTTTACATATGGTTGGCAAGATATTGAAGCTTCAAATCCTTTTTCAATTGATTCTATTACTTTTTTGTCTGAAGAAACTGGGACGCCACTTATTAAATGATACAGTGCTCCTAACTTAATACCGATTTCAAAAGTAGCTCGCTCCCTATTGCTCAAATCGGAAGAAAAATACTCATTTTCATCATAATCTTTCATTCATTATCATCCAAAAATTCGATTTTTGCACCAGTATTATTTGGTTTACAAATATAAATATGGCCTCCTATGCTTTTTAATCGCTTTTGCACCTCTTTCAATAAACTCGTAGTAGTATCTTCATTCTCTGTAATCCCTATAACACTTGGACCAAAAGATGACATACCATAGGCTTTTAAGCCATAAGTATCGAAAAATTTCAACAAATCCTTAACGATTTGATGTTGTAAACTAATTTCTATTTTTTTAAATCCTATGTTTTGAATGCGTTTTAAGCCTTCTCCAAAACATTCAAGATTTTTTTTCATTAATCCAGGTATTAATTTCATTAAAATTTGATGCGAAACTTCATTTACCTCTTCTTTAGGTATAGGAGCGTGAGATTGAAATATGCTAATTTCTTCATCACCATAAGCTCCTTTTTTAACATTTGGGATGGCTAAGAGAAAGCTCCAATTTTCTGGAATTGGATATCTCAATAGAGTGATTGCAGGATCGGCATTTGCTGATGCCGAGGAAGGCAGAAATGTTTCTTTTTCTTTTCCCTTCCCAAAATCATGTCCAGCATCTAAAATGAAACCACCCTCTTCAAAACCCCGCCATCCTATGCCTGAAGTACCTCCTCTCTCTACTAATTTAGTCAATTCTATCAATGATAGTTTTGATATGTTTTTTAGTTTTGTTATTGCTGTGGCAATTGCTAAAGATAATTGAGTTTTTGAGCCAAGACCTACATGAGAAGGATAATATTGTTTCAAATGAAAGTGAAAATTCTTATTATTTACATTAAATGCTTTAAAAATCCTAGAGGCTTTCTCATTGATCACTTCTATCGATTCGCGGTAATATTTATTAGCTTCAATCTTAAATTCTTGAGCATTATTCGAAGCTTCAAATACAACATTTGGACGATTCAACATAAGTCCAATTCCTCCATCAACTCTTCCCGTGTATCCATTTTCATCAATTAAAGAGAGATGAATTCGACAAGGAGTTGTAATTCTGATTCTCATAATTTACTCATTAGTGAAGCACTCTAAATTCAAAACTAATATAGTGAATAATCAAACTAATATAAATATAATATAATTAAGTTTATGTTGAAAACATCTCTTCTATACATTTTAGGTAATTGGTTCCAAATTTGCTCCAAAAAGAAACAAAATTGTTAATAATTGGAGTTTTTAATTCATATTATATAATCAAATTGATGTACTTTTTTAACATTTTTGTATATTCGATTGATTCTTCGTAAGAATTAAATATTATAATATTTCTCTATTTTAAAGAGGCAAAAAAATGGTAAATATCTTAATTGTTGAAGATGACCATTCTTTACGGATATTGTATGAAAAAGCGTTAAAATTAAATGGATATAATGTAATTGGATCTGCGAAAGATGGTGAAGAAGCTGTTAATTTATACAAAGATCTTAAAGATAAAACTGAAATTATCCTAATGGATCATAGAATGCCGATTAAGAATGGTATCGAAGCTACAAAAGAGATATTAGCAAATTCCAGCAAAAACAAACCCAAAATCATATTTGCAAGTGCAGATAAAACTATTAAAAAAATAGCATTATCTATAGGAGCAATCAGTTTTAAAGATAAACCATTTTCATTAGAAAGGTTATTTAAAAATATTGAAAAATCATTAAACATGGATTTTTCCAATCTTTCACTAGAAAACCAAAAATAACAATACTCTTTTTCCAAATAATTTTCCTCTCGATAATTTATTAAATTTCATTACTTTTCATAAAATATACTAGATAAACAAGATAGTGAGTTGACACTTTTGAGTGATTTAGAAGGATTAACAAGAAGATTAATTCAAAAAGGGAAATCAGATGAAGAAATTCTTAAAAGGTTAATACAAGAGTATTCTGACTTTAAGGATATTGATGAAAACGTAGCCATGAGATTTGCTAGGGCTATTTTAGAAGAATGTAGAAAAAGTGATGTTACTTTGGTTTCGGATCCATTTATTAATCAGATTTTAGAATTCGAAAAGTCTAATATTACAATTGGAAAACAGGGGGTCGGTTGTCGAGGTGTAGGTGATTTTTTTATTCATAAATTACTTGGTGAAGTTTCAGAAACTGAAAACAAGCCTTATTTATCACCAAAATCTCTAGATGATGCAGGTGCTATTCTTGTTAGTGAAATAAAAAATATTTTTAATAAATCTGTAAAAAATGAAGATTTAATAGTAGTTTCAAAAATGGAAGGAATTCACTCACGTCTTAGCGACTTTCCATTTATCTGTGGTTTTCATGTGACAAGGGCTGCACTAAGAGATCTCTATGTTAAAGGCTCAAAACCAATTTCGATAATGATTGATGCTCATTTAGGTGATGATGCTGATGTGGCAAAACTTTTTGATTTCATGGCAGGTGTCTCGGCGATTTCAGAATTAACTGGGGTACCAATCACCGCAGGTTCAACTCTAAGGATTGGTGGAGACATGGTTATTGGAAATCGGTTTGTGGGAGGGATTGCAGCAATTGGGCTAGCAATGAAAAATTTATTAGCAAGAAGAAATATCCAAGAAGGAGATAAGATTTTAATGACTGAAGGAGCAGGGGGAGGTACAATTTCAACAACTGCAATTTATTCTGGACATCACGAGGTTGTAAAAGAAACCATAAACATTAAATTTCTTGAAGCTTGTGAGAAAATTTTAAATTCAAACTATATAGATGAGATTCGTGCAATGTGTGACGTGACCAATGGAGGTCTGAGGGGAGATTTATATGAAATCAATTATGAAGCAAAATGCGGAGTTACCATATTTGAACAAGAAGTAAAAAATCTAGTTAATCCCAATGTATTAAATCTATTAGAAACTGTAGGGGTTGATTATTTAGGGGTATCTTTAGATGCTCTATTAATTTATTGTTCCAGTGAAATCACCGACCGAATTATTAGTGATCTAAATGAAATCCACGTAAAATGTAAAGAGATAGGTTATGTGGATAATTCAATGGAAGTATCAATGATCTTTGAAGGAAAAAAAAAGAAAAATATTTTACCACGATTTAGAGAATCTGCTTATACGAAAATTAAACAAGAAATAGGAGAAGAAACCCCTGATATAATAAATTTTATGGAAAAGAATGTTGAAAGAGCAGCTCGTCAATCTTTGAATAAACGAAAGAAAATTATCGATTATATTAATCTTCCAAAATAAAGAATTAGATTAAAAACAAATTTATTTAATAAATTTTGTAATTTGAATATTTTTATGAATCCTAATGTTTTAGAGCATATTATTATTATTTATGTAAAAAAACTTAACCTCTATACATAAAATTCTCCTAGAATTTCCACTTTTATCGATGAAGTAGAAAAAAAATCTAAATATCTCGAGGAGTAAACATTAAATAAAGGAAGAGCAGCAACGATAAATGCTTTTATTTATAAATTGAAATGAATTAATTATAGTTGAAAACTAAATAATTAAATATAAGTGATTTAAAATTAGTCAGATTCAAATAACCTTACCTAATGACCTTGAAAATTATATCCAAACGATACTTGATGTATTGAAAAATGAGCTAAAGATCAAAAATATTCTATTAATAAAAGGAGTAGATAATTCACTCATTATAATTAGAAGTAATAGAATGATGGTACCAGAAATAGTTAAGAATCTAAATAAGAATGGAGTCGGAACAATTCATGGAATAATTGATATTTTATCACTTAAGGCATCAATTCCAGAAATCACTTTAAATGAAGAAGAACAGGAAAAAAAGATTCTAACGCAAAGAGTTACAATTGAGGAGATTAAGAAAAATTTAGAAGAAACTTCGACATTCAGTCCTGATTTTTTTGCCTTTGTATTTTTATCCGCGTTAGTTGCCGGAGTAGGATTAATCTTAAATTCTGGAATTATACTTATCGCTTCTATGATTTTATCTCCGTTAATGAGTCCGATTTTGAGAGTTTCTTTCGGGATAGCAAGTAAGGAATTCAAAATGGTAAAGATTGGAATTTTAGAACAGATTTTAGGTTTACTTATTTCAATTGGTACTGGTATGCTAATAGGTGTATTAGGGTTGGTCTTTCTAACACCTCCAACTATTACGGCACAAATGGTTGGGAGAGGATATCCTAATTTATTTGATTTAATTGTAGCAATCTGTGCGGGTATTGCTGTCGGAATTGGAATCACTGGAAGTATCAAAACTTCATTAATTGGAGTAGCCGTTGCCGTTGCATTAATGCCTCCTGCTGTGAATATAGGTCTTGTCATTATTTATAATAATCCCCTGCTTTCTTTGGGAAGTTTTACCCTATTGCTCATGAATATAATAGCTATTAATATTTGTGCATTGATTGTATTTAAGCTAAAAAGGATAACGACTATACCAAAAGCTTATATTTTTTGGGAAGGAACTAAAGAAATACCTGATTAAATAAATAATATTAGAGAGATTTTCTAATTTTTTAAGAGATTCGTTCCGTAAGTTTGAGATCTTTATGAAAGATTAACAATCCACATTTGAAGATTATTGATGATCTAA
>CAZBPC010000036.1:0-29475 GCA_964493715.1 uncultured archaeon
GATCAAACTCACTTCGGTAACAATTCATCGTAATCCAACTTTTTGCTGGTTCATACGATACTGACTCCGTGGGACGCGCCATTACATAACCAGCAACAATACCCTCCTGATTGACGAAATAATTTCGTGCTGCAGAACCTGCTCTAATGGAAGGACACTTTTCTTGTGTTAATTCCTTCATCATATTTGGGAAATCTCTCCACATCCGAGGACCTAAACCACATCCAGATGAATTTTTTTCACCAGGTTTACGCCCACGTTCAAAGAAAATTGTTTTTAATCCCAAATCGGCTGCATATTTTGCAGCCATTGACCCTCCAGGACCCGCACCAACAACTATTAAATCATAAGTGTTCATAAGTTCACCCTAATTAACTGAATTTCGATTTCAAAAAGAAAATTGATAATATATTTTTATGCAGATCACTATTTAAAATTCACTTAATTGGAACCCGAATTTTTCAATACAATGTTATGAGAAGGTGGAATATTAGATGAATTGAAAAAGAAATTACATTAAAGATTCTATCTCTTTTTGCATTTTTTCAGTTCTTTCTTTTGATTTTAATAGAAGAGTAGTTTTACCATATTTAGAAAACCATTTATTAAATCGTTGCTCAATCGTGACTTCTTTTGTACCTACAGTGAGTTTATCTGCAACACATATTATTTTTTCCTCCAATGTAATAGGCAAGTATTCCTTTTCTGGTAAACCTATAAATTTTGCATCTTCTTTATCTAATCCCCCCAAAATATGGGTTTCACAGATTCTAACTAATTGATTAGGCAGACCACGCTCTTTTAAAATCTTGCCTCCTATTAATGCATGATTAAAGCCATGAGTCTTCGCTCTACCGATATCGTGTAATAGAGCACCAACTTCAACTAAACTTTTGTCTACTTTCTTTTTTTTAATCATATTTGCAATTTCTAATGCTTTTTCAGCTACTTTTATTGAATGCTTGCGAACTTGATATGGAACTTTTAATATCCTAAGCAATTCAAAAGCAAAATCACTGGTAGGTAATGGTTCATGTTCTTCCATTGTAAAATATAATTTAGTATGTACTTTAAGTTTTAGTTAATCTTAAATTAGGAAAAACTGAAGAAATAAGGGATTATAAGCAGATCTAAATTTCTTCAAATGGACCGGTAATTAATCCCCCTAAAAATCCACCGATTAAAACTCCGATCATTCCAGTTAAAACGCCTCCAATTGTTGCACTTAATTGAGCTCCTTGAAATAATGCCATTAAATCTTCTCCAGAAATAACGCTTAATAACATCCAAATCAAGAAATCCACAACTACCACTAAACTGCTAGCTATTAGACTTCTCTTAATTCCTTTTACTATGGTTCCGCTCACATATCCAATAAAGATACTAGCAAGGATTTGGGGACTGAAGATCTCGAGAAATCCAGGATTATTTGCAAAAAATGAGATAATATCAAATTCAAAATTCGCACCAATCATCAATATAATTACTTTTAAAGGATCGGAGCCCAAATATGATTCAATACGAAGGATCACATTGTCCATGTTAAAGAAAAATACTGTTAAGAAACTAAAACAGATTCCAACTATAATTCCAATCACTAATCGATAAGAGACCATTTTATTCTCCGTAAGCGGTTAAATCTTTTAATGTGAATACTAATGAGAAAATATTATTTATTATAATAACTACTATTTAATAATTCTTTAGTTCTTGCCGTTTTAGAAGATATCTATTGATAAAATATTAAAATTATGTTATTTTATTTATGTTAATTAAGGTTTTTTTTGTATAGACAAATTTAAACATTAACAACAAGGTCTCTACTTTGGCAAGAAAGAAAAAGAAAGATGAAGAACTGGAGAAGGAAGAAGAAATTCAAGAAAAAGAGGCTAAAGAACCTCTTGGCAAGCGTTTCATTGATGATTTCGAAGAAGACTTCGAAGATGATTTAGATTTAGAAGAAGAATTAGAATTACTTGATACTGAAGATTTAGACGCTGATATTGAAGAACCAGATAAAATTATCGATAAAGATGAAGAAAAAAAGCAACTTTATCTGAGTTGTGGAATTCACATCGGAACAAAACTATTAACTGGAGATGCTCGAAGATTTGTTTACAGGCAAACTAATTATGGTTTATATGTTATTGATTTAACTAAAACAGATGAACGATTAAAGATAGCGGCTAAATTTTTAAGTAAATATATTGAAGAAGGAAGCGAACGAGTAATTGTCACTTCTGTACGAAGATATGGAAAAGAACCCGTAAAAAAATTCTGTAAGGTCCTAGGTTGTAAAGCTATTACTACTAGATTCATACCCGGATCCCTTACTAATCCAATCATCGATGATTACATAAAGGACGCTTCAGTTGTCCTCATTGTTGATCCACATGCCGATAAAGTAGTTTTAAAAGAAGCAAAATTAGCTCGTGTTCCTATAGTCTCATTATTTGATACTGATGACACACTTAAAGGAATAGATCTAGCCATACCTGCCAATAATAGAGGTAAAAAAGCATTAGGAGTCGCATTTTGGCTTTTAGCCAGACAAATCATGCTTGAATTGGGAAAAATCAATAGTGAAGATGAATTCACACCTACTCTTGAGGAATTTACTTCTAAAATCGTGCCAATGTATAAACAAACATAACTCAATTTTCACTCAAATTCTTCTTATTCGTCAAAATAATTATGTATTTATGATATCTTAAAATAAGAAATCTATATATACATCCTTTAAAATCTAAGAAATTCTTAAAATATAGTTAGAGACGATTTAAAAGCATTCTATACAATTAAATTCTTATTTTATATCAGATTAAAATTAGATTATTTTTGCGAAAAGCTCTTTTGTTGATTTGTAAAATTTGTTTTCAGGAGAGATATCTAGCAAATTCTTGGCTAATAAATTCATTTTACTAATTTCTTCATCGTTAGGGAGTAAGCCCAGAAATTTTACCCTAACATCTTTTATACTATTAACTTTTTCTGTCAATAAATCTTTCATATCTTCGGGAAAACGATTACCGATAACGAGTATGTTTTTAAAATCTAAGTGGACTTCATTGGTTACTTCGACGATTCTTTCCATAGTGTGAAATCCCATTTTACTCGCATCCGTTACGATAACGAGGTCAGTCACGTCCTGTCCCGTTCTGCGAGCAAAGTGCTCTAATCCCGCGGGAGCATCTACTAATACGATGTCGTAATTTTTCGATAATACATCAATTATCCGCTTTAGAGTGTTATTCACACTGCAATAGCAACCTTCTCCTTCTCCGCGTCCCATTTCTAACAAGTCAAAATCGTCTAATTCTATTAAAGTGTCAAAGACTTCAGATTCTATTATTTGATCTTTCGAAACTTCGAGTGGTATTTGTCTCTTCTGAATTTTATCTTTAAGGGCTGTCATTTTTCCCCCTACTGTTTGTTTGAATCCAATATTTTCACCGATAATGTCTCCGATGTTTGCATCTGGATCTGCATCAATAACTAATACATTCTTGTATTTTTTCGATTCTATGAGGTGTTTAAGCATGAGTACCAGCAATGTAGATTTGCCCACGCCACCTTTTCCACTAAAAGATATAATCTTTAACGCCACGATTTTTCTCACTCTTTCTTTTACGTTCACACGAGCTTATATGAGAAAAAAAGTGCACCTCATATAAAGTTTGATTTTATGCTTTATTAAAAGTAGGCCCTATTAACCTAATTACTTAAATCGAACTTAATATCGTGATTCTATATTATAAATATTCATTTTGAGTAATATTAGAGAAATTTTTTTTTCAGAGAAATTTATCTAGTGTTTTCTTTCGAAAACGTATCTCAACGCTATCTCTCATTCCAGGCAAGTTAAAGCATACATCAGGTATCATTTTTTTAAAATATGGAATATTTTCCCGTTCAGAAATAAATTGCGAATTGTATAACGTTTCAAAGATTTCTTCTCCGGAAAATTGAATATCATCAAAATAACGAATTACTGGTCTATTCTCACTAATGCTGTCTACAACTTCCTTTAAAGGAGAGTAATATTCGCGAATTATTCCCTTTTCATTAATTGTGCTTGTTTTTTGGGAATGTTCATTATATAAGCAAATGATACATTTAGGCCATCTTTCATGAAAATATTCTAAAACACGATCAACTACTCGATGTTTGAGCATTACGACTCCAAAGAGGACTCCCCGATTATTTATTTCAGTTCGCGTAAATTGTTTTGCACGATATGCTTCTGTCGTCACTTCACGCATCATTCGATTAATTTTTTTTGCAAGAGGAGTACCAGAATTTCGAAAAATTACTTCTGGAATTGAATTTATCTGTTTTATTAACAATCGTGAGAATTTATTATGCCGAGGCAGGTTTGATAATAACTCTTCTTTGGTATATCCTTTTGCACAACCAACAACTTCCAATGGATCCCTTTTTTTTACATTATCCTCATTCACGCGATTTCCCTCCATGAATTTTCTTCTGGAGATATATGTGTAAAATGGTCGAGCGTTCTTTGATTTTTTCCGTTGATTAATAAATAAGGTTCAGCTCGCTTTAATACTACTCCCACTGCTTTCAAATCTTCCCGTTTCTTAAATTCAAATTTTTTTGATTGCAAATTAATTATTCTTTTAGCGGAGATAGGTCCGATTCCTGGGACTCGAATTAAATCTTTGTATGACGCAATATTGGGATCCAATGGGCGGCGGCCTTCAAAATATTTTTTTGCGAGATAGATCTTTGGATCACCTTTGGGTAGGTTGTCATCGTCAGTCAATATATCTTTTAAATCATTCAATTTATAGTGATATATTCTTAATAACCAGTCACTTTGGTATAATCGATGTTCTCTAGAAAGTGAAGCTGCTTGTTGTCCAGCAAGAGGAGTTCCTTCAATAGGAATGAATGAAGAAAAATATCCTCGTCGTAAATCAATATTACGATAGCCCCAATCAATTTGTTTAAGAAGATCAAAGTCTGTCTCTCCATAGGCAGCCCCCACGACAAATTGGGTGGTTTGTCCGCTATTTAATATTGGAGCTCCATCCCAACGAAATTTCTTATATCCATCTTCACGGCGATCTTGGATCATCATTTCTTGGTATTTAACTTGACTATCTTCTTTCATATCTTTAATAATTTTTAGAGTGTCTAAGTTATGTTTTACTCTAATTTCTTTTAACCATCGCTGGCGCAAGATTATATCATTATTAAAATCTTTTTGTTCCGCGATTTCGGATAAAAATTCTTTGGTAGAGGCTTCAGAATTAACTGAAATGCGATCCGAAAGCGTAATGGCTTCTTTTAATAGGGATTGACTTACACCTGGTAAACATTTAAAATGAACATATCCTTGGAAATGATATTTGAATCTAAGTAGTCGTATTGCTTCTAGCATTTCTTCAGTTGTTTCATCAGCACTACCAAATACTCCTGATGAAATAAATACTCCTTCTACTACATTCATCGAATACAGTTTCATAAATGTACGGGCATACTCTTCTGGAGTAAAACTCATTTTATGCTTACATATATGTGAGAAACAGTATTTACAGTTATATATGCACTTGTTGGTATAGAGGGTTTTGAACAGACTCATGCAACGACCATCAGGTGTATAAGAGTGACAAATTCCAGCACTAGCCGCAGCTCCTACCCAATTTTTCGAAATTCCGAAAATTTTTGGATATTTATCTGTACGACTGGAAGCGGTGCTGGCACATATATCGTATTTTGAATTTTCTCCTAAAACTCGTATCTTTTCTAAGGTAGACGGCATGTATCCTTCAGCTAAGTAGAATTGAAAAAAATCATTTAATGTATGTATTTATCTCTTGATGTTTACTTATAAAAAGTGAGGGATATCGAATTTTCAATATAGTTTATTTCTTATTATTTTTAAATTCTTTAAGAATATTCCCCCTTATTTTTCTAAAATTCTCGCCTTTATCTACAAAAGTGGGAACATCCCCATGAGGTGATTTATATGAATCCATTCTTATTCGGAAATGTGTGCGAATTATGTCTACGATCGCATCAGAATAATCCATCCAAATCCCAGCTTCAATATTTTCATTTAATAGGTCGAGCCAGAAGGTTGGAATTGAAAAGATAATTCTAGTTGTATTTGCTACTGATTTGGAGGAAGCTATAATAGTAGAAGGTCTTCCTTCTTTATCCCATTGTTTAGCTGCTGAAATTGTACCATAAGAGCATTTTTCATCAATTACAATCGAAGATTGTTTTTCTGCTTTTTCAAGTCTTTCAAGTATGCGTAAATATTTTTCTTTGTCAATACTTCTAGGCATATTAAACTCACCTACTATTATAATATCTACTATTATATTTAAATATTTGTAGTAGAAAAATAGTAGATATTTATTATATTGTTTTTATTTCATGGATAAACAAACTAAAATCTATTTTTAGTTTATTGGATTATATTTAATTAAAATCAATAAATTAATTGAAGTTAAAAATGCCTATCTATACTGGAGGAGAAATAATCTCTAAATACCTAATTAAAGAAGGGATAAAACATGTTGCAGGAATTCCAGGACATGGCAATTTACCCTTAGTCGACGCTCTTTTTAAAGATAAAGAAAAAATCAAATTTATTCAACCAAAACAAGAAATGAGTGGAATACATCTCGCAATTGGATATTACAGAATTACTGGAAAACCTTTAGCTGTTGTCACGTCGATTGGACCAGGAGCAATTAATACGGCAATTGGTTTAGCAGATGCTTTTGTTGATGGATTTCCTGTATTATGTCTAACTGGTGACACCCACACGCACATGCGTGGAAAAGGAGTTCTTCAGGAAATAGAGCGAAGAAGAGATTCTGACTTCCCAAGAATCTTAGAACCTGTGACTAAACGTTCTTGGCAAATAAGTCAAGTATCTCAGCTTCCTAATGTAATGCAACGAGCATTTAATCAGATGATGACTGGTCGGAGAGGCCCTGTTCATATTGATCTACCAATGAATGTACAAGCTGACGCGATCGATTGTGAAATTCCTGAACCACTAGAAAGAAGATCAATGGCACGTATACAAGGTGATCCAATAGAGATCAAGAATTCAGTTAAATTACTTAAAGAAGCAAGACGTCCAGTTCTATTATTAGGTGGTGGGGTTGTATCCTCAAATGCTTATGATGAAGTAAAAGAATTAGCAGAAAAAATTGGTGCTGCGGTTGTAGTCACCATGATGGGAAAGGATGCTTTTCCAAATGATCATTCTCTTTTTTGTTGGTCAACTGGCTCGAAAGGAACAAAAATAGGTCTTTCGATGACATCAAAAGCAGATGTGTTAATAGCAATTGGTTGCAGATTTGCAGACGAAACTGCTAGCTCCTATAGAGATGGAGTGAGTTTTTCAATACCTCCGACAAATTTAATACAAATTGATATTGATCCTCATGAAATAGGTAAAAATTATCCTGTATCAGTAGGAATTATCGGAGATGCCAAAGCATGTATACAACAGTTAAATGATGAATTAGATTTACAGGGATTCACAAAAGATTTTAAAAAGTCAGAATTTTTCAAAGAAATTCAAGTGGAAAAAAAGAAATGGTTTGATTTTATCAATCAGAATAAGGATGATTCAAAAATACCTGTAATGATCTCGACAGTACTTCAAGAAATAAGAAAATTTTTCAATAGAGACGCGGTCATTGTAACCAGCTCGGGAAATGTACAAGCTCAAATTTTACAAGAACTAGAGTTTTATGAACCCAGAACATGTTTAACTGCGGGAGGGTTTTCAACAATGGGATATAGTGTCCCCGCTGCAATTGGCGCAAAATTAGGACTTATAGATAAGGGAAATCCCAATTGTCAAGTTGCAGCTCTCGTTGGAGATGGAGATTTTATGATGACAATTTCTGAGATTTCAATGGCAGTGCAACTTGGATTAGATAACATATTCTTTATCGTTCTCAATAATCATGGATGGATAGCAATAAAGGACTTACAACAAGCAGCCTTTGGTGAAGATCGAGGTTATGGCACTTCATTTGAAGATACACATGGAAATTCATATTCTCCTGATTTTGCTAAAATTGGTGAAGCATTTGGATGCCATGCTGAAAAAATTTCTAAGATGGAAGAGATTATACCCGCATTAGAAAGAGCTGCTGAATCTAATAAGCCTGCTGTAATAGAAATCGAAGTTCAAAGAGTTTATCCTTTTACTGGGAGTCCAGCAGTTGGATGGTGGGATGTCCCTAAACCCATATACTTATCTGAACAAAGAAAAGAATATGAAGAAGAAATTAAAGGGGAAAAACTATAATGTTGAATTCAATCTCAATAAAGGAAATTTCATTTAGTTTAGGATTTGATTTATGTGGTATTGCTCCAACTGATCGATTTAGTGACGCTCCAGATGGATTTCAACCTAAGGACATTTATAAAGAATGTAAGTCTGTCATTGTATTTGCAAAAACAATTCCATATAGTTCTTTTTCTGCTTCTAGTTTTGTTCCATATTCTCATCTTGGAAGTGTAATTATTCAAGAAGTTGATAGTTTAACAATTAAATTTACGCGACAATTAGAAAAGCTAGGTATAGGTGCAATTCCAATTCCTACTGACGATCCTTATGAATATTGGGAGCCAGATAGATTATATGGAAGAGCTATCTTATCATTAAGACACGCGGGTTATCTTGCAGGACTTGGAGTTTTAGGAAAAAACACTCTTTTGATTAATAATGAGTATGGTAATATGATCCAACTTGGAGCTATCTTAGTAAACATTGAGTTATTAGGTGACCCTATCGTTAAATACGAAGGTTGCTTAAAAGATTGTGAACTTTGTTTAAATTCCTGTCCTATGAAAGCTTTAGATGGAAAAACGGTAAACCAAAGACTCTGTCGATCTCATTCGATCTACAAACACGAAAAAGGTTATGTGTTAAAGAGATGCAATACTTGCAGAAAAATCTGTCCCCATGCTCTTGGTATGAAATAATTTATTTAAATAAATAGAATATTTAAGATAAATTTTAATTAGTTTCTTGTTATTTTAACTTACCTCTTACATTATGGGGATTTAATATGATTGAAATCTCCAAAAAACTTAATGAAGATAATATTGATTATGTGGAGAAAAGCAGAAATGGGAATAAACAAGATATCTTAACTGCTAATTGCAGAATATTACAAATTTAAAAACTCCAATAACAAATCTGTTAACTCTTTAAGAATCAAGACTTTAAATTTATCATTCTCTTTAGCCTCAACTTTAATCTTCCCTTTCATGAAAGCATTTATTGGATTTGTTTCAAATATAACTTCTGCCGAAGTTTTAAATCCCATTTCAAACCTAAGATTTGGATTGCGAGCTTCTCCGATCGCCCAGCCAAACTTTCGATCTAAAATTCGTATGAAATATTTACCCACATCTACTATATTCATTTGAATAATAAGATCTTCTTCATCTATCAATTTTTTAGCTTTAGCATTGTTATTCGCAAAAGCAGTTAATATTTCAAAAAATAAAGGTATATGTATTGGCTCTAAAACAGAAAGACCTCTTGCATATATATCAAAAAGCTTTTTTAAGGAGCTAGAATCTGAAATAAAACTCACCTTACTATCCTTTTCTTTAAGATAATTGATAATAATGAATTCCATAATCTGAAAAAACTCAATCATGTAATATAGATCTCCTTTGATAAGAAATAATTCAGAAAAAAAAGCTTCAATAGGATCGACCAATTCACCTACTAATAACTTGAACACAACATCAATGTTAGATGTGAGTAAAAAATCATAATTATTAATAAGACCATTTCCAAATTCAGCATATCCTTCTTGAATTAGTAGAAAAAAGGGACCTACTTCTTTTATATGTATTAATATTGAAAGATCTTTTCCTTTTATATATTCTTGAATATTTTGTGTCTCATTGATCAGACTACAAAATAATGTGAATGCTTTTATTACCTCTTTCATTGTAATAGAATTCTTATCTAAGGTTTCCAACTCTTTAAGCTTAGGTATAATGTCCATCTAATCACTTAATTGAATATATTGAATATTTCTTATCGAGTTTCTCTTTTAATTTAGTTTGAAAGCCAAATTGTATTGAATAAAAATCGAATACTAGATTGTCTATTTTTTTTTGTTCAAGAACATAGTTGTATCCTTGATTTTTCTTTTTTTCATTTATTATGTGTCGTACTATATTCTCGATTTTAGATTTAAAATTTGGAGTTGGAACTAAAAAAGGTAGAGCATGAATTCCCGTAATTTGTATACTGTTAGTGTTGTTTATAACTCCCTTAGCTAAGTAATTATATAAAGAACTATTTAAAATTCCTAACACATACTCAATTGAAATAGATTTATCTTTTAACATAAAACCGATTGCTTTATTTGAGTCCCAACGACAGCCTTCAGGCATGTATCGAGCTGCGAGTCGAGAACTAACCCCACTTATAACAATTCCTTCCTCTAAGAATGGAACATTAGAAGGAATATCATAAATTTTTATCGATTCCTCTTCCCACTTCAATGCTTCGATGATAGGACGATAATATTGGTCCCCTCCACCACGTTTTAAATATGGACACCATTCTTTATCACTAAGAGTCTCTTCTGAAATTATAGTATATTTTTTATCTTTTTCCTGAATTTTTTCATTCTTTTTGCTGAAAATCTTTGCTAGATCACTTCCTTTGACTGCAGCTATATATTTTCTGTTATCATGAGTATGCATACCTATATATCCTTGTAGATAATGCTTCATTTTTGGAGCTTTTTCAAATAGTCTTATGATTTGTTCTTCAACTTCGAGGTGAAATATGTAAAAAGGTAAACTATGGTATTTTTTTTGTGCAATTTGATATTCAATTGGTGGATTAATGTACTCTCTTTCATTTTCTACTCGAGGAATAACTCTCATCAAATTTCTATTTCTTTCTTCTTTATATTTTGAACCCGTGAATTTGGTCAAAATTGTAATGACTGGATTTGTATTCACATTTTGATTATCAAATAAATTAGCCGGCGCTAACATGACTTCATTAATTTTACAATTTTCAAGAATAAACCTTCTTAGTTTTGTATGCGTGCTTAATGTTAAAAATGAATCGCTGGTGATAAATCCCAGTTTTCCCCCTTCCTTTAAACGCCAAATTGAATTTACAATGAACATTGAATAGGTTTCGTGAGCATTAATCTTTCCATAAATCTTTTTTAGTTCAGTTTTGTTTTTTCTCACGTATTTACTCGCTTTGTTCAAGTAAGGAGGATTTCCAACAATAAAATCGTATTCATTATAACATTCTGAATTAAACGAAAGTAAATTATCTAAAATTTTAAAGTGTACACCTAAATCTTTAATATAATCTTTATAATCGGGATTTATATCATAGCAAAAGATTTGGGATTTATTTACACCCGACTTTATTAGGGATTTAACAAAAACGCCGGTACCTACACATGGATCTAATACTTTATGTGTTTCTTTTATTTTTCCTAAACTAAATACAATATATTCTGCAGTTTTTGGGGGTGTAAAGACAGTCCCTAATTCGTTTTCCATCTAAATAAAATTTATCATTTTAAATGTGTTTTTAAAATCAATAACTAAATTGGTTATCATAGGATATTAAATTTTCGATGATCATTTCACACAATCTCTTTAGCAAAGAGCTATCTACTTTATCTACAGTATCATGAATTGAATGAATAAATTCATATGATTCCATATCAGCAAAGCCAAATCCATGAAAACCTTCCTTTTTTAAATAATATCCATCAGAATGGGAACCAAAATAAATTCTTTTAGGATTTCTTTTAATAATCAAATCCTTATTATTCTTTGAAAACATGTTAAAAATAGTGTAGATTTGCTCATTCATCTTTTTACCAGGAAATACGTAAGTATTTTTAGCAACCGCATCAAAATTAAAAATAATAGACTCATCACGATTAACATGTGTTAATATTTTGCAAAAATTCCTGATTCCCATGGTGCCACATTCTTCTGCTCCTGTAAATACAAAATATAAATTAAAATGTTTTAATCTAAATTCTGGATTTGAGAAAAATGTAAGTATTTCTAAGATGCACGCGATACCCGAAGCATTATCAATTGCTCCTCTAGAATCGTTATTTGTTGTATTTAAAAATACTAATATAGTAGATATGAAGTAAATAGTTATGGGGAAGATTCCTATAATATAAAACAGCAAGGAAAATGGAGTAAAAACATAATTCTTCAAGATTGTAATAATTAATAATATCAATCCTGAAAATACCCAAGTTCTTATAATTCTTATACGGCCAAGAATCGAAAATCTTTGTCCTTTTGAATCTAAATGACATAAAAACAAAACATTCCTTTCTTGGTCATTTAATTTTGATTTAATAATTTCTGAATTATTCATTAGATTTACGTAGAGGTTACTAGAGCTCAATTTCTTAGGTAATCTTATGGACTCAGGCTTTCTCGTAAGAATGAATAAAAGACCCAAAATTATCATAAAAGTTAAAGATATAATGAATTCTCCAAAATTTAAATAGAATAAAAAGAGAACCACGAATCCTAATGAAAAAGCTATCTTTGGATAGGTTCTTCCAAAAAACGTACTAAAAACGAAATCTTGGGTTAACGGTTTTAGATTCAATTCCTCAATCTTTAGGATAGCTAATTGCAGAGCTTTTTTTTCTCCCTCAGTTCCTGATAATCTCGGAAAGGAAAACAATTCTAAGTTCTTTCTAATGCGATTTTCATTCATCATATTAATCATAGAATACAATTTTAGTCTAAATAAGCTCCATATTTTGCTGAACTTACTAACTTTCTATATATTTTTAAATAACCAGTTAATACTTCTTGTTCTGGTTTTTTCCATTTTGTAAATCTCCGTTTTATTTCACTTTCATCAATTAGTATGTTTAACTTACGGTTATTAATATCTATCTCTATAATGTCTCCATCCTTAACAATCGCTATTGGTCCTCCTTCATAGGCTTCAGGGCAAATATGTCCAATACAAGGACCTCTAGTAGCACCAGAAAATCTCCCATCAGTTATCATTGCTACACTATTTCCTAATCCCATACCAACTAAAATTGCAGCAGGAATAGATAATTCTCGCATACCTGGAGAACCTTTAGGACCTTCGTATCTTATGACTAACACATCTCCTTCCCTTATTCTTCCAGAAAATAAAGCTTCCTTGACATCTTCTTCACATTCAAAAACCTTGGCAGGACCTTTATGATATCTCATCTCATTCTTTATTGCACTTTGTTTAATTATAGCTCCATCTGGTGCTAAATTACCTTTTAGTACCGCAATGCCTCCCTCGTGATATATTGGATCATCTAAATCTCGAATTATTTGATGATCCTCGATCTTAATTAAATCTAGATAATCCTTGAGTTTTAATCCTAAAACGGAATTTGCAGTTAAATCCAATAATTTAGACATTTTTTTCATCAAGACCTTTACCCCTCCCGCTTCATAAAAATCTGAAACATTATATTCAGATGCAGGTTTAAATTTTGCTAGTAAGGGTATTACTTTACTAAATTCATCAAAATTAAAATGATTTAAATTCCCCCCTATTTCATGAGATAAAGCGCTCATGTGAAGTATCATGTTACTAGAACCGCCAATAGCTAATGCTACTTTAATGGCATTCTTTATAGAATTCTCAGTTATCAAATCAAGAGCTCTAATATTTTTGTTAATCAATTCTATGATACATTTTCCTGATTCTTTGCACAATAATTTTCTCTCTTCACTTATTGCACTCATGGTTGCACAATCTGGCAATGATAGCCCCATTGCTTCCACAATGCAGGCCATTGTAGTCGCTGTTCCCATCATATTACATGCTCCAGGACTACAACACGTTTGTTCTTCAATCAATTTAAATTCCTCTTTAGTTAGTTTGCCGATTTGATATTCCCCAATTGCTTCTTTAATATCCGAGGTTACGAAAGTTCTTCCTTTTAATGGACCATCATAGAAATGTTTAGGTTCCATAATTCCACCAGTTACAAAGATAGTTGGGATATTACACCTTGCAGCTGCCAGTAACATGCCCGGAATTATCTTATCGCACGAACAGAGCATTACCATCCCATCGAAATTATAAGCTTTAATCGTACATTCAATAGAATTAGCAATAACTTCTCGGGATGGCAATATATATTTTGAATTGTTTCCAGAATTTGCAATACCATCGCAAGAACCTATAGTATTGAATTCCATGGGCGTAGCTCCCATTTCTTTAATAGTATCCTTTATTATACTAGATAAATCACGTAAATGTATATGTCCTGGATTGATCTCGCTCCAAGAATTTACAATAGCTATCCTTGATTTGGCTAGATCTTCATTTGAAAATCCACAACCGTGAAATAATGCTCTCTCATATGCTTTCCTAACATCTAATTCTCTATTCAATGAATAACCCCACCCTCTTTAATTTTTAAATATCAAAACATTGACCAATCACGTTTTTAATTAAATTCGGTATTTTTTAAATATCAAAGAAACATAGTTGTTATATTTAATTAAAAATTTTAAAAATTATTATGTTAAATGTTGGGATCATAGGAACTGGAGTAATTTTCGATTTACATATTCTTGGTTATTTAAATAATCCAGATGCTAAAGTTATTGCTTTATGCAATAGGACAGTAGAAAAAGCAAGAGAGAAAATTCACAAATTTAAACTAGATGAAAATATTCCGGTTTATTCAAATTATAAAGAAATGTTAGATATCGAGGATTTAGATATTGTTGAAATTCTCACACCACATCATCTACATGCTGAGATGACGATATATGCTGCTAATAAAGGCGTGAAAGCTATATCCGTTCAGAAACCAATGGCACTTAATTTGAAAGAAGCTGATGAGATGATTAATGCTTGTGTGAATAATGGTTCAATCCTTTCAGTTTTTGAAAATTTCTTTTTTGCTCCTCACATAAAGAAGGCAAAGCATTTAATTGATGATGATTACATAGGGGATCCTACTTCAATAAGAATAAAAACTATAATGGGCTTGACTGGTGGATGGAGTATTCCAAAAAGTGCAAATATATGGCGTAAAGATCCTAAAAAGATAGGAGGTTCTCAAGAAGGATCCCCAGTTCTTCTAGATAATGGTTGGCATGCGTTTTCTTTAGCTTCTTGGATGATTGGGGAAGAAATTGAGAAAGTTTTTGCTTGGACAGATAAGTTCCATGGTATTGATGCTCCCGCATACGTGATGTTTAAATATAAACAAATCAACGAACATGTTGTTCCCCAGTATGGACACATGGAGTTTGTCTTGATGCCAGATGTTAAAATCCCCTCTAATTATTATCCTACTGATGAATTTATCGAAATCATAGCAAGTCGTGGTATTATGAAAATTAATCAAGGAACTTCAATTGGCAATCAAATGTCTGATTCAGAAATTTTTGCTCCAATAATTATAATTAGAGATGGTAAAATTGAAAGATGGGATGATTTTGAGAAAGATTGGAAATATAGTTTTATCAATGCTACGAAAAGTTTCATTGAATCTATAAAAGAAAAAAGGGAACCCGCATTATCTGGAAAAAGAGCACGAGAAATCTTGAAATTTAATTTAGCTGCAATAAAATCAGCAGAATTAGGACGTGAAATATATCTAGAAGAAATAGAAAATTAAATTCTATTTTTCATACTGGTATTTAAAAATTCTATTTTCTAATCCTTGTTTTATTCCTTTTCGTAAATCAGCTTTAGATCTCCTTGAATATTTTGTCAGACCACTTTGATCCAAATCTGTTGGTTCAATAACCTTACAAGATTTATTCTGCTCATTTTCAATCGTCATATCTTCCCAGAACACGGGTTTATTTTGTTGTTGCGATACATAAGGCATTTTAGCAAAAATACATAAATTTTTCCCTTGTTCACCCGTATAAATCGGGTCACTATTCTCTTTAATAGCGTTGATAAAGTGTTCAGTTGAATTTATAAAAGAGTACCTCCAATCTCTTGGGAGATCTTGACCATATATTTTTATTTCGCCATCTACATAAGTGACAATTGGTGGAAATTCGGGACTTTTAGAGATGAAATTCCCTGCCGAAGTACATTGATTTAGCCACATCATTCCTTTAGTACCCGTTATTTCAATGTATTCATCACAATCATAATAGTTGCTTGGATAATATACATTTGGAGCTAAAGTAAATTGGAACGTGCCATACTTTGGTGGATCATCCTCATTTTTACTTGGATACTTCCAAAAAATATAATTTGGAGAGTCCATTATAGTTGCAAAATAATCTATCCATCCGTATACCTTTTCAACTCGATCCTCATCCATCAACCATAGTGCCATGGAAAATTTATGAGTTCCATCATCATAAACATGCGGACCTCCACCACAAGTATCAATTCTATGGCGCCAAACAAGAGATTTGAGATCTCGGGGCATGCTTGGACCTCCAGTCAATATGGTATTTATTCTAAAGGTTAATAATTCTCCTATTATCCCTTGATCAAGCAGTTCTTTAGCTTTAAGATGTGATGGATAAAATCTGAAGTTCTCATACAACTTAAGTTTTACTTTTTCTTGCTTGCATACTTGAATGATTCTTTCACAATCCGATATGGTATGAGCTAAAGGTTTTTGAACAGAAATTCCAGAAATCCCGGCTTTGGCGGCATATTCTGTCATTGGAGCGTGTAAATGATGTGGTGTGAGAATTTCAATAATATCAAGGTCCTCATTGTCAATCATTTTAGTATAATCTTGATATATTTTTATTGTTCTAAGTCCCCATCGCTCTAACTTTTGACCTGCATTAATTAGATCCAAATCGCTCACTGCAACCACTTCTGCATCGGGTGAATGTAAATACCCTAAAATATTCAAATTAGCGATTTCCCCAGTCCCAATAATTCCAACTCTTAACATGTTCTCAAAAATATCAATATTTAATAAATGATTTAAATTATCTTAAGATTAAAAATTTTTATATACATAATAGCTTGAAGCTAATAACAAGTTTTTAATAAAAAAAAGTGATAAAACAAAAAAAAATTGAATATTGTAGTATTATATCGTGGGATGGTTTTTATTCCATATTTTCCATTGCCATGCTCAGGATTTCTCCATATGCAATGGCATCTTGAAGATTTCCTTCTATTACTAAATCTCCGGACATGTAGGCGCTAGTGGAATCAAGTTCACCCGATGCTAAACCTGCCCAAGTTGCTCCTGTAGCGGACATAGTTACTCCAGGGTCATCAACTTCTCCCTCTGCATAATCGAATTTACCTTCACCTAAAATGATATAATATTTATAAACTGGATCTGCATCAGTGACAATCATTTGAACTTTCGTTTCATCCATATCTTCAAGTTCTTCTTTCAAGTCTTCATCTTCTGCAGCAACTTGCTTGATAAACTCATACATTTTTAAAGCATCAGAGGGTTCACTTGTCCCCTTTTCTCTCATTTCTTTTAATTCTTTTATTAAATTTTCATCAACCATATATAAATTCATCTCACTATTCTTTTTTATTTAGTATATTGAAAGTTATGATATACTCCTATTTAAAAATGCAATTTTATTTATCAATATGATCATTTTTGGCTCTAGTCAAAATTTGACAAAAAAAATCTGATCTGACTAATTTAAATAGCTTTTTATGATTTTTACTATTCTAACAATTAATATTATTTTAAGTGGGAATTCTTTAATAGCAATTGAAAAATTACCGTTTTATAACAAAAATTTTTGATGATTTTTATGAGTGTATTATCTGATTTACTCTTAGTATTATTTACTTATATCTATGTCTTCGCTACAATTCTCATTCCCGTGTATCTAAAAAAAAAAGATAAGATTTCGAAGTTTCAAGCTCGAAAAGCAGTGCACTTATTTGCAGGGTTAAGTATATTTTCAATACCTTATTTTGAATGGTCTTGGTGGGCTGTAATAATCGCTGGTTCACTAACTTTATTAGTATATATGAGTTCAAAAAAATCAAAAATAAAACAATTAAAAGAATTGTACGAGTCCATAGGAGAAGAAGCTGAAGAACAAGCAGGATATCTTCAAGGACCGTTTCACTATTGCATGTCTATAACACTATTGATGCTTGTATTTGTTATTTTTGCTCCATCTCAAATGTATTTTCCACTTTCCGCAATTTTGTTGATGATTATTTCAGATACATTAGCATCAGTTATTGGAAAAAGATATGGGAAGCATAATATAAAAATTCCTTGGATTAAAGGAATAAGGACTCTTGAAGGCTCATTAGCATTTTTCATTAGTGGTTTTATCGTATGTTTTTTAGCTTTCAGTTTATTTGGAGTCACCAACCCTATTACCCAAACACATATAAGTCTTGTAGAGGCAATATTATACTCTTTAATTGCGAGTGTTTTAGCAACTTTAATTGAAATGTTTTCACCGAGTACATGGGATGATTTAACTGTACCAATTTTAACGGCATTAATTATATTTTTATTAACTTTAATATAAAAAAAATTTATTTTCCTTTTTTACTTGAATAAAAATTACAAAGAGCGCTAATGGAAGATATAAAGAAGATATATGACGTGGTTATAGTAGGAGCTGGGACCGGGGGAAGCACTGCTGCCCGATTTGCTACCCAAAAAGGTCTTGAAGTGTGTCTCATTGATCGGAAAGTAAAAAATGAGATTGGAAATAAGATTTGTGGAGACGCGGTAGGTACAGAGATTTTTGATTTTTTAAATATCAAACATCCAATAAATGAAGAATTATCTTGCCACATAAAAGGAGCAAAAATATATTCTCCAAATATGGAGAAATGCATAAATTTATTAGATCCAAAACAAGCTGGTTATATTGTTAATCGTTTAGAATTTGGTCAACGCCTTCTGGATGATGCTCTAAATGCAGGCGTGACATCTTTTTTAGATGACACCAACGCTTTAGAGTTATTATATGAAAAGAATATAGTATCAGGTATAAGGGTCAAATTAAAAAATGGAGAAAAAAGAGAAATCAGAGCCAAAATTGTTATAGATGCTTCTGGATTTTATTCACCACTAAGGAAGACTATAAGAAGTACTATTGTTGAAAAAATAATTCCAAAGGAAGATAGTATATTATGTTACCGAGAAATAGTCAAATTTCCTCCATCTGAACATAAAGTACAAGATCCAGAATACATAACTATTATTTTAGATAAAAAACGAGCTCCTGGTGGTTATATTTGGTATTTCCCAAAAAATGAGTCTTCAATTAATATCGGATTAGGAGTATTTATGGATTATAAAGGTAAAGTTAAAGAATTTTATCAAAACAATGTATTCAAAACTTATATTAAGACATCAAAGTATGAGATACTCTCATCTGGTGGTGGAGTTGTACCGATTAGGCGTCCATTGTGGTCATGTGCAGATGATGGGATAATGTTAATAGGGGATGCGGCATGTCAAGTAAACCCTCTACATGGAGGGGGTATTGATCCTTCAATGAGGGGAGGATTCTTCGCTGCTAATGCAGCATTTGAAGCGATTCAAAAGGGTGATTATACTCTTAAGTCTTTGTGGAAGTATAATGTTGATGTGATGAGAAGTTTCGGAGCGGATTATGCCTCCTTAGATTTATTAAGGCAAGTACTTCAAGTTTTTACTAATGAGGAACTTAATTTCGGATTGGGAAATGATTTATTGTCAGGTGAGGAAATCTTAGAAATTTCGTCAACTGGGGGTCTTAAATTATCTATTTTTGATATGGCTTCAAAACTAATTAAAGGGATATCAAAACCGGATTTACTCTTAGATTTAAATTATCTTCGGATAAGGATGAAAGAAATATCTTCAATTTATAAGAGATTTCCAACAGATTTAAAGGAATTCGAAAGATGGAAGTCTAATGTAATAGAGGTTCAAAATAAAGTAAAAAAAATGTTAATAAATACAAAAAGAGTAAATTAATTATAATCAGTTAAAAAAAATGGTAAATGTTTTGTCAAGCAAAATTATTGAATTCAATACTTATAAATACATCATAAACAAACTAAACAAGGAAGGAGCATTACATTTTTCCTTAATCGATCCTGATCCTGTTAAACAAAGCACAAAAAAGGCTGCAAAAATGGCTAAATATGCTGAAACGGCGGGATCAGATGCGATTCTTATAGGTGGGAGCACTATCTTTGATCAAAGATTTGTAGATGATACCATCATTGCGATTAAGGAAGTTGTGGATATACCTGTAATTATCTTCCCTGGTGGAATCTCAAATGTTTCAAGAGAGGCGGATGCCATTCTTTTTATGTCTCTATTAAATTCCGAAGATCCATATTTTATTATTGGTCAACAAGCACTTGCATCATATACTGTTAAAAAAGCTAATTTAGAACCTATTTCTACTGGTTATTTGATCATTGAACCGGGAGCTACAGCTGGATGGATCGGAAAAGCCAAGTTGCTTCCAAGAAAGAAACCAAAATTAACAGCAGCATATTCATTAGCAGCAGAAATGCTTGGTTTTAAAATAATTTATTTAGAGGCGGGATCAGGGAGTGAAAGAATACCTGCTGATATCATTCAACTCTGCTCAAATTTTGTGAACATTCCTATTATTGCAGGTGGTGGTATCAATTCAAAAGAAATAGCTAGAGAATTTGTAAAAGCTGGAGCGGACATTATTGTAATGGGTACATTTTTAGAAGATAACATTTTAAAAGATAATGGGACTTCCCTTAAAGTCATAATAGATGAAATAAAAAAAACGGGAAAAGAATGTCCAAAAACATTTTGTTTAAAATAAATAGCGCTAGGTGTTTTTGATTTGAGGTTGAAGGATACTATTGAAATACTTCGCCCTATTAATTGTTTAATGGGAGCTTTAACAGTAATAATCGGCTTATTAAATACAAGAACTTCTATCTCATTCCCTTTAATTGTTTCTAATTTCATTTTAGGAACTTTAACTTATATATTTCTGGCAGGTTCTGGAATGGTAATTAATGATTTCTATGATTATGAAATTGATAAAATAAATCGACCAGAACGACCTATTCCCAGAGGATCTATTAGTCTAAATCAAGCAAAAATGTTGTTTTTTATATATTTATCAATTGGGTTACTATTTAGTGTACTTAACGTTATGATATTTAATTTAAATTACACTATCGTTGTTATAGCTACCTTTTTTGGATTTATAGCATGGGTTTATGCAAAATGGGGTAAAAAAAGTGGATTTCCTGGAAATATAATTGTTAGTATTTCATTTTCTATTGGAATGATTTATGGGGCATTACTAAATAGTTCACTAATTCCTAACTATATTTACTACTTCTTTTTAACTTCGTTTTTTCTGCTTTTATCACGTGAGATAATTAAGGGATGTGAGGATATTGAAGGAGATAAAAAAGAAGGGGTAAAAACACTTGCAATTCGGATTGGTACTAAAAAAGCAACCACCTTTAGCATGATTTCAGCCTTATTTGCTTTACTATTCTTCATTTTACCTCTCTTTACAAATATAATAAATCCTTTTCTATTTTTAATAACAATGAGCTCTGGATTAATAATTGTTGTTTTTGCAATTTACCATATGATTAAATCAACTATGCAAAGAAACGATTTTAAGCGTATAAGCTTATTTTTAAAAATAGGAGCACTATTAGGATTATTATCATTTGTTTTTGCTAGTTTATGAGTTAAGTCTTTTTAAAAATCTAAGAATATCTCCAATTTTCTTTTTTGTAACAAGCTGTTGAAGAGAGACTATGCCATTATTATCCAAATTATGAGGAAAAGTTCTAATTAGACCTCTTACTTGAGTTAAACCCAGATACTTTCTTGTATAATTGGCATTTGAATATTTATATGTTGTGAGAAATTGTGAGTCAAGTGTATGCCTAAAATGCTCTAAAATAAAATTAAAATATTCTCTAAGTAATTTTTGATCAGTAATGGACAATTGGGGGTATAAAAAAACATGTATGGGGTGCGTGCGATAAGCGTTTCCCGAAACATAAATTCCACTAGCATTGAAATCATCTGGAATAATTCCTAATCCTACTCTTCCATCATCTGAACCACTATCGACCGTCTTTGTATATAAGATATTTGAATTGATTTTATCATTCAATTCTTTATTTACATCAATAGTTAATCTTTTATATTGATGATGTTCATATTTGTTTGCATCAATTACCTCAACTCGACAGCGACCATTATTTTGACTAACTTCATCCTTTGAAAGATAAAATTTGACAATAAGTGGATTCTTTCTCCTATAAGTTTCTATAAATTCATCAAAAATTGAACCTGCACGATATTTATATTTAGGATTAAGTTTAAAATTTCGATTTAGAATAATATCTTTTTTTTTAATTTTAATTCCATTAAAATCTTGAATATTAGATGAAGGTATCTGTTTTTTACTAAAGAAACCTATACAAATGTTTGTTCCAGTAAATTCAAATACTTTTATCTCGAAAATTATCATTTTAATAATTTGGTACTCTCTTAAAAAATCCATTCGAAATTTATTTGATACAGATGATCCAAAAAGAAAGTTAGAAGGAATTATATAGATTATATTTTGAATTTCGTTCCTTAAATCATTCATCATGGCAATTTGATATAAATCTTGATATCCTTCATTTTTTTCTTTAAAGTATTTCAAATATTTTTTCGTCTCATCGTGTTTAGTGATATATCCAAGATATAAGTAAGGGGGATTTGTAATATGATATATAGGATATTTTTTCTTTTTTAATGATTCAGGGAAATTATTTAAATTATCTCGAACAAAAATATTATTTTGAGCCACATTTTCAGGGATTCCGTAAGAAATCGCGTTATCAATACATCTATCAACCATTTCTTGATGAATATCATAAAGAAACATGTGTTCTTTGAAAAATCTTACTCTTTGATCTTGAGAAAACTCTTCTAAAATGGGTAATACAAGATTACCTTCTCCAGCAAATAAATCTACCCACAAATATTGATTCATATTATCCTTAATGTGAGGAAGAATGAATTCGTTAAACAATTCTTTTGAAGTTAAATGAATTCCGTATTGTCTCCGAAATTTCTTTTTTTCCTTTTCAGTAGAATCCATGATAATCTGTGCATTATAATGACGTATTGATTAATATAAGGATTAGGTTTTAATAAGAAAAATTGGGCTCCAAATTTTTAATAAATGATTATTGATAATTTCTACTTAAATACAAATTAACTAATGCAAAAAAGGTAAGTGATTTAAATGAGTGTAGTAAAAAATCTATTACTAGTCGATTTTCTTGCTCAAGTAAAGAAGAAATTGCCTGAATGGTTGAAGTGGAAGGAAGAAGATCTTAAAAACATTTTAGATGATCTAGAATCTCAGATAATGAACGAAGCTCGTATTATCGCAGGTGGAGATGAACCAAGTGATAAAGACATTCGAGATGCGATTTTGAACTTTGGATCTCCTGAAAGCATTGCTAAGCCATACAAATCGCGTGGTACTCCCAAATTTTTCCTTACTCAAGAATTATTCGAATTTTATGTTCGAACTCTTTTCTTCTTTTTTGGAATTATAATCTTGATTAACATCATTGTGTCAATTTTCAGATTCTTCATTACGCCTTGGTGGACGGTATTGGGAGATATGTTTGGGGGAATGTGGGTTGGATGTTTAATTGCTGCTGTATTTATAACTGTTGTATTTGTTTATTTTTCAATGGAAGGATTCTTACCAGAAGATTTTGGAATAATTCCTAAAAGACTTGCTTTAATTTTCCCTTTCAATCTTACGGAAGAAGAAATCGAAGAAAATAGAAGATATACGAAGATGAAGATAGAAGAAATTCGTCTAAATAGAGAAGCAAAATTAGGTAAAGCTAAATCTCTAGTTAGTGAGAGGTTTGCTGAAGCTCAATTATTTAGGGAAGAAAGACACAAAGAAGCACAAATTTTGAGAAGACAGAAAGCTGCTGAAGCAAAATTTTTACGAAAACAAAAAGTTGCTGAAGCTAAAGAAAAACAGAAACTCAAGAAGAAATATCCTGTCACGGTTGGAGACCTAGTGTTTGGAGCTGTAGGAGGAATAATTTTTGGACTACTTCTCATCCTCCAACCATTTGCTGATATAACTGGATTATTTGATCCAATATTTCTTAATTGGCTTAAGTTATTTGGTCTATTAATCTTTATTAGTGGATTATTTAGTTTAGTTAGATTAGCGATGGGTGTAAGAAACTACACCGGTCAACAAATTATGCTCGCATTACTCGCCGGCTATAATCTGATCTATATTCCACTATTCTTGTTACTGCTAAACCAACCCGAAATATTTCCGATTTCATTATTTTCTGGAGGTATAATTACAAGTATAACCGTGGATCCAAGTTCATTGGCTTATATCATATATTTCTGGGCAATTATTCTCATTTGTATAGGAATAATAGCAGGATTGATTGAAAAAGTCTATAAAATATCCAAACTCCAAGATCTTAAAAAGGATTATTAAATTTTATTTATATTTTTTTCTTGCTTATTTTTATTATATGTGTGGATATAAATCGATTGCTAAAGTTCTCGTTGATCCAAAGATAGTTAGAATTGCAATAATAATCAACTTGTTAACTTTTATTCCTGGGTTAATATTATCCGTTTTAATAGCTAATTTCTTTGGCCCTCAAGGTTATAATATTTGGGATAACTTCATCAGTGATCTTGGATCGATTAAATATACTCCAGTTCCTTTTATATTTGATTTTATAATAATATTTGGAGCTATTCTCACAATACCCGCTTTTCTTTATAATAATAAGTTTTTGATGGAAGGAACTCGAGACATTATTTTAAATTCATCAGAGAAAATTTGGAAGAGAATTCATTATGTCTTCATCGATATTTGTACGATTTTAGGGTACTTTTTCCTATTAATAGGATCAGTTGGAATGTTCGGGATTGGAATCTTCAGCATAGATAGGTCTCCTCCCATCCATCACTTCTTTTCATTTTTTGTGTTTTTTGGCTTGATATTTGGAGCATTATTCGCAGGAATTGCAATTCTCCTTAAAAAGGTAATATGTCCTCATCTCCTGGGGCTCTATATGATTATTGGACCTTTTATGGGAGGTTTTTTATTTTTAAACCCCCCTGTATCATTTAGTGCTCAATTCCTAGAATGGATAATGTTGTTTACTCAGCAAATTTGGCTCATACCAGCTGGTTTTTATACATTGCATCATATCCAAAAAAAAAGGCTTTGATGTGTTCAATCCTTCAATACAACTTCTAATGTATTCCCATTTGAATCGAAACATTTTATACAATCCATATTGTCATAGGGATACCCTAATAACATGGTAAAATGCCTTTTTTTAAAAATTAAGTTAAGTTCTTCGTTGCTGGAGAGGTCTCCTGATGGTCGTGAGATGAAAGTACCTTCATTTGAAGCATCTAAAGGAATGTTACAAGTTGGTCTAAAAATTTCAAACTCCTTCTCTGGATCACTACAAGATCTTGAAGGTAATACATATTCAGAGACTACCCCTTTTTTAACACTTAAAAGCCCCACTAACTTATGAGGGTGTTGAGTTTTGCAAATATCCATTAAAGCATAAAGAAAATCTTTACGTATTAGAATTTGGTTTAATTCCATGCTTTCGATAAGAAGAAATATTTCTTTCAATAGTTCTACAATCGATATCGGAGGATAATCCTTCCAATCTCTCAAGGAAGAGACTATACGTTGTAGTTTGAAGTGCCTACCCTCATAATTTAATAATTGTGCTTTAGGTTTCTTTGGGTAATTCTTGAAGTTTAAATCAAGAAAGACATCCCTTTTTACTTGAAACCTTAGATGATATTTTTTATTAGAGATACATTCTATATCCGGGAACGTTTCAATAATTTCATTATATTGTTCTTCAATAATATCAATCATTACTTACTAAATAAAATTTGAATCCTAAAAATTTTTCCATATGCTTTTTATTTTAATTTGAAACATCACTTTTTATTAAAAAATTTTATAAAATCATATTAGACTCTTGGAGATATTATTTTAATTACTGTGAATTACAATGGATAGGTTTAAATACTATTACCGATATACATTATTATGGACACTATACCAAACTAGGTAAAAAAAAAATGATAAAAAAAGTGAAAGGATTGGATCCTGAATTCAAGGAATACGCATCGAAAGTGGAATCAGAAATCAACCGAGGAATCTCAACGATATGCATTTTATCAATCATCAATGGATCTCCCGAAAATGGTATACATGGTTACCAAATTTCAAAAGATCTCGAGGAACAAACAAATTACATGCTAATTATTGAAGAAGGAACGCTTTATCCATTATTGCGAAAATTGGAGGAAGATGGATTGATAAAATCATATAGAGAGGAAGGTGGCAGAAGGCGTAAGTATTATTCACTTACAACATATGGTAAAAAAGTATTTAACTATTTGTCAGGGTTTTATTCTAAACTGATTGAAGCCATTGGCCCTTTATTTGATGTGAATGTAAATTTGAATCAAGATCGATATTTATTTTGTCCAATGTGTGCAAACAAAATTAAACTTACGAATACGGAATTAAAATTTTGCGATGCATGCGGTTATAATCTTGAAAACGATTTGAGTACAAGAGGTTTAAAGAATGAATGAAATTAGAAATGTGAACGTGCAAAATATGATAAAATCATATTTAAAAGACGTGAAAAAGGCTCTCCCAGATTGGTTAAAAGAAAAGAAGGAACATAAAGAAATTTTAACTGACCTAGAAGAGCATATATGGCAAAAAGCATCAGAATTATCGGGCAATAATGAACCAACGGAAGAATCGGTTAAACTAGCAATTGAACAGATGGGTAAACCAGAAACAATTGCAAAGGAATACAAAAGGAGAGGCGAGCCAAAAGTATATATTACTAAAGAGATGTGGCCAGTCTATATAAAAGTGCTATGTATAGTTTTTGCAGTGATATTTGGTTTACAAATATTAGGATTAATCATATCAGCATTAACTGAGCTTGTTAATTTTTGGGATATGATTGGAGGGCTTATAGCAGGAATACAAAATGGTTTATTATTTTCATTTACAATAGTGACGATTATTTTTGTCGTATTATCTATGGAAGGATATTTCCCTGAAGATTTTCAATCTAAAAAAGATCAAAAAAAACAGAGAGAATTAATTGAACTAGCTGCTGAAGAAGGATTACCTATCTCTAGAACTGGAAAGTTAATGAAACCCTTCATTAAACCAATTGGAGAAATTATTGGTGGAGGAATAGCCATAATTTTTGGATTAATCTTCTTAATCCAACCTTTCCCAGCTGTTATTTTCTTTCCGGAATTTCTTCTTTTACTCCGTGGTTTTGGTTTGATTTGGTTGATCGAAGGATGTTTAAATATATCAAGAGGAATAATTGGAAACCATCATCCCGAAAAACATCAAGTAATTCATGGATTTTTGATTTTAGTAAAATTGTCAGCGGTACCCCTACTAATTATTTTGATGAATCAACCTGAAATCTTTCCAATCTATTCGGAAATGTGGGTACCGGTAGGAATCCCTGTAGAACTTTATGATACATACCGAGGAATCGTCGCAGTTGTGATAGTCATTGTTTGCCTTACAACATTAGAAGATTTTTACAGAATTTTTAAACTTCAAAAATACAAATACTAAATTTTATTTTCTTTTTATTTATTTTTTTTTCTTTATGTCTCTTTTAATAAATATACAAAGTAATTATTCATAGCATGAAGATTTTCTCCGTTTATTTTCAATTTAAATCTATGCTTAAGTAAATCATAAAGCAAGTCTATTCCATAAAATTTTCCGAATTTACCTATAATAGAATATAAAATTTTATTTATATTTTGATTATTATTAATTTGGACAGTATTTTTGCAAATATCTAGATTTTTATTAAAAAATTGCAATATATCATTAATACACCTTTCACGTATAGATTTATCTTGAAAACCAGCTAATTTTAATTTTTGGTTTTTAAAAATCTTGAAATTTAATGAAGGAATATCACCTAAAATAACACTCTTCTTAGTTTTTGATTTGCGGTAATATTCAAATCCATTTTGAAGACCTTTTCGCTCATGAAAGGTATTAAAATAGAGTGAATACACGGGGCTATGGATACCCGATTTTCTCATATTTATATAATATACTCGTCCATGGTACAGCTTTTGGCAAGTTTTTTCGAAATCTAAAATCCGAACCCAACGTTCATTTCTAGGCAAACGATCAAAAGAGTTTCCATTAAATATCCATAAGACATAACAATCGCTTTTATTGTATTCTTCAGTTCTTTGAATTAAATCTTTTACCAATATCATTGAATGTTGCACCTCAATCACTACTTTTTTACCATTGGTAAGTTCACAATATATGTCGGCAATTCGGTCTCCGATATAGTATTCTTCCATAATTGTGGTTATATCGTTATCGAGAGGAAGATTACGAGCAAGATATTCCTTAATCTTAATATGTTCAATAGATTCTGCTTCTTTCTTTTTTTGATTTTGAATTTCAATTTGCATGCCTTTTTATCTAAATGTATGTTTTTAAACCATTGCTTTAATTAAATAAAACTTAATAACTGTCTATTGATTAACTTAATTTGAGGATATTGACGGAATTATCAAAGAAATTAAAAAAAAAATTAGAGCAACTAATCGCATTGTTACAAGATCAAAAAATTATTGTTGCTTTTTCTGGAGGTGCTGATAGCAGTTTACTTGCTTTTTTGTCTAAAATGAATGCAAAAGAAACCCTACTAATCACAATGAAATCATTACTATATTCGGACGAGGAAGTTAAAGAAGCAAAAAATTTTGCATCAAAGTTTAACATTCCCCATTTAATTCTCGAAACTGAACCGCTTTCTAATGAGGAATTTATTAAAAATAAAACCAATAGATGTTATACATGTAAGATAGATATATTCACGAAAATATTAAAAGTTAAAGAAGAACGCGCTTATGAATTAGTGATAGAAGGTTCAAATATCACGGATTTAGGAGATTACCGACCCGGGTTGGATGCCTTGAAGGAACTTAAAATCTTATCACCTTATATTGATACAGAAATCGATAAGGATGAAATTAGAATCTTGAGTAACCATTTTCGACTTGAGACTGGATCAAAACCCTCGGGAGCTTGTTTTGCATCTCGAATACCATATCATCAAGTTATTTCGAAAGAGAAGTTAGAAATGGTTCAAAAAGCTGAAAAATTCTTAAAAGAACAATATGGATTGAAACAACTGAGAGTACGTGTCCATGAAGGGGCCCTAGCTCGTATTGAAGTCTTAAAAGATGAGATAGCAAGGATTTTAAATGATAATTTCGCTAAAATCGTATCTTATTTTAAAGAGTTAGGATTCGTCTATGTAACAATCGATTTAGAAGGATTTCGGTCTGGTTCCCTAAATGAAGCACTTAC
>CAZBPC010000037.1:0-29259 GCA_964493715.1 uncultured archaeon
ATTTATTTTATTTAAATTCATCGTAATAAATTCGGTTATTTTAAATTCTATCATATTTTATTCGGTTAAAAGGTTTTAGAAGGAATTTAATTTATATGGTTATGAAAAAAATCGTTGTCTTATAATTTTTTATTGATTATGCTTAAGAGTTTTATTTGATGCTAAAATGTTGTTTTCATCAGAAAAATAACGAAGGTTAAAGGTAAATAAAAGATTATGAGTTCTTTTCCAACTTTTTCATTTCTTTAGTAACTTTGCGAAACCCTCTTATAAGTTTTGTAAGTTTAAAACCTTTAATTAGAGTCCCATTTTTCTTAATGGATGGTAAGGCAAAAGGAATTACATTTAAGCAACTTTCCTCTATATCTGTCATGACATTTTTTCGGATTATTTCATATTCACGATCATATGTTGCCCTATCTTTCCACTCTTCAGGAATTTGAACGTTCGCAGCTAGATTTGTATCAATCATTCCAGGAAAGAAGATATTGATCTTGAGGTCATCATCACTTTGCTTAAATTCCTTAGCCAAACATTTGGAAAATGCAAGAACCCCACCTTTTGATGCGGAGTATATAGTCATGTGTTCTAGTGGTCTATCAGCGCCACCACCAGCAAGAGTGATAATCCTTCCGTAACCTTGTTTTTTCATTTGTGGTAAGACTGCAGCAATTGAATCTATTAATCCAATTAAATTGGTCCCAATAACTGCATTAGCAACAGAATCTACCTTTTCTAAAGTAAAATATTCAAATGGACCGTAGGTGAGATTAAAACCAGCGCTAGCAACTAAAATACGAATCGAACCAAATGAGTCAATAGTTTTAGCAACTAAAGCCTTTAATGCCGCTGGATCAGAAACATCGCAAACTAATCCGATTACAGAATCTCCAAATTCTTTCTTAAATTCAGCGAGAGTCTGGTTGACTTTTTCTTCATTTCTTGAACAAATAGCGACTCTAGCACCTTCTCTAAGGAATAATTCGGCGATTTTTTTCCCAATTCCACTAGTGGATCCGGTCACTATTGCTGTTTCATTTTTCATATTCATCGGAAATTTACCATTTTTTTTGTTAGTTATTTTATAATATTTTAAAAATAAGAATATTAAAAGAAATGAAGGTGATTATTTTGCTTTTATCATTATTAGCATCATTTTGAACTTTTCAAGGGCTTTAAGAGCATGTGGGTCATTTGCAGGCATAATGAGCATTTGACCTTTTTCAACAATATGATCTATTTTTGAAATGGTTATTTTTGCTTTTCCATCAAACACGTAAACTAAAGCATCGAAAGGTGTTGAATGTTCACTCAATCCTTCATCCTTATCAAAAGAGAATAAGGTAACAGTACCCTCATTTTTATTAATTAGCGCTCTACTGACAACAGAGCCTTCTTGGTAATCTAACATTTCATTCAGATTTGTTACTTCTACATTTTTCATGATTTTCAATTCAATATTGGTATTTTATAATTTAGTAATATTTCAAGTTGATTTTAAACATTGACCCGAACATGTTATAAATTTAAAAAAAAAGATTAATCCAAGACTTCAGATACTTTTTTTTTCTCTTCAAAAATGGCGACTGCTTGCTTCATAAACTTCGGAATATCTATTTGTTGTGGACATTTATCCAAGCACTCCCCACATTCAATACATAGAAGAGCTGAGCCATCTGCCTCTGCTCCTTTAGATTTCATCTCTTCTAAATCTTCTTGAGTTTTTGCCATTCTATTATAAAAGAAGCCAATACGTTGTATTCCTTGTTCACCCCAATATCCTACTTCATTCATGACGTAGAGCACATTCTTAATTGAAACTCCATTAGGACAAGGCATGCAATATCCACAACTTGTACAAGGAATCAGATGATATTTTTCAAATGCTTGCTGTAAATTCTGAATAATTTTCAACTCATCGTTCGTTAATGAGTTAATTCCTGAATTGTCAGCTGAATGAACATTCTCCTTGACTTGTTGTAAATTAGTCATACCACTTAGCACGACCGAAACTTCAGGCCTATTCCACAGAAATTGTAAACCCCAATCAGCCATTGATCTCTTTATTTTACTATCATCTAATACTTTCTTGATTTCTGGTAAATTGTTTAATTTATCTTTTGGAACCGTCAATTTTCCTCCTCTTAAAGGTTCCATAATAATTACTGCGATCCCCTTTTTGCTTGCATATTCTAATCCTTCTAATCCTGCTTGATATTTCACATCAGTATAATTTAATTGTATCTGGCAGCAGTCCCAATTATAATAATCGATAATCTCTTTAAAAACATCAATACTATCATGAAATGAAAATCCTATGTATCTAATCAATCCGTTGGCTCTTGTTTCTTCCATTTTTGTTATTAAGTCTAATTTTTTCACTTTTTCAAAACGATCTTTATTTAATCCGTGAAATAAATAAATATCTGGAGTAGTTTGTAATCGTTCTATTTGTTCACTTAGTATCAAATTGAAGTCACTAGTCTCTGTAAACATCCAAATTGGAAGTTTTGTCGTAAGAGTTACTCTTTCGCGATACCCCTCTTTTAATGCCTTTCCTACGACAACTTCGCTTTTTCCATCATGGTAGGGATAAGCGGTATCAACATAATTAACACCATTATCAATGGCATAACGGATCATCTCAATCGCTTCTTTTTCATTCACTTCCCTAGTTTCTTTGTCTATCGGTAATCGCATAGCACCAAATCCAAGTGCTGATACGTCCCACCCAAGAGAGCCCATTTTTCTATATTTCATTATAATTATCTCATTACTTTTCTATAATGAATAGATTTGGTAAAGATATGAATGTTATGGTTATTTTTTGCTTGTTTTTAATGGATCATAAGCTTTGAAATTAGGAATCCAACCATTGACTTGGTTTTTATAATGGATGTATTCTTCACCGAATCTGCTTAATGCTCCTTTTTCTTCTACTAATGGGACATATATGAGATTTAAAATGAAGAAAATAAGGGCACAAAAAATAGTGCTTAAAGAATTGAATATTAAACCTTCACCCAATACTGTTAGAATTACACCCATTATCATGGGATTTCTAACGTACTTATAGGGTCCGACAACCACTAGGTGTTGGGTGTGAATTTTTGATAATGGCATGAGGGTTCCTTTTCCCTTTTTATAGAAAATTGAAATACAAGTAATAAGCAAATATAAACCGAAAATGGTTATAAAAAATCCCATAATTAAATAATACATATTAGAATTTAACATGATATAGTGATTACTCCTCTTTGTTAATAAATTTATTAAAAAAGGAATAACGATAATAACACCTATAGGAAGAACTAACGAAAAAATAACATATTTAAAATTAACCATTCTTTAATCTCCAAAATTCTTATTTTTATATTTTTCAATTCTCTTCCATTTGACTTTCCTTGAGAGAAATATGAGATAAATTGAAATAACTATTCCAAAAAACACCACAAACGTAAAAATCAAATAAATATCTACTTCAGCAAGGTACCCCGCAAATATCGGAGTCAAGCCAAATCCAATACCAGTTATAATTTCGTTAATCATCGAATATTTCGTGGTATTTTTCGTCGTTCCATAATCAAGCATTATTTTCATTGCCACCCCATGAATTAAGCCGAAAAATAGTCCAGCAACCAAGCTGATTATGGTGATAAAGATGATGTCTCTAATGATAAGGATTGAAAAAGCAATTATAGAAATTATTGTAGTGCTTAGTAATAGAGATATTTTTCTTTTAGACGGCTTCATTGAATTAATCCATATCAATCCTGATACTTGTCCTAACTGGATTCCTGCTTGGACCAAGTAGGTTAAGTCAGATAAATTAGTATCAAAAGTTTTGATGAAAATTGGGTAGCTAAATATTATAGTAGATTTTGAGATAGATAATATCACTAACCCTAGCCAAGAAAAAATAATTGGAAAAGCCATCATCATTGTTTTAACTCTCGAATCTTGGTCTACCATCACTGGAGGGAGCTTCTCTACCACTTGGTCTAAAGGAGGTTCTGACTTTTCTGCAAATTTAGGTTCTTTAAGAAACAACGTAAAGGGAATTAGTAGAAATGATAAACTGAATGATATTATCATTGCAATATAATCATCCCATAGAAAAGCCCATAAATATCCAGTGAGTAGCCCGCCGATAAATCCTAAATTCCATGAAAGATTAAAAAAATTAAGATTTTTTTTTGTACGTTCAGTTGTGCTAATTAATTGCCATTTATTAAGAAGATTGAAACAATTCGTCCAAACTAACCCTGTTACTAAACCCAGAATCACTTTACAAGATATTAAATACCATGGTTCAAAAAAAATCAACTGAGCTCCAGTTAATAAAGGAGTTAATACCGCTGAAATGATGAGAGCATTACTAATTCCTACTTTTTTCGTAATTTGCTGACCTAAAAGAGGAGCAAATATATATGCTATGGATCCAGCCGATGATATAATTCCTAATGTGCCTGTATCTATATTTATAGCAAAATAGAGATAATTTTGTAAAGCCCTTTCAAATATTGAGATATAGAATAACCTGATGAATGAAACCATAAATAATGGCCATGCTCGGTAATTAATATTCTCATTACTACACAAGTTCATCAGAAATTATGATTAAATTTGATGAAATAGTAAATTTCACCTATTTCAAATATTTTCCCATTTTATGAAATCACTCGCTTTCCATTAGTTTAAGATTTAGTAATAAAAAAATAGTAAAAAAAAAGAATTAGGAATTTTTATTAATAAAATTTATTATTGCTTTCGCTACTTCTGGACCTCTATCTTCTTGCAGAAAATGTCCTGCACCTTTAATAGTAATGTGATTTTGATTCTGAGCCCCCGGAACTATTTCTTGCCAAAATTTATCTCCCCCTTTAGTTATTGGGTCTGAATCAGAGAAAGCAGTTAAAAAAGGTTTTTTCCATTGTTTGAACATTTCAATTGCATTTTTATTTGCTTCAGTTTCTGGGTCATCAGGGCTTATTGGGACTAATGAGGGCAAAATTCGAGCTCCAGCCTTATAGGAATCATCTGGAAAAGGAGCCTCATATCCCTTAAGAATATCTCTCGATAATTTCGTAGTCGTGCCACCTTGAATTATAAATGGAATACTGAAATCATTTGCAGTTCTTGAAAACTCCCTCCAATTTGTATATGCGTCACTCATTTTCTGTTCTCCAGTTGGTAACCCACCATTCGATAAAATTATTCTCTTAAACCGATCTTGGTTTTCTATAGCCATTCTCAAACCGATAAGAGATCCCCAATCTTGACAAAATAGAGTGATATTTTTAAGATCTAAAGCTAGCAGCCATTTTGTCATCCAATCAACGTGCTTTCGATATGTATGATCAATTTGTTCTGTTGGCTTATCAGATCGTCCAAATCCTACTAGATCTGGAACGATAACTCTAAACCCAGCTTCTATTAAAAGAGGAATCATATGTCTATATAAAAAAGCCCAAGATGGTTCTCCATGCATTAATAATATCACTTCTGAATCATTATGCCCCTCATCTAAGTAGTGAATTCTAATCCCATCAACTTCTTGAAACTTTGGTGCATAAGGAAAATTAATGAGATCATTAAATCTATCATTAGGTGTCCGTAAAATTTTCATCATGACATCATTTTTTCTTTTGATTATAATTAAGAAGGATTAGGATTTAAAAGCTTCAATCCTAATTGAAATATCTTTATTACTAAATTTAACAAAATATCTTTATTGCTTAAAAAATGTATTAAGTTATTATTATTATTATAGGGATATTCTATGGATAACCAAATAGATACTTTAGTTCATTCTTTATCAAAAATTTGTGGATCTAAAAATATTTCAATAGATCCACGTATTTTAAAGCAATATTCAAGCGATATGAGTTTTTTTAAAGGAAAAAGTCCTAAATTAATAGTTTGGCCTTCAAAGACTCAAGATGTAATTAAAATTATAACACTTGCTAATCAAATGGAATTTTCAATAGTTCCAGTTAGCTCAAGCTCAAAAGATAGACACCATGGAGATACTGTTCCTAGGACGGATAATTGTATCATTATGGACTTTACTAAAATGGATAAGATACTTTCCATTGATAAGAAGAACCGTGTCGTCATGATTGAGCCCGGAGTTACATTTGAAACCTTGATACCCAAATTACGCCAAAGTGGGTTAAGACTATTACTCCCTTTATATCCAACTGGAACAAAATCAGTGCTCACAAGTGTTCTTGAACGAGAGCCCATCATGATTCCACGTTATCACTGGGATACTTCTGATCCCTTATTATGTACAGAAGTTGTATTTGGAACAGGTGATTTGTTTAGAACTGGAACTGCAGCAGGACCAGGAACTCTTTCTCAACAAAAGAAAGTGGGTCAGGCTCAAGTGAACCCCATGGGACCCACCCAATTTAGCCCCTATAGAGTGATACAAGGAGCACAAGGAAGTTTAGGAATTGTTACATGGGCTACTATGAAATTAGAATTTCTTCCTTCAGAACAAAAAGTCTTCCATTATCATTCAAATAATATTGAAGAATTATTAGAATTTCAACAAAAGCTTGCAAATTATAGATTATGTGATGAAACATTCATTTTAAATAATCTAAATTTGGCTAGTTTGGTCAAAAAATCAAAGGAACAAATAGAGAATTTAGCTAACTCCATCTTAAAATGGAATTTAATCTATATTTTATCGGGTAGAGGAAAGTTAACAAATGATAAATTAGATTATCTCGAGGGTGATATCAGTGACCTCATGAGAGATTCTAATTTTACAAATCTTGAAAGATCTAATCTAATTGACAAAAAGGAGATATTAGAATGTACTAATAATTATAGTGCCGAACCATGGAAGACAAGATATAAGGGCAGTTATCAAGATATCTTCTTTATCAGTAATTTTGAAAATATCTCTAAATATATCAAAAAAGTAGAATTGAAGCACCCAGGAAATTTGGGTATTTATATTCAACCAATTAATCAAGGTACTTCATATCATTGTGAATTTGATTTATTTTATGATTCAAAAAATGAAGTAGAAACAAGGGATCTTCAAGGAATATTTAATGAAATCAGTATTGAACTAATGGATAATGGGGCGTTCTTTAATCGCCCATATGGCTATTGGGCAAAAGAGGTATATGCAAGGCATATCGATCAAACATCTATTGCCTTGAGAAAGGTAAAAGATATTTTTGATCCAAAAAACGTCTTAAATCCAGGAGTTCTTTGTTTTGATGAATAATAGGTGATTATGATGCAGCTAAATGAAGAAGAATATCAAACAATGATAAAACGCTGTTTAAGATGCTCAATTTGCAAATGGATTCCTCAAGTTCAAATTAAAAGTCAGAAATATGCAACAGCTTGCCCTGCAATTGATCTTTATAATTTCCATCCTTATAGTGGAGGGGGAAAGATAATTTTAGCATTAGCATTAGAGATGGGTAGGATTAAGCCTTCTAAGGATTTGCGGGATATTGTATATAAATGCACTGAATGTGGAAACTGTGCTATTGCTTGTAAATTCCTAGGTACATTGGAGCCTCTAGAAATAATAATGAGGCTAAGGGAAAAATTAGTTAAAGCTGGATGCGGTCCAATGCCAGCACAAGAAGAGTATATAAAAGCAGTTAGAGAATTTAATAATCCTTATAAAGAACCTCATGCTAATAGAACCGATTGGCTTCCTAAAGATATTAAAATTGATCACAGTGCTAAAGTGCTCTATTATATTGGATGCACCTCTTCCTATAGGAGAAAAGAAATGGCGATAGCTGCTGCAAGAATAATGAATAAAGCAGGAATACCATTTAATATTCTACAGGATGAAGAATTTTGTTGTGGTAGTCCAATATTAAGAACTGGAGAACTTGATACATTTAAACAAGTGCTTAATAGAAATCTTGACGTTATTGAATCAAAAGATATAGAAACGATTGTATTTAGCTGTGCTGGATGTTATGATACTTTCAAGGTTGATTATCCCTTATATAGAAATTATAATTTTGAAGTACTTCATACTGTGGAATTTTTTGATAAATTGCTTGAAGATGGAAAGATAAAATTAACTGAAAAAATACCTATAAAAGTGACCTATCATGATCCTTGCCATTTGGGAAGGAATGCAGAGAGATATGAAGAGTGGGAAGGGGATGTGGTTCAAATACTGCCTTTGATCACCATAGATGTCCCTCCTAAACCTAAACGAACTGGAAAGCGTGGTATTTATGATGCCCCCCGGAATATCCTAAAAAGAATTCCGGGATTAACACTTGTAGAAATGGAGAGAATCAGAGAATATGCTTATTGTTGTGGAGCTGGTGGAGGTGTTAAATCAGCTTTCCCAGAAATGGCGCTTAATACAGCAAAATTAAGAATAGAAGAAGCAGAAGATACGGGGGCAGAGGTAATAGTATCAGCATGCCCATTTTGTTCTACAAATTTAAAAGAAGGGATAGATTCGAGAGAATCTGACTTAAAATATTACGATATCAGTGAGTTAATGTTAATGGCTATGGGTTTAGAACCTGAAAAATTAAAATGGTTATTATCAGAGGTGGTTTAATAATGCTACAAAAACAAATATTAGAGGAATTTCAAAAAATAGTTGGTCTTGAAAATATTGATGATAGTGAAGTAATGACAAATGCATATTCATATAATTGGTGCATGGAATTTGTTAATTGCACCGAAGGTAAAGAACCCATCCCTTTTTCTTCGATTCCAAAAGCAGTATTATTACCATCAAACACAGAAGAGGTGCAACAAATTGTTAGACTATGTAATAAATATAATATTCAATTTAAAGCTCAATCTACAGGTCTTGGCCCATGGAATCAACCATCATCAGAGAATTGTGTTATAATCGATTTAAGGAGAATGAACAAGATTATTAAAATTGATGATAGGTCTCTTTATGCCGTCGTAGAACCTTATGTAAGTGGAGCACAATTACAAGCAGAAACCATGAAATTTGGTTTGACGGTTCACATGCCTGGAGCAGGTCCTCAAGTATCTCCATTAGCTAGCGCTACAAGCATGAATGGTCCTGGATTCACTTCACCTCATACGGGGCATAGCGCACGAAATGTATTGGGTGTCGAATGGGTTTTACCTGATGGAGAAATTTTAAGATTAGGGTCTGCAGGAATGAAAAGTAACCCAGATTGGTACATCGGAGACGGTCCAGGTCCAAGTCTAAGAGGAATTATGCGTGGATGGGCAGGAGCAAAATCAGGTATCGGAGTATTCACAAAAGTTGCATTCAAACTGTTTCCATATCCTTGCAGTACCAAATTTAAATTAAGTGGAAATTCACCCAATTATGAATTTGAAATCCCTGACTTCATGAAATTATATGTGATGGACTGTAAAAGCTATAATTATTTAGAAAATGTATTTTTGAAAATTGAAGAGGAGGAAATCTCTTTCATTTGCAGTCATCTTTCTGGTTATGGTTTAGGAGCTATATTTTCTAATAGTATTGAATCATTGATGGATAAAATTCCAATAGCCGGAATGCAAGTGCCTTTAGTAGTTCTCATAGCCGCCAGAACTAAAAGAGAATTTGAATACAAACAAAAGGTCATGAGTAATATAATTGATGATTTTAAATTAGAAAATGTAATTGGAAGCAAGTATACCCCAAATTCTCTATTTTATGCCGAAGCACTACGTTCAAATTTAGGTCTTCATGGTTTTATCGCAACTGGAGGATTTCAATCATCGAAAGGACAATGTGATACAGTAAAAGTATGTTTAAAAACAACTAAAATGAGTATTCCCTTAAAAAAGAGATACATAAAAAAAGGTGTTATTGGAAATGATTTTGGAGAAGGAGTGTGGATAACTTCTTATGAATCGGGGCATTACTTCCATATCGAATCTCCTACAATGTTTGATCAAACCGAGGAGAAAAGTGTTACTGGCATGGCTGAAAATATGGAAGAAAATTATCAGTTTGATTTACTTAAACACCTCGGAGCTCCCTTTTTTGTAGAAGGGGATAAAATGCATGATCTATTCGGTCCAGAAATGATGGATTATCATAAATGGCTAAGAAAAATAAAGAAAGCATTTGATCCAAATGGAATTGCCGATTCGGGATTCTATATTAACGCAAAATAGTAGAAATAATTATAATGTAAAGCGAGTGATATAAATGGATGAAAAAGGTATAATTAATCCAAATGCAAGAGGATTCGCAGGTTTAATAAAAAGTATCATGGAACCACTAAATGACAATCTTGAATTTAAAGAGAAATTTAAAAAGTTGGACAGAAAATTTCTAATAAATGCCTCAAACTTAAACCATGCTGCCTTGATATCCGTTACTCAAGGTGTTATGAAGGTTGAGAGCGTTCCAAATAAACCTGAATCCAACTTAAAAAAGAAATTAGTCGGTTGGGATGGATATATCTCCATGGATTCACAAATTTTTCTCGCACTGGCTATGAATAGAATTTCAATAATAGGGATAGGTATAAAATGGATTTTAGGAAAGGTAAAAATGAGAGGAATTCTTAAATTGCTCTCGTTATTAAGTATTTTTGATTTTTTAAAGAAGTAAAATTCTCAAAACAAATAAAATATATGGTGTGTAAAGATTGGAAAATAAGAAAAACAAGAAGGTTGAAGTTATTGAAGCTTGGTCGGGACCAGGAAGAAAGGATGAAAAGATCACTGTTTTTAAACCGGAATATGATGCGATGCATATAGACATGAAAAAAAGAGGAAATTCCGAATGGTGGTATTTTGATGCTCGTCTTGATAATGGGTACACTGTTGTTGCATTTTTTCGAGCAAAACATGAACGTTCTGGAAATACAGGTGTAGAGATTACGATCTATAAACCTAATGATGAGAAGATCCAAAAAGTATATGATTATAAGCGTTCTGAGCTTAAAGTCTCTCGAGAATTAGCTGATATCCAAATTGGAAAAAATTTCATAAAAGTTGATTATTCAAATGAGAAATTCCCCATATATGAGATTTTTTTAGATGAAGGTGAATTTGGTCTCCATTTAAAATACAACGCTGAAGTTCCAGGATGGATGCCAGGAAAGGGATATACTAAATTTGGCGAATTAGGTGTATTTGGATGGGTTGTTCCTTTACCAAAAGCAAAAGTAGATGGAACGATTAAAGTTCATAACGAAACCATTTCAGTGAAAGGGATGGGGTACCATGATCACAATTGGATCACGCTTAACATGATTAAGATTCTTAATTATTGGCATTGGGGTCGGATTTATTCAGAAAATTTAACCGTTGTTTATGCTTATATCCAGAGCAATAAAAAAATGGAAAATTATATAATCCCGGTTTTAATGCTTGCCAAAAACGATAAAATAATTCTCAGCACAGGCGAATATGTTTTGAAAGAAAAAGATTTTCAATACGATGATAAAGTAAAAAATAATTATCCATTAAGTTTGGAATTTGAACTCCCTAATCAAAACAAAATTACACTTAAAGTTGAAAGCATCATTGATTCTGTTAACATGCTCTCTGAATTTAATCCTATCTTAAGATTTTTGGCTAAAAATGTTCTAAAATTAAATCCGGGATATTTTAGACTAAATTCTAAATTTGAGATTAATTTCGATTATAATGGTAATTCATTCAAAGAAAAAGGAAATACTCTCCATGAAATGGTTATATTAAAACAATAAGATTTACTTATTGATTTTTATTTTAGAAATCAAATCGGAAAGGTCTCCCATTTCTTTGGAATATCCCTTTAATAGGAATGAATAGTTATACGTTTTATTTCCTTTTAATTTGTATTCATCATGAAGCATAGCCATAGCTGGGATATCTCCTCCAACTCCTTGTTGTTTATAATCAATGTTAATCGTGTTAAAATCACGACGAGGTAATTCATAATTGTGAGTAGCCGATTCAAGATCCTCCATGGTATAAGGCCAAACACTAACACTTAAATAGGTCCCCCCAATATCTAAGATGAACAGTCCCTCTACCTTATCATTTGTAAATGCTACCCATCGAACGTCAGTTCTATTACCATTTTCTTGAGGACGAATGTAGGGATGGATTAATTCTTCAATTTTACCCGAATATATTCCAATAGCGGCTCCAGTTTTCCTATCAAGCATTGTTTCATGAGGACCGCGTCCGTACCAAGTCACATTATTGAATTCTTTAGGGATTCCACCTTGCATCCCAAATTTGATCATATTTTTATGAGGTGTGAAAATATTTTGAATAATGATATCACCATTACCATAGAACGTATAAATTGTCTCTAATGGTTCTTTATTCTCGAATAAAATAGATTTTACATTAATTCTGATAACTTGAGGTTTGACTTTTTCCATAGAAATTTCACTAATATATCGGTTTTTGTTAGCGTCTTTCCAATCCATATTAATGCTTGGAAAAGTTTGTCCCCCTGAGAAATCAACTATACCCAAATCATTATCTGTAAGAGCACGCCAAAAATTCGGTAATAAAGGACGTGTAATTAAATTCATGTTATTAAAAGAATAATGCTCAATAGCTCCTGATATCTTGCCTATAATAATCTTGAAATTTCTAGCTACAATCTCATAGGAATTTTCTAAGTCATCTACACTAATTTGATCCATTTCTTCCAAGTTTAACTTGAACCCTTCAGGAACATTAAAAAATATTTCAAATTGATCCCAAGCAACCACATGCCCTTTTTTAGCCCATATTAAATCTTCAACAAGCATAAAGGTTATTAATAAATGATATTCTCCATTTGGATTGAGCTCAGGGGTTTGAAATGGTATTTTTATATCATAATATTCTCTTGGAGGTATGTTAACGTTATCTATATTGCCCCCTTGTATTTCTTTACCATTTTCAGTTAGAATCCATTTTAGATTAACAAAACTAAGATTTTGAAATGAATATTTATTTTGGATTTTGAACATTCCCTTTATAATATCAACAGGGTGTACTTTAATATTCTGATATACTTTCTTTACTTCATACAAGGCAGGATTTGGTTTACGATCAGGCATAACGATGCCATTAATACAGAAATTCCCATCATTTGGTTGATCACCATAATCACCTCCATAAGCCCAAAATTCCTCACCTTTACCTGTTTTTTTTCTTAGGCCTTGATCAATGAAATCCCAAATAAATCCTCCAATTGCGTTTGGATATTTCTCAAAAACATCCATAAATTCTTGAAAATTGCCTAAACTATTTCCCATTGCATGTGCATATTCACAAAGCACGTAGGGTTTCAAGACCCCCTCAGGTAATCTATGTGATGCTCCAAAAGAGCCGTATTTTTTCCTTTTTATAAAATTTTCAAGCTGTTTTGGGGATAAATACATATTACTAATCATATCAGACACTTCTTGTTCGATGTCTCCTTCATAATGGATTGGTCTTGTTGAATCAATCTGAAGTGCCGCTTGTTTCATTTTCTTGAAGTTATCACCCATTCCCGCTTCATTACCTAATGACCATATAATAACGCAAGGATGATTTTTATCACGTTCTACCATGCTTACCATCCTATCAACACAGGCATCAGTCCATTCTGGTAAACTTGCAGGTAATATATCCCTTAAACCATGCGATTCTAAATTACATTCATCCATAATGTAGATTCCGTATTTATCACAAAGCTCATACCATTTAGGATGATTTGGATAATGGCTTGTTCTCACGGCATTAATATTATTTCTCTTTAATAATTCAATGTCTTTCACCATCCATTCCAAGGATATTGCTCTCCCATTATCGGGATCATGCTCGTGTCTATTTACACCTTTTAAGAGAATTGATTTACCATTTAGATATAGACCACCATCAATCCCAATTTCAACTTGCCTAAACCCAAATTTGCATTGTTCGACCTCAATGACGTTGTCGAGGTTATCTATCAATTCTAAGACTAAATCATAAAGAAAAGGTGCTTCGGCATTCCATTTTTTAGGATTATTGACATTTGATTCTAAGTTCAGTATTATATTAGTCTTACCTTGAATATCAAAATTAGATGAAAGTAATGAATCCGAACCCAGTATATTTTGACCTTCTTCATATAAATAGATTTTAACTTTAAAATTCGATCTACTCTCACCACTAAAATCATGGACTTTGACTTTAACAAAAATTTTAGCGTGCTCATATCGATCATCGAATTCACATCGAGCAAAAAAGTCCCTGATGTGAACTTTGGGAGTAGAATAGAGATATACATCTCGATAGATACCACTAAATCGCCACATATCTTGATCTTCGAGATATGATCCATCAGACCACCTATATACTTCTACCGCAATGGTATTGTTTTTTGGGAGTATATATTTTGTTATATTGAATTCAGCGGGAGTCATGCTTCCTTGACTGTACCCAATTTTATTACCATTTATCCAAAGATAAAAAGCGGATTTAACTCCCGCAAAATGAATGAAAATTTCTCTTCCATCCCAATTCTCTGGTAAATTAAAGCAAGTTCTATAGGAACCTACGGGATTATAATTATAATCAATATTTGGAATATTATCAGTTTTTACACTATAAGGGTATTTTACATTTGTATAAATTGGAATTCCATAACCTCTCATCTGCCAATTACTTGGAATATCAATTTCATCCCATTTTGACACATCATAATAAAGTTTATAGAATTCATATGGTCTCTCTGAAGGTTTTTTAACCCAATTAAATTTCCAAGCCCCATTTAGTGATTTATAATAAGTAGATTCAATATTACCCCCAAGAACATCATCTATATTAGCGTGTGGTATTAATGTATTATGTGCTGGTTCTTTATTTTCACCAAACATTCTACTATTTTCCCAATCATTAACAGTCATTTTTTTTTATTTCCCTATTTAATAAAGATGATAGTTAAATGTGAAATATTATTTTTTTTTAATTTTGTAACTGAGTCTAAATCTTTTTATTTCTCCCTTTTTTAAAAGAATTTATGACAAATAAAAAGAAGAATCCGATCGTTTTTGACCGGATGTTATTTCAAATAAAAGTAAAAGATCTCGACCGAGCTAAGAAATTTTATGAGGATTTTTTTGGTTTTAAAAATATCTGGTACATAAGTCCAGAAGTTGGATGGACGGAATTTGAACTTCCGGGAGATAGCCCTCATCTTGGTTTAAATACGGTATTGGAGGGCGAGGAATTTGAAGAAGACTCTGGGACCTTCACTATTCAGGTCAAAAACCTTGAGGAAACGAAAAATTATCTTGAAGAACAGAGTGTGAATACCACAGAAATAACAGACATTCCTGATATGGTATCATATTTTAACATCACGGATCCAGAAGGAAATAGAGTCCAAATTGTCTCAGAACCAAGGATTTCTGATGAATAAGAATAAAAAAATTAATTTTCATGAAATTGGATAATAGTCATTACTTTTACCATTCGAGAAAAATCAGTTGATTCAATTGTATCATTTTTTGGATCCCAACCAAATAACATCTTGGCAGATTTTCCATAATTTTCCACATACCAGTATAGAAAATCTAATTTCTTACTTTCAGTATTTATTATTTCTATTCGTGGTTTAAAACCCCGAAATCCCTTTCTAATATAGACATCTGAGGGATTAGCTTGAATATTTTTAAGCCACCCCGCATCAAGACCTCTCGCTGAAATAACTGTAATTACATTTTCAAAACGACGGTACTCCACGGGAGTTCTTCGCTTTTTTCCGGTTTTTCTCCCTTTAGTTTCTATCATTAAAAAGATCTTTCCAAATCCTAATAGAGGTAATATTCTAGCTCGATAAAGGGGAACCATAAAAATTTTATTCAATTTTCCCCATTTCTTTAGAGTTTTCTTCTTTTTTTCTTCATCCTCATCAATTAATGCAAACAATGGAGTACCAGGACTTGGGAGCACTTTTTTCTGAGGTTTATTTTCAGTTGAAGCTGTCATTGATCTCATACTTTTTTATTTGAATCTTTAAAATGATTCAAAAAATTTAACCTTAATCAGGTTTTTGAATATTTTATTAGTTATTATAGATGAAACGATTGAAATTAATCTAATTAATCTCTATAATAGTCATACATATCTGCAGCTAATCGGTAAAAAACATCGTCAATATTTGTTCCTAATTTCGCACTTGTTTCAAAATAAGCTCGTGTCCCTAGATTTTGGCAATAATTTTTTATTTCTTCTTTCAAAATGATTTGCGCTTGAGGATTGATCAAATCTGTCTTATTTCCGACGAGAACGCTAGGGCAATTACCTATTTGCCCTTCTATTTCCTCTTTCCAATTTTTTAATCTTTCAAGCGTGTCCTTTCGGGTTAAATCAAATACATAAATAATTCCTTTAGCTGATTTATAGAATGCTAATCTAACCCATTTGAAATATTCTTGTCCTGCAAGGTCCCATACTTGTAATGTTAGCAGATTCTTGATCTCAGGTAATTTTAGATATTTAACAAAAAAATTTGATCCGATGGTTATCTCAGCTTTCGATTTGAATCTCCCACTTAAATATCTATGTAAAATAGTTGTTTTTCCCGCTCCTGAATCTCCAACTATGCATATCTTGAAAAAATTTTGCTTTCTGGGAGAGCCTTTGAATACAATTGAATTTCCCAAGTACCTTGTCTCCATTAATTAGTTTATCTATATTTTTTATTGTATATTCTTTCTTCGAAAACAACCTTTAAATAAGATATTGAAATCTCTGAAAATATATCTACTTCAACCTATATTCATAACTCAGTTCAAGAATTCTACATTAAAAATAATAAATAATAACTAATAAATAAATGACATTTTAATAGTTAATAATTTTTAGATGGTTTAACAAGCAATAAATAAAGCTTAGCGAAGTGTAATTCCATGATCTTTTAACATAATTCACATTGCTAAAACTTAAGATTATATTTTTTTATACTTTTACTTCCTTAAAGGATAATAATATATTTAGAAATCTTACAATGCGAATAGTAGATCTGCGTTCTGATACCGTGACCAAACCTTCTCCGGAGATGTGGGAAGTTGTTAAAAGTTGGGATGATTCAATGCTAGGAGATGATGTAATGCGAGAAGATCCGACAGTTAACGAATTAGAAATGAAAGCAGCAAAAAAATTAGGAAAGCAAGACGCATTATTTGTTACTTCAGGGACTCAAGGAAACCTAATAAGTTTAATGGCTCAATCAGCACCCGGAGATGAGATAATTGTTGAGGAAGAGAGTCATATCGTCGGTCATGAAGTTGGCAGCGCCGCTAGAATAGGAGGTTTGATGATAAAGACTTATTCATCAGAAAGAGGATTCCCTTCTTTAAAAAAGCTAGAAACAATGATACGAAATTCAGATGATATTCACGAGCCACCAAGTAAGTTGTTATGTGCTGAGAACACGCATAATTATCATGGGGGTACAATAATCAGACCAGAAGAATTAAAAGAAATGAGAGATTTTACTCTTAAACATAATCTTAAATTTCATCTAGATGGTGCGAGAATTTTCAATGCATCAGTAGCTTCAAACCTTCCTATTACTGAATTCACGAAACATGCTGATAGCGTGATGTTTTGTTTATCAAAAGGGCTTTCTTGTCCTGTAGGTTCTATGGTCGTTGGTTCACAAGAATTTATTGATAAAGCGAGAAAATTTCGTAAGATGTTAGGAGGTGGCATGCGTCAAGCAGGTATAATTGCCTCTTTTGGATTAGTGGCACTTGAAGATAAATGGATTAATAGATTGAATGTGGATCACAATAACGCTAAAAGATTAGCAGACGGTTTACTCTCTCTTAATCTCCCTATTACTGTTCAAAAGCCTGAAACAAACATTTTGATGGTACATTTTCCTGAAAATGCCCCCATGGAAAGCATTGTTTTATCTTTACAAAGTGAAGGAGTGTTGGCATATGATATTAATCAAAAAATCAGATTTGTCACTCATTTTGGAATAGATGAGGATGATATAGATTTTAGCATAGAAAAAATAGGAAATGTCTTTAAGAAAATCTTGAATTAATAGAAATGTTAATAAGTAATTGGGATTGAAAAAATTGATAATTTTAGATGGTCATTCAGATTTCGGTTTGAAATTGTTATACGAGCAATTAAAAGGATATCATAATGTGTTAAAGGATAATCACCTACCTCAACTACGAAAAGGTCAAGTAAATTTGGAAGTTTTCAATGTAGGAGGAGATTTTGATTTTTATCCCGCTTTGGATCCTAGAGATCCTCTAATTGTTTTTCAAACTCTAGATGCTGTGCTTAAAGAGGTATCAGATAATGAAGATTTATTTTTAATTGTTAAAAATAGAGATGATTTTGAAAGAATTAACAATTCGCACAAGGTTGGTTTTTTATTAGCCCTTGAAGGTGCTGGAGCAATAGGATCTGACTTTTCTCGTTTGAGAAACTTTTACAGACTTGGATTGAGATTAATAACATTAACTCATAATGAGCAAAATTCCTTTGCAGATGGGCTTGGAGTAGAATCCCCAAAAGGATTAACAGATTTGGGAAAAAAATTAGTGCATGAAATGGATGAGATGGGTATAATAATAGATCTTTCTCACACTTCAGAGCCTACTTTCTGGGATGCTATAAAATATTCTAAAAATCTGGTTATAACTTCCCATTCTAATGCAAAAACCATCTGCAATAACATTAGAAACCTTTCTGATGACCAAATTAAAGCAATAGGAAATAAAGATGGTGTTATAGGCATTAATTTCGTTGGGCAATTTATTGATAACAATCCAAGAAACGCATCTATAGATAGATTAATTGATCATATAGATTACATCATCGAATTAATTGGAATCGATCACGTTGGATTGGGACCTGATTTTTTGGATTATGTTGTAGAAGATAAAGTTGAATTATATGATACATCCACCAAGGGAACTAAAAATGAACCAGTAGAAATGATTTATCCTGAAGGTCTAAAGAAGGTTTCAGATTTTCCTAACTTATTTATGGCTTTGGAAAAGAGAGGATATTCAAAAGGCGATATCAAAAAAATTCAGGGTGAAAATTTCGTTAGAGTGTATAAAGATATATTTAAACATTAAAGCAATATGGTGAGAATGAAAGAAGAGCATTCCATTGCTGCAGTTGTATACAACGAAGATCAATATTTATTACTAAAATATGGATTGGGACATTGGGGATTCGTGAAGGGTCATAAGGAAAAAGGGGAATCTGATGAAGAAACTATTCTTAGAGAATTAGAAGAGGAAACTGGCATTACTGATGCAAAAATCATTAAGGATTTCAAAAAGGATTTCGATTATCAATTTAAATTCAAAGGAGAACAAATCCATAAAAACGTGACTTGTTATCTAATTGAATCCAGAACAAGAAAGGTTATCATAAGTTATGAACACGAAAATTATATTTGGCTTCCTTTAGAAAAAGCGCTAAAAAAAGCTACATTTAATAATAGTAAAGCCATTTTAAAAAAAGCTGCAGCCTATCGCAAGGGTAATCTAGATTCTTTTATAAGTAGCAATAAATAAATAGAGACATACCAAAATAGAAAGGAGTATTTATATCTATAATGGCATCAAGCAAGTTAGCATTCTTTCTTCCATTTGAATTCGACCAAATTCCAAGAGAATGGTATCCATGGGATGATGATTGGGATAAAGAAAAAGGGAGAATGTTTATTTTTGAATGCTTTAAAAACGCACCGTTTGATGGGTTATTAATTTCTAAATCAAAATTTGATACAAATCAGAGTAGATTCTCCGATTTATTAAAAAATAATAAAAAACTGAAAGATGCTTTTTCCATACCAAAGGATATCAAATTATTCGGAGATTGTGGTGCTTTTCAATATCGAGACAAAGAAAAACCACCTTATACCGCGCAAGAAATCCTTAATTATTACCAAGATTATGGTTTTGATATGGGGTGTGCTATTGATCACATTATTACAAGCAAAAATGATGTTTCTGAACGAGAAAAACGGTATAAAATAACAAAAGAGTATGCTAAGAAATGTATTGAATTATATAATAAAAAAGATTATACTTTTGAATTGTTTGGAGTAGCTCAAGGTTGGGATATCCAGTCATATTCACAAATGGTAGAATTTTTACTTGACATTGGCTATGAAAATCTTTGTATTGGGGGTTTAGTAGGTCTAAACAAGAAAAATATTGAAAATGATGACGACTTGACACTTGAAAACTTACTAGTGAAATTAAAACCCAAATTCAAAAAATTCAAGCGAGTTCATATATTTGGAAGGGGAAACATCGAATATCTTTCATTATTCATTGATGTTGGGGTAACACAATTCGATAATAACGTGATGAGAAAATCCTGGACAGATGAAAAAAGATCTTATTTCTTATATCAAAAAAAAAGTAAAAGCATGAAGTATTACACTTCAATTCGATTGCCTTTAACTAATAATAGGCAAGGGAAACAAGAATTAGATTCAAGAATTTTCAATGATCTTAGAGAATTCTCTAATAATGGAATGAGCATTCAAGATTTTATATTATCTCTGAAAAATTTTTATGAGAGATATAATAAGCTAAATAAAAAGAAATACGACTTAAATGAAAATCTAATAATGAAATTACTAATGGATACACCTTGGAAAAATTGTGAGTGCGAAATTTGCTCAAAATATCAAATACACACATGTGTTTTCAGAAGGAGGATGAGAAACATGTCAAGAGGATTCCATAATGTATATAACTATTTTTCTTTGGTAAAAGAGGTTCGTTCTGCTTAGAATTCTTAAACTCTGCAATTTTCTAAATCATTCAATAATACTTGCAAGGAACTATTTAAATATTTGTTTAATCTTGAAGTTAAAGCCCCGATGCCTATTGTATCGTGTATCATTTTATATTTTACACCAAATCGAGGTGCAACCACCGCGCGATAATTCTTTCCCATTATTAAAATGATAAGTTCATATTCTTTTTCTATTTGGACTAATTGTGGTATAACGATTTCCTGCAATTTTAAGACTTCTAATTTATTCTTAATTACCAGATCATAAGGTTCAATGATTTCAGTTTCATTAAGAAGTCCATATTTTGCACTTAAAATCATAAAATCCAAACCATGCAATTCCGCTAAATCTTTCACTTTTTTAAATACTACTCCTTGATAGAGTTCGCGTGCAGGGGCTTTTTTAGCTAGTTTTTTTATACTACAACCAGTAATAATAACTATTTGTCGATTTGGCAATATATTTCAAATTTTATTGGTTAATATCTATTAATACATGAATACTTTTATTTCCTCATCTAAGTATTAATATTTACTCTCGTCGTGTAAATCCTTCGCAGATTTAAAGAATGAACCCCTTTGTTGTGAAGGTCTACTTATTTTAGATCTAAACCTGACCTCAGATTGAGTATAAGACTTAGGATTTAATTCTGATATGAATTGTGAAATTCTTGATGTTTGATATCCTTTAAAAGTCTGAACTGTTGCAGGTGATATTAAATAAAGTTGATCTTTTGCCCGAGTTACTGCCACATAAAATGTTCTTCTCTCTTCTTCAAGTGCATCAGGATCGTCACTAACTTTACTTGATGGGAATTGATCTTGAATCAACATAGGAATGAATACAACTCTCCATTCAAGACCTTTTGCCCTATGAATAGTAGAAATAATAAGAGGTTTTTCTTCGTTAATCTGATTACCGGCAATTACGGTTTTAGATTCAATATTTGAACCGTTCAAGCTCAAGTTTTCCAAAAACTTTCTAATTGATTGAAAATTTTGTGCATATACACTAAATTGCTTTAAATCTTCAATCCTATCCTGCCAATTTTCATATTTAGTTTTCATGTAACCCTCCAAGATCTTAATGAGGTGTAGAATTAGTTTAGATGGATCATCATACTCCAAGAGATTACCAAGTTTTTTTACGTGTGTGATCCAATTTTTCTTTCCTTGTTGCGAAATTCTTGAACTTTTCAATTTTTCACTGAAAAAAGAATCTTTTGCCATTGATTTAATTGGATCCTCCATATTTACAATTTCAGCAAAAATCTTTGATCCCGATTTGGTTCCGATACCAGGTATCATAGTAAATATGCGTGACCACGAGATTTCATCGTAAGGATTCTCAAAGATTCTTAAATAGGAAATTGCATCTTTTATATGAGCTTTTTCAAAAAAAGCAACACCTGCTCTTACTTCATAAGGTACGTTTTTTCTTTGTAATTCAAGTTCAATTTTCAATGAATGATGGCCAGCTCTTACCAATACAGCCATATCATGAAGATCAACCCCTTCAGAACGTAATTTTAATATCTGGTTTGCTATAAAACGAGCTTGAGATTTATCATCCTCGGTATCCACTTGAAAGGGTTTAATACCAGCTTCGCGAGTAGGACGCATTTGCTTTTTAAATTGTTTCTTATTATGATTAATCGAATCATTTGCGAGTCGTAAAATTTGAGGAATGCTACGATAATTATAAGTAATAGCATATTTTTTGCAATCTTGATAAGCTTTTTCAAAATTCATTATATTTTCAAAATTAGCACCTCTAAAAGCATATATACTTTGAGCATCATCTCCAACAGCCATCACATTATGATTAAAATTCTGTTGCACGATTTTCTTTATTATTTCATCTTGAATGAAATTAGTATCTTGATACTCATCTACGAGAACGTATTTTATTCTACGCGCGATTAATTGTGCTACATTTCTTTCTTCTAATAATCGATTCCAGAAGACTAACATGTCATCGAAATCTACTAGACTATCTTCTTCCTTCTTTTTAGCATAAATTTTGAAGACCTCTCTTAATTTCAACAATAACTTATCATTATCAAATTGGGGATATTTCCATTCAATAACTTCCTTAATACTTTTGTTGCAGTTAATTGAATAGGAGAGAATGTTTTTAGCCATTGCTGTAGTAGGGAATCGCTCATCCACCTCTTTTACTTCCGCTTGATTTATAGATAACTTTAATAACCCCCTTGCATCAGTTTCATCCATTATGGTGAAGTTTGGCTTTAATCCTAATGATTTCGCATACTTTCTTAAGAATCGATTTGCTATAGAATGAAATGTTCCTGCCCATATACCTTTCGGTCTCTTTCCAAGTAATTGTTCTACCCGTTCTATCATTACATTTGCAGCCTTATTAGTGAAAGTGACTAACATGATTTCACTTGGTTTAACTCCTGAGACTAATAATTTTGCTACCGCATATACAATCGTTCGAGTCTTTCCAGATCCTGCACCAGCGATTACAAGCATAGGTCCCTTCAAGTTATTAATGATATTCAATTGTTCTTCATTTAATTCAGACTTAAAATTAACGGGATTATATTCTTCAATAACTTCAGTTATCTCTGTATCCAAGCTATCATCATAATCCTCATCCAAATATTCAAAAATGAATTTCTCATTCATATTAATTTTTTGAGATGGCATTACCAAACGAAATACTCCTCTCTTTTTAAATTATGATAATAATACATGTGAATTCCTATTTAGAAGCTATGAGACATCATTAATTTTTCAATTTAATTTAAAAAAACTCCGATAAAATCTTATCACCTAAACAAATAAGATTTTTAAGCCTTCATTGAAATTAATCCATATTAGATAATTTTTTACATTAGGATATCATGAAATATTATCGAATTAATGATGATGGAGAATTAATAGATATATATAAATTAGATTTCAGTGATAATGAAACTTACGTAGTAGATGATATCGCTAAAAATGTAATCTATATTTGGGTTGGTTTAAATGTTACTGACAATCAAAAAAAATTCGCAGCTGAATTTGCCAGACAAATAGAAACAGTTGAAGATGTTTCCACTCGTATTTTAATCATGAAACAAAAAAGAGAATTTGGATCATTTCTAGCCATGATGGATGATTTTAGAAAAGGACTAATTCCCGGTAAAACAGCTGAAAGGCGACCCGAACTAAAGTTAAAAGTACCATTACGGAGTCAGAAACGAGAAACCCTAAAAGTACCCGAAGTTAAGCAATACGATGAAACTGAAACTTTAATCCTGCGATGGTTGGAGCAGATTAAATCACATAGAGAATTTGAGGTTGAATCCAAAACGCAAGACATTTCAGAGCAACTAGAGATAAAATCTGATGAATTACTTGACTCTGAAGAAAAATTTGATTTTGAAACCCAAACACGAGAAGGGGCCTACTTTTTTTCGCTTAAACATTTAACTTACGATGAATTGTGTTGGTTTCTTGCAGAAAAAATTCAAAAGATCAACTTCGGTATGCCTAGTTTAGAGAATATTAAGACAAAAGCAGAAGAAATCTTCCATTCTTCCATTACTTATGATGAACTATGTTGGTTAAACTCTGAAATAGATCTTCTTCTCAAAAAGAGTTTTCTTCAACAAGAGAAAGTGAAATTTAAATAAATTTATATTATATATAAAACCCTCTTATTAGAATGGATTCGAGAGATGATACCTTTGTTAAACTAATCCTTGATTGGTTTAAAAGTAACAAGAGAGAGTTCTCTTGGAGAACACTTGAATTATCACCTTTTCAAGTGTTGATAGCAGAATTAATGCTACAAAAAACAAATGCTTCACAAGTCGAAAATATCTTTCCAAGATTTATAGAGACTTATCCAAATCCAGAAAGCATTGCCAATGTTAGTGAATATGATCTTGCAACCTTACTCCAACCTTTAGGGTTATTTAATAGAAGAGCTAGAGATTTAAAAAAGACTTCAATAATTATTCTTAATCTTAAAAACGTAGTTCCATCAGAAAAGAAAGATCTCTTAAATTTACCGGGGGTAGGAGATTATATCGCTAATGCTGTTCTTTGCTTCGCATTTAATAAAAAAATGCCGATTATAGATGCTAATGTAGGAAGAATTATGAAACGAATATTTTCCTTCCCTGTCAAAAGCGCTCCCTCAAGAGATAAAAAATTAGGAGAGAAAATGGAAGACTTAATACCAGATAGATATTTCAAGGAATTTAATTATGCGATATTAGATCTTGCGGCACTTATTTGTTTACCGCGAAATCCAAGATGTGAAGAATGCCCCTTAACTGTTATTTGTGATTATTTTATGAAGTTAGAGATTGATTAGGTTGCTAAAAATCTAATATAATCAAAATTAAATTAATGTTAAATAAATTATAAAAGAAAATTAAAAAAACCACTATAATTTTCTTAGCATTGAGGTTATTAACATTGCATAAAGAAGAGAATTCCATTGAAAATCATCAATGGACAGACGATCATGCGGAAAAATTTGTTGAATCAATGGAAAAACAGGTTAAAACAAAATATGAACCATTTGCTAAGAAAATCGCCAAGATATATGAAGACTATAAGATTTCAGAAAATCCACGAATTATGGATTTAGCATGTGGACCAGCCTTCTTATTAATGGAAATACAAAAAAAAATTCCTTCCGCTTCTTTACTTGGTGTTGATTCTTCTGAAAAAATGTTGAAATATGCTAATCAGAAAGTTAAAGAATATGATTATCAAGGAATCAAATTTAAACAAGGAGTTGCAGAATCGATTCCTCTAGAAGATAATTCGTATTCTATCATTACTTGCCACAACAGTTTCCATGATTTTAAAGATCCTAAAAAGGTACTTAGTGAAGTTTATAGAGTTTTAAAAAAAGAGGGTATTTTTATTTTGAAAGATAAAAATCCGAGTTATCCAAAATGGAAGATGAAAGTTCATTTCTTTTTCTTGAGGTTTAATATGGGAAAAGAACGGTCAAAGCATTATTATAAGAGCTCTCATCACTGGATACAACCTCAAGTTATGGAAAATTGGATGAGAGAACTAAATTTAAACGTTAAATTCATATCAAAAAGCGTAGATTATATTGTTGTGGGAAAGAAGTAAAGAGAGAATTGATTTTATTTCTTATGACTTCTTATTTAGCTAGCTCGATAACCATTTTAAGTGCTTTCAATCCTTTTACAGTAATATGATAAGATTTGTCTGTCTCATTAATAACAACAAATTTCGCTTCCTTCAATTGGGTAAGATGAAAATTAAAGTGCCCTCCTTTTAAACCTAAAGTACGTTCTAAATTTGTATAATAATTTCTTCCCTTACTCAGTTCTTTCAAGATTTTTAAACGATTCTCATTACCTAAAACAGACATTATTTTGCTTTCGTCTCTCTCGTTTCCTTCAAATAATTCAAATTCATCTTCTCGCTCCAAAAGTTTTTTAAATTCTGAAATTGAATTTTCTTTTGAACTCAATAAAAAGTCCCGTATGTTAGTTAAGGTTAGTTTAGCATTTTCAATACAATTACTATCTGGGCAGATCCCATTTTCGGAATATGTACTGATTTGATCAAGATATCGTTTAATTAAGCCATTAGCCTCGTAAAATCCATTCTCTGAGTACACTCTTAATACCTTCATCACTCTTTTTTGAACAAAAGTTGTGCATTGAGTAATAACTTGACAATTATTTGGTCTGTGATCAAGAAAGCTATTTAGCATATCTTCAGTAGTTTTAATAATTCTTGTATGAGCATTTGTTCTATTTTGATCTCTTGCAATAAGGTTAAAGTCTACTTTCATTTTCAGAATTAGATCTTGAAGACAAGCTAATTTATTGTCTAACTCTTCAAATTTAATATTAATATTCTCGGGGACTTTTTTAGATTCCATAAATTAATACCACAAAATAATGTAGTAACTACTACCACATTTATATAGTATGAATAATTCGCATTATATATAAAATTAACCTATGTTTTGAGAAAAATGGCAGGAAAGTATGAATTAATCGCAAAAAAGATGGGGGCTACTTGGACAGAAGAAATGAAAAGAATTCTTAAAACGCTTTTCACTCCTGAGGAAGCTGATGTTTTACTTGTATTTAATGGTCCATATATGGATCGATATACGTCGCAAAAAATTGCACGGAAACTCAAACGTTCTGTAGATGAGATCAACCCCATATTAAATGAAATGGCGCGAACTCAAAGATTATTTTCAGCAATAAAAGGAGGAGAAACTACTTATTCATTATTCCCTTTAATTCCAGGACTTTTTGAATTGTATTTCTCTAACCATAAACGAGCTTCAGAAGAAGAGATCGAAGTATTAAAAGTTTTTACTGAGGAATATGAGAAATATTATGATCAAGGACATGTAACAAATTCTTTGAGTTCTGATTATCCTTTTATGAGGGTATTTGTTGACCAAGAAATTATAGAAGAAACCGTTAATAGAGGGAAAGGGACCCTCTTGGATGTTAATGAAGAAGTTGAAGTGATTAAAAACAAGATATTACCTTTTGAGCAAGTGAAAACCTTGGTTGATAAGTCGCGCCGGATTTCAGTTATGGATTGCGCTTGCCGGACTCACATGAAAATCTATAATAAAGGAGTTCCGATAAACGAGTATCCCATAAATGTATGCATGAATTTCAATACATTTGCGGATTATTGCATAAAACAGGGATTTGGAAGAGAATTAACAAAACAAGAAGCTCTTAAAACTTTGACGAAAGCTGCCGAAGCAGGATTAGTACATACTACACAAAATATAACCGAAAAAATGTCGTTTATATGTAATTGTGATCGTGATTGTTGCATAATGCTTCGAGGAATTCGACAATTTGATAACCTTGGAATGATTGCAACCTCAAATTTTCTTCCTGAATATGAAAAAGAGAAATGTATGTTATGCTTAAAATGTACCGAACTTTGTCCCATGGAAGTTATAATGGCTATTGATGAAGGTACTGATAATCAGAGAATTTCTATTAATACTGATAGGTGCATTGGTTGTGGAGTTTGTGCTTTTAATTGTCCCAAAGAAGCAATATCGATGGTAAAGCGGTTTGATAAGGTTCCTGTAGACAATATGATGATGGCAATGACAAAAACTATTGACGGAAGGACAAAATAATAAAAATTTTAAAAAAATGAATAATAATTATATAATTAAAGAAATAATAGTTGAATTGAAATGAGTGAAGAAGCATTAGAAATATATAAAAGTTTAAGAGAGCATCTTGATAAATTACCCATCGGGTTCCCAGAAACAGAATCAGGAGTTGAAATAAGAATTTTAAAACATCTGTTTACCCAAGATCAAGCTGAAATAGCTTTAAGTCTTGGATTTTACCCGGATAATATTAAAAAACTGCAAAGAAAATTAAAAAAATATACAAAGGAAGAATTAGAGCAACGATTAGATGAAATGTATTTCAATGGTTTGATCAATCGCGGAGTTCGAAATGAAAATGGAATAGATGTTAAATATTATACTCTCGCACCCTTAGCGATTGGGATGTACGAATATCAATTGAACCGATTAACCCCAGAATTTTTTAAAGATGTAGAAGATTATTTCGAGGAAGGATTTTTAGATGAATATAATAAGACAGGTATCCCTCAGATACGTACCATACCTATAGAGCAAACAGTGGATCACGAGCAATCCATTGCGTCATATGATGACTTGAAAAATGTAATAGAAACTATTGGAGGACCAATAGCAGTTGCGGAATGTATTTGTAGAAAAGGTACTGACTTAATTGGAGAATCATGTAAAAAAACTGATCTCCGTGAATCTTGTTTTTCATTTAGGACTGCTGCTAAAGTTTATATTGAAAAAGGACTTGGAAGAGAAATAAGTAAGGAAGAAGCTCTTAAAATTTTAGAAAAAGCTCAGGAGGATGGATTAGTTCTTCAACCAGGAAATTCTCAACGCCCGATGAATTTATGTACGTGCTGTGGCTGCTGTTGTGGAGTTTTATCCCATCAAAATATGCTTGAAGAGCCTGCTCAATTTTTTGCTTCAAATTACTATGCTAAGGTTGATTCTGATGAATGTATTGGATGCGGAATTTGTGAAGAAAGATGTAACATGAATGCTGTTCACGTTGAAGATGCTATTGCGGTCGTGAATTTAGCGCGTTGCATCGGTTGCGGTGCATGCGTGCCTAGTTGTACTTCTGAAGCTATAAAATTATACAAAAAAGAAGGAGAAATTATCCCACCTAAGAATACTGTTGAAACTTATTTATCCATAATGGATAAAAGAGCAGAATTAGCAAGAGCAGAAAAAGAATAAATTACCCTAATATTTCTAAAACCTAATAATTATCTTTTTATAGTACATCAATTTTAAATAATAAGTTTTAAAGGAAGGTTAATGATGAAGAGCGTAATTGATAACTCACTGATCAAAGTTGATCTTGAAAAGTGTACACTTTGTAAAGCCTGTGTTAATGATTGCGTAGCAAGACTGTTTTATATTGAATCAGATAAGCTTCATAT
>CAZBPC010000038.1:0-28374 GCA_964493715.1 uncultured archaeon
GAAAGGCTTATGGAAAATTATCGCTATTTGGTTGCTAACTTTTCCCGCAGCAGCCATCCTTTCTGTATTGCTCTTCTTTCCAATAAGTCTAATAGGCCTGTAATTTTTTTCATAATTTTTCGGATGCAAAAATATAGTATTGAGTCTTTTTGATATAAGAACATATAAAAAATCAGACCATTTCTATATAGGCAAATTAAGTGTGTTTTATAAATTGGTAGAAAGCAAATTTTTGTCCTTTGATGGTTCATCCCTTTTATCTCACTGTTGCACCTATTATAACGCAGACTCCAAAAGAGTATGTCTAATTCCCGTAATTCATCTTGGAAATTCCACCTATTTTCAAAATTTGGTGAATTACATTGGAAATCGTCCGACTCTATTCGAAAATATGAAGTTAGTAGTAAAAGATCAAAATGCACATGGTTCGATAAAAAACCTTGAAGATTATATGGAACTAAATGCTTCTAACACCGAAACTTTTTATAAAACGTACAAAAAACTTCTCAATAGGTTCTATAAAAAATATTTTACTAAAGAACTGAAAGAGTTATGGAAATTAGTAAAAAGAGAAGTTGAGAATTCAGATAGTAAAATAAAACAAATTTATGAATTCAGTGAAAAAACAAGGTTCGCAGTACAAAGTTTTACCCCCATACAACTCTATTGGGCAGAAATTATGAATTTATCACATCAATTTATAGCAATTGACTATGAAAATGATATCATTAATCGCTCAAATTGGATAGTTACAGATTTGGATATTCAAAAATTGATGAAAGATGTTGATCTTAATGAATTATTTAAAGAGATTCTGACAACACCCTCTCAAAATTTATTGAATGAGGTATTAAAAGAAATTCAAATGATTTTTTCATCAATTTTAGCATGCGTAGAATTAGCTAATTTACCAAACGTATCCCAAAGACGAGAAAGGTTAGCAACGTGGGTGATGGAAAGTATTTCTCAACAATATAAAATTATTGAAGAAGCAAGTCCAGAGTACATATTAAATATGCGGAATAATTTGGTTGAAAATAGAATTATAGAGACACTTGAAAAAAATGATGAAGTCATGGTTTTTTTTGGAGCGACACATATGATTGGAATAGAAAAGTTCCTAATTGATATTGAATTTGCTTTTAAAGCCGAGGAACCCTTTAAAGTGTTTGATATTAACGAAGATGATGATTAGATAAATTTATAGAAATGGAATTTTGAGAATGAGTGAAGTCTGAAGATTTAATTAGGAGTCAAAAAATATATTACAAAATATTCAAGCGTGGAATGTTCCCAATTTTAGAATTTATGCGATTTTACATTGATTTTTTGGAATCCTGGAATATTTCCTCATTTTAATAACCATCCTTTCTATATTTCAAATTTCCCTCTATTAATTGCATGTATTGTTATCATCAGCGGATTATTTTCCATTTTGGAATATGTGATCATCTTCAAAAATCCATTTTATTACATAACATGCGTGGGATTAGTTTGCATAACTTTCTATCCATCCACAATATCGATGATCATTTTTATTAGTTCATCGAGATGGTCCACTCTCTATGAACCGTTCAAATTCTTCGTACTTTTTGCTTTAACTTTTGAAACTTTATATATTTTTGTTCTCATTAGAGATTTAAGCCACAATAAATATACTAAATACTACCATAAAAAATATGGATATGCATTTCGTGGTGGAACTCTATTGAACGCAACATATTATAGTACACGAGAATTTGATAAACTTGAAAAAGGAAGACAATATTGGCAAGATCAAAACCCAGAGGAAGTTCAGAAAAAGAATGAGGAATTAAGAGCTTATGAGAAAAAATTTAAGAAGAAACTCTTAATATGGTTTCAAATTGTTGCAGTATTGGGATTTAATTTCATTTTTGGTATTTCTCTGTTAATATAAATAAATTGAAATTAATAAATTCTAAATAAAGTCTAAGAGATCAAAAAGTTTTTAAAACAACCATCTAAATTTTTATAAAACGAATAAATGAAAAATAAGGTTATCTCCTAAAAAAGATAACCCCCCAAAGAATTACAGTTAAATAAAAAATAGAAAAGAGTGGAGGAAACAAATGGGAATAGAATGTCCAAAGTGTAAAGGAAATTTTTCTGCGTTTACAACTGAGAGTAAGCCTAAAATAAAAACAACCTGTCCTTTTTGCAAATATAAGTTTAAAATCCCGAATCCTAATTATAGCACCAAGTAATAAATAGAATTAGATTTTTAAATCTTTTGGAATTAACACCAAAGAACTGTGCTAAATTATAAATCTACATTAAATATCTAATAAATATAACCAAAATCTTATTTTTTATAATCTGTGGAAGCTTTAAGGCAGCAAACGAACGATTTATTGTTAAATGGGGATGAGCTACTAAACAATATGGAATTTTTTTCCTCTTTTTATGAAGATTTATCACCTATTATTTTGTGTTCAATAAGGTTTTTATACACTTCGGTGATAAAATCCAATAAGGAAAATACTGTAGATCTTTTTATTAAAGGGATAATTGTTCAAACCTTGCCTGGAAAAAGCGTAAATACTTAGGTTCATATACCATCTTCAACCCAGGAATAGAGTCTCTTTTTTCGTAAAGATTTATAATTGAATCTGCGGTATACTCCATGTGAGTATTAGTGTAGACTCGCCGAGGAATTGTAAGACGTACTAATTCAAGTGCTGGGAATATATTCTCTCCGGTCTCTGAATCTCTTCCTTTTGAGATAGCTCCTCTCTCCATGCTTCGAACAGCGGATTCTTCATATATGGCAGCGGATAAAGTCTGTGCCGGCCATTGATCCCTTGGTAAATGAGGGAGAAATTTCAAAGCATTCAGAAACACTGCAAACGATCCTATCGGTTTTACTATTGGAACTCCAGCATCCATGAGTAGTTCACCCAAATAGCGAACCTGGTTTATTCTATAATTCAAATATTCATATTGGGCACCTTCTCTCAAACCACGTGCTACAGCTTCCATATCTCTGCCAGCCATTCCTCCATAGGTGTGCAACCCTTCGTATATCACGACCGAGCTTCGTGTAGCTTCAAAAATTTCTTTATCATGAGTTGCAATAAAACCACCAATATTTACTAAACAATCTTTCTTAGCGCTATAAATGCATCCATCAGAATAACTCATCATTTCGTGTAAAATCTTCTCGATTGGAGTATTTTCATAGCCTTTTTCTCTTTCTCGAATAAAGTAGGCATTCTCACTAGAGCGAGTCGCGTCATAAATAATCTTTAATTTATATTCATCACAGAATTTTCTTAATTCTCTTAAATTTTGCATGGAAACTGGTTGACCACCTGCCATATTAACATCCATTTCAACATTGACAAACGCAATTTTATCAGCTCCATAATCATCAATATATTTTTGAAGTTTATTGAAATCTATATTCCCTTTAAATGGATGAGTATTTTCTGGATCATGGGCTTCATCAATTATGACATCAACCATTTTACCACCCGGAAGCTCTACGTGAACCTTGGATGTCGTAAAGTACATATTTCGTGGAACAAGTTGTCCTGGTTTTACTAAATGGCTATACATCAAATGTTCTGCACCACGCCCTTGATGAGTGGGAACCAAATATTTGTATCCTAGTATGTCTTGAACAGCCTTTTCTAAATTATAAAAATTTTTGCTCCCAGCGTAAGCCTCATCACCTAACATCATACCTGCCCATTGATTATCTGACATTGCTGATGTTCCAGAATCTGTCAATAAATCAATAAATACATCGTCAGATAATAGCAAAAAAGTGTTATATCCTGCTTCTTTTATCGCTTTCCTCCTTCTTTCTTCGGAGGGAATTTGAACAGGTTCCACAACCTTTATTTTAAACGGTTCAACTGGTCCTTTCATTTTTTATTCACTAAAACTTTCTTTCTGAGATCTATAAATATATCGGTCTTGAAAAAGATTCTTATGAACTGCTTCCCATCAATTTCCCATTCAACTGTAATGTAACTGATTTATTACTTTCGGGTAAAGAAAAGAGATATAAAGGCAAATATAAAGAATTAGTCCTTCTTTTTATGTGCTTTTATTGAAAAAATCATCGGGACAGAATGTTTTAAAGTCTGAAATTCCCAATATTTATCGTCCCTTTGTTTCATATCAGGATGAATCTGAAAAAAACTAAATGGAAATTCGTGGAGAAATTCTAATTCAAAATTAACTTTCAATAACGAATTAATAATGTCTCCCATTGAGTGAAACCAATCGTAGGTTTCATAATTTTGCAATTTTATATTGGGATCGACGTATGACCCATCATCTCCATCAAATAGATAAGGCTCTCCATTATTAAAGTAATCATAACCCACCTGAAAAGCACTGACATACTTTTCGTCGATAAGATTACCAAAAGGATGGTTATCAGTAATGTAAAAAGTACCACCGGGTTTCAAACAATAATCGATTATTTCCGCCCATTTATATAAATTAGGTAGCCAACAAATGGTGCCATTAGACGTGAAAACAATATCAAATTTTTCGTCTAATAAATCTGGTATCTCATATATATTTGTCTTAATAAACTTAGCAGGAATTTTTAATTCTTCACTTAATTGACGAGCAAGCTTAATAGCTTCTTCTGAAAAATCAACTCCGGTTACCCTCGCTCCGAGTCTAGCAAAAGAAAGGGAATCCATTCCAAAATGACATTGTAGGTGTAGGAGTGTTTTACCATCTACATTTCCTATTTCTTCTCTTTCGATTGGAAATAAAGAAGATTTACCCGATCTAAATCCATCCAAGTCATAAAATTTGGATCTTGCATTAATCTCAACTAATTCATTCCATCTTTTTAAATTAGTTTTAAAATATTTTTCATTATCTTTCATTTGGTAACACCGATTTATATTTAAAAATTTATAAGGAGATTAATAATAATTACAATAAAATCGTTATTTAGAATCGAAATATCTGTAATTTGTTTCTTGAATCTACAACTCCCATTAATAAGCTATTTAACACGTGAAGATCGGTAAAATTAAAAGAGCTATTCTTAGCAACGATACAATTTTCCAATTTAAAGTTCTCTCCAATTTTTACATTCTCATAAATTATAGTATTTGATATTTCAACGTAATCGGCAATTTCTGAATTAGCACCAATGTATACATTCGGTCCTATAAGAACATCATCTCCTATCTTAACGTTGTCTTCTAAATAGACGGGTTCAATAAAAGTTGGGTAATCTCCAATATAGTTATCCACCCGATTCCTTAATTTAGCGAAGAAGGTTCCCATTAATTCTTGAATGTTTGATAATTCGATTTTTTTAGGGTTTACTATATTTTCTTCAATCTTGGTCAGTTCTTCCTTCATATTCAACCACCGTTTTATTATATTACTTTTAATCTTTAAAAACCCAATAATTCCATTAATTTATCCATGTTCTCCCCAGTTTTTGCACTGGTTGTAATAACCTCTATTTCCGGGTTAAAATTTTTAGCGTCAGCAATCATTTTCTCAACATTCGTTCCCAAACGTTCTTTTAGATCGATCTTATTTATAACCGCGATATCTGACATTTTAAAAAGCATTGGATGTTTTTCAATCACCCATTCACCTTCTGTGATAGAAACTACGGTTATCCTTTTATCAGTTCCTAAAATAAACTCCGAGGGACATATTAAATTTCCTACATTTTCAATGAAGATTATATCATAATTCTTCAAATCCTTGTTTTTAATTATTTGGTGTATGTGATAAGCATTTAGTGCGCATTCTCTACCCGTGTTGATCTGAATCGTATCAACATTATGCTTTCCTATACGATCGGCATCTATTCGAGTAGTAATATCTCCACAAATGACCAAAATCCGATATTTTGGAGTTAACTTTTCAGCTATCTTTTCTAATAGAGCAGTTTTTCCAGCTCCTATAGCCCCAACGATATCAAAAGATTTGATGTTATTTTCTAAAAAATTTTGATGAACTTTATCAGCTAATAAATTGTTATCTTTTTTAACTGCTTTTTTAGTCTCAATTACTTCGTCTCTTATATCATCTCGAGCTAAATTGGTACTTTCGACTTCTTTAATTCTTGAGATTTCCCTTTCTTCTTTATCTGACATGAAGAACACGTATTTGATTTTATTCTATTAATATTTGAAGGAATTTCAATTTTGCGATTTAGGGGAATTTCCATAATAACGCGAGTCTCTTACTTTGAATATTTTAATGTGATATAATTAGCAATTAGAACAAAGGAACCTCCTATAATAGTGAATATAGAAAGATTTTTTAAAAAAATGGCAGTATTAATTGTTGCCATAACAGGTTCAAAATACGATAAAATTATTATATTTCCTCCTTTATCTTTTTTCACTCCGACGTTATATAATGTAAATGCTAATGCAGTGGGAATAAGCCCTAGCAATAAAATGTAAATAAAATCCAAAGTTGTTATTCTAAATAAATCTGAAATACTTAATGGTAAAAATGGAATAAATAAGAATAATGTTGACCATAATGTTAAAAAAGCATCAAAATTACCTTTCGTATTCAGTGATTGAATTTCATTTCTAATTTTATAAATTTTTTTTTTGGATAAAATCATTACACCAAGGAAGAAGCCTGAAAAAAGTCCAATAACTAATCCCAATATTAAAACATGACCTGTCCAAAATTCCATTATAATAGATATCCCCACGATTGCTAAAATAAAACTAATGAAGTTAATTTTTGAAACTACCTCTTCTTTCGTTAATACTAAAAAGACTAACAGAAAAATTCCACTAGTATATAATAAAAAAGCTGCAAAAGCGTAACCAGTGAGTGTTATATTCCAAAAGTAAAGAAACACTACTAATGGGTTAGTTATTGCTATTATTATTAAATTTTTCCAGTGCATCTTGAAACACTGTTTAAAGAAAGCAATGGAAAAAGATCTTGTTATTATCATGAATAAAATTAGAAAACCCGCACCAAAAATTCCTCTGAACAAGACTATTGAGTAAATTGGATATCCACTTAGTAAAGAAATAAATATCCCCACATTTCCCATAAAGATTCCTGATAAAAACATACTTATTTTGGAAACAATGGGATTGAAACGAGCATTATCTAATTCCTCTATGGTCATTGAATTGTAGAAGGAATCATGGTTTTAATTCTATTGGAATTGAATATTTCATAATCAATAGGCATATGATAAGTTGTCATCGATATGAATAAGAAATTTTTAGCAACAAAAGAAGAAATAGTATCTGGTATTTATTTAATAAATGATCTTGGAATTTAATAGATCAATCTACTTTAGCACCACAAATAGGACATGCTCCTCTATTTCTGACCGTTGCCCCACAAATTTGACATAGTTTTATCGTTTTTTTCTTAGGAGGTCTGAGTGATGTAATTGAAATTGGCTCTTTTGATGATTGTGGAATTTCATTACTATTTAAAGTTGTTTTAATTTCAATCTCATGACCGAAATAACCCCCTATCTTAACTTTTTTTATAATTACTGGTTCTGTTGATTCTGTTGAGTATTCTGTTTCCTGTTGAGTAATAGGATTATTAAAGCCTTCAAATTCCTCCACATCTTCCACGATTTCATTTTCTAATTCAAGTACCTCATCTTCAAATTCTAGTTCTTCAAATACTTCCTCATTATCTTCTTGAAAGATTAACTCTACGAATTCCTCATCTAATTTTAGGAGTGTATCACATTTAATACATCTAAATATGTGCTTGAATCCAATATTATTTGTAATAGAGTATTTTGCTGCACAACATAAATGATATTTTGCGTCACAATTATAGCATTTATGAATTTCATCAGAATGTGCTTCACATATTGGACATAATTCTTGATTGCAAATGGTACATAATTCTTCATCTTCAGGATCTAGTGTTATTAGATCCACTGCTAATTTTTCATAAAAAAGTTTGTCTTCATCAAGAAATTGATCATCTTCTTCAGGAAGGATGACAGAAAATTCTGTTTTATTTTGCAAAAGAGAGTTAAGGATATCTGGTAATAGTTTTGGATCGTTACAATAAAATACTCCACCTTGCGTTTCAGAAGTCATTACTTTAAGTTTAACATCATCAGTGAAAAATTTAGCATCTCCTACCCGAATAATATCAATAAAAGTGTCAAAAAATTTCGCTTTTAGTAGTAAATCATATAATGCGTGATGATATTCTTCGGGTAGTCCACTGGGGGTGTCAGAAAACACAATGACACGATAATTCTTACGCTTTTCTTTACTTTTGGTAAAAATATATGCTAGTGCTTCAAATAAACCATTTTCTAAGAAACTCGTATCATTTTCTCTTGACTCCCACTTGTCGTTAATAACTTTAGTAATTAATTCGGTATCAGGTTGATCATAAATCGTAATTAAGTTTTCCTTTTTTTGAAACATGATGAGTCCATATGTGCTTACACTGTGAAATTTTTCTTTTTCTTTTTCAAATCCAGTTATACTCTTCAATAAATTCTTTTTCTTTATGAAATCTTTTGATAAATCAAGATAAAAGATAAATTCTTCAGAGTTCACAGATAATTGTTTAAACATGAGAGCATCAAGAAAAAACCAAGAATTCTATTAATTTAATATTAAATCATTCAGAATTTAACTACTAATGAAACTAGTTTTATTTAAAAATATCTTTTACCAAGATATATAATTTTATTTCAGAAATTAAATTTTTAATTTAATAGATAAAATTATTTATAACTTAGTGCCACAATATGGACAAAATACATGATCCTTTTCATTTAACTGTTTTCCACAATTTGGGCAAATAAAAAAAGGAGATGCTTTTCTTTCAGAATTAGGGTTCCAGATCTTAGTTTGAGAAGAATCTTCCGGTTCCTTACTTTCCTCATTCGAGAATGGAGTATTAGAGATTGAAGTTCGTTCTACCCTAGATACTCTTTCATAGACAAGATTGCCCCCCTCTCTTCTTACTTTATACATTTTGCCAAAAAACCCACCAATGTGAATTATTTTATCTCCTGAATTGGTTCCAAATGCTTGGTTTTCTTGAACGTTATTATAAAACTCATTTTCCGTTTCTTCAATCTCATCTACTTCATATTCCATTTCATCATAACTATCATCTTCATTCACATAACCTTCTTCTTTATACTCAAAATTATCAATGTAATCTTCAATAGATGCGATTTCAGGATTTCCTGATTGTACAATCTCATCTTGATCGATTTGCAAGAGAACATCACATTTTGGACAACGAAAAATATGAGGAATACCAATATTATGATCGATCGTATAATTTGTAACGCAACATTTATGAAAAGGATTTCCACAATCCGGGCACATTAGTGGAATGTCGTTTAAATCTGCACAAACAGGACATGCTTCATCATCACAAATTTGGCATTTAATTTCTGTTTTATCTCGGGGGGAAGGGATTAGGTTTTTTGCTAGTCGAGAATAAAAATCATAGTCTTCTTTTTTGATCGAAATTTTCGGGGATTGGTTTGCATAAATGCTCACATATTGTTTCATCTTAATAAGCTTTTCCATAGTTTTAAAAAAATCTCGCTTATCATTGATATAAAAGATACTTCCTTTAGTATCACTTGCGAGAACATTCAATTTAACATCATCTTTAAAAAATCGAGATTCAACCTGTGAAATTCGGATAATGTCAATGTAAGTCGGAAAATTCTTTATTTTTGATACTAAATTGAACAAAACATCCGTATAATCTTCAGATAAATCACTTGGAGTATCTGTTATAATAATAATACGATAAGTTTTGGATTTCTTACGGATTTTTTCTGTTAAGAAAGAGAATACATAGAAAAGACCATTCTCGAAAAATGATTGATTCTTTGGTCTTGATTTCCAATTCTCTTCTATTGCATTAATAATTATATTTGAATCTTTCTTATCCGTAATAAAAATCGGATTTCCTTCTTCTTGAAAGATTAATAATCCGTAGTGACCCTTCAAATTTACTTTATTTTTTTCCGTGATGTAATGTTTTATTGTTTTAATTATATCTTTCTTCTTCAGGATCTCCTTGGTTAAATCTAAATAAATGAATACATCTTCATAAGATGAGATCATTACCTTTACACCCTTCTTACCGTTCTTTAGTTAAAGATGATTATTCATAAAATATTAGTTATCTATCTAAATGAAAACAATAAATATTTATTTTACTATGAATTAAAAATGAAAAGAGAGCCGAAGAAATCACAAATATTAGGTAGTTTAAGATGGAAAACTTTTTTGAAATGTTAAACCTTTCTAAAAATGCCATTCAAATATATTTAAAGTGTTTTGGGAAATATTCAATTTCAAAGATGGAATTGAATATTATTTTACCAAATTTATCACTTGAGGAGGTTTCAAACGCATTAAGCGAACTTATAGATATTGGAATGATAATACCAATTTATCCAACAGATCCTAAAATTCTTGTTCATTATTTGGCAATTCCTCCTTTCGGAGCTGTGAGCAACTACTACGAAAATATAAATGAAAATGTTGAAAATATCAAAACACAGATCCAGCTCATTGTAGGTAAAACTTTAGAAAAAATATTCAAAGATAACCAATTAATTGAAATAGATACTGCTTTTAAAGCTATAAAAGATCTAAGAAAAGATATTGACGAAGATTCGACAATTCAAAAGCAAGATGTAGAAGATATTGTGGCAGGAATGGAGAATCTGAGGGTTTTAAGCGATGCCTTTGAAAGTTTACACCATAATATAAAAGGCGTAACTCAATCTGAATTTACAAACTTAATAAAAATTATACCTACAATTGAAAATGAAATAAAAGAAAAAATTAATTCTTTAGAAATCAAAAAAAACAAAGAAGAATTAATAGAAATCGTTAGCACTGTGTTTAAAATGAACTTTGATACAATGGTGGAAGAATTTACAATCGATTTACACGAGAAGATTAAGAAGGAATTTGATAATACCTTAGAGTCTATGAATACCATTATTAACTCTATGTTTCAATTTAGGAATGATTTCAAAATGCTTTTATTAAATATGATGACTAATTTTGAGGTTAAAATAAATGAAATTTTTGAGATTGTGAAAAATAAAAAAGCTCAGTTGAAGCCTCAAATGGAGAGTTTTAGAGATCTCATAACTATCAAAATTAATGAAATAGTGCAAAACTCAATAAATTCAATTATAAAATTAAATGAACCTATCAATTCAGTAATGGATAGTTATTTAAAAATCATATCCACCTCTGAAAAAACACAAATTGATAAAATTTATCCAGTTTTTAGCTTAGCTAAAGTGAGTGAAGAATTCTCAAATTTTCTTGTTAATACAAAACAAAATCTAATAATCATCGTACCTAACCTTGAATCACTTATTTTACCCGAACACTTGAAAGAAGTATCGAGTTCTAGAAAAATAAAGATTATATCTTCGGAGGCACATACTAATAGTATTGTGAAGAAATTTGTTGAATTATCGAATGTAGATTATCGAATGTTAAAAAATGAAACAATAATTATATTAAAAGGAGATAATGACCACGTGCTGCTTGGTGTTATCCAAGGAGATTCCTCTGATCCATTGAATAACTTTGTTGGAGTCTCTAGTAATTATACTCCTTTCGTTAAGATGTTAGACACATTGATAAATACATTATTAGAAATTGCCGTGAAGGATTCATTTCAAGTGCCAAAATCCATTGGTGTTGAAGGAGTGAACACAGATGTTCGTAGACAGATGAAAATTACCAATGAGCTTGAATCTAAAGCAAAGATCCTCGAAGAAAACAAACCAATAACTCCTACTCCGATTAAAACGGAAGTAAAAAAGACAATTGAAAAAATAGAACCTCCAAAAGAAATACCAAAGGCTTCAGCTCCTCCTACTCAAGCCGATCAAAAATCTAGTGAAATACCTAAACCTGAAGATCAATCTAGTATTATTATTAATAAGGCATTTATTGATCTAATTCAAAAAATGGGATCACTTAAAGGAAAAGAATTTAGTGAAGAATTACAAACCATAGCTAATCTGATACTAGAAAAAAAAGGATTTTCTGTAACACTCCATAAAATTAGAAGTACCATTAATCAATTCAAACTTAGCGAAGAGTATCTCAATGAGCTGGACAGGAAACAAGTTGTTACAAGTATTGAAGACTGGAAATCGCACTTGTTTTGAAATAAAAACTATTTTTTCTTAATTCTATTTATCCCCTTGCTTATTGAGGAAATTAACTGCCATAATTGTGAGCCAAAGAATATGCACAAGAGAATGACTGACATCGTAATAAATACAATAGGATGCACTTGGTCACCAAATAAGCCGATTATTCCAAACACTGGGACTATAGGAGCAATTAAAATTACAAGATAATAAAACGATTTTCCTTTTTCTTTGTATTTTAGATGGGTTGTTATATTAAGCCATCCAAAGAGGATTAAGAATATTGGGATTGAATAATAGGCGATTGCGGGATATGGATCAGCTAATCCACCATACGCTGCAGCATAAAAGTAATTAGCAAAATAGAATACTATCATCTCAAGAGCGGTAATTGGCGTTGGAACACCCATGTATCCTGCACCAGTAGAAATATTAAAACGAGCTAATCTTAAAAGTGATCCTAAAGCAAATATTATGCATCCTATCATTAAAACGAGATCATAAAGGCTTCCAGTTTTAAATGCTTGAAATGTTAATAATGCTGGCACTATTCCAAAAGTCAGTGAATCACTTAGAGAATCGAGTTCCCTCCCAATCTCATTTACAGTTCCCGTCTTTCGAGCAATGTATCCATCCAGCAAATCTGTACCTAAAGTTAAAGATATTAGGAAGAAACCAAAAGTGACTGTATAACGTGTACCTATTCCAGCATATATCAATGATACCAACCCAATAGTCGTTCCTAATAGCGTGGCATAGTCTTTCAGTTTAAGTAATTTTGGTATGGATGACATTATAATCTCTTTTTATATTTAATATTTTAAATCTCGATTCATTTAAAACATTTCCGTTGGATGCATTAATGAACTCCCTCAACTTTAGGTTGAGGTCAAAAAAAAATCTTATTAAACAAGAAGCACTCAAAGTTTTTGAAGAACTTGAAAGAAAATTGCAGAGATAAAAAATGCGAGATAAACGATTTGTAGTAGTACATCGTGGTGGATCACTCATTAAAGACCATCATCATCAAATAATTAGATGGGCAAGGGAATGTTCAGAACATGTATTACCGCTTATCGATCAGAATATTGATAAGCGGCTAATTAATGCACTTTTTATTGCTAAAGAATGGGAAAAAGAAAATGTAACTGTAGGTGAAGCAAGAACTGCCTCTTTAGGTGCAATAGCAGTAGCAAATGAATCTTCAAATCCAATTATAACAGCAGTAGCGCGTTCTATTGGACATGCTGTAGCAACTGCTCATATGGCTGACCATTCAATAGGAGCTGCTGAATATGCACTTAAAGCGGTGAAATTTTCAGGTAAATCAATTGAAGAAGAAAGAAAATGGCAAGACAAAAAATTGACTTTAGATATTTCGGAACTTATATTAACAGCAAGGCAGAAAAAGAAACTTAAGATATAAAACACGCGAAATAAATCTATGGGTTACAGACGATTTGGTTTCGATATCTCGATTCATTAAAATAATTAATTTTTGGACTCCTTCAACCTTAAATTTATTAAACTAAATGTACTATTAATGAATAGGTTTACTATAATACATATAGTTTAAAGGTAGAGTTAATCAATGAAGAATTGTCAAGAATGTGGCGAATCAGTGAGTGAAGATCAAAGATTTTGTGAAAAATGCGGAGCAGAATTGATACATGAAGCAGAAAAAATTAGCTTAACTACTCCTACAACTCAAGCACCTACTCCAGCACCTATACAAAAGGGGGGGTTATTTGATTTGAGCCGAAATTATTATTTGATTAAAGAAAATGCTTGGGATTTAGGATTTGGTGAAATTTACGATGAGAAAGGAACAACTATCGGATTAATGCATCGCATTCTGTTTAGTATTCGGAGACGTGTTGAATTACAGGAGAATGATGGCACTGTAGTTGCAACGATCCATAGCAAAATAGTCAGTGCCAGAGGAGCTCAAGACCTAAAGGACCCAATTGGTGTCCCTATTGCTCGAATTAAGAGAAAAATACTCACATTTTTTAAGCAAAAATTCTTTTTAGAAGAACCTGAGACAAAAATTCGTTGGTATGAGGCTGAAGGTGATTTTTTTGGTTGGAGTTTTAGAATTTTTGAGAGTAATACTCATAAGCTCATCGCAGAAATAGAAAAAGCAGATAAATGGCGAGATATTTTTCTGGGTGGCATTTTCGACTATGCTGATCGCTATGCATTAAGGATATTTGATAATGAAACTGATCGTAGAATTCTTGTAGGTTTCGTTTTATCTATAGATAATGTTTTGCATGATAACCAAGGAGGTATTGGACCCATGATTGGAGGTGTAAGAGGTCCAATGCTAGGTAGAATACCAGGAAGATTTCCAGGTCCCGCTGGAAGACGCCCAGGGACTCGTCGTCCATGGTAACCTAAATAATCATTTAATTATTTAACGGTTAATTATAATTCCATGTTAATTTCAAATAATATTCTTATTTGGGTTAATTCTGGGACTATTGAATTACATTCCAGATTTTTTACATCTTTTAAAAAGAACAGATAAGACTCAATAATTCTTATTCTTAAGAACGAAAATTTCTTTTGGAATTGGTAAGTTTTTTAAAAGTTTAATTTATTATGGAGATAAAAGGAATATTAAGTGACTTTTTTTTCAAAACTTAGATCTTCAGATACAATAATTGTAGAGGAGTATAAAAATGACAGATATTTACGAAGAATTCAGGGTTTATAAATTAGAGGACTCAGGAGAACGCAATAAATTAGGAATAAAACAAGAAGAACTTCAAAATATTTTAAATCCAGAAGCTGTTGTTATTATTGTGAGAGAAGATTTAAGAAGAATTTTCATATGGAAGGGTTCAAAATCCTCTGTTAGAAAAAGATTTGTAAGTTCTCGAGTGGCCCAACAATTGCAAAAAGAACTTATTGATGATTCACGATATCATAGATGTAAAATAGTTTCTATTGACCAAGGTGACGAACTTCACGAATTCTTAAATGCTTTTAGGTTAGAGTCGATGGAGGTCACTGAACGTTTACCAGATCTGCGCTATATTCGAAATATTGAGAGAGATAGGATAGAAGAAGCTGAAAAACTCATAAGTGAAAGTACTACATCCAAAAAAGAGAATGAAGTTTACATTTCTCCTGGATTAAGTGATACTGATAACACTATTGTAATGTCTTCGTTTTCTCGGGATGTACCCAAAATAAATAAAAACCCTGTCATGCAAACAACTGCCAAAAAAGAATTATTTTCTATTCAAGAGCAAGAAAAGATAAAAGGAAAAGTTCTTGAGAAAGAAATTCCTAGTGAATATGAAAGACAAAACTTAATTCTTGGTCATACCTTATTTGGCGCTACCACCAAAACCTTTGAAGTGTTTGGAAAGGATGTTGTAGAGGTAGCATGGGAAAAAGTAACAAAGTTACCAAAAGACATGATTGAATTAGATGATTATAAATTAAGAGTCTATTTAGATGACAAAAAAGGAATTGTTGAGGCTGTCGAAGTTTTAAAGAAAAAAGACTCGATGCAAAAACAAGAAAATAAAGATAAACCTACATCTTCAAATTACAATTCTAAATCACAGGGAAGAAGGGAGTTACCAAAAATTCCTAGCAACAATAAATGAGCTTTACCTTTTATAACTCATAAAAGTCCTTTTCTTCAGTATCGAATTCTTCTAAGGGTTCACTATCACTCGTATCAGTTGATTTATTGGTTTCATCGACATTATCTGCTTTTTCTTCCTTTATTTCATTAGGCGTGCTAGAAGTTAGTTTTTCTTGAATAGATTTTTTCGATTCTGCTTTTTCTTCATCATTTTCTTCTTCTAGCTCTCTTTTTTTAGTCATCATCTTGATATTCTTCAATCCTTCAATTGCTTCTTTTCTTACCAAGGCGCTTCTATCCTTTAAAGCTTTTGCTAACACATCAAGGGAATAAGGATGGTGTAACTTACCTAATTCCGAAGCTGCCTCTTTCCTTACCTGTTCATCTGGATCATTCAATAGAATGTAGGAGAGTAGACCGATAACATCGTTTTCTCCAAATTCCCCAATTGATGCAACTGCTGATTTCCTTACATCCGGATTTGGATCAGAAACTGCTGTATCAGCTAATGTTTTGGTTACTTCATCAGAACGTCCAATAGGTGAAATCGAGCTAATATTTGTTCCACAAAATTTACAGAACGAATGAGTTATCTTGATTATCTTACCACAAGCAGGACATATCCTATGAATTGAAAAATCTAATGGAGCTCGAGGAGAACCTCTTGCTTCAGGTTTAGGTTGCTCATTTCTGATTCTGTATGGATTGCTATCATATTCTCTGTATCCCATTACTATTTACTCTCTAATTTTTTATTTTATCTTATGACTATAATAACGAAACGATTTAATTAAATTAACGGGAGTCCAATTTTCGAACAAGAGATATTTAAAAAAAAAAAAATTATGCAATGGTTATTTCTTTGCACAGATAGACATCTTGTACGGCATTTAAGATCTTAATTCCTTCAGGAGTTGGTTTTTTAAATGCTTTTCTTCCCAAAATAAGACCCGTACCTCCAGAACGTTTATTTATTACAGCTGCGGTCACAGCATCTGCAAGATCATTCTTACCCGATTCTCCTCCGGAATTTATGAGTCCAACTCTGCCCATATAGCAATTTGTTACTTGATATCTATTCCATTCTAGTGGGTGATCTGTTGCTAACTTATTGTAAACCAATTCATCGGTCTTTCCAAAATTCAGATCTAAGAACCCTCGACTGAGCGTTGAGATTTTTTGCTTAATAATATCTGCTTCTATTGTTACACCAATATGATTAGCTTGACTCTCCAAATCGTTCGCAGTGTGGTAATCCTTACCATTTTTCACAAATTCTTCTGTATTTCTTAAATAGCACCATAATACACACACTAAACCGAGTTCATGAGCAATTTTAAATGCTTCTGAAGTTTCTTGTATCTGGCGTCTAGAATTTTGAGAACCAAAGTAGATTGTGGATCCAACTCCAACTGCTCCCATATCCCAAGCTTGTTCTACACTAGCAAACATTGTTTGATCTGATATCTCTGGTTTTGACAACAGTTCATTATGGTTTAACTTGACTATAAATGGCAATTTGCGAGCATATTGCCTACTAATTGATCCAAGAACGCCTAATGTTGATGCTACAGCATTACAACCGCCTTCAATAGCTAATTTAATGATATTTTCAGGATCGAAATATCTTGGATTGCGAGCAAAACTCGCAGAAGCTGTGTGTTCGATTCCTTGATCAACTGGGAGTATGGAAAGATACCCAGTTCCCGCCAATCTTCCTGTTTGGTTATATAATCTTTCCATATTATTAAGCATTACATTGTTCCGATCACTATGTTCAATGACATTTTTAATGAAATCCGGTCCAGGGAGGTGTATCATTTCCTTGGGTATACCAGTACAAGTGTGATTTAACAAATCATCTGCTTCTGGTCCAAGTAAATTTTTTATTTCTTTGAAATCCATTTTTAATTTACCTCTTATAGGTTATAATATTCTTCACAAATAATAATTTACCTCTTATAGGTTATAATTCTTCACAAATTAAATAAACATTTTTATGAAATATAGTCTAAAAGTTTTTTTCAAAATCAGAATTTACTCAATTAGAATCTTTTAATTGGTTATAAAACCCATTAAAATGTAAAGAATTTATATAACATAAACTTTTCATTCAAAAATTAAGGAGATTAAGAAATGGTCGATCATGGAACTTATTTAAAAGCGGTGAACCATCCCGTACGCAAAGCAATGTTGCAAATTATCAATAATTCAACTAAAATTTCTAAAGCAGAGCTTTTGAACAAATTAAAAGAAAATCATGTTATAGAAAATGAAGACATGTTTGATTACAACATGAATTACTTGTTACAAACTGAATGTGTTAAGAAATTAAATCTTGAAAATGATAATATAGAATATGAAATATTACCAGCAGGAAAAGTAATTGAAAAATATTAATTCTCTTTTTCTTTTTAATCATTATAATATTAGACATATTGCATTTTTACTTACTCATGCCAGATGAATCAGATTTTAAAGATTATAAGAGCATCGAAGAATTTGGAAAAACAATGGAAGGGAGCAAATATTTTCATGATCTCTATTTAAAAGCGGTTAATCATCCCGTTAGGCGTGAGATTCTGACACGACTTAGTGGTAATGAGGGTCTGTCTAAAAAAATCTTAATTGACCATTTGCTTGAAAGGAAGTTAATCAAGGATGAAAGCATGTTAAAATATAACATAGATTACCTTATTAAAGCATTATGCATTCAAATAAAACGGGATGTAAATACGGGTGAAGAAATTTACTATATTACCCAAGAGGGCAAAGTAATAGATTATTTGGACAAATCATAGGAAAATTTCTATGTAATAAAATTAAAGATCTTTTCCTTGCTATGAAAAATATCATTCTTATTATCGCCTGTTAAACGCCGGATATTCATAACTTTTGAAGGAGCAAAGTATTCAAAGTCAAATTCAACATCATCCCCCGCGTTTTTTCCCGGTATGGGCATTAATCTGGCTGTAAGAGGTTTTTTAAGCCTCAATGATATCGTACATATATCTAATAAAATATAAAACAATTCTTGTTCAGTGATATCACCAGGTAACGGTACGCAATCCAAGCCTGTCCCACACATAGTAGAGTATAATAACAAGGTATCTAAATTGAATTTGTTTTCTGAAAGGCATTTGGAAATGGTATAATCTTCAAGCACTGAAGGCATAAAGCCTGAGAATCCAATAATTTTCTCTTTTTGAGGTATCGCGTTCTTAATCAATGCAACTCCTAAAAGGGACCCGGGGGCACCGAAATACTCATAATTTAATTTTTCAAATGCTGTTCCAATGCTCTGGGGAATTGTTGGAAAAGGTGCAGGCGAAAAATCCATGCCATAAAAATCTATCCCATATTTAATTCCAATATTTTCTGTTACTTTAATTAACATGTCATGAATCTCATTAAAACGCTCTCTTAACTTTACCTGGGCTTCTGTAATGTTTTTTGATTGTTCGAAAACTTTCACTACTTCATCAGCCATTTCTAATGCTAATGAAAACGTAGGTTTTTCAGATAAGTGGTAAGCTGCGGGGAAAAAAGGCGTATTTTCTTTTACATTGGAACTTACACAAAATTTCAGGTTATCAAATGGATCTGGATTAGAAAGCTTTTTTATAATTTTTGCCCCTGACCTTAATGCCGAGAGATTTATTCCATTTTTAGAGGAAGCTGCAGGTAATGAAGTAAAAAATTTCTCCCTTCTTTTAATAAAACTTGGAACCTCGTCCAATAACAATTTTTCATAAAGTCCATATCTTTCAATATTTTCATCAGCAGCTAAAATGGTGCAGCAAGCAAAATAATCAAAACCATAGTTACTAATTAAATATTCTATTAGATTAAATTGATCATGTAATGTTAGGAGCGCCTGGTTTAAATTCTGCTCAAACGATTGATGTTCATATGAAAAGATGGGTTGAGAACAAAATCTCTTAGTCTGAACTTCAATGTCTAAAGATTTAAATCTCTCTATTAATTCTTGATTGAAGTTACTGAAACCTTGCAATTTATCTCGCATTAAATTTTCGAGTTTGATATTTTGAGCTAAAAATGGAATTTTCTGGCCGATTGTAATGGCTCTAATTTTCATAATTATCGGTTATATACTTGTATTTTGAATAATTAATTGAGAAAAGCTCTCTTTTTAGCAATTCTCTCAAATTTCATCTAATTTAGCTGAGGATTTCGAAGTTTTTTCTTTAGTAACAAGTTTTTCGTATTCACCAGGCTTAATCGGTCCTAATTCTTCTAGTTGTTCCTTAAATTCTGTTATTACTTGAGCATATCGTTCTCCTTCACCAGCAGAAATACTTGTAATTTTTAAACGATTTTCATTAATACCGGCTTGTATCAGCATTTCTCTCATACTTTCATACCTCGCTTTTGCCTTAATAAATCCAGTATCATAGTGACAATCCTGTTCATGGCAGCCCGCGATTAAGACTCCATCAGCTCCTCGGAGTAATGTTTCGAAAACTAATGATGGATTGAGCATGGCAGTACACATCACTCTAATAGATCTTACATTAGAGGGATATGTTATTTTACTGGTTCCTGCTAAATCTGCGCCCATATATGAACACCAATTGCATAGAAATGCCACTATTAATGGATGCTCGCTCTTTCCTTGACTTAAAATTGCTTTTGTTTGGGCAGATATTTGTTCTTTCCTAAACCCAGGAATATATAATGCATCTTGAGGACACATAGCAGCACAGGCACCACAACCTGTACAATTGGCTTGTGTGAGCGTGAGTTTTTCCTTACTGAGACTGATGGCATTAAAATTGCAAATATTTTCACACAATCTACAGAGATTGCACTTTTCTTCATCAAAATAAACGATGTGGGGATTTAATTCAACTTTTCCTCTTGATATTAGAGCAATGGCTTTTGCAGCAGCGCTTTCCGCATGTGCAATGCTATTTGGAATGTCTTTTGGTCCCTGTATTACTCCTGCTAAGAAAATACCATTTACTGATGTTTCTGAAGGGTGCACTTTCAGGTGTTTTTCAAGGAGGAATCCATTTTGATCCAACGAAATATTTAATTTCTGACTTAATTCTACCGTTCCTTCAGCAGGTTCAATACCCACAGCCAATACTACTAAATCAGATTTATTTTCAAATAATGCATCTTCAAATATATCTTCTCCCTTTATTATTAAATCATCTGACATATCACTTTTTACTATTGAAGCTATATTACTTTTAATGAATCGAATACCAAATGCTTCTCGTGCACGATTATAAAATTCTTCGCAATTTTTACCTACCGCTCTTATGTCATTAAAGTAAACATTAATCTCTGTGTTTGGATTCTCTTTTTTAATCAGAATTGCTTGCTTAATTGATGCATTGCAACATACTTGGCTGCAATATTCTCGTCCAATCGTTTTATTTCTAGAACCTACGCAAAGAATGAAAGAAACCTTTTTAGGGGGTAAACCGGTTGAAGGACGTACGACTTTACCTCTTGTAGGACCATCATTATTTTGTAACCGCTCCATTTGCATCGTAGTAATCACGTCAGGATATTTTTGAAAATTCAATTCCCCCAGTAAACTTGGATCAAATGTTTTGAATCCTGTTGCGACTATAATTGATCCAACTTCGATGTTAATTTTTTGTGGAATCTGGTCAAAATCAATAGCGTCTCTATCACACGCGAGAGAACAAGCTTTACATCCTATACAATATTCTTCTAAAATATTTGGAAATAAAGGAATCGCTTGAGGATATGGAATATCTATTGCTTTCCTCGGAAAAAAAGTGTTTTCTATATCTATTGGACATACTTCTCGACAAATATCAATACAACCCACGCAATTTTCTTCGTTAATAAATCTCGGTTTCTTTTTTATAGATGCTTTAAAGTTTCCAACGTATCCTTCAATAGATTCAAGTTCACTAAACGTTAGCAATTCGATATTAGGATGATCTTTAATTTCAGACATTAACGGTCCAAGGATGCAAATGCTACAATCTAAAGTTGGAAAGGTTTTATCAAATAAGGCCATGTGACCCCCGATAGTAGCGTCTCGTTCAAGTAAGTACACCTTATATCCCGCATCTGCAATAACCATTGCTGCTTTTATTCCAGCAATACCTCCTCCTATTATTAAAGTTGATTTGGTAACCGGAGCATATTGGACTTCTAATGGTTCCAGAAGTTTTACTTCTTCTATTGCCATATTAATTTGATCAATTGCCTTTTTTGTGGCGTGTTCTGGTTGATTTGGGTGTACCCAGGAATTTTGCTCTCTAATGTTAGCAAAAGATATTAAAAATTTATTTATACCTGCCTTTTCAATTGCTTTTTGAAACAAAGATCCATGCAATTTGAATGAACATGCTGCGATAACCACTCTGTCAATTCCTTTTTCTTTAATTTCATCATTAATCTTGTTTACTCCAGTTTCTGAGCATAGATATTGATCCCCAATTACTTGAATTTCCGGATAATTCTTTCTATAATATTCTTCAACCTTTTTTGTATCTATCGTGCCAGATATATTTCTTCCACAGTTACAGATGAATAACCCTACCTTCATAAACTTTTTCCTCTATTTCTGAAGATCTCTAATCCAATTATAGTAATTAGATGTTATTAATTATTCTTAATAACCAATCATAGATAATATTAATTCTTACAAAAGAAATGGATTACTAATTATTGGGAAATCGTAATAATTGCAGAATTAAATGAACCAGATAAGTGAGATTTTTCTGGAGTTTGAGGGGTAAAAAGGTTAACATTCAAACTTCTATTGAATCCGAAAGGGGACCCTGAGTAAATTAATGCTACTCCTGGTTTTAGTTCAACTTTTTCCTCTAAAGTGTAGTTAGATTCACCATATCTATTTGATACAGTAACTTCTTTATCAATTTGGAGGTTTAATCGTTTAATATCAAAAGGATGGAGAAATATTTTTTCAAACTGATTAACAAAATTCGGATATATTTGACCGAATTGTGAATGAATAAATTGGATGTGTGAAGGAGAAATAAGATAAAATTGATTAGAGTTCCTACAAAAGGTTTCCTCGTTTACAAAATCTTCAATTAAAAGATTTAAATCCAAATTTAATTTAGATGGTTGAGATAAAAAAGGAATTTCTTTAAATGGAACATCATCCTCATCAAATAAAGTGTGGTATCCTTTTTCATCAATATCCTTTTTCATTTTTTTAGAAAGCATCGTGATGCTTTTTCGCATTATCATACTTTGACTTTCTTGAAAATCCAAATCATCTTGCCAACCAATTTTGTATGCTAATTTTTGAAAAAATTCATAATTTGTTAAACAATTTGGATAAGGACATGGTCCACCTTCATTAATAGATACTCCTGGGATATAATAGGGAGTATACATGTCATCATTTTCAACTCCAAATTTAGCAGGGATAACAATATCTGCGTATTTTGTTGTTTGATTTAAAAACATGTCTATCACAACAACAAAGAGGTCCTCTCGACTGAGCGCACGCCTTAGTAGATTTTGATTTGGAATGGAACTTGCTGGGTTAAAATTATAAATAAAAATCATTTTATATTTAGGAGAATTCAAAGCCCATCCTAAATCTATCAACATTATTTTATTATTTCTTGGAATGCTTGGATTTTTAGTTATATATTGAACAATAGGGTCAATGAATACCTTGTTAAAATCACTTTGGGAATAAACTAAACCCGTTCCGGGTCTCCCAAAATTACCCAAAATTACTTGTAGGAGAGCAATTAATTGTAAAGTTTCTCCGCCGTGATAATATTTTTGAATACCGTATCCTACATTAAAGATCGTTTCATGTTTATGTTGAATAAGTAAATCTATTACTTTATTCAAAATATTAAAATCCACCCCAATTTTTTGCACGGCTTTTGTTATATCAAGCTTCTTAATTTTTGAAAAGAAAATTTCAGGATTTTCAAAATAGTTAGATATAAATCCAGGATCATAACCATTCTTTTTGATTATCTGATTTATAATTAATTTGGCAACAAGATATTCCGTACCAGGATCAGGTTGAATGAAAAATTGAGCTTCTTGCGCTAATTTATGATATCTTGAATCTATTACGATCAATATTGAGCCGTTTTTTATTGCGGTTTTAATTAATCTATAAGCGTGAATATTAGTTTCTGGTAGATTACTTCCCCATATCACAATAACTTTTGCGGCTTTACTTTTCAATTGAAAGGGATTGGTCGTAGAGTATGTACCTAATAATTTTTGAAGAGCATCACATCCTCCTTCGTTACAAATGCCCCCTGTAGTAATTGTCGCACCTAATTTATTAAAAAATCTTAATGGTGCTAATCTTGATATGAGTCCATTATTTCCTGCACTAAATGCAGCCACAATTGATTCTGGACCGTATGATTGTTTTATTTCACCGAGTTTTTCTGCTATAATCGTTAGAGCTTCTTTTAATCCAATTGGATTAAATTCATTTTGCCCTTTTGCACCCACGTGTTTTAACGGTTTGATCAATCTTTCAGGATGATAAACAAATTTCTCTCGGTTATTGAGTTTTGGACATAAGAATCCTTGGGTAAATGGATGTATCCTTGAAGGGATAGTTCCTAAAAATTTTACTTTTTCAGCATTGTCATTCCATTTAGTATGGAATACGCAGGATCCATAGCAATCTTTTGAACAAGTTCCGAATCGTTTTATTGCATCATTCAAGGGTCATCCCAACATCAATTTATTTAGTTATATCTTCTTTTTCAACGAAATTTTTTGGTAGAAAGGGGTAAACCTTGTATATATTAAAATCATTTTTTTTCATTTCAAGGAAATATTTCTTTTCAATTTCATATTCTTCAGAAGCCCAAATTAGAATTTGTTCAGCTGAATAATACTCTCCTTTATTGACTAAAGAATCTTTCAACCCGGGACACTTTTTAGAATAATCTACATAATTCTTACGACTTGTTACCAGAATGTGCCAAAATGGAAAACATCTGCATTGATAAGGTCTTTCTGAATGTACCGTGCATTCATTACCTACTAAAAAAGCGCATCTTTCATCATTACCAGTGAAATTAAAACCGAGTGTTTTGAATTTATATCTTTTTCCTCTCTCAGCTTGAGGTTCTTTCCAAAAAAAAGAATCATCTATAGCTTTTAAGTATCTTATTGCAAACTCTCTTAGCCCCGATTTTCCTTTTAAATTCAAGTGTAATGCTAACCGCTCTATGTCTTCCTTGAAAAGGTATACTTCTCCCTCATCTAAACCCTTACAACAACCCCCGCACATTTGACAAGAAAATTCTACACCATTTTCGAGAGCTTTCGAGAGTTTTATTTCCTGCGAAGTCAAGTTTTCATTAAAGAGATTTTTATTCTATTAATGGTTTATAATATGGATATTTTCAATTTAAATTTAAATATTAATTTGTAATTTTTATATTATATCGAAGGAGTTTGTTTATTTGGGCATATTTAAGAACACTGGAAAACACGTTTTCTCCTTATCAATGTTTGAAAGTGAGTTGAATGAGTTAGAACAAATCTATAATCAGAAATCACTTCAAGATATGACAGCATATCAATCTTGGAAAGAGGAATTTATTAAAATATATGGAGTAAAAAGCATAAATCTTCGATTCTATATAATAATGTCATTATTCTTTTTTATTGGACGGTTAAAACTCCTGAAAATAAGAAATAATGCCCAGGATTCAGTTATTGATAAGCAGATTTTTCAATTAGATTTTGAGAAAAAATTAAACTTACCAAAAGAATTTGGGGAGAACTCAATAATATATTATTTTTCACCCCTTCTGGAAAAAATTGATGTTACCGAGATTAACATTTATAATAAAATTTTGAACCATATTATTTTAAAATTACAAGATAATAATATTCCTCCTATTTATCAATTCGATTATTTGATCCAACATTTAATTTCTTCATATATCCGCCACGGATCTGGTGAATTTTACACGCCTCCATTTTTGGTAAAAAAAATGGTAAAAGAATCATATAAGGTAGGGGATCGTGTTTTAGATCCAAGTTGTGGTTCTGGAAATTTTTTGATTGAAATAATCAATGAAATCGATAATTCAAATATTAGTAGAGAAAAGAAAATTCAAGCAATTAGAAACGTACATGGTTACGATATTAACCCAATGTCCATATTTTTAGCGGGTATTAATATTGCTTGTTTAATCGATTTTGATTATAATCTGATTGGCTATCATTTGCATGTTATTGATTCATTATTTCTTGAAAAAGGTTTGAATAACGGTAAATATGATTTAGTTATTGGTAATCCCCCTTGGTACGCGTTACGGGAAATAGAATCAGTAAATTATCAAGAAAAAATTAAGGGATTATCGGATACATTAGGCATTAAACCAGCACCCAAAAATATTTTAAATATAGAAATTGCGTCGCTTTTCTTTTATAAAGCAAATTTCTCATTCATGAAAAAAGATTCGAAACTTTTTTTTGTAATTCCTAAAGGTGTTCTCACGGGTTCACATGCATCTAGTTTTAGGAGCTTTAAAGGATTCAAGAAAATAACTTCTTGGATGTTTGAAAATGATATTCTCAAAATATTTAAAATTGATTTCATATGTCTATATGCTGAAAAATCTTCTAACTTAGGTATGAAGGAGAGTTATAACATTCCAGTTATTTATTTTGGCACAAAAGATAACATCGTTAATTTTAATTACTTTGATCTAATTGATTTAGAGATTAAGAAAAAAGAAGAACTAATTCCTTATTCAATAAAAGTAAAAGGAGATAAAGTATTTGTTAACAAGTTCATTTCTAAAAAAGAACATGAAGATTTGGTACATCTTCAGACCAGCCTTTACAAGGAATTATTTCATAAAGGAGCAGACTTGAACCCAAGGAATCTAATTTTTGTCACTGCAAAGAATCTTGATAATAGCTACGTAAGCATATCTCCAGACGACCGAATATTTAAAAAAGCAAAAATTCCTTGGAATATCCGAACATTTCAAGATGAAAAGGTAAATAAAAAATACATTTTCAATGTTATAAAAAGTACCGAACTAGTATCTTTCAATGTATTCGATCATTACAGAGTGTTTTTACCTCTAAAAAAATCGGACTTATCTTTCGATTATCTTTCATTGGATACTCATTCAAAGCATTTTTATGACCTTATTAATTCTCATTATTTAAAATATAAGAAAAAAACCACTAATAAGGTCTCGCTTCTTGAAAATTTGAATCATTGGGGTAAATTAATTACCTCCCGACAACTTTCAAAAATAAAAGTTATCTATAACAACTCAGGCTCTACTCTAAATTCCGCAGTTATTGAGGGTGATTTCTTAATAACGGGAGATCTCAGCTATTATGATACACAAAATATAGAAGAAGCTTACTATTTATCCTCAATACTTAATTCTCGCTTTATCAACAAGCAAATGAGAATTATGAAATCTTCTCGTCATATATTTAAAAAGCCTTTTGAGACACCCATTCCTAAATTTGATACCCTTAATAGTCAACATCTTGCATTAATCGAATTAGGAAGAAAAGGTCATCAAATTGCAGAATCAACTTTACGGGATCTTGATATAATCAAGCAAAATCCCTCAAAATTCAAAATTCAAGAGAAATTAAAAAAAGCACTTCAATCTACTCTCGATCAAATTGACGAAATATTAACCATCGGCTTTTTTCAATAATTCGGAAATATTACATTAAATTATATTAGGTCTAATTATTATTAGATAATAAGAGAATTCACATTATAATTCCTTGAGGTACTAAGAATCAAATTGACGAAAAAATTTGTCTTCAAGATTTTAATTGCTGGCAATGGGGGAGCAGGAAAAACAACACTACTCCGTAGATATGTAAACGGAGTCTTCAATGAATCTACGATCGAGACGGTAGGGGTTGATTTTTTCATCAAGGAGATTATGTTTGATGATTTAGAAGCAAATTGTTCATTACAGTTATGGGATTTAGGAGGTCAAGAACGTTTCAGGCATCTCCTTGAAAATTTCGTCATGGGGGCAAGAGCAGCACTCCTCTTATTTGACATGACACGCATGCCTGTAATAAATGAGATTATAGCATGGGTAAATCTTGTAAGGATGCACGATATGAATTTACCAATCATTCTAGTTGGGACTAAATCAGACTTAGAAGATTTAATTGCTGTAAATGATGAAATAGCGCTAAATATTAAACAAACCTTTCAGATGGTTGATTATATAAAAACATCATCTAAATCAGGAATGAATGTTGATATAGCATTCAAATCAATTATAGAATTTTTAATGACTAAAAGTAAATATTAGTTACCATGATTAATTGCGAATTTTAAGATAGAAGGTTTCAATAAAATGATAGATGATGAACTGCTCATTTTAGGTTCTGGGGGCGGAAGACATAACATTCGAACTCAACATAGAGCCACGGGCGGAATTTTATACAAATTCAATGGCATTCAAACACACATCGATCCCGGACCAGGTGCGATCGTTCGTTTGAACCAATATCACGAGGACCCTCTAAAAACTGAGTTATTTATCGTGACTCACGTCCATATTGACCACTTTAATGACCTTTGTGCCATAATTGAAGCTTCCAGAGA
>CAZBPC010000039.1:0-28344 GCA_964493715.1 uncultured archaeon
TGAGTTGAAACACGTGAAACATTCCATAAGCTTGAAAAGGTCCCAAAATTGGTGCAGGTCTTATGATAGTTGTTTTTAAACCATAATTTTTGACATACTTTTTTAACAAAAGCTCTTGTTCCATTTTAGTAATGCTATATTTATTTGGAGGGTTATAGGATTCCTTTTCATTTGCGGGAATTGGATATCCATTCTTGTTTTTTTGATATATCGGTTCTCCATATACACCACACGTGCTCCAATGAATAAATCGTAAATTTGTTAAATCTTGAGTTTTTATTATCATATCAAGCAAATTTCGCGTCCCCTCAACATTAATTTTGCGTAGTACGTCTAAACCCGCGAAATAATCATACAAGCTTGCAGTATGAAAGATGATATCAAAGTTTCTCTTTATCAATAAAGTTCTTATAGATTTTTGGTCAGTTAAATCAGCAGAAATGAGCGAAACTCTTTCATTATCAAATATCTCAGTCATATTTTTGAATCTACTGCTAAAGACAGTTTCCTTGGTCATTAAATCTGACCTTTTTTCAAGAGGTAAGTCAGATGCAATGATTTTCCAATCAGGTTTGGATTCTAAGATTTCTTTGATAAGGAATGTTCCCGTATGTCCTTTCGCACCATCAACTAGTACTAATTTACTCATTTTCTAGTATAGATCAGATAATCCCAACTAATTAATATTCGGTTTTCTGGAATTTAGTTAAAAAGTATAATAGCAGACAGTATTAAGAACCCTATTTCACGAAATATTATCGTAATATTACAATGATATTTTATTTAAAATTAGCTCCTAATATTTAAAAAACACAATTAGCTATTAATCAAGGTGATATTTAATTAAATTAATCACGTGTCATGTTCCAGAAGCCTATCTGAAGGGAATCGAAGATCTTGTCAACATGAATTTATATCCAAATCGTTCTGAAGTTATAAGAGTTGCAATAAGAGACCTGCTTAAAATTGAACTAAGTACACTCCTAAGAAAGGAATAATTTATTTCTTTTTTTCTCTATTTTATATTATGGTAATATGCATGTTATTCAGTGGGTCATAAAGAGGGCTATTTGAATGATAGAAATCTTATTTTGGCTCTTCATCTTTTTTGCAAGTTATCTTCTTATATATTTTTCAGTGGATTTTTTTCTGGATAATTTGAAGAATTTATGTTTAATCCTTAAAATCTCACCATTCGTGATTGGCTTATTAGTTTTAGGTATTGACCCGGAGGAATCCATCGCTTCAATCTTAGCCGCAATTAATGGACTTCCATTTATCGCGGTAGGGAATGTCATGGGGAATTCAATCATTTCCTTAACTTTGTGTTTTGCGCTTCCTGCACTCTTTCACGATATCGATTTAAAATCAATTTCAAATTTTTATTTTATCATCATATATAGTTGCTTAGCTGCTATTTTGTTGAGTTTTCTTTTCTGTTTCGGTTTGTTCATTTTTGGTATTATTACTCTAATTATATATTTAATATATTTGCTAAATTCACTAAATATCCTATCCAAAAAGAGAAGAATAGATCTTATTGATATGAATGAATTGGAAGAACAGATTAGAAGCGGGAATAAGGAAATTAATATTAAGTTTAAACTTAAGAAAATTATTTATATAATACTGGCATTTTGCTTGATACTAGTAGGCGGAGAATTCCTAATACTTTCGGCAGAGAATATCATGGTTTTAACGGGATTAAGTGAGGCATTTTTTGGCTTTATTATCATTGCATTTGTCACTAATGCAGAAGAAATAACCCTCATCTTCAAATCAATTAAGAAAAAAAGTGTTGAAATTGGAATGGGAGCCATGATTGGAAAAGTAATATGGAATTTATCCTTTACATATGGAATTAGCGGAATCATTGCGATGGTAATAAATTTAAGCATGATATTGATAGTGAATTGGTTATTCCTATTTGGCTTGATAATTTTTTACCAGGTTAAATCTAGAACTCATTCATTAACAAGAATGGATGCAGTTATATTATTGATAATTTTCATTGGATTTATTATCCTCACCACTCTTATTACAATTTAAAAAAGTTGGAAATTAATGTTCAATCTTTTTATGTAATTTCATATTTTCCTTAATTATGGTTTATACTCATCAAGACTTTAATTATATTGACTCGCATGTTCATTTCTTTCCTCCTAAACTATTTAAAGCAATTTGGGACTTTTTTGAGAAGCCTGATGATGATGGAAATCCCCGTGGGTGGTCGATCAAATATAAGTTAGAAATTGGGGACTTAGTTGAATTTCTAAAATCTGAAAAAGTAATATCCTTTACAACGTATAATTACGCTCACAAGAAAGGAATTTCTGAACAAATAAATGAATGGACCTATCAATTCTGTAAAAGTAATCCTGAAGCAATTGCTTTTGGATGTGTTTGGCCTGGTGATGATAAAAAACTCGAGTATGTTCAAAAAATTATTGATACATATAATTTTCAAGGGCTCAAATTGCAGTTATTAGTCCAAGATTTTTATCCGCTTGATGAGCGAATGTTTGAAATTTATAATTTCATATTAGATAAAGGAAAATGGATTAATATGCACTGTGGTACTGCTCCTTACTCCAATAAGTTCGTAGGTTTCAAACATTTTACTAAATTTATTGAAAAGTTTCCGGATATAAATATAATAGTTGCCCATTTTGGGGCATATGAACATGAGAAATTTTTTAAATTAATGGATAAGCACGAAAATTTGTATTTGGATACTGCAATGGTGTTCATTCCGTTCAAATTATTTGAGAAGTGGAATCGAGATATAGATTATCCAGATAGAGAGTTACTTATATCATATCAAGATCGTATTCTTTACGGGAGTGATTTTCCTAATATACCATATGATTATGAGGTTTCTACGAAAGGATTATTGGATTTAGACTTAGATAAAAGCATATATGAAAAGATTTTTAGTGAAAATGCCAGAAAAATATTTAATATATCCAAATAAGAATTCAGGAATTACAATATTGATAAACTGAGGGTCATAACAAACATGCCAGTAATTATCCCCAAAATGGATATGTGTTCGTTTCCTAGTGATCTTGAAGCAGGTAATAGCTCATCCAATGAGATATAGATCATTACACCAGCAACGATAGCAAGCATCGCACTTAATAAAAATGGGGTGATAAAGGGAGTTAGTACTATCCACGTAATAACGGCGCCTAAAGGTTCGCTCATCCCTGAAAGAAATGACCACTTAAACGCTTTTTTTTTACTTCCTGTACATGCATAGATAGGTATGGCTACGGCAATTCCCTCAGGAATATTGTGAAGTGCTATGGCTACCGCCAGAATAAACCCTAATTCAATTCTGGATATTGTTCCAATGTAGGTTGTCATTCCCTCAGGAAAGTTATGAATGAAGATTCCTAAAAATGTAAACATTGAGGTCTTTACTAGATTGATTTCAGATTTGCGACCACGCCCATCGTGAGGTTCAATTCCCGATCCATCTCTTGGTCCTAGACGACGACCCCGTCGAAATCTATGCCTTTCATCTTTGGTTTTTTTATGATACAGGACATGGTGTGGATGAGGTTTGCAAGTTCCATTAACATTCATTAACATTTCTATTGAATCTTCGAACTCGTATTCATGAGAGACGAATACATCAATACCGAACATGATTAACATCCCCAAAAATAAAAATAGGGAACCTTCTAATAATCCTATAGATTTAATGCTTTCTTGTAGTAATTCAACAAACGCTATCAGGATCATAACTCCTGCTGAAAATCCCATAATAAACGAAATGAATATTGGATTAGGTTTTTTCATAAAGAAAGCGACGAAGCTTCCTATTGTTGTTGATAAACCAGCTAATAAACTTAACAAAAGAGCAAGAATATAGGTTTCCAATTCATATTCTCCAAATTAGTTAATTTAGTAAAATTTAAAAATTATTAATTTAGACGATCCTAATTAAATATTAGTTTTCAATAAATATAAAGATTTAGAAACATCAAAATAATAAAATTAAGTTTTGATTTGACTAGTTTAAACATTAAAAATTATGTATGAGGAAAAATGATTAATCTAAAATAGAGAAAACTAAATTCAAACGAAATCTATTAATATTTATAATACTAATTACTATAAATATGGAAATTCATTTTCTTAAATAAATTTATACTCCAAATATTAATATTATGAAAGATTTAACCGAAATAGATAAGCTCTTCTTTTTTGAAAAACACTTCTTTACTCTTGATGGATTGTGGATGATAGAGGCTGAGAAAAAGACGGATTGGGGCACCGCTTTAGAAATAGATTTAAAAGTCTGGCTTAAGTTATTAAAAATTATATTTAAGAGACTTAAAAAATACCTCAATATTCTTGGAAATGATTTAATTGACTTACTTGAGATTCTCACTTTTAGATGGACAGTAGAAGGTTGGAAATATGAGATCAGGAATGTGGATTCTAACAATGTATACATCAGCGTGAGAAGTTGTCCTTACAAATCCGCAATGGACAGAAATCCTGAAAGGCATGATAAAATACCATTAATTTGCAATAATATGTGCAAGCCATTTTATCAAGAGATAGTCAAGGTTTTTAATCCTTTAATATCGTTAAAGAGGACTAAATTTATGGGTTTTAAAGCTGATGAATGCGATTTTCATTTTTCTATACCACCAACTCAAAATATTGATCAGGAGAAACTAAAGGAGAGGGTTCTAGATAAAAAAATACGGGATATAGATAAACTCTTCTATTTTGAGAAACATTTTCGTACTTTAGACGGATTATGGGTAATTGAAACTGAAAATGAGATTGATTTTAATACCGCGTTGGATTTGGATATAATTGTATGGCAACGATTATATTCAATTATATTTCGGCGAGTAATTAAGTATCTAAAAATAAATGACAATTCCCTTGAGGACTTAATTTCAATTCTTTCTTTTATTTGGAACTGCGAGGGAAATTTGCATGAAATTGTAAGACATAATAAGGAGGAAGTCCAAATCAACATAACCGAGTGCCCCTATATCGACGCAATGAGGAGGAATCCTGAGAGACTCGATAAAATTGCTTCGATTTGCAAAGATATGTGCGTTCCTTATCTTGATCCTGTTATACAAGAATTTAATGAAAATATTAAGATAAAAAGAAATCAGTTTATGGGACTTGGAGATAATACTTGCGATTTCCATTTAACATTAAAAGAGTGAGATGTTAAAACCTAACAGCGAGGTGATCGTTTAATCCTTGTCCAACCTTGATCTAAAATGTAGTCATAATCTTTTTCATAAACACTATTAAAATAAGAAATGTGTTCAGTTACAGTTGATAAAATTAATTCCTGTTCAGTTTTAGAAATAGAATAAATTTGAAATATGAGTTTATCCAATTCTCGTGTTGCATAATGAGTGGTATCATCAAATTTCGCACCAGTTTGAGCTAAATAGTTTGAAATAAAATCAACTCGTTCGGATATCTCTTCTTTTATATCTTCTCCAGTTTTTTTAACTGGAAAATGTCGAATCATGTATTGATTTAAATTAATGGTAGTATCTTTTTGGTTATTTATTCCATATATACAATAAAATTGCATTAACGCTGAATTTATTATTCCACAAAGATATTTCAATTCAGTTACATTTTCATTAAGTATCGAATATATTGAGGAAGTAAAACATACTTTCTTTTCAGTATAAATTGCTTGAGGAATAACATTATTATGCTTTATTAATAACTTGTGGTCATTATAATATTCATAATTTCTCCCTTTTAGGGTCTGAGGGCTAATTAATTCAAGATCAAAGGATTTTTTTGGTTTTATTGAATAATAATCAAAATCATCTTTTGCATTAATGAATAAACAAGTACCATTAGGATTATCTTTAACTATATGTCTGATCTCCTCCAATCCCTTGTCTTCTTCTCCTCGAATGAAATGTGGGAAATCAAGCGAATTTATATAGTTCAGATCTCCAATATCCTCAATCTTATTAATTAAATCTAGAACTTCATGATTTGTTTTAATCCGGATTCTGTTTAATTGTAGAGTTTCATTTTTGCATGAAGGGCAATATTTTTCTTTCGTATATGTATAAATCTTTTTTGATTTATTACTCGATGGACAGTCTGAACTTAGACAAATTCTTAATTCATCGAATGATTGGTTATTATATGTAATGATTTTATGATTTGGATAATCTAAGACTTCTAAATTCTTTAGTTCTTTACCTTGATTTTGATAAATTAAGACTTGAGTTTCATTAGTCGCTTTCTTAAATAGGTTTGGACCAATGTCAATAATTTTTAGTAAATTTGCTTTTGATAAGAGAAGATTTCTAAATCTAACGTATCCTTGTCGTAACAAAAAACTTTTAGGCACTAAAAACCCAATCATTCCATTACTCCAATTTAATGCTTTCAAAATGAATAAACAATAGATATCATTAACAAAAACATTTTCATCACCTAATTTTTGCTTTAATGATTTGTTTAATATATTCCCATAAGGGGGGTTCCCAACTAAAAGATCAAAATTCAAGGATGGAGGATCTTTAATGACATCTCTAACAGTAATATGAGACTCTAAAATAGAAATCAAATTAAGTAAATTTATTGATTTTTCTTCTGATAATCTTCGAAGCAATTTTAAAATGCAAAGTTTAAGGAAATAGTCATTTATATCATACCCATATATATTTTCAATAATCCTCCTTTTGAAAGCCTCAAGTTCATCTCTAGTGCAAATATCTTCGAAGAGAGAAAAGATTATATCAATATAACTTAGAAGAAATACGCCTGAACCACATGATGGATCACAAATCATCGTTTTATTCACTAAATTTAAAATAGATTTATATTCATTCTGAGTTAATGATTTAATTTCTGCTAAATTGGTTAAATTCATTTTTTCAATTCTAGAATTAATGAATTCCGTGAGAGTTTGGGATATAATATAGTCAGCAATGTATTTTTGTGTAAAAAATACACCTTCATTTTTTCGTTTATTATAATTTTGTAAAAAGATAAGCTCGATCTTATCAATTTGTTTTAAATTTTCATTTAAAATTACATTATTATCCGATCTTAAAGCTTTTCGGACAGAACCATATAATTCAGAGAGAGACCGATTATTCGCCACATTCAACATTTTAATGAGTAATTAAGCGACAGATTAATTGATATATTCTTTAGGTTTTTATAGGTAATATTATTTTATATATTAGAAGATGACGGATAATCAAGAAGAAGATTATTATGGAGTTGCTCCAATAAAGCCAATTATTAAAAAAATGAAGAAAGATTATGATAAAGATCCTAAAGGGTGGAGCGTAGTTGGATCTACTGATGATCACGGTAATTCAGATACAGTAATACTTAAAAATCCTAATAGTTTTTGGTTGAAATCAAAAATGCTTAGTCCTTATTCAGCCTTATCCATGGGTTCAGTTATTAAAAATATTGATAAAGAAATTGATGATAGTATTGGGATCAAAAGAGAATTGTCTCCTAATGAGATGCTTCGATTATTCGGCATGGTAGTTCCTATTAAACCGGATAAGAATATTATCGCTACTGGAATCGAAAGATTTTCTCAAAATCAAGGAGATATCTTGAAAAAAGTAATATATGAGCAAAATCCTAATTTAGATTATCAACTTGCAAAAAGAATCGATGAAGAGTTTACTAAAAAATATCCACAGCGAAAAAATTTGTATATTTAAAGATAAAAGGTAATAGTAAATAAGGACTATATTTTCCCTTTTAAAGTATCAATTTCTTCTTTTCCTTTAATAATGGGTAAATTTGAAGAATAATTTGATGAATTTGTAATTAATTCAGCAATGAGAGCGATGATTTTTTCTGGACCGGATTTATTTTCAAGTGTTTTTGCAAAATCTTTAATCAAGAGGACTTTTAAATCATCTACGTAGAAAGAAACGCCCTTTTCGACTTCTTCCATTAGGAATTGAAAAGATAATTCTGCTGATCTTTCAGTTTTTGCTAACGGTTCATTTGGATCTTCAAAGGTATATGATATTTCTGTCCAACGTGCTCCACTTGAATCAACGGGCACCATTCCAAAAATATAATCACTTGTATGCAACCATATCGGAGTTCCATTATCATAAGAAGCATCAATAATAGCTTTCATTTCTTCACTCATCATAAATCACTTTTTTAATTTGTTAATTTTGCTTTTCGTGCAATAATTATGAAAACAATTTTATTTTAATCTTATCTTTTCTATTCATTTAAAAATGAACGATTAGTAACATAAAAAATTAATTCGAATCATGAGACAACTAAATTACGATGAATTATGTTCTGATATTCAGTCTTGGATCAAACTATATGTACGTTCAGCAGGAGCAAAAGGAGTAGTAGTTGGGTTAAGTGGGGGAATCGATAGCGCTGTCACTGCTGCACTTTCGGTCAATGCAGTTGGGAAAAGAAATGTGATTACTGTTGGATTACCATGTGAGTCCATGAATAAAGATTTAGAAGATGCAAAATTAGTAGCAGAGTCATTAGGGGTTCGATTTTATACTGTAGATCTCTCTTCGACATATAAGGAACTCTTAGGTTCTCTTCCTTCACAAATTGAAAAAAAAAAAATTTCATTATCAAATATCAAACCAAGATTGAGAATGTTAACTTTGTACTTTATAGCTCAATCAATGGGATATATTGTTGGTGGCACGGGAAACAGAACCGAGATTGCAATTGGTTATTTCACGAAATATGGTGATATAGAATTACTTAACGTATTTCTACACTAAGGTGGTGTGGATATTGAACCAATTGGAATGCTTTATAAAAGAGAAGTAAGAGAGATCGCCAAAATTTTGAAGATCCCCGATAGAATTATTATGAGAGTGCCGAGTGCTGGACTTTGGCCAGATCAGACCGATGAAGGTGAAATTGGGTTAACCTACGATGAGCTAGATGAAATCATATATAGAATCGATCACATTTTAACTCTCGATAATTTAAACAATGAAAACGTTGAAAAAGTTAAAAATATGATGAAACTTGCTGAACATAAGCAAAAAATGCCACCTTCTTTCAATATCATATAAAGAACTATCACAAATTATAAACTAGAAATTAATCTTCTTATTGTAGTAATACGATTTGTGATTTGTAGTAGTTTTGTTTTTATCTCATCATTCTTTTGTTTATAATGCGAATCGGCAATTGAACCCTTGTCATAACTCGCTTCTAAGTCTTTAGAACTTTTTTCAACTGCATATCTTTTTCCTTCCAGAGCAATCAATTCTTGGTAAAGGTCATCTTTATCAATGGGTAAACTCTCAGCTGTTTCTACATGATTGAAATCTACAAAGGAATTAATTTGAGGTTGTTCAGTATTTTTAATTTCTATTACTTCAATAGGTTTAACTTCTTTTTTTTCAGTAATTTTTGGAGACTGCTTTTCCTTTTTTGATACAACTTGTGGAATTTCTCCAACATGTGAGAGAACATCAAACAAATCCTTCCCACTTGATTTGATTGATTCAGTTTCCACTTCTTCTACACTCATGCTTCTAATTTTAGGAGGTTCAACAGAAAAGGGTTGAATATTTTTATCCTCAGTTTTTTGTACTACTTCAAGAGGTTTACTATCTACCTCACTTACTATAGGCGTTATTTTTCTCTTTTCTGTAATGATTGGTACGTCTATAGTCTCCTCTATTACTGCAGTTTTAATTTCTGGTTTTTTTTGGACTTTTTTAATTGGGATGGGCGTTAAATCATTATCAAAAGAATTCCTTCCTATCAAACCTTCTGGTTTTGCAGGAATAGGAGTAAGATTTTTGACCTCTGCTTTTTTTGGTGGAATTTGAACTTCTTTGATTTCTTCTTTTAGAAGAATCGGAGGAATAGATGAATCTACTTGACTTTCAGAATGAAAGTTGATTTTTTTTATAACGGGAATTTTAATTATAGGAGGAGCTAGTGTCGAGGTTTTGGGAGTAATCATCTGAACTTTCTTCTTCTTTGAAATCCGATTTAATGTTTCGCTTTTCTTATCTAATTCTTTCTTTAATCCGTCAATCGTATCTTTTAGACTATCAATCTCGCCTTTAAATCGTTGAGAAACTTCACTAACAATATCATTAACATCTAATTTGGAAGAAGCCTGTGAAAGTTCGCTTAATTCTTCTACTTGCAAGTCATTTACTTCTGTCCGTTCGGATTTTTGATCCTTATCTGCTAAATCAGGAAAGTTTAGAAATACTTTAATATCTTCTGGCATTGTGGTTTCTGTGAACCAAGAATCTAATGTATCCCATTTTTCGAGTTTATCTTTTATCACTTCAATAAGATCTTTTTGTTTAGGGGAATCCAGAAAATCTGAGATACTATTGAATAATAAGATTAATTGCTTCCTAGCGTCGATTTCTTCATCTGGTGTTGGTTCCCTTTCTGTAAGAGCAAAAAAAATCTCTTTAATCGATGCTAATGACTCCTGAAATTTTTCATCTTCGGTCATCGAGATTAGTTAAGAAGTTATTATTATTTTGTGTAATTTAATTCTATTTAAGAATTTAATAACATTTTACTAATTTATTTTTATGTAATATCCTCAATAAATCTATTCACTATCCACTCCAAGATAGAAATGATACTCAAAAAATAAACTGAAACATTCTTGGAATGACTCGAAAAATTATTGATAAAATTAATAAAGTTCAAATTTTACAATGGATTAATCAATCATATTAGATATATTGAATAAAAAACTAAGGTGTATATCAGATTAGCAGAGCCGAGAAATGGGCTATTATTCATCTATTCAGCTCATATAATAATACCATAGTGACCGCAACCGATTTGAGTGGTGGCGAGACCTTCGCAAAATGCACTGGTGGAATGGTTGTAAAAGCAAGTAGAGATGAATCCAATCCGTATGCTGCGATGCAATGCGGATTTAGAGTAGCAAACGACATACGCGATAAGGGCATCACAGGTGTTCACATTAAGGTAAGGGCTCCAGGAGGAAACAAGAATACAACCCCTGGACCAGGAGCACAAGCATGCATAAGAGCACTTGCCCGTTCGGGCTTGAAAATCGGGCGTATAGAAGAAGTAACACCAAGATCTCACGACCACTGTCGCCGTAAGGGCGGTCATAGGGGACGACGTGTTTAAAGAGCTTTTTTTATTATCTAATCTTTAGTTTAGCGGATATATCTCTTTGATTAAATTCTGTTCTCATCTCGCCATAAAAGTGCCAATCTTTCGAATTAAGCGTAAACGTAAACAGAAAAAATTATTACCGGTGGGAAGGAATGTATTTGCGATTTTATCAAATTTAAACTCGGGAATGTTGGTTAACTTTTCATTTGTTTGTGGCTCAAATTTTTATTATTTCTGCTCTGAAATTTTCGAGGTTTGATATTTTCTTGATATTAAAATCTTAAGATTTCAACATCAATGGTGAGTTTCGATACATGTAATATCTCTATCCTCATCAAAAATATTAATATAGAAGAGAAGCTTTGTATACTAGTATACAAAGAAAAAAAGGTGATTTTCATTAGCACCGTACGAGTTGATAAGAGACATCTAAAATTATTGGATAAATTGATTTCACATTTAACTTTAAGAGGAAAAAAAATAAGTAAAAAGGATCTTATTGCCAAATTGATTGAAGAGGCAATGACTGCAGAAGGTCTTGAAGAGAATGAATCCCCAGACTCAATAATCGATGATTATGCATGGAAAGGATTGGATAATGTTTTTGAGTTAGGTATTAAAGATTTATCAGAAAAAGTTGATGAAGTTTTATATCAAATTAACGAGGAAGAATAGATGGTTGTTTTTTTAGATACGGGATTTATCTTAGCAGTTAAGAATAGGGATGATAAGAACTTTGAAATTGCTCAATCTTTGATGAGACGGTTTCTAAAAAATGAATTTGGGGAAATTATTACCTCTACATTAGTATTTAATGAATTAGTAACTTTAGCGTTAGTAAGAATAAAACGTCCTGATTTTGCGATAGAGATAGGTAACTATATTTTAAAAAGTAGAAAGATAAAATTGCTAAGTCTTACTGATGATGACTTTAAGAATTCTTGGGAGATATTTCAAAAATATAAGGAAAAAAGATTATCCTTTACCGATAGTTCCATTTTAACTCATTGCAAGCGACTAAACTGTAATTTTTTAGCTACTTTTGATAAGCATTTTAAAGGTTTAATACACTCGAATTTAAGTTAAACTCAACGTGCCTTTTTAAGTAGTGAACACATATAGAAATAAATTACTATAATGTATTAGGATTTTCTTAATGTTTTAACGTTTTAATCTTCAAGTTGCTCTCTTACTTGACGTTTTTATTCAGATTTTTAGACTTCCATGACTTCAAGTAGCTCTCGAAGGAATCGGCAGGTAACCCTATGGAGTTAATACGCCTTAATTCCCTGGGCTTACTTTTCTTTTTTTCGGAAATGTTTTTGAAACTATTTTCCCAATCATAATATGAACAAGGTTTTTCCATGATGAAAGAAGAGAAAGTTGACCTAATAAATTGCAGGAGTGTTTTAGATTAGAGAATTTTCGATAGCTTTTTTCTGTGTAAAAAGATTGGATAAGTCGGATTTTAGTCGATATAATAAGAGGAAGAAAGTAAAAGATAATGAGAATATATAGACAAACGCCTTGATCTTTCTTTTTTGATTTATATATAATCTTAATTGGAAATGAGATAATGAATAGAGCAAGATAGAATAAAAGATCTTAAATTCTTTAAGTAAAAAAGAATATACGGATGAAAGATGTTTAATTCTTTGATATTTCTTTTATTTGCGCGAATGGACTACTTGGAGCATATCTTATAAGATTTTCTTCATCTAATTTTACGATATAAGAAGGAGCGTTGATTAATTTATCTCCGATTGCGACATGTTTGTGAATTATCCTTTGTCGGGCTTCATATACCGTTTTAGTTAGACCTTTTTCAAACACGAGAGTTTGAAGCCTTCTCTTCAAGATATCATCTACAGTGAGAAGAAGAACATCTTCAAATTGAGCTTCGGAACCAATAACACCGAGACGGTTTAATGTTCTGATTAGTTCTTGTTGAACTTTTTTTGCTTTTTCTTGTGGTAAGGATCTAGACTCACGTGCAATTTTTCTCCAATTACCCAAGACTGACCTCATCTTCCAGAATTCACGCTTATTTCGCAGACCATACTTTCCGATAAATTCTAATTCTTCGGTAATTCGTTCCTTTTCAAAAGGATGTTTTGGTTTTTTGAACTTTTTCTTTAGACGACGTGGATCTCCCATGATATTTCACCTAAGGTTGGCCTCTCTTTTTCCGCACGACTCCAATTACTAAGCCATGGCGGCCAGTGCTTTTAGTTCTTTGACCTCTTACTTTTAATTTATTATGATGTCGAACACCTTTATAACTTCTTATTCGTTTCATGCGATCGATGTCTTGTTTTGTTTGTAAATCAAGAGAATTACCTAAAATATGTTTATCTTCACCAGTTCTCAAATCTTTTTTCCGATTAACCATCCAATATGGTATTCCGTTTTCAATTGGTTTCATCATGATTTCTTCAAGCTTATTGAGATCTTTCTCGGGTAAGGCGCCCATCCTCATTTGAGGGTCAATTTCAGCAATCCTTACTATAGCTTGAGCTAATCTTCTACCGACTCCACGAATTTGAGTTAACCCATATTCTACTAGGGCATTTCCATCTATTTGAGAACGTAGATTTCTGAAGAAGATCTTTTCTCGAAAGTGTTTTGGTCTAAATGCAGGTAAAATACTCATTATAAATTCAATCTTAAATTTAATATTAATCTTTTTAATGTGAAATTTAATATTAATTTTGTGGTTTTTAGCACATACACATTGTAAAAAGCTACTATTAAAACAAAGAATCTAAACAAATGTTAACTTAACATTTAAAAGTCAACAACAGCAGAAAATTAGGGATTAATAGCTTGGAAATCGATGATTTTTTTTTCTTTTTTCATCCACGTGTTTATGACAGTTAACTTTTTTCGATCTTGCTGCTTTTTGGAGCATTGATAATCCCGGTTTGACCTTATTAAAGTTTACTGATTCAATAATATCGTTAGCAACTAACTCTTCATAAAGTTTTTTTCCTTCGGGAGTTCGTATTATTACTGTATTCCAACCTGAAGGAGAACCTATTGACCCTATAGAAATATCAGCTGATTCAGAAGTAAGATCATAGCAAACTTTGCAATCGTGTCTAGCCAAGTGAGTGATTTCTTTTATAGGAACTGAAAATTCATTTCCATCATTGGTATAAATGAAGAAATTACCCTTATTAATATCAGTTTTACTCACATCTGATTCATTTGCATTAACTAAATTACATATTTTCAAAAACCCATCTTCATAAGAAAAAGATTCCATGCAGAAGATACCAATTCGATAAACAGGCTTGGAGAATTCGAATTTGCATAACTTGGATTTTAATAGGGCCTGCATCTGGCATGGAACTCCGACTATGGCATAGTTTTCATTTATAAGTTTCTTAGCATTTAATAAGCTTAAATTTGGGTTATTCACATATTTTGTTCCTGCTGAAATTAGGACGTCTTCCTTTGACCCTAACATAAAAGGCATAGGTCTCCAAGGATCTTCGCTCATTGTTGCTCCTAATGCCATGGTAATTTGTTGACTATTAAATAAATAATAAAGACAGCTACTAGCGATACCTCCATCTTGGCAAACGCTCTTAATATCTGAAATTTTTGTTCGGGCTGAAAAGATATCGATATAAGGTCCAAATTGACCATGATACTCAACTTCATTGCATTGCGTTTGCTCCATATGCATACTCATTGTCGGTAAAAATGTTCTAGGACAGATATAATAACAAAGTCCACATCTTATACAATAATCATCATCAACTTTTCCGATACCATTAATAATCTCAATACAATTAACAGGGCATATCCCTGCGCACATCCCGCATCCAGAACATATATTTGCGTCGAATATTACTTGAACAGGTTCATAAACAGTCTTTCCAGGAATTATAGAATTTATTTTTATATTAAAATCAACTAAATTACTAAAACTTGAATTTTCATTATCAGTATCTATTTTATCATTTATATCCTCAATAATCACTAATTTTTCATGTTTCAATAATGTTAAAAGAGTTAAAATGGTCTTCAAATCAACCTTTTTATTTATCGTGAATGTTTTTAAATCTTCAAGATTACTTTCAGATTTTTTTTTTAAGAAAGCTAGTAATTCGAATTTTAATTGTTCAAAATCAAACATATCGAAAAACAGGGCATGATATTGATCTTCATTGTAAACGCCTGCTTTCAAAATATCCTCTTTTCCGTCAATCAAAGCTCGAATCCTAAATGAGTCTAAACTTTCAGCCACATTTTTTAAAAATTCCCATGTTAATGATTTTTCAGAATTCATGATAATAATTTTATTTTAAATTACTGATCCGAATACCCGCGCTTAGGGTAAGTTACCTTTCAACTATAATTTTTTTGAAAGGCTCATTCTACTTCGGGTTTAATTTATATTTTGGCAAGGGAGGCAATGCACGGACTTTACTAGTTATATCTTCTACTGAAGCCACAAACTTTTCTACTTCTGCAGCAGCACAGAAATACTGTTGAATCCTATCTTCATTTATTCCAATATGATTAAACAGATTTTTTAGAAATATGACGTGTTTATTAGTATTCATATTAGCTCTACCATAATCACATTCATCCTCATGGCATGATATTATTGCTACTCCGTCTGCACCTCGTAGAAAACTATCCATTATCAAATGAATCCCAATTCTTCCAGTACATCTTACACGAATCAAATGAAAGTCAGTTGAATATTTTTTACGAGTCGTTCCAGTCAAATCAGCAACAGAATAGCCTCACTTTTCACAACCAAATGCTATAATCTTTCTTTCTTTAGTAGTATCCATCTTAATCATAACTATAAGTTTATTCTTGGATTTTTTCTTGAGATGCACTCATCATTGAGATAAAGGATTCTGTAATTCCCCTTATTTCTTCTTCAAATTGAGAATCCCTGTAATATATGAGATCGATTGCTCTAGCAGGACATGAGGTAACACAAGCTCCACACCCTTTACATTTTAATTCATCTACTACTGCTATTTGATCGTCATTTACATTAATTGCATCAAAATCACAAATCTTCTCACATCTGTGACATCCTACACAGATTGTATTATCTACTTCTGCGATGATTAATTCTTGTCTTAAAACATCATTTGACAGTAGAGTTGCCGCTTTGCTAGCTGCTCCCAAAGCTGAAGTTACTGAATATGGTATGTTCTTGGGACCTGCCGCACACCCACAGATATAAATGCCATTATTTTTTGTTTCAACAGGTTTTAAACACCCATGAACTTCTGATAAAAAGCCATTTGGGCCCCTACTAAGACCCATTATTTCAGAAAGTTCAATAGTACCTTGAGAAGGGATTATTCCAGTCGATAAGACAACAAGATCAAAATCCATGCTCATAACTTCGCTTTCCATTGTTGTATCAAAATATAAACGCATCGTACCATTATCATTTAATTTAATATCTCCAGGTTTACCTTTGATAAAAATAATATTTTGACCACGTATATTTCTATAATATTCCTCATTCCCTTTATCCCAAGTTCTAATATCAATATAAAATATAGTAATATTCGTGGTGGGATATTCTTGTTTTAATAATTGAGCATTCTTCAGGGCAACATTACAGCACACCGCACTGCAATAAGAATTTCCTCTTAAAGTCCTTGATCCAACACATTGTATCATCGCAATATTTTTGGGCGTTTTTCCATCTGATATTCGGTACACATGTCCGCTCGTTGGACCTATAGGGCTTAGCATTCTTTCCAATTCAAGTTGAGTGATTACATCTGGATATAAACCATACTTGTATTCATTTGTTTTGAGTATTGGATATTCTTCCCACCCTGTAGCAACAATTACCGCACCAACTTTAATTTCAATTTGTTGTTCTCCTTGATCAAATGCTATTGCTTCAGCTGGACAAATACGTTCACAATTCTTACAATCAATGCATACAGACTTATCCAGAACGGCAAATTTCGGAACAGCTTGTGGAAAGGGGATATATATAGCATTTCTCTCTCCAATTCCTCTATTAAATTCATCTGGTATATTTATAGGACATTTCGTGGTACATAATCCACATCCAGTGCATTTTTGTTCATCGACATATCTAGGATTTTTTCTGACTTTCACGAGAAATTCGCCTGTCACCCCAGTAAATTGGATAATATCAGAATACGTCATTAATGTAATATTTGGGTGTTTGGATGCATTTACCATAATGGGAGCTAATACTCAGATACCACAATCATCGGTTGGAAATATTCTATCAAGTTGAGCCATTTTTCCTCCAATTGTAGGGGATTTTTCAACTAAGTATACTTCAATTCCTTGATTTGCTAAATCTAATGCTGCATTCATTCCCGCTATACCCGCTCCTATCACAAGAGCAGTTTTTGTTATTGGTATTTCTTTACGGGGGATTATTTCTAATTGTCTTGCTCTATTTATCCCTGCTAATAATAATCTTTTGGCTTTCTCAGTTGCTACGATTTTATCTCCTTGATGTACAAATGAACAATGCTCTCGAATATTTACCATTTCAAAATAATATGGGCTCAAACCAGCTTCAATCAAGACCGATCTGTAAGTATCTTCATGAATTTTCGGAGTACAAGCTGCTACTACCACTCGATTTAGGTCTAATTCTATGATATCATTTTTAATAGATTGTTGTCCAGGATCACTGCAAGTAAATTTGTTTATCCTTGCAATCACAACATTAGGTAATAGTTCCGCATAATCTCGTATGGATAAACAATCAATGTGCATTCCAATATTTACGCCTCACTCGCATACATAAACTCCAATTCTTGGTTCATTGGTCTGTTTCTCAGACATTGTTTTCACCTTACTGAAGTATCACCTTATTATGCATTTTCATTTTTTGATCTTAAGTTGTGAAGTGTGAGAATTAATTTATTTTTTCTGTTTAATTTCAACAATCCTCAGATCCTTTTCGGCACTATAATGATCAATAAAAATATTTTGCAAATAGTGTTTTATTCAAAAATATCTAAATCGAATCCGACCAAGTTTTTTATTTTAAACATTATTATCAAAATTATATGTTGACGAACGATAAAAATAACAAAGAAGAGTTTGCAAAAAAATTCATGGAAGAAGAAGGCTTAAAAGGAAAAGCAAAACGAATTAAAATAATTCAAATTATAAACTCAGTCGGTTTTGATAAGCGAATGATAAAAGTAGCCCTTCAAAGGTCAACTATTGATGAAAGAATTAAACACGAGTAAGTTTTCGATTATTAAGATATTTCTAAAAATAATTCAAAATGAATTTAAGACATTAATAATTAATACTTTCATCAAAACAAGAGGACATTACCTTGCTTGATATAGAATTATTTCGAAGTAATTTAAACGAAATTATCGAATCAGAAAAAAAAAGATTTAAAGATCCTTCGAATGCTAAAATGGTAATAGAATACGACGTCAAATGGAGAGAGGTATTACAGAATCTGGAAGAACTTAAAAAACAGAGAAATAAGCTATCTGCACAAATAGGAAAATTCACTAAATCTGGAGAGAAGGAGAAAGCTGAAAAAATAAAACATCAATCTAAGGAAATTAAAGAGAAATTAGACGGTTTAGAAAAGTCAAAGGACACATTTTATGAATTAAGAGAAAAATTTAGATATAAAGTGGGCAATATTTTACATAAATCAGTACCGGTGGGTGAAAGTGAAGAAAGTAATGAGATTATTTCTATCAAGGGTGATATACCTAATTTTAAATTCAAACCCAAATCACATGTAGATTTGGTTGAATTAATTGACGGTGTAGATACGAAAAAAGCAGCAGAAATCGTGGGTTCTAGATTTTTTTATTTGAAAGGTGATCTCGTTTTGTTAAACTTTGCTCTAATGAGATTTGCGTTAGATAAGCTAATCAGTAAAGGATTCACTCCCATATGGACACCTTTCTTTGTAAAATATGAAATAATTAAAGCAGCAGCAGAATTAGCAGATTTTGAAGAGCAATTGTATAAAATTCAAGGGGAAGACTTGTATTTGATTGCTACCTCTGAACAATCACTAGCAGGTTATCATTATGATGAAATTATTGAATCTGAAAGGTTACCGATTAAGTATGCAGGAACTTCAACGTGTTTTAGGCGAGAAGCAGGGTCACATGGAAAAGATACGTTAGGTATATTTAGGGTTCATCAATTTGAGAAAGTAGAACAATTTGTTTTATGCAAACCAGAAGAATCTTGGGGTGTTTTTGAAGAATTAATTAGTAATGCTGAAGAAATTTATAGTGATTTGAAAATTCCTTATCGAATTGTGAATATAGCATCAGGAGAATTAAATGATAATGCCGCTAAGAAATATGATCTCGAATGTATTTTTCCAGCATCGGGAAAATATCGTGAACTAGTATCTTGCAGCAACTGTACAGACTATCAAGCAAGAAAGCTAAAGATTAGAATGGGAAAGGTTGGTACCCAACAAGAAAAAGAGATATTACACACTTTAAATTGTACAACAATCGCTACGGAGCGTACAATTTGTTGTATATTAGAGAATTATCAAAATGAGGATCATTCAATTACAATTCCAGATGTTCTCCAAAAATATATGAATGGAAAAAAAAAAATTGCACCAGTATCTCCATCAAAAAACAATTAATATAAATAAACCTAAATATAATCATGATCGAAGTATCTTTAGACGAATTTGAGGTTTTTTATAAAGAAAAACTTGATAATTTATTCTTTAAAGTAAAAAGAGCAGTGACCAAATTACTAGAGGAAGTTAAAACAAATTTAATTGAAATAAAAGTGTGTATGGATCATTTTATCGAAGCTGGAGAGGAACGAATTGAGGATAAGGCTCAAAGATCAGTACATTTCTTTTCTGATAAAATAAGGAAGGAAATTGATGAAATTCAGATTCCAGAAGAAGAAATGAATTTCGATAAGATCTCTATTTTATTAAATTCACTCACTAAACTATTTACAAGTATTAATGAAATTGCACGAAAATCATTACCAAAGTTTCAAAAAGAAGTGCAAGCTGAAATTAAAGAACTAAACTATATCACTCGGAAATTAGGAAAAAAGAAAGGCACGTTAGATGTATTCATGAGTAAAAAGTATGGTGATCTAAAAGAAGCTGAAGGATTGCTCAAAAAGATGCCTAAAATATTTACATTAAGGGAAAACATTGAGCATTCAAAAGAAGATCTTGATGCATTTGAAAAAGAATTAGAGGAACGAAATAAAAATCAAGAAAATTTAACTGAACAATTAATTATTTTGGAAAAAAATGATCTCTTGAAAGAATTAGAAGAACATAGGGATTCTTTATTTAAATTACGAATGAAAATCAATGATAAGCTAGGGTTCAAGAAATCGCTAAAGAAGATGAAATTTGAGCTGGAAAAGGGTACGATTCATGTGCCAAATGTTGATTTAACCTATATAAAAGACTTTCTTAAAGACTCAATCACAACCTTGAGTAATGAGACAAAAGATCTCACCCGATTTTCCAGTTTATTGATTCAGCTACGACATATTTTAGAAGAAAATAAATTAAATCTTAAAACCGAAACAAAAGAGAAGACTATTGAACAAATTAATCAGATCTTTGAAGAAAAAGAAATATATCAGGACATTGAAGAACTTAAAGAACTGAATCAAACCATAAGAGAATTAGAAGAAAAGATTAAAGCTGCAGGTATAGCTTCACAGTTGGAGGATCTCAAAAACCAAATTTCAATTAATACTGTAAAATTGGAACACCTACAAAATGATATTGAGAGAAAAAATAAAGATTATTTAAGAAATTTAAATTTTCTGAAAGATGAAAGAGAAGATTTTCAACAATTAGTAAGTAATGTTATTGGTGAAGAAGTAAAAGTTCTTATAACGTTTTCTTTTTAACAATTGGGTTTTTTAGTCCTCTTTATTTCTAGCTTTCTGTTATCTAGAGAGTTTTTTTTAGTAATCTCTAAATTAATATTCTTTTTGAGGAAGCTATAAGTCTCGCTCTTGACAAGATTAAAAGCTTTCAAATACTCATAAGCTAACATCAAGTCGTGTTTTATATCTATATCAAATCCAGCTCTAAAAGAATCATATATAGCAGTTTTTAATCCACGACTATCAGCTTCATTTAATAATGCAATTAGAGATGGTGTTGAGGGATGAGAGAAATAAGTTGGAATAATCCCCGGCGGATTTCTACCCAATATTGAGATTCCTGCTGAAATTATCGCGGGGCATATAACTAATTGATTTTGCTTGATTAGATTTACTATCTCCCTTAGATTTTTTGGAGTAATTAATATGAGATCTGAAAATATGAGTATTGTATTCTTAGCGTGATAATCTTGAATTGCAACAGAGTTAATGTCTTGTAAGATATCATCAAAACATTTTTCTATCGCACTAATATTTTCTTTTATTGGAATAAATCCTTGTTCTTCTGTCAAATCTAATATTTCAGAGCTATTACAATATACAAGAGTCTTTATCTGTAATTTTGTTCGCGATATTTTAGAAAATAAATCCTTTAACATTGCAATCGTGAGATTAATTAATTGCTCTCGAGAGAATATGCCTTCTAATCGGGATTTAGTTTTAGAAAGTGGTGCTACTGGGATTAATAAAATACTCATTTTTATGATGTGTTAGATTGATATTTGAAAGCGATGTGACAATGAGAATAATAAAAAATCATGTAATAAATAGTTTGATTTAATTCCAAGATTGAGTTTATTTTATCCCTTCCAAGATTTTTATGGCTAATAATTCAAACGCTTTATTGACATTCATATCTTTTTTAGCAGAAGTTTCGATGTATTCAACCCCATATTTTGCTGTGAATTTTTTTCCTTCTTGTTCGGAAACTTTCCGTACTGCTGATTTATCCAATTTATTTCCTATAATTACGAAAGGAACATCACCACTGAGTTCCTTCAATTTTGATATCCAAAATTCTAAATTATCAAATGATTTTTTGTTTGAAATATCAAATATGACCATAGCTCCAAGAGCTTGGATAAAATAATATTCATTAGCAAATAGTTTGTCTGTTTGTCCACCTATATCCCAAAAGTAGAGTTTAAATCCTTTTTCGTAAATATCACTTTCTAATTCAGGGTTTTTAAATTTTAACTTGCTGAGTATTTTACTTAGATCAATTTCTTTTATAAGGAAGTTGGCACCAATGGTTTGATGATAATCTTCGCTAAAATTACCATCCACATATCGAGATAATAAACTGGTCTTCCCTACTCCTGGTTGACCACAAAATACTACTTTTCCCCGATATGAAATTTGTCACACCCCAGATTAATATTATTTAACATTATTACGTTCAATTTAAACTTTTAATTTTTTTATATGATTTTGGATCATGGGTACGGAATTTTTTTTGGTGTCAACATAATTTCTTTGGTTTCAGAACTGATAAAATGTCTAAACAAATGTTCATAACCTGCTATCTGATTTCGCTTGCCATTTTCCAACCACAGCCCAGAGGTGTATTCTGGAGCTTCTTTTACTTGATCTAATGTCGTGAGTAGAAATTCATCATCAACTATAAGCAATCCAAAAGGAATAACATTATCACCTTCTATGGAATGGACCTTAATTGATACTTTTAATAATTTTTTAATTTCACCTTTCAAAAAGTCATAATATTTTAATGCAATAACAATTTGGACATTTGTTGCGAATTTTTTTTTCCACAGTTCTTTTAGGATCCACTCATAGCCCCCTAATTCTTCCATTAGCAAATCTGGGGTTATGATAAAGAAAATTCGATTTTTTGCCGAGGTGATTAATTCTTTGATCTTTTTTCTTATTTTCTCTCTACTATCCAAAGACCATACACGAGGTTCAGATTCGTCTTGTTCAATTTCTAATTCTACTATCGCTTTTTCGATATCCAAACTCAGATCAATTTTACTCTTATAATCTGAACGGATTGATTTAAAAATTGTTTCAATAGGTATAGCTTGATAATTAGCTCCTCTTTTGACAGGTTCTTTCTGGATGAATCCTTTTTCAATCAATCTATTTAAACTATCGTATACTCGGGCACGATCCACATTTGAAAACTTAGCAATGTCAGCGGGGCTTAAGATTTTATATTTTGCAAGAGTTAATAAAACCTTAGAATCATTTTTAGTAAATCCTAAATCCTGTAGTGAATCTTCTATTTCAGGCTCCGTGAATTTTTCATTTTTGTTTTCCGAATTCAAAAATTCAATCAAACCCTCATAATTTATTTCTATCTATCTTATCAAATATTTAATATTTTAATGTTTATTTTTAAAAAAAATAGAAAAAAATTCATTTTGAAGTTAGAATAAAGATCTCAGGCGAAAAGACTCATTTTTTGACCTTAATAAATGTAAAACTATATTATCTTAGAGATCTTATTTCGGAAAAAAATTTCTGAAATCGTTCAAGCTAACATAGATATACTTTCTATTAACACATTTTTTGAGTTTTACAAGTTGCGATAAGGTTAATATTTTTTTGATTAACATAAATTTTAATCGATCTTCCTAATTGAAATAATAATTGAGTAAAATGCTTACATCAGAAAAATTTTATTTATCATTTAATAAAAAATAAAAAATTATTTTATTAGTGGTATTTTGTCGGTCTTAGTAGTTTTAGTACATTTCAGATCTAAAAAATTCAATCAAATAGATCTCCAATAACCACTATTTCGAACCATAACATTTATATAATAGAAATTCGTAGTTATTATTAATTATAAATCTATATTATAAGAGTATTATTTCAATAAATTGTGGAGGAATAAATAAAAATGGCTAAAAAGAGCGCTCCTGCTAAAAAAGCTCCTGCAAAAAAAGCAAAATCTGAAACTTATATCGCAAAAGCTCCTATTCGAAGGTTGATGAAAAAAGAAGGAGCAGATTTAGTAGCTGCTGCAGCATTAGATAAATTGATTGAATTTCTTGAAGCTAAAGCAGCAGACGCAACAAAAGATGCGCATAAAATTTGTAAGAATGATAAGCGCAAGAGAATTTCTGCTGCAGATATCAGAAATGCAACACGATAATTAACTAATATTCGCTACTTTTTTTTTAATTTTATTTTACAGAATTAATATTCGTTAAGATACTTCTAAAAATTTTCATAAAAACTCTTAGTAAGGAATTTTTCAATGTTAGTTATCAACTTTTTTCTAACTGATTCAAAACCTTCAGGTAATACCCTTGTTTTTCCAACAATATCAATATACCCTAATTCTGCAGTATAACGAGGAACAACATGAAAATGCAAGTGATCAATGCTTGCTCCTGCAATTTTTCCTTGGTTCATACCTATATTATATCCAATAGGATGATATAATTCATCTAATAACAATTGCACTCCTTGAATAGTACGCGAAATATGAATAATTTCTTCCTTAGAAAGATCTTTAAAGTTCAAAAGATGACGATTAGGAATAACCATTAAATGACCTGGATTATATGGATAGAGATTTAATGATATGAAAAGTAGATCATCATGATAAATTTTCAGTAAAACAACTCGATCATCATCATCCCTTACACCGCATAAAATGCAATCGATCTTCGGTCGTGATTTGCCTTGAACATAATCTAATTTCCCTAAAGCTTGCAACCAATCTTTAAAAACCATAATAATCTTACGTTAATTATTTTATTAGGAATATAATGGATAATTCGAACTTGAGTCAAAATCCTTAGTCTTCATTACATCTTCTATCTTAATTTTATCGATACAATACTCGGATAAGATCATACTGCTATATACCATAGCGTCAAATACCCTACGAATACTCATAAAGAATGTATTTTTAGTAAGAGAATCATTTTTTGAAAGGAAAATTTGATCTGAGATTTCATACCGATGGTTCTGAATATCTATTCGATACAAAACATCTTTTAATAAAAAATGTTTACGTATATCCATAAAAAATTGCATTTTTTTTGGTGCTTCTAATGAATCAAGCGCTTCAACATGAGGAGGTGGAATTTGAGTTCCAGCTGAAAGTATTAGCAAGTCTTTATTTTTTGGCATGAAGACCACCATTCCTTTTCCTATAGGTCGACCGAGAGGATCTCTCCCGGGAGGATAGATAAACTGAAATCCAAATTCTATTTTAGCATCTGAAATTTTATTAGGTTGTAAATTTTCATCCGAAAGGTATTCGAGAATTAGAAATTTTAAATTATTTTCTTTTTCTGACATTATGCTCTAATAATATAAATTTAAGGCTATTTATTTTTGTTTGCAAAATAATGCTAGAAGAAGGTTTAATTGTTATAAAAATAACGAAAAATAATTTAATATTTACCCTTGGGTCGTGATTGAGGTTTGATTCCTGCATCTTTCAGTTTTTGAATATTGAGTTTCAATTCTTCTACTGGAGTGCAATACGTTATTTCTCTTTTCTCATAATCCACAAAAATTTTCCCTACAATCCCTAATCCCATTAATTCGTTGTTATTTCCTAAGAAAGTATGGTCAATATCTATTTTTATAGCTTTAGTACCATCACTAAGTTCAACTAACTGTGGTTGACATGCTGTATATCCCAAACCTCTCGCTTGAAGTAAATAAGTCATAAGAGCATAATCTAATTCATCACTAATCTCTCCCCTTTCCTGGAGAACTTTAGCAATAATCGGTGTATTAGACATTCTCTCTTACCTTTCGATTTATTTTAGAATAAAAAAAAATCCTTTATTTTCGATTTAATTCATAATCTAAGATGTGAGAGGTAACGTTATAACAATCATCACTATAATATTATCTCAATCTTCAATTTGTACTCGATCTACACTGTGTAAGGCACAATTCATATCTTCTAATTTGTCTCTAATTGTATCCAAACCTACTTTTTCAGAGCATTTAATATTCAAGAAGATTGAAGTAGTTTTTTGATCGATTTCATCAGTTTTAATCTGAACAAAAGATACTCCGGGTATTTCTTTCAATGCTAATGCTAGATCCCAGTTTGAAGGATTATGTGGTTTTAAAATGTCGAGGTCGAACTCTACCTGCATTATTTAAATTTAAACCTATTTTATATTAAATTTGTGATTTTTAACTAAAACCTATGTCAATAATAGTCTGAATATTATTTATAATTTCTCCTAATTTTTAGATTAGATTTTTAATAGCATTTATTAATTGGAGCGGAATTTCTTCTTGTTTAATTATTTTTTCGGCTTTTTGAAACAATTCTCTATTTAAATAAGTAGGAATTCTTGTTTCTAAAGCTATTGAATGAGCCCCTACATTAAGGGCAGCTTCTATATCTTTACTTGTATCCCCAATTACTAGAATTTCATTGCAATCAATATTAAGTAGTTTACAAATATAATTTAGATGATCTGGGTGAGGTTTGAGATTGGTTATATCATCACGTCCTGCAATCACATCAAAGTAATCAATAATTGCTACTGTTTCAAGAGAAATTACTGCATTATTATGTGTATTGTAAGTGAATATTGCTTGTTTGAGATTTTTTTCTTTAGCAAAATCTAATACTTTTTCGATTCCTTCTATCAATGATGCATGTATCGCCGCTTCATATTCAACTTCTATAACAACTTTATTAACTAATTTTAAAATTTTTTCAATTTTATTTTCAGGAATCCCGTATTCATCATAAAGAATTTTCGATATTCTAATAATATCTAATATGGGTAAAGTAATTGATAATTCCTTTTTAGGTATTCCGTAATCAGTTAAAATTTTAATGGCCTTTCTTCGAGCTTTTATAGAGTTAATTTTAAAGTGGATCAATGTGCCATCTAAATCCCAAACTAGAGCTTTTATTGACATAGGTACTATCTAATACTCTAAATCTGAATAAATTGGTCCTTTTGATGTAAGAATTGATTTTTTCAGTATTACCCGATCCACTGTAAAGGGTCCAAAATTGCTAGTTTTATTCTCATTAATGATATTCTTTAGAGAATTTAGGTTTTTAAAATCTATCTTTTCTTTTCTCAATCTTCCAATAGTTAAATGGGGTTCAAATTTAGTTCTTTTATCTTTTGGAACTTGAAAATGTGTGTACAACCCTTCTTCTATTTTTTCCTTGATGTCTTGAATAAATTGAATATCCCCTTCCATCTTGATCCATAACACGGTAAATTTATTAAATTGACCAACACCTTTTAGAGAATAATCTAATTTGTGGTCTTTAAACATCCTTAAATTGATTTCATCGTTTAGAAAAGTATATATTTGAGAAGCTAGCTCTTCCGTGACATTTCCAAGAAATTTGATTGTCAAATGAAGGTTTTCTGGTTTTACTAACTTAATTCTTGGTTGATTTTGCTGTAACCGCGCGGAAAATGATTTGATTTTTTCAATAGTAATTCTATTATTTAACTCAATTGCTATAAATGATCTAATCATGATAGGTTCTAAAAAATTGTTTGAAATATCTTACCTTTTAATTTTTCCCGGTAGATAGAAATCGTATTTTTTCTTGAAGAGTTTAGTTTTAAGGTACCTGTCAATTTTCCTAGCATTTTGGAAAATAACCCAAATCATCTTATCGTTTTTATAATATTTTTGGACTTCTTCAAACGTAATAGGGTTCATATTGAACTCACTTGCTTCTCCCTTAAAAAATTTGTTTACTTGGTTAATTATCCCTGGAATAAGCTCGGGTCTTTGTTCTTTAAAGAAGTTAGCGATTAAATCAATAGTTACCAGCCGCCAATCATAATAGCGATCAACAACCTCTTCCAGAAAGGCCGCTTTTACGAGAAATCTCAAAAAGGACGGAGTGCTTTTTAAAAATAATTTTGCGTCCATCGCTTCTATACCATTTTTTCTGAACATTGGTGTAGAAGTATCGAAGTAAATTAATTTTGTATTCTCTTCGATTTTTGGGTTATTTGGATTGTATCCAATAACAGCAAAGTTGGAAATTTGGCCATCTAATCCTAAATCTATCGTTTCGTGATTTTTATTATAAAGCCATACTTTTTTCATCTCTCTCATCGCCAGTACAATCAGAGTGTTGATGTCTTTAGCATTTAATTCATGAATTATTCGATTTCCTACCGATTCTGAAGAGATTTTTTCTTGAACGCAATAAAATTTTATCTTATCTTCTTCGTCCTTAAACCAGGCTACGTCGTACTCAGGAAGAGTTAATCCCACTTCATTAATTAAAATTCTGTTATATTCATTATAAGCCCAGATATG
>CAZBPC010000040.1:0-27375 GCA_964493715.1 uncultured archaeon
AAGTTGTATCTCCTAATGAAACTCCAACCTTTATCAATTTAAAGAGTTCCATTAATTTATAGCAATCTTCTACGGTTTTTAACTCGAAATCTACCATCCCTCCAAATCCGGTCATTTGTTTTTTAGCTATTTCATGCCCTGGGTGAGATTCTAATCCAGGATAGATGACATTCTCTACTTTTGGGTGTGAAGATAAGTATTTAGCAATTTTCATGGCATTTGAGCAATGTTTTTCCATCCTTAAACTCAATGTTCTTACTCCCCTAAGAATAAGCCAAGCACTAAACGGACTCATCACGGGACCTTGGGTTTCTTGCCAAAAGTATCTTATATTTTGAATTTCTGCCTTAGGACCTATAATTACACCGCCAAGACAATCTCCGTGACCATTGACATATTTTGTTAAGCTTTCAATTACTAAATCTGCTCCGTGCTTAAAGGGTAGTTGAAGCGCTGGTGAAGCAAAAGTATTATCAACAATGCATTTACCTCCTGCATTATGGATGAGATTTGAAATTTCTTTAATATCGATGATATCAACTGATGGATTTGTCGGAGTTTCAAAAAATACAGCTTTAGTTTGTTCGGTAATCGCATTTTCGACTTCCTTTAAGTTACACATATCTACACTAATGGCAGTATTTCCCATTTGTGGGTATATTTTAGTTAGTAAACGAAATACTCCTGTATATTGATGTTTATGAACAATTATATTCGGAAAATGTGTGGGGTTATTTTGAGGGTAATAATTTTCTATTTTCTTCGGCTTCATTCGGTCTAATCTATCTTGAAATACGCTAGAAAGAGAAAGATGGACTGCAGCCATTCCAGATGCTACGGATAATGCTTCTTCCCCACCATGAAGGGTTGCTAATTTCTTATCTAAAGCATATAACGTTGGGTTTTCTGTTCTTGAATAGAAATAATTATTTCTTAACATTTCAGACATGGTCGAATAAGTATAAGACTTCGTGGCATAAATTGGCGTTCTTAGACTATGCGTCGTTGATGGATAAGGATCCTCTCCCGCTCTGATTTGCTGAGTATCAAATTGCCATTGATCCCATTTTTCTCTTAATTCTTTATTTATTTGGTCAGGTGTTTTCTTTTCTTCCATTCCATTCACTCCATACTTGGTAATTTTATTGCTTCAGTCTTATCCATTCCTTCAGCTTTTTGATAATCTTCGTATGTACGTGAAGAAATCTTCTTATAAAACTCTTGAAATTCTCTCTCTACTTCATTTGATATTCCCGGGCCTTTCTGAATCTTAAGAATTTGTTCCACTTCTTCTGAGGCTCTTTCGATGATATCTTTTGCGCCATTTCTCTGCCAAATTCCTCTCCGATCTCTATCTGCAAGTTGAGGAATAAATAATTCTTTTCGTGTGTTTTTTGAAGTATGTTTCAACATTAAATAATTCTTTCCTTCTGTAGCCACTCGTTCAATCTCATTTACTGCCATGGAATTTTCATCCACTTTTATACCTTCCATCCCTCGTTTAACAATATCTATCAACTCATCATCGATTACTAAAAGTTCTAAAGATTCAGCAAGAGATGATTCATAAGTACCCGCACAGGTAATATAATTAATCCCTGCATTTGCAGCGCAAAACAATGTCATGAATCTCTCAAAACCGTTCTGAATATCAAAACATTTAGATTCAGTCACTAAACCCGGACCTCTTGAAGGGATGTTATAATAGTGGGCTAATTGAGCAGCTCCAATCGTGATTAATCCTGTCTCAATAGAACCCCAAGCAACATTTCCTGTAGGAGGATCCATGGGTGCATTCATGGTTGAATAAAAAACTGGACAACCTGGATTGATGAGTTGAGATAACACAATAGAAGATAATGTTTCCATATTAGTTTGTATGAGTAATCCCGCTAGGGTTACAGGAGCAGTAGAACCAGCGCTAGCTGCTGGAGCTATAATTATGGGTTGCTTATATTTAGCAAAAATGAATAACCCATTTAACAAGAGAGTACTCATCGTTAGGGGGCTTACTGGATTAAAAAATCCAATTAAACGTGGTTTTTTCTTTAAAACATCCTCTCCCCCCACTATAATGGATGTAAGATCCATCATATCTTGACTAGCTACTCTACCTAAGCAACCTAAACCATAAGGTTTAATACTGTTTTCAGCCCAAGCTTTAATTGCATGGAAATGTAATTCCAAATAGGGGACATCATTTGGCCAAACATCTACATGAGAGCAACAAATATTTTTCAAGTAGTCAACAATGCGAATTTGTTTTATGGTATCCGCCAACACGGTTTTTCGCACTCCTTTTTTTTTAGTAGAATCATAGATGGTTACGGGGGTTCCCACGGTTGCAAAATTAACACTTTTCGTATTTACCTCAAAATTATATGATCCATTTGAACCCCATAAAGTAAAAGAATCTGGGACGTGCTTAAGTTGTTCTAATACTAAATTCTCAGGAAATTTAACAAAATGAGTCTTATTATCTACACTTGCACCATTTTCCTTTAAAAGATTACGAGCTTCTTCAGATTCTACTTTAATTCCAATCTTTGCTAAAAGTTCTAAGGTTTTTCTATGTAACAGATCAATCTCTTCTTTTTCTAATACTTCAATTTTATTCATTCTCATGATTTAATCAAACTCGAATAATATGACTAATAATGATTTTAAGATTAGTAAACATTGATTAATGAAAAACTTTTTTTTAAAAAAAACGTTAGTTTATTCAAATTTCTATATTAAAGCTAATGGTAATTAACATGTCTATTAAAGAGAAAATTCAAGAATTTGTAGTTGAATGGGATGAGGAAGGGTTAAAGAATTATTGTCAGCTACTATTAAAAGATAAAGGAGCAAAAGCTTCTGATCTTCTTAAAGTTATAGGGGATATCATGAAATTCGTTGGAGATCAATTTGAAAATGAAGAAATATTTCTTCCCGAGTTAATTGGTTCAGCTGAAGTTGTAAAAGCTACAATTGATGAAATTTTAGATCCAGCAATTAGAGCTTCCGGAGAAGAAAAAAAAACAATGGGGAAAGTGGTTATCGGAACCGTAGAAAGTGACGTGCATAGCATCGGAAAGGATCTGGTTGGATCTTTTTTATTTTCTAGCGGTTTTGAGGTGTATAACTTAGGTGTAGAGGTTACGGCTGATCAATTCATTTCAAAAGCGGAAGAAGTAGGCGCTGATGTGATAGGTTTATCCTCCTTATTGACGATGTCAATGGATTTTCAAAAGCAAGTTATCGAGGAATTAAAAAAGAGAGGTCTACGAGAGAAATACAAGGTTATTGTAGGAGGAGCTCCTACTACTGAAGAATGGGCTGATCAAATTGGTGCCGATGCATGGGCAGATGATGGTATTGAGGCAGTATATAAAATTAAAGAAATTCTCAATAAAAATTAGGAGATGAGTAAATAAAATGAAATTAAAAAAGATCGAGGTTTTCTCGAAGGACGAGCTTGAAACCATTCATTCTGCTACAATGACATTGCTTTCAGAGTTAGGAATAAAAATAGATGCTAAAGATACGCGAGATCTTCTAAAAGAAAATGGTGCAAGCGTAGATGAAGACACGCTATTCGTACGATTCCCAGAATCTATGATTATGGAAAATCTGAAAACAATCCCAGATTCATTCAAATTACATGGACCTGATGGTTCATTTTCCTTCGAAGTAAATACTAAAAGCACCCGATTTGCAACAATTGGAACCCCTGTTAAAATAAGAGATTTAAATTCTAAGAGAGGTGTGCGTAAAAGCATGATGACAGATACCATTGAGCAAATTAAAATTGTAGATAGTCTAGAAAATATAGTTTGTTCCCATATTGATGTATGGCCGAATGATGTGCCATATATTACCATTCATACTGAATGTATTTATCAATGGGTAAAAAATACTCGAAAACCGTATGGTTTGGGATGTCTTGGAAAATTAGCCTCCCAGGATATGATGAATATGGCATCCATTATTGTAGGGGGAGAAGAAGAATTAATTAAAAGACCAAGATTTATAGGTTTCATGAACCCAACTTCACCACTTCACTTACCAAAATTAATGACAAATGGATTTGCAATTTTTATAAAATATAAACAACCGACTATCATCGCTCCCGAAGCTATAGCGGGAAGTTCTTCTCCAGTAACTCTTGCGGGTCTAATAACACAAACTAATGCTGAAATCGTCGGAAGTGCTGTTTTATCTCAAATCTTAAATCCTGGAGCTCCTATTTTCTTTGGTACCGTTTCACACATTACTGATATGCGATCAGGAAATTCTGCCATGGGATCAGTGGAAATGGGATTGATCACGACAGGTATAGCCCAACTAGCAAGGTTTTATAATATTCCTTCTCGTGGTCCTGGGGCAGGAACTGATTCGAAAGTTCTGGATTTACAGAATGGATACGAACGACTACAAACATTAATGCTTGCAGCTCAAGCTGGCGTGAATTACATTACTTGTGCAGGTACCTATGAAGCCACTTTAGTTGAAGCATTAGAACTTTTAGTAATTGACGATGATTTAGCTGGAATGGTACAAAGAACAATGGAAGGAATCTCTGTTAATGAAGATACCATAGGATTAGATGTAATAAAGAAGGTTGCGACAAGCAAAACGAAAGGAGTTAATTTTCTTGCTGAAAGTCATACACGAAAATTTATGAAATCGGAACTTTACATGCCTCGGTTATCTGATAGAACCAGACGATCGACCTGGGAGAAAAAAGGCTCAAAAGATATCATTGAAAGAGCAAGAGAAAAAGTAAATCAGATTCTTGAGGATCATCAACCTAATAAATTAGAAAATATTGTGGAAGAACGATTGCTTGACTATATGAAACAAGTCCAATCAAGAACTTTTGATGATTATAAAGAAGCTGAAGGATTAACGGTTGACAGCATTACTTTACCAGATGGTATTGAAATAAAAAGTAAAAAGAAATAACTGAATTATTTCCTACACAATTTCATTTTTATTTTCTTTGAAAATTCTTCTAAAAAGGTTTAGTAAATCAACTTTAAGTAATATATAAATTAGAAAAATAATTGCGTAAAGAGTAATAATACTTAAAATCCAGCTTTCTCCTCCTAGAAAACTACAAATATTTAAAAGATTATATCCAAAAACTAGCATTAATCCAAATTTCCCCAGCCAACACCAAAAAACAGTTCTTTTTATTGAATATTTCAACAATCCTAATGGAACTGTAATAAAATCATCATTAATTGGAGTGAGAGCGGCTATAAAAATAAGAAAGGGGGCTAATTTTGGATGTTCTAATAAAATTTGTTGATATGGAGACAATTTTCTCATCTTATCTTCTGAAATCAAACCAGAAACTCCTCTACCCACAAAATATCCTCCTAATTCACCGATTAAACACCCTAAGCTCGCAATAAATGCCACTAAAAAAGGTACCCAAAAATTTAATGATAAAAAGGGAGCAGCACTAAAACAAACTACAAATGTATAGGGTGTGGGAACGGGCAATAAATTCCCAATAAGACATACTGAAAAAGTAATCACAAGTCCAGAAAATAGATCTTGAAATGGAGGATATTTAGAAATATTTTCAATAAATTCTCGATGTGCTTCATTTAGCATCAAATCAATTGAAATGATTGTAACAATTACGATTAAGATTAGAAAGATTAAATCTATTCTTTTGAGTTTCATAAATCGTATCCAGTAATTAATAGTTATTTAAAATAAAAAGGACTTCATTAAATATTTGTTTCTTTAATTAAATGTGGGCATTGAAAATATAATAATAAAGACTGTTACTATAACACTAATGAAAAGTAATAGGATAATAAAAATCCCTTTCCAAGCACTTTTCTTTTTCTTCCTTTCAACATAACTTCTTCTTCTTGCAGCATTCATTTTTATGCATCAAGATCTTTAAGTTTTTTCTTCTTGATACTGTCGTCCAATTCGATTTTCTGAAGTAGTTGGGTGAGAACCACATTATTATAAGAAAAAATCATTCGTGGGGTATATCCTTCTGCTAAGTAGGAGCCATCATCAATCTCTTCTTTTAAAGGAAATAGTTGTTTTTCCTTAATAACAGAACCTAAATAATTCTTTTCATATTCTCTATATCCGTAAATCGTGTTCTTAACAATTACCATTTTCAAATCATAATCATCAGGAATTCCTGCTTTTTCAAGAATAAGTAAGATTTTTTCTCTTGAGAGAGATTTTAATAATTCTAAATTTTCTTCAGTTCCTTCATAAGCAGGACCTGTTTGTTCCTTCGTGTAATCTATTTCCTCTTCTAATCCAATCATAAACTTAAAAGCATGAGTCTCGCTATCTTGATCTACTGCAGTTAGTTTATAAGCAATTCCATGTCGGTCTCTTATCGGTTGAGCCATCTTTGCTGCTATGAATTTCATGCGTGTAGTAGTATTCCATCCATGCCAGAGCCAGACTCTATAATGTTTCGGGTCCACGAATAGTAAAATGAAATCGTCATCTAACAATTCTGATAAGTTTACATCTGGATCGATGATTAGTTCTTCAAAATCTCCAATTTGATCGTTAAATTGATATACAACAATTGATTGTTCTTTCCTTTCGGGAATTTCCCCCGGTGAATTTTCATTGGACATGTTTAAGATTAACTTATGGTTTTTCAATCTAACTATTAATAATATATAATAATGTAATAGCTATAAAAATTGACGGATATTATACCGGTTTTTTAGTTAAAAGTCCAAAAGATATAAAAAGATGATGCTATTATTTTCTACATCTTTCATTATAATTATATTATAATATTCAATTTTGCGGGAATTGCCAAGCCTGGTCAAAGGCGCTGGACTCAGAATCCAGTCCTGTAGGGGTTCGGGAGTTCGAATCTCCCTTCCCGCATTAAATGAAAAGAAAAAGTGTTAAAAATTTATATTATTTTAAGCTGATTTTCGCATTTGGGACAGAATAAAGGCAATTCTTCTTCACAAGGTTCTAATTCGTCACTATCTAACAATTTTCTCCAACAAACTAAGTGATCTTCAGATTTTAACATATCTCTTCCGTGGTGCTGAGGTATCAATTTCTTTGTTTTACAAGATTCACAAATTAGCATCCTTGCCTTAGATTCTAAAATTTCGCTATTTACCTCTTTAAAATTATTTCTATATCTTAAGATTCTGAGTCCATTAGCTAGTACTAAAAGAGAAACACCCATATCCCCAATTCCTACCGCTAACCATAAAGTCATCAAGCCAAATACAGTAAGAACCGCAAAAGAGACCTTTACTATTATTGAAGTCCAAATGTTTTGCTTAATAATTTTGTTTGTCTTTTTTGAAACGTCAATATAAGTGAGGATTTTTTTGAGATCATCACTCATGATGATGACATCAGCAGTTTCAAGTGTCAAATCGGTAGCAGATACTCCAATTGCGATACCTAAATCAGCAAGAGCCAATGCGGGAGCATCGTTTATTCCGTCTCCAACCATTGCAACACCTCGATATTGTTCTTTTAATTCTTTAATTTCTTCAAGTTTTTGATCCGGTAATAATTCTCCTCTAGAAGAATTAATATCTAAGCAAGCACTTATTTCATCACATACCTTCTGATTATCTCCAGAAATTAAAACTGCTTCAAGATTTCTCTTTCTTAAACCATTTACCAAAAGCGGAGCAGAAATTCTCAAAACATCTCGAATCGTGATAATCCCCAACAAATTACCATTCGATCCTAATAATATTGGAATAGTACCTTCTTGTTCAATTTTCATTAATTCTTCGGTAGGGATATCATAGTCTAATTCTATAAAAAACCTTTTACTACCAGCATGATACGTTTTGTTTTCAATTTCTCCAGTAATGCCCTTTCCTCTGATAATTTCAAAATTCTTTACTGAAGAAATTTTTAAATCCATTTGATTCGCTTGGTTCACAATCGCTTTTCCGATTGGATGTTCAGAAAGTACCTCCAAACTAGCAGCGAGTGAAAGTACATCTTCTTTACTAATAGAATACGAAACAATATCAAAAACTTTTAATTTTCCTTCTGTAAGTGTTCCCGTCTTGTCGAAAGCTAAAACATCTATTTTATTTACACTTTCAATGTACTTATTCCCCTTGACTAATATACCTTCTTTTGCCAATTTTGTTAGAGCAGTAATGTTTGCAAGTGGAGTAGAAAGTGTTAAAGCGCATGGACAAGACACTACCAATAAGACTAAGCCCCTGTAAAACCAATCATTAAAATTTTGATTAAATAAGAGAGCTGGGATAACCATTACCATAATAGAAGTTAGTAAAATAAGGGGCGTATAATACCTAGCAAATTTTTCAATAAATCGCTCATTTACACTTTTATTTTGTTGAGCTTTTTTTATGCTTTCCGCTATTTGGGCAACAATTGTGTTTGAACTTTCTCGGGTAACTTTTAAATCAATAAAACTATCACTGTTAATGCTTGCCGCAAAAACTTCGTCATTTTCCTTTTTGTATATGGGCAAAGATTCTCCAGTGATAGCACTTTCGTCAAAATACGATTGACCATTTATAATAACTCCGTCCAAGGGGGCTTTCATGCCAGGTTTGATACCTATTATTTGTCCGACTGTTACTTCTCTTGCAGGCACAATTTCATACGAATCATTGGTTTTTAATAATGCCTCCTCAGGGGCTAATTTTAATAATTCTTTTATTGCATTTCGAGATTTTTCAGTTGTCACTTCCTCTAAATGCTCTGCAATGGCATATAATAAAATAGCAGTTGCACCTTCTTGACCGTGAAAGATAAAGAATGAAGCAATTGCGGCAACAATCATTAATATATTAGCTGTGATTTTTTTATGCAAAATATCTTTAATTGCTTCGCTAAAAATACCATAGCTAGAAAGGAATACCGACAATATCGCCAGCATTTGACTGAAAAATACCTCTTGAGTAAATATTTCCAAAATTATGGAAATTGCTAATAATAGTGCCGATGGAACAATGAAAGCCCAAAAATGATGTACAAAATATGATTCTTCTTCAATCTCCTCATCGATGAGATCACATGCAGGACTTGAACATTCTACAAGATTCAACTAGATGCACCTAACTTTTAATTAAATAGAAACTTTAAAAAATTTCTATTTATGTATAATAAGACTCGCTCAAAAAGGGATAGATATTGGAAAAGTTTTCAGTACAAGATATTATTAATTATAATATTCTTTTTCTAAATAGACGGAACTGATTATAGATTAATTTAAAACATATACATATTCTTCTATGGGAAGATTTAATTGTTTTCTAATCTCATTTCTTACTAAAATACCTCCAACATGGAGAATAGAATCCTTTAATATGTTATCTTGGTCCATTGAAGCATTACATGGATAGGAATGATGTGCTTTACTAACTTTTTCATTTAAACTGGTTTCTTCATCCTCTATATACTTAGCATGTAGTTGCTGAAGTATGAAATAAGTTGAACCACAGGGTGCTGTTTGGATGACACAAGTATCATCAATTGATTTACCATCTTTACTTAACAAGATGGAAACAATCGGTTCTCCGATCTTAAAAAATTCAATAAAATCTATGATATAATTTCTTTCCTTAGTGATGTTAAATCCCACTTTATTATACTCATTCAATTCTTTACTTAAAGAACAGAACGGCTTTGGAAATGTTGCTTGGATTCCATATTTTTCGAAATCTTCCAACACTTGAACTTGGAGCCCTGCTGGAACCCATTTAGTGTCTTCAATAGGGACTATAACGGCTTTGATGTTTTTATCTTTTAGAAATTCTGGAAGTCCGGAAAGCAAATCTTGATGAATGCCAATAACTAATAAGAAATCAAGTTCGGGGAGATTCTTGGGTAAATATTTTTCTGGATCCTCAATGAAATCTGGTACATTATTTCCTACTTGCTCATAGAAATATACCGAACTCGCAAAATTTCTTGAGTGTTCTCTACAATGGTCGCATTTTACATTTTGCTCCAATAATTCACATGCTTTACAAAACTTATCATCATTAATCAAGTTCCCAACAAATTTTTGGGTTAACATTTCAGTTTCAGGACCTAAGCCGTAGATAATCCCTAATTTATAGTTTTTTTCATTCATCATATAAAAAACATGTTTACAATTTTTATTTGTTTATTTAATATTATATAATCGTTTTATTCTTTCTGCCGAAGATGTTCGAATAAAAAACAAAGAAATTTATCTAAATATTATTATTTTTAATGCATAATTATCTTATACTATATACATGGTATAATATTTTAATAACAAGTTATATCCCCTTAAATTAAAGATGGAGCTCTTAGAGATCCGAAAGGAAATAATTATTAATCTTAAAGCAGATCTACCAGAGTTGGTTGATAAAGTTAATTATTTCAACTTAATCAAACTACCAAGTAAGAAAAATGTGGTAGTCGATCTGAGTTTCATTAGACCGACAGAAAGGTTCCCTAAAGATATTGTTGTGAAAATTTTTAGAACAAACAATATGGATATCGAATATACGACATTAAGACAATTGAACAATCAAGATATAAGCGTTCCAAAGATATTATTTTATAAAAAACCATTCTTAATTCTTGAAAAAATCAAAGGCATGAATTTATGTGATTACATAAATAACATACTAATGCATTATGAAGAACTTAGTAAATTAGACAAAAATCATAAGGAGAACATTCTAAACTCTGTTGAAAAGCTTGCTTTATGGTTAGGAAATTTCCATCACTTAAATGTAATTAAAAAAAATAATCCCAATGAAATTACTGTCTTAAACAAAGGTGATACAAGATTAAGAGATTTTATTTATGATTCTAATTCGGGAGCATTATTTGGAACAGATTTTGAAGATTCTTATGAAGGAAATCATATTGATGATATAGCCTGGATATGTTGTTCTTTATTAGATACGAATCCGGGTATTTTTGAAATGAATCATCCAAAACATAAGATTGATTTGATAAATTTCTTCTTAAAAAGCTATTATAAACATACTCCTTATTTTAAATTCAATTTTCATTATTTTACAGAGCGTTTAATTGAAAATTTAAACATCGTGATGAGGAGAAGGCACATAAATTTGAAACTAAATAAAGAGAACTTTATCACGGCTATTTCAAAAGAATTATAAATCAGTGGTTTGAACTTCTTCTATCTTAAAAAGTATATTTAATAATAATTACTCTATGTGTTATTTAAAAACTACTAACAAGAGATATTAAAATGAGTGAAGTACCATTATTAGATGCTAAAACATTTTTAAAAAAGATTGTTTCCGTAATCGTGAATTTAAATGGTCTAAATAGCGATAACATACCAAAATTAAGGGCTAAACCAGAGATTGTTTTGGAGGCTATTAATAAATATGATACTGAGAAAAATAACCTAATAAAACAGGTTGATTTGAATAACGAAGAAATCAATTCTCTCAAGAATAGAATTTCCCAAGGGCAACGAGATATTCAAAAATTTGAAGAAGGTATTCAAAATTCAACCATTAAGGGACAAGACTTAATGACAAAGATTCAAGATATTCAAAAAGAAACTGAAGAAACTCAAACATCAATTCGGGCAAAAAAAGAAGATTTGAACTCTCGAACATTAAGATTGAAGGAATTGGAAAATTTAGTTCTTGAACTTTCTCATGAAAATGAGAAATTTGATTCAAAATTAAAAGATTTAGAAAAAGAATTAGAAACCACATTCTTAAAGAAAGAGAGATTCATCCAATCATATGAAAATAGAGTATCCGCAATGAAAATCTTAATTAATAAAAAGTATATCAATTCATCATTATATCAATTTATCCGAGCCTTGCAAGTCGGGAGTGCTCTGGATTTAAGAAACATACTGGTTGCAATTGATATGAGAGAGAGTACTGCAAAAAATATAATATTGAAAATGCTTGAAGATAATGGCCCAATCGTTTACAATGAAGCTTCAGGAACAATTGAATTAAAAGAGGAGGTAGATTTTTAATGAGTACCAACTTAAAAGATGTTTTGGGATTAATTGAACAGTTGGAATCCACATTTGATCAATATCTCCAATCATTTAAGAAAAATTCAGATGAAATCCTTAATAATTTAGGAAATTCATGGAAGAATATGAAGTTGGAGCAGGAAGAAATCAAAAAAATTGAAGACAATATTGATAATCAGAAATCTGCGATCACTGAATTAAAAATAAAATTGGAGGAAATCGACAAAAAAGCTGAGGGTTTAAAAACAACTAAAGAAGAGTTAACTTCAAAGATTACTAAGTTAACGAATAATTCAAATCGTCTTCAAAGTGATCTCGAAGCTCCAAAAATGGAGTTAAATGACATTACGTCCAAGCTAAATTCAATCAACGATAAAACCACGTTAAAAGAAAACGAGAAAAATGCTTTGGAACAGAAAAAAATTGATAATGAAAATAAGGAATCTCGATTAAAAACATTGTATACCGAGGAAAAAATGCAAGATTTGAATTCCAAATTAGCTCAACTAAAAAGAAATAATTTCTTTACGTCGTTTCTGATGGAAAATTCCGAAGAAGAAATTCCGGAAGTAGATATCATAGCCACAATCATGACTCAAGGAAGCTGCAATCTTGATGAGTTAAAAAAACTTTTGGATGTACCTCCAATAATGGCGGTGAGAACTATCAAGCAGTTAGCAGTAAAGGGGATAATTAATTTAGATGATAATACTAATATTATTACCTTACCTTAACTCTCAGATCAGAATCTTGGCTTATTTTTTCTTAAAAATTTTTTACTTTAAATTCATTCTAAACTAAATTTTTTTAAATAACCTTTCGTTATATCCTTCTATACATATCGATATTCAAAAAAATGTGAATTTAATGGATAAAAAAGATGCATTTATAGGTATTTTAGCGATTGTAGCTGTAGGTTTAGCGGGAAGTTTAGGATACTTTATCGTTGCAAATCCTCTTTCGGGGGGATCATCAACACCCGTTTTAAATCAAGGACTACCAGAGGACTGGAGCACTGCCCCAAATTCTTCAACATTTAAGTTATTTGATGTACATGGTGTAGAATATGATATTTCGCTTGGTGAAATATTAAACGGTGTGCAGATCTATCTTGATGATTTAGCAGCAGGTTCATTGTCAGATTGGAAAAATTACTATGAATTAACAACTATTCAAGATCCGGTTTCAGGACAATATGTTACTGGAGTCAACATCTTGAATATATTGGAAGAAAAGGGTATATATTTTGCGGGAGATCTTAAATTTGCTACTGGAGATTCAATCACGCGAGATATTCACACGGCAGACATCATTGCAAAAAGTTATGCTAAGAGTAAAACATACTACGTATTGGTGTTGGCTATAAACCAAGAATGGCTCCAAGATTCTCCCTACTACTCTGTTATGGGTAATTTCTCCATTATGGGATTGGATCCTAATGATAATTTCTACAATTTTAATCAAGTTTCAGTGATGAATAATTGGACAATTGATTTAATAGTTAATGGTGTATTAAATTCATCCCTGGATGCCTGGGATCTGATACAAGATCCGTATACAGCAGTATACCAATATGAAAGTACATCTGGTTGGGGAGCCAATCGTCAATATTGGGGGAAAAATGTTTCAGAGATCATTGCAACTGCTGTTGCTGGTCAACCTGATTATGAAGTCACTTTTAGAGCTGCGGACGGTTTCGTAACACCGTTCTGGAAATGGGAACCTCCTTACAACAGATCGGAAGTTGAGAATGGCATGTATAACAATGGAACCAATGTTATCCCTCGTTCTGATGATGATTATGTTAACGCCACCGATACCAGTCTTGGTGTCCCAATACCAGCAACCAATTTAATAATGAATATGGCATGGAAAATCCAAGAATTTGGAGAAACATATAATGGAATTGCTGATGCAGCTTGGCCAGTTCCGAAAATTTTATCATATTCTAGTGGTCCTTTCAATGTCCAAATACCCGGTAGAAATCGCGCAAACTATGCAAAATGGGTCACCGAAATAATAATAGATTTTTAAACATTTCTTGAATTTAAATTAAATATCTTTTTTTTCTTTTTAAAAACAAAAAAAGTGATAGTTTTGAAAAAAAAAGCCATAATAACTATACTTTTAGTAATTTTTTCATTTTCATCCATCAATTTTCCACTTACAAATGCTTATCCTGGAGACGGTGATTGTCAGAATTATCATAATATTACTCAAATTGAAGTTCCAATCGATAATTCAGCAAATATTATTTTAGACGGGGTTCCAAGCGAAGAATTCTGGTCAAAACCTGAAAATCAGATGGGAAAAGTGGTAATTCCACTCGCATCGATTAGATACGATTCAAATCCTCCTGATCTATTAATTTACATGAACGCAACCTTCATTATGAATGCGAATTCACTTTATATCCTCTGTGAATGGATGGATAATACTACTTCAGCGGAAGATTATGTTGCTGATGGGATTCTATTTTGTTGGGATATAAATGTGGTAAATTTTTCAGCATATTATCCCTTTGGTATGACTACTGAACATATGGGTGGAGGTAAAGTTGATAGTTGGAGATGGTATCATTATACCTCCATTTCAAGTGGAGTGCCTACTTTGTGTTTTGATGAATGTTTTGAGGATGATGGATGGGTAAATCCGAATCCAGAATTGTCCCAAGTTAATGCCGCATTTATGACTATCTCAAATGTCTCTTATACATTAGAGATTAGTAGGTCATTAGTCACTAATGAAGAATATGACGTACAATTTAACCAAAACAAAGAATATTTATTCAATATGGCAATTTATGATAATAATTTACACGAGAATCATGCCGTGTCATGGACTTATAGTTTAGATTTAGATTTGGGGACTTTTCCCCCAATAATCCCGGGATATTTTAATATATTCATACTGTTAACAATGATTGGAATCATAGCAACCTATCAAAAAAGGAGATTAAAAATAACCAAGTAGACCAATGAACTCATGAAAACTCGTAACTTTTACATGATAGTGGCAAGTGTTTTAATTGGACTTATAATTTTTTGGTTACTGATGATTGCTTTTTCACAATTTAACCCTTTTAATGATCCCAATAAAATAACGATAGATGGTAATGGAACAACAAAATCTATAACGATATCTATTAGTCAATTAACATCGGGAAAATATGAAATGGTGGAGGATAAAATTTTCCACATAAAAAATAGCTTTGATACTGAATCCGATATCACATATTCGGGAATTTCACTTTGGAGCATCCTTGTAGAAGAAAATCTTCTTGTTCAATCATCTTCTGATTTAGAATTCCGGTTCTATGCACGGGATGGATATAGTTCCCCAAAATTTCTAAATCTTTCAATCATAGAAGCATTTCCAAATTTAGTAATCTTAGCAACTAAAGAGAACGGAGTACCTCTTACTATAGAAGGACCCTTGAGATCAGTAATGGATCAATCAATTATGCCTGAAGGTGAATATAGTTCACAATATTCTGTGCAACAATTAAGTTTAATAACTATTAACATAGCTTGAAATCAAAGTGGCTACTCATGAAAGAAGTTAAACAAGATAATATTAACGAGTTAGAAGATGTTTCTAAAAACGATGATGGTTATAGAGAAACAGGTTATGATTCTATTCATAAAAAAAAAATTACGAATTTAGATTATATTTATTCTGCAATCATCGGAGTTTTAGGGGGAATAATATCGAGTTTGATTCCATTTAGTTTATTGATAAAAGTGTGGTACCCAATCACTGGAGGCACACAACTTGTAAGTGGGCATCATGTCATTTGGGGGGTAATTGTATATGGACTTACAAAAAAAAAAGAAAACATTATTTTAACAATGGTGACTAAAGGGGTCTTAGAGTTTCTATTGGGAGATCCATGGGGTATACTGATATTGTTCGTAAACTTTATTGAAGGTATTTTTCTTTCTTCTGGTTTTTATATTATGGAAATATTAGGAGAAGGTGAGACCAAATTAGGATGGGGAATTGCTGGTGGTATAGGAAATTTCTTTCAAGCTCCTTTTTTTTGGATCATAAATCAACGCTGGTACTTACATTGGTCTTTATGGGCTTTAGCTTTTATTTTTGCTTTTATTTCAGGTGTTTTAATAACGGGTCTTCTTGGTAGAGCAATAAAAAATACATTAATTGAAGCCGGTGTCCCTACAACATATTAACATACGAGTGTGATGATTAAATCCTTGTCAACCAAAGCTCTTTCTTTTACTAATTTTTCATTTATTTATGGAGAGGATAAGACTAAACAGCCTAGTATCTCTAATATAACTTTTAATTTAAATGAAGGAGAGACTTTAGTTTTAGCGGGTCCTAGTGGTAGTGGCAAATCAACGATATCTTATGCAATAAATGGAATCATTCCTTGGAGACAAAAAGGTTTTGCTAAGGGAGAAGTAAAGATTTTCGGGAAAAATATTTGGGATTATGAGTTTTCTGCACTTTCTAAAATTGTTGGATTGGTAAAACAAAATCCAAGTGAACAATTAGTCACTTTTACAGTTAGAGACGAGATTTCGTTTGGATTAGAAAACTTAAAATATCCAGAAGATGAGATTACATCCAAAGTTGAACAAGTAAGTAAAATGATGGGAATCACAGACATTTTAGATCGCCCAATCGAACAATTGAGTGGAGGTCAAAAGCAATTAACCGTACTTTGCTCGTTTTTAGTGATGAATCCGAAAATTCTTATTTTAGATGAACCAATTGCTTTCTTAGATCAAGAATCTGAGAGTTTTTTACTGAATAGGTTAAAAAAATTGGTCAAAACTAAAGAAATCCCAATAACATTAATCATCATTGAACATAGGTTGTCCCGAGTTCTTGATATTGCAGATAAATTAATCATTTTAAATGATATGGGTAATATTTCACTGAACGGGAGTGTAAAAGATGTATTGGAAAAAAATTTCGCTCAATTGAAAAAATGCAATGTAAGAGTTCCGTGGTTAATTGATGTTTTTGATGAGTTTAAGAGAAAAACACAATTAAAAGATGATTTTCAACATTCAATTGACTTTCATTTTTATTTTGATTATATTTCAAAACTAGAACAAAATGAATTAAAAATTATTTATAAAATTATTCAAAGTAGAGAAATTAATGCTGAAGAATTAAAAAAATACGAAAATTTAGACCAAGTTATCGATTTAAAAGACACTTATATTAAATCCTTAAAATTCAAGAAATCTAGAAATAATAATGACGAAATTCCTTATGACAATAGTAACATCCTCCTTGAGACCAAAGATCTCTGCTTTTTTTACCCAAATAGCGGAATAAGAGCATTAAATGGGATCAACCTTCAAATTCAAAAAGGAGATTTCATCGGTCTTGTCGGTCCTAATGGTTCAGGAAAGACCACACTTCTTTATTTATTAGCAAATTTATATCAACTAACTTCTGGAGCTATTTTTTATAAAAATCAATTGCTAAATGATATTGATTCCTATGAATATGCGCAAAAAGTAGGATTTATCTTCCAGAATCCTGAGAATATGATTTTTAAATCCACCATAAAAGATGAAATTTTATATGGTCCCAAAAATTTCGGTATTCTTTCTCGCATTAAGGATGAATACTTAGAGAAATTAATAGGTATGATCGGAAAAGAAAATCCTTTGAAAAATCCTTATCAATTAAGCTGGGGTCAAAAACGGCGATTAAATCTAAGTTCGATATTCATTTATGATCCCGATATAATCCTGTTAGATGAACCTTTTATAGGTCAGGATCAAAAGACAATCGAAGCTTTAGTCGAGACTCTCTATATTGAAAATAAAAGAGGAAAAACTATCATAATCTCCTCTCATGACTATCACCTCTTATTAAAATATACGAAAAGGATTATTGAATTAAATAAAGAAGGCTCTGTTCTGTATTATGACACGAAAAGCAATTATTTCTCCAAACATAGTAATCTTGGACCAATTTTACTCTTGAATGAAATAAATAGAAGATTAAATGAGGATTTTATCTAATGAAAGAAAAGAATATGGCATTAGATAATAGGAATAATACTTTTGCCTACGTTCCGGGGAATTCGGTATTTCACAAACTAAATCCCCTATCAAAATTGATTTTTCTAATTCTCCTTACTATTTTTACTTTTATTGCAAGAAGTTTAATACTCCTTTCGATGATTTTACTTCTTATTTTTCTCTTAGCTTTAGTTAGTGAAATATCCATGAAAAGATTGATTCGAAAAACTCGATTTATTGTTGTGCTTTTATTATTTGGTGTTATTTTAAATATCTTTTTTAATGCAATCCCAAATGAACGGGAAATAATTTTATTTTATTTATTTAATCTAAACTTCTTACCTATTCGTAGATTAGCTGTATATTTTTCTTTAAAAGCATTATTTATAGTATTAACATTATATTCATCTACAATTTTATTTACAAATACCACATCTAACAAAGATTTCGTATATTCCTTAATGCGATTAAATATCCCGTATAAATTTTGTTTCAGTTTTATGATTGGTATACAATTTATCCCTACTATAGAAGCAGAAGCTAAGACAATTGCATTAGCTCAAAAAGCACGTGGTTTTGGCTTGGAAAAAGTTAATACTTTTAAAAGAGCATATAATTTAATATTTGAGCGTTTAATAACTACCTTAGTCGCAATCCTTAGAAAAGGGCATACTACATCTATATCCATGGAAAATAGGTGTTTCGGTTTATATAAAAAAAGGACGAACCGAATAATGGTGAAATTTAAGTTAATCGATATTGTTTTCATAGTGATTTGCTTTTTAGTTTTCACTTCTTTACTTCTATATCAGTTAAATATTCTTCCACTCCCTCAGGTTCCTTCCTTATATCAAATTTTTTTACAATTATTCAAGAGATACACTCTATAAAATATATCAGTGGTGTTTTTTAGATATGACTTCCTTTTATTTTTATGGTTGATGTTTCTGAGACTGTAAAAAAAATACAAGATAAATTTAACATCATTGGAAGATCTGAAGAAATAAGGAAAATCATTATCGCTAGATCCGTTGGGAAGAATGTACTAATTGAAGGTGATGTTGGTGTCGGGAAAACCACGATTGCAAGAGCTGTAGCATCTTATTTCGATTCCAATTTCTACAGAATCGATTGTTCAGAGGAAACACTTCCCCATAATTTAGTTGGATATTTCGATCCCCCTCTCGCGATATCTAAGGGATACAATGAAGAATCATATATTTATGGTCCCCTCGCGCAAGCTATGCTTTCAGGAGGGTGTTTATTTATAAATGAAATAAATAGGATGCCTGAAAGCACCCAAAATTCTTTACTAACTGCATTAGACGAGAGGATTCTTGAAATTGCTAAATTGAAAACGATAGAGGCTAACGAAGGTTTTTTTACCATTGCAACCCAGAATCCCACAGCACATATAGGAGTAACTGTTTTAGGTGAAGCAATAAAAGACCGCTTTATTTGGATCAAATTAGAATATCAATCTCCAGAAGAAGAAATCGAAATTATAAAAAAGGAAGCACATTTTAATGGCCCGGATAGTAATAAAATCGCTCTTATTTCTCAAAAAATCGTTGAGCTATCAAGAAGAACTAATAATATAATGCGAGGAAGTTCTGTTAGAGGTGCAATCGATTTAGCAGACATCATATTAAAATCAGAAAACTTCAAAAGCTCTAAAGCTTGGGTTGAAGCTGCTGTAATGTCTCTTTATAATAAAATTGAACTAGAGGATGGAGTAACAAGATCAAAATCAGAAATTATAACGGATATCGTACTATCTGTATTGAATCAAACGGATTTTCAATAATCGATGACTTCTCTTCATTAAATAAAGAGAATGAGAATGAACGCCTTTATGTTAGATTAACCGAGAGAATTCCAGATAAGGAAATTTTAAGATACGAAATAATCAGAAAAAGCAGGAAAAAACCAGATTATTACGAGCATTTAGCAAATTCATTGGATTATAAACAGATCAAGGAATTGACTTATTTAGCAATCAATTATAAGAATTTAGAAGCAATCATGGGTCTGCTTAAATCAAATGTCTATGCTGCAACTGATGCACTGGATTGTAATGAAGGCGTGGAATTTTTTGCAGAAAAATCAAAAGATTCTGCTGCATCAATGGCAGAAGTATATTTTTTCATTAGGCGTCCTATATCGAAAAAATATAAGTACATATTTAGGAGATTAGCTCGCCAAAGCATAATTAAAACATCCTTAAAAATTACTAGTAAAAGTATAAGAGGTAATTTTAAGAAAATTGTACCAAATTATAAAATTGGTATGCCTGAATTTGATTTAGATGAAACTATTCAACATAACCCTCTAAAAGTGCTAGAAAGAACGCTCACCTATAACGATATATATGGGATTAAAAGACAAAGACAGAAGAGGAAAGTGGTATTAATTCTTGATACAAGCGGGAGCATGTATGGAAGGTTATTATTAAATGCTGCTTTAACCACATCTGTTCTTGCATATAACATGGAAAAAGAAGACTTTGCTATAGTGTTATTTAATTCTACAGCAATGCTTCTAAAGAAAATTGATCAAAAAAAACCTGTAAATAACATAATTGATGAAATATTGGATTCTGAAGCCGTTGGTTTTACAAATATCGAAATTGGGCTTGAAAAAGGACTAAAAGAACTTAATAAAATCAGAGAAAAAACTCGTCATAAATTTGGCATTCTCATTAGCGATGGAAATTTTAATAGAGGTATTAATCCTCTTTATTTAGCTAAAAAATTTCCGAAACTGCATGTGATTGGCATACCTGCGGGAAATGATGCAGATCGAGGGATTGATACCTGTCGGGAGTTAGCGAGAGCAGGGAGAGGAAAATTTTACGCTGTTAAAGATTATAAGGAAATTCCTCGAGCTTTAATTAATTTATTATCCCGAACCTGATAATTTTTCAGGTCCTATGATATCAAGTATTAATCATTGATTTCTCCTCCTAATTTAGAGAATAGTGCTTTAATCGAATTTCTATCTCAAACTTAAGTTTATAATCCTACAGTATTACTTTCAAAATCTCTCTTTTTTAAAAAACCATCGAAAGCCATAATGTGAATCGTGCCAACTCACTTTGTTGACAACTCTTAAGACAATTTTTTAGTAAACATACATTAACATAAGTGTTAAATATTAAAATATCTAGATTAATATAAATTAACGATATTAATTCTCAGTTTATATGAAATATAATAGAAAATTGAGAAAACTTGAGAAAGTGAGAGAAAATATGAATGAAGAAATGTATGATATTGTTGTTATAGGAGCAGGTCCTGGGGGCTACCATGCTGCTATTCGAGCTGCTCAATATGATGCTAAAGTAATGTTAATCGAAAAAGATAAAGTAGGCGGAACTTGTCTAAATAGAGGGTGTATTTCTACGAAAGCTCTTTATAGTTCAGCAAGTTTAATTGAAAAGATTAAGAATCATGCCTTTAATTACGGAATCGATATTAATGGCGAAGTAAAACCAAATTTTAATAGAGCAGTTGATCGGAAAAATCGAATAATAAATCAATTAATTGAAAATATTGAAGTTCTTATAAGACAAAGAAAGGTTGATTTATCCTATGGAAGTGGGAAATTAATGGGCGGATCAATTGAAAGTGCTTTTAATGTGAAAATTGAGGGGAAAGACGAAAAAATAGTTAAAGCTAAACGTCTAATTATAGCTACAGGTTCGAAACCAGCGGAAGTACCCTCCTTTAATATTAATCATGAAAGAATTTTAACCAGTGATGATATTCTTTCAAATAATTTTAAGACTATCCCAAATACAATTTTGATTATTGGAGGTGGAGTAATTGGTTGTGAATTTGCAAATATTTTTAACAGATTTGGCTCAAAAGTGATCATCTTAGAATATTTACCATCTATAATAGCTATGGAAGAACCTTCTGTTGCTCGAGAATTAAAAAAAAAATTTAGAGATATGGGCATTGAAGTATTTGAAGATCGAAGAGTTTTAGAGATTAATACTACTGATTCTCACGTAAACGCTATAACATGTGATGCAAATATCCCCAAAGATCAAGTAGAATCTGCAGAAAAGCGAGTTTTTAATGCTGATCTTTGCCTTGTTTCAATTGGAAGAATTCGGTGTATTGAACATCTTGGAATTGAAAATTCAAAAATAAAAATTAGGAGAGGAAGTATTCAGGTAAATGAAAAGACTTTGGAAACTGCAGAGAGAGGAATTTATGCAATAGGGGATGTTACTGGTGGGTTAATGTTAGCTCATGTAGCAAGTTATGAAGCTGATATTGCTGTGTTTAATGCATTAAGTAGTATTGGTGGATTTGATACATTTCCAGTTAAAACAGATTATAATGTCGTTCCAAGTTCAATTTTTACAGCATATGAAATTGCTTCAGTAGGACTTAAATCCAAATCTCTTGAGTTGCAAGACGTTCAAATTAGAACTGGTCGATTTGGTTATGCCGGTCTTGGAAAGGCTAAGTGTATGGGTGAGGAAGAGGGATTTTTAATGATGAATGTTAACGAAAAAACCGATGAAATATTAGGAGCGTCTTGTATAGGTGTTGCTGCTCCTGAATTAATATCTGAAATTTCTTTAGCAATGAAGAATGGACTTACAGTTCACGAAATTACAGATACCATTCATAGCCATCCCACTTTATCAGAAATGGTATTAGAAGCTGCTGAAGATGTTTATGGTTTATCTATTCATAGAGCAAGACGTCGAATTAAGGAAAAAATTGATCTTCAAGAGGATATGATTCAACATTTCATAAAAAGTGAAAAACTTAAGAAGTATGGACTTGTTTCCTTAGCGATGACAGGTGATTAAATCTTTTACTATACATCTCTTCAATATTTTCTTCCTAAAAATCGTTTTAGAGGCATTAATCCTCTATATTTAACTAAAAAATTTCCTAAATTACACGTTATTGGTATACCTGCTGGAAGCGATGCTGATCGTGGGATTGATACTTGTCGGGAGTTATCAAGAGCAGGAAGAGGTAGATTTTATGCTGTTAAAGATTATAAGGAAATTCCTCGGGCTCTTATCAATTTATTGTCCCAAACCTGATTTTTTTTCTAAATTCTAATAACATATGCGATTCCCCGCACATTCATTGTATTTTTCACGCAATAGGGGGAGAATTTATATTTTTTTCGTATTAATTTTAAACCATTCTTTAATTTCTTCAAATTTTTTCTGTCCTTGAGCAACTTCCATAGTTATTTGATACACTTCTCCTTTAGGAAGTGAAAATTCATATCCATTTTTAGAAAAAAAAATGTATCCCAACAAAGAACCAATTCTTTTATTACCATCGGAAAAATAATGACCTTCTATCATTTCTTTATACAATATTGTAGCTCTATCCCATATTGTTGGAGTATCTTGGAAAGGAATCCCCCATTTAACTTTATCAAGAGTAGATATTAATTTAGTACGATTCATTAAAGCCCCAGTTTTAATTAGATCATTAAATAATGCTTCGATATATTCAATTGAAGGAATCCATACCACTACTCTTCACCAAGTTTTTTCCATTCTTCGCCATATTTTAACATAAACTTTTTGATAATTTCTCGATCTTCTTCTAATTCATTCCTGGCAACCACTTTTTGATCTTCGAGATAGTCCTTAAAATAACTTTGGATCAAATAGCGTACAACTTCCGCATCATTTTGTATACCCAAGGCTGATTTAATAATTTCAAAACGTGTTGAAATATTTCCTTTTAGCTCAGTATGTAAAATTTTTGGTTTTTCTTTTTCCATCAGAAACACAAACTTTTTTTATAAATATTACAAATTATAATAATCTATTATAAATTATAAATTTTTATAGTATTAAGATATTAACTAATAATTTCTTCTCCTAACTCTAATCGAACTTCTTTTTTAGACTTAATTCTCAAATTCAAGAATAATCTTTTACCTATAAATTTCTTAATTTGATATGAAATTTTCCTTTTTTTTTCTCTAAAGGAGCAGAACTGCCAAGAAGAGAAGAAAAACTAATTTTTTGAACCAGCTTGGGTCTAAAAAGGAACCTATAATATTTCTTATTCCAATAAAATCTTAAACTATTAAGATATTTAGAAATATCTGAAATTTCTTCATTATTTATATCTGTAAAAGAACTTATAACTTGATTGACATTATTTTTTTCGAAATCTCTCTTTTTTAATAGCCCATTATAGGTCATGAGATAAATTGTACTGTTTAAATATGCTAAATCTTCTCTATCTATCGTTAGTCCAAGATAATTAGAATATTTTTCAAAATTTTGTAAGATTTTAGTGCTCAAATATGAATTTTGAATTATGTCTTTATTTCGAGTTTTATTAACAAGCTTCTCATGTGTGTCTTCTATTTGTTTTTTCTCAATAACTTTATAGTATTCGCTTTGAATTTGCGTGTATATTAGATTTTCAATATCTCCGTAAAACTCTTGAACTTCTTTTGCTAGTAGGCGATCATCTTTAAAGTGATCCCATATGATAAATATTAATACTGCCGAAGAAATGAGTACATTCAAATACACAATAACGTTTTCTGAACTCACTATATTTACACCTCTTGAGTCAATTCTTTTATCACTATATTTTTACCTAAGTATTATAAATTTAAATATATGATTAATATATTTTAACCTAATGATATCTCTATTTATATAAACTAAAATAGATAATTGAGAAATCTTAAGAAAGTTAGGTAATATTTATATTAAGAACTGAATCAATTTCTCGTTATATGATCAGTTCCAGAAGATATCTTACTGCTTGGTTTCTTTTTTACATGATGTGAAAACATTTAAAAGCTTAATAATCTTGATTAGAGATTGAAATATAAAATAAATTTAAAAGGTTCAATTCTATGGAAAATCTAAACAAATTAGAAAAAATGGCTCAAGATGGATTCGATTTAGTTAAAAGGGAAAAGAATATTGCTAAAGATTTAAAATTGGAAGCTAAACAAGAACTTAAAAAGGCAAAAATTCGAGAAGATCTAGCAAATAATGAATTTGAATTGGCAAAAATAAAAGAGAGACTATTTGAAAAAACTAAAAAATACATAAAAAAAAAAATTGATATTAAGGATGATTTAGGACTCTCCGAAAATGGCTTAACAATCGAACTAAATCACGCCCATTATAATGAAAGAGAATCAGAAATACAGAAACAAATTGCCGTAATTCATAAAAAAATAGCAAAAGTAGAGAAAGAGATGGCAGAAGAAAGATTAAAATTAGTTGATGAAAGATTAAATATTGCAAATGAAAGAGAAAAATTAGCTAAAAAACAAAATAATTATGTTAAACTAGTTAAATCTTCAGCGTTGGAAGAGAAAATCGAAAAAGCAAAAGAGGAATATCTCTCTCAAAATAAGGATCTCACCAGAACAGAAAAGGATGTCGTGGAGCGAAATAACGTAATCATGAAATTACAAAATGAATTAGCTGATCGAAAAAAGGATTTATCTCTAAAACTTGCTGAGCGTGAGAAAATACGACCTGAAAAACAAAATGTTCAAATTAAATGATATCATATACTAATTAATTTTATTTAAATTAAAGGTTCGAAGTTAAATGGTTTATTTAAGTAATAAAAATTTTAATATCATTTCCGGTATTTTCATAATTATTCTTTCAATATTGCTTCTGATCTATTCTGCAGCTACTGTGGTTATAATTTTAGTCATATTAGCTGTTGTCATGTTATTTATTGGAATTACTCAAATCCTAAACGTTAGATCTGACGATAATTTGGAAGGAACTTCGCTCCGTGTTAAATATTTAATTGGTATTCTTGAACTGATCGTGGGAATAATTCTTTTCATTAACTTAACTATAGATCCTATTGCTACTGCTGTATTTAGTATCAGATTTCTTGGTTTAGTAATTCTTCTTGTAGGATTAGCAATGTTATATGTTGGTTCTATGAATAATGATTATAGTAAACAATATCGATATATCTTAATAGTAATTGGTTTATTAACTATGATTTTTGGGGTATTGATATTAGCTATCCCAAGTGTTGGAATTAATATCATAGCCTTTTTAGTTGCTTTCCCCTTATTATTTATTGGTTTAACTAGACTACTCAAGGGAATTTTAACCTAAAAAAAAAGATGTTAAAAAATAAAAATTTTAATCTTATTTATTGTATTCAAATGATAGTTGATTAAATGTTTGTGTAACTGTCACTCCAAATAAAGTATCGCCAGTACAGTAGCATCTTATAAAAAAATTATCTAAACCAGTACTTTTTACAAATAAAGAAGATTCAATTTGATGATATGGCGAACTCTGATTGGCTGATATTGCAACTCTATCAAAACATTGTTCAAAGGTGTCATTTCTGTAAAGATATGCCCAGTATATTCCATTAGCATCAATATCATCCCACATTAAGAGGAGATTTACTTTATAAAAACCCTCTTTTAATAGTTTAAAGGTTGTATTATTGTTACTTACGGAGATATAATTAGAATTATTATAAGGACTATTGTAAAATTCAATAAGCCAAGAAGCGTCCGTATTGTATGGAGCATATTCTTTATTCTCTGCAAGATCCTCCCATAGTCCTACTAGAATTAATCCACTATCTGGAGGAGTTTCACTTGAAAAAAAGGTACTAATAAATGAATATCCCCCTAACCCTAAAGCAGCAAATGCTATTATTCCTAATATGATTATTCCGCTTTTTCTTTCACTCATATTCTACACTATTAAAAAAATTTTAATGTTATTATAATTAAAATTCACAGTTATAAATTGATATTACCTTTTATATTACTTAAACAAAATATATTCCTTTTTTGACAAAAAGGTAAGGGATAAATAAATCTCTGTCTAATTTAGAATCACCACGAAATCTATGTTAATTTATCTTAATTAAATATGAGGTTTTGAAAATAACTATATTACTAAATCGAGTTTGGTTTCCACCAGATCAATCAAATAAGATAGCAAAAGAATATGTTGAGTGGTTAAAAGATGATTTAGATATAATTGGATTTTTAGAATTTTGAAACAAAAAATAGAATAAAAAGAGTATTTATTTAGTATTAGCTATTTCTCTACCGAATTCTATGCATTTTGCCACACTTTCATCATCAGGATTCCACATAGCACGTATACCGTCATTGATTATAGAAAAGCCGCTCTTTTCGAGATGTTCAGTTATCACTTTTACTGATTCTCCGCTCCATCCATAACAACCAAATGCTGAAGCTTTCTTGTTTTTAAAACGCATTCCTTTAATCATCTCTAAAAGTTCGGCAACACCCGATAGAACCCCTCCACCAATAGTAGGTGATCCTACAAGAATAATTCTAGATTTAAAGATTTCTGTAATTAAGTCGTTTTTATCTGTTTTT
>CAZBPC010000041.1:0-27208 GCA_964493715.1 uncultured archaeon
AGACTGGTATAACGACTTTTTTATATATCAAATAAAAACGTTAAACGCTCACACCGTGTATATATTGAATAAATAATTCAATATAAACGAAGGTCGAGGGTTCAAATCCCTCTCTGCGCACCATATTTTAAACAATATGATTTCCTCTTATCTCAATCATAATCCAAAAAGTTTTATTCTATAGAATATTTAATCAACTAATTACTCCTTTTTAAGTGCATTATGTCATCTTTTATAGAATCTCGTGAATTAAGAAATAGATATAAAGAAGTCAAAGAATATGTTAAGATCGGTTCAATTTTTCTCACAAGATATGAAAGAGCTCGAATTGTCGGTGCTAGAGCACTACAAATAAGTTTTGGAGCTCCTATATTGATAGAAAAGCCAAAAAACCTTATAGATCCCATTAAAATTGCATTAGCTGAATTGAAATCTAAAATTCTTCCATTAACCTTAAGACGTGAAATGCCTAGTGGAGAATTTCAAGATATTCCAATAGACAAATTAATTTTGAAAAAGGATTAATTCAGATAAATCACTGGACTCGATAATTTCCACGTTCAGTGAGAAAAAAAACTTCATTATCTCCAACTTTCTCTGATTTAACATATCCTTTTGAAATCAAGCTATCCAATATTTTCTCGAATTCTGCTTTCTTGAGGGGTTCGATTCCTAAAGGTACTTTACTTTGATTAACCACGATTGCAATTCGATTTAAAAATAATCTTTTTCCCGCGAATGACTCAAGTATCGTAATCTCATCATTGGAAAGGATCTCAAATTGATCATGTTCAATATATTGATCTCGCAAGGTCTGAGCTAGATCTAACGTTTCTTGACTCGCCTCTTGTTTTTTCACTTCTACATGCGACAACTGAACTAAATCTTTTGCTACCGCTTTCTTTTTCCCTTCTACAGCTTTTGCTATGTATTCTCTGATTTTTTCCTTTTCTTCTTGCTCTTTTTTTGATGACTCAGTATCTTTTTCATCTTCCATATTATTATCATAAGGAATTTAATTATAAAATTTTTTATTCACCTTATGAAGCAAGTTATTGAGATAAAAAACGGTGAAAAAATACTCATTCGTCATGTTAAAGAATCAGATACCGATGGAGTATGGAACAATTTTAATGAAGTAGTTGATGAAGGAATTTATCTACCCGTATTTTTTCCGGTTAGATCTCAATTTGAAAAACAGAATTGGTATGATACATTAAAACGTGACAAAGAAATCTGTATTGTAGCAATTGATCCCCAGTTAAAGGGTCCGCAAGCTGTTATCGGGCAATGCGAAATATCTAATCTGGAATGGGATGCGGCTAATCACGTAGGTCGATTAGGGATTATCGTTAAAAAAGCTTATAGAGATTTAGGAATTGGATATCATCTAATTGATACTGCGATTCGGGAATCGAAAAAACTAAATTATAAGGAAAAAATAATCCTATCGAGCTTCTTGAATAATGACAGAGCACTTAAACTCTACCAGAAAATTGGCTTCAAAGAAGTTGGCGTTAGAAAGAAACAATTCTACATGGAAAGTAAATATTATGATGAAATTTTAATGGATCTATGGATTGATGACTATTTAAAAACTTACAACCCGTAAGGGAGATATCTAAGGAGATTTATCTCTCTATTGATATGCTAATAAACTCTATGAACTTAATAGATCGTTTTTAAAAAAATAATGATCTCAAATTACTCCTTAATCAGGTATAAATATATTCCTTAATGGAATGCTCCTCATCTAAGAATTCAACAATAGATTTCTCAAATAATTCTTGAGTTACTTCCGTCTTTCCTTCTCTGAGACCAAGCATTCCTGATTCCGTACATAAAGCCTTTAATTGAGCTCCGCTAAAACCATCAGTTTTTTTCGCAATGATATTCAAGTCCACCCCTTTTAAATTCATCCTTCGAGTGTGAATCTTAAGTATCATTAATCTCGCAACTTCATTAGGTAAATTAAATCTGATTATTCGATCGAAACGACCCGGTCTTAATATTGCTGGATCTAGTACGTCTTCTCGATTTGTTGCTGCTAAAAACATTATCCCTTCCGTGTTCGCAAAACCATCTAATTCACTCAATAATTGCATGAAAGTTCGTTGTACTTCTCTATCACCTTTATACACATCATCCGTTCGCTTAACAGCTATCGCATCGATCTCATCTATGAAAATGATTGCTGGAATGTTCTCCTTGGCTAAAACAAAAACCTCTCGAACCATTCGAGAACCCTCTCCAATAAACTTCTGAACTAAATCAGATCCTACAAGATGAATGAATCTAGCATGAGTAGAATTAGCAATGGCTTTTGCTAATAAAGTCTTACCTGTTCCAGGAGGTCCAGAAAGAAGAGCTCCCGAAGGAGGATCGATACCGATCTTCTCAAAGAGATCCGGATGTAGTAAAGGTAATTCAATAACTTCTCGTATGGCTTGGATCTGGTCATCTAATCCCCCTATATCTTCAAAAGTCTCAATAGGCATCTCGATCAATTCCATTGATGCAACTCTCCCCCTAATCTTCCGGGAAAGAATTTCTATTATCTGAAAAGTTTGACCGTGTAATGTCACAGAGTCACCTGCAACTGGGGCAATCAATGAACTTGCAGGAAGTAATACCCGATTACCTGGAGAGTGTGAGACAACGATTCTCCCATCATTCAAAATTCTCTCAACGGAACCAATTATAAGAGGTTTTGCTTTCAAATTTTCAACATATTGCTTATAAGACTCAATCTCTTGCTTGAGAACTCTATTCTCTTTCTCCAAAATACTGATTCTTTTCTGAACTGCCTTAATATCTGTCTCTGCCATTTTGATATCCTGCTTGAATAGTTTCTAGTGCTTTTTCTATTACAATATATCTTCTCTCATAAATTAAATTTTGGCTTTTTAAATAAAAGTATCATTAAACATATTTGTTAGTTCAAAATAGATCCAATTGTGTTAACAATTAAATTAATAATGTTATCCATATTGAACCTAAAAAATTTTTTTGGTTTCTCAACATTTATATTTATTTAACCGATTATATTTTTAATCTTAATTTGTTATCACCAAGATTGTAATCACAAAAACGAGTTAAAATTAAATAATCAAAATTCCGTTTGGTATTAAAATAAGAATTTTTATATAAATTAACTCAAACAAATAATAATTAAAAATAAGAGCTGAAAACGAAATATGGCAGAAGAAGAATCTTTTTTAAATGCCAAAGCCTTGGTTGTTGATAATGGTACTGGTATCTCTAAAAATGGTTTCGCTGGTGAAGATCAACCTCGATCAGTGTTCCCAACTCTCATTGGATACCCAAAATATGAGTCCATAATGACAGATGTCGAACATTATACTCGAGAATATTATATCGGTGAAGAAGCAATGCAACTCAAGGGTGTCTTAAAATTAATGTTCCCTGTAGAACATGGTATCATCGAAGATTGGACAGCAATGGAAAAAATCTGGCACTATACTTTCTACACCGACTTAAGAATCGACCCAAGTGAACATCCCGTTCTATTAACTGAAGCTCCATTAAATCCAAGACCCAATCGGGAAAAAATGGCTGAAATTATGTTTGAAACTTTCAACGTTCCCGCGCTATATGTTGCAATGCAAGCAGTCTTGTCTCTATATGCTTCTGGGCGTACAACTGGATGCGTTATAGATATTGGAGATGGTGTTTCTCACGTCGTACCTATCTTTGAAGGTTTTGCATTAAGCCACGCGATCCAAAGAATAGACCTCGCTGGGCGAGATATCACCACATATTTACAAAGATTACTCCGACAAAAAGGCTATTCATTCACAACCTCAGCAGAAAAAGAGATTGTGAGAGATATAAAGGAGAAGCTATGCTATTGTGCCATAGACCCAGAAAAAGAAATGATGTTGAGCAAAAAAGTCGCTGGAATGGAGAAAAGTTATATGCTTCCTGACGGTGAGACCATTAATGTCGGTGTAGAACGATTTTTAGCACCTGAATGCTTCTTTAACCCATCTGTAATAGGGAAAGAATTAGAACCTTTAGATGATGTTATTGTTGGAGCCATTTCAGAGTGTGATGTTGATTTACGCCGAGATCTTTATAGCAACATCGTGCTTTCTGGCGGGTCTACCATGTTCCCAGGAATTAAAGAACGCTTGACTAAGGAGATAAAAGAACAGATTCCAGAATCTGTTGATGTTAAAATCATTGCACCTCCAGAACGTATGTACTCCGTATGGATTGGCGGGTCAATCTTAAGCTCCTTAAAGACTTTCCACCGAATGTGGGTTACGCGTAGGGAATATAAAGAGATGGGGCCTCAGGTTATTCACCGCTGCTTCTAATCGGAGAATCTCCTTAACCAACTTTAAATAAATTTTTTTAACTAAAGTTTTTTATTTTCTTTCTTTTTTGACTATATTTTTCTTGAAGAATATAGAATAAGAAATATTGTATGTGAGTTACAAGTCGAGATTATAAGTCGATGGGTTCCACATAAAAAAATTGTAGATATTGAAACAAGTATGATAGGGAAATAAAACAAAAGGTAAGAAATTGAGCTAAAATCAATCCAATTTTTCTCGTTCTTTTAGAGCTTTTGCATATCTTTCGTATTTTCTTTTTCCAAAACTAATTACCTTAGCTAACATCTCTGATTTTTTGATGGAAGTGTTAAATTTATTTAGTTCTTTTATGTATCCTTCTTTTAAAGCATTAGTGTAAATTTCATTACCAATTTTAGTCCTTATCAACGTAGTGGTGAATCCATCTTGAGACCCTAAACCTCCAAATGATATATCTGCATAAACGTTGGAAAAGTCTCGGCATGCATAACATGCTGCTCTAGTAATCCTTCCCAAATCATTAAAATCGATGTGAATAGATTTCTGATTTTGAAGGGTTAATATCAAATCTTCTTTTATATTCATGCTTTCGACTTCGTTGAATGAGAAGTTGAATTTTTCTTCCAATTCTTTTCTTCCTTCAATATTGAAGGAAAAATTTAAATTACAAAATAGTCCTAAAGTATATTTTATTATATGTGCTGGTAAAATACTCAATTCTTGCATTTTCCTAATAGACATGATTTGGCAAGGTGTCCCGACGACCGCAATGTTCATCATATCCGAGCTGACGACTTTTTTTAATTTAGTTATTGTTGGAATGAAAGTATTATAGTTTTCTAAACCAACAACGCCTTGAGATAAATCAAAATGAGATCCTGCGGCTTCAATTAATTCTTCTTTAGTAGTTGCAAAGAAGGGTACCCGATTAAATGGTCCCTCCTTTTTAGAAACTATTGCCCCATTTATTAAATTATGATCTAATAAATAACTGAGAATGGCAGTAACGCCACCTCCATCAGTCGCATTTTCTAAAATTTCTTTCGAATTAGCTTGAATCGATGTAATTTTCATCCAATTACCTATGGAAACTTTATATGCGTATTTTTCATTTAACTCCTTATCTAACACGTGAGTTTGGGGGCAAATTAAATAACAAATTCCACATTTTAAGCAATTATCCTTATTATAATATCTTGGAGGACCAGATTCAGACATCTCGATTGCTTTTATCTCGTGGGCTGAGCAAAAACTCACGCATCCTCCACATTCTCCACAGATTCCAAGTTCGTGAACGTCTTTTATCAAATCCTCAAAAGATTTTGGCATTAACTCTTCAACCATTAATTTTACACCATATTTTTTTTAATTTTTAATTTTAATAATCATTTGGCATTTTTTTTAATTCCGCAAGAGAAAATACAGGTCCATCCGTGCAGATAAATTTATCCCCAATGTTACATCTTCCACATTTACCTATTCCGCATTTCATTCTTGCTTCTAAACTGTTCAAAATTTGTTCATCTTTCCAACCTAAACCAACTAGCTCTGCCACTGCTGTTCGAATCATGATTGGGGGACCACATATAACAGCTACTGCATTACTTGGAGATGGAGCAACTTTTTTAACAATAGCTGCAACAAAACCTACTTCATGAGTCCACCCTTCCTCTTCTTGATCAATAGTTAAAACTAATTTTAAGTCCTTCCTTTTTTCCCATTCTTCCAGTGTCTCACGATATAAAACTTCTCCGACATTTCTATTTCCATAAATTACCGTGATATCCGCATATTCTTTTCGATTTTTTTCCTCCAACACATATAACAAGAGAGAACGCAAGGTTGAGAAAGCAAAACCTCCTCCAATGACAACTATATTTTTTCCTTTCATTTCATCTATAGGCCAACCATTTCCTAAGGGCCCCCTAACACCAACGATATCTCCAATTTCAGAATTGTGAAATTCTGAAGTGACCGTCCCCATTTTTTTAATGGTAAATTTAATTGAACCCTCTTCTGTTGGTGATGATGCGATTCCAATAGGGCATTCTCCTTTTCCCATTATGCTTATTTCTGAGAATTGACCCGGAATATAATCAAATTTGGCATATTCATCATCCTTTATAAATTCAAGTTCTATAGTTTTTATATCATTTACTTTATTTTCTGAGACTATAGATTTTACTTTCGTAAGCATTGGTATATATGGATTAGGCACTAACTTTCTCCCCTTTCTTTTCTTTTTCAATATCAGTAATTTTATCTATAATGATTCTGAGTTCATTATTAACTGGACATGCTTCAATACATCTACCGCATCCAACACATCCAAGACAATCATAATTTGACGGATAATAACTAAATTTATGCATGATTCGATTCCTACACCTCTGTACTTTTTCTGGGCGAGGATTATGACCACTTGTCTCAAGTCGATACAGACAAGATTGACAAGTATCCCAAATCCTAATTCTTCTTCCCCGATTATTATATTTATCCTCTTCGTCAATCACATCAAAACATGTACAAGTTGGACATAAAAATGTACATGAACTACATCCAATACAAGTTTCACTTATTTCTTGCCAGACAGGATGGTCATAATTTTCATTCAAAATTTCCGTAACCAAATCAAAATTAAATTTAGTGGTAAATGATTCTTCAGCTTCTTTAGATAGATCTTCAGCTTTTTTAATCTCTTTTTTATTAGCATCTGATAACCATGCTAATTTTTGAAGAAAACTAATCCCCTTTTCAGTATTAGCTTCTACTAAATATTTCTCACCAAGATCAACCATGGAGATATCGATATTATCCTTTGAGAAAGGGTGACCACCCACAGAAGTACAAAAACAGGAGAGTCGAGGACTATTACATCCCAAACTTACTATAGTTGTGTTTTCACGTTTTTTCAAAAAGATTTCATCTTTTTCCTTTCCAGAAGCAAAAAAATCCTCAAGTAATTTAAAACTAAAAGCGTCGCAAGGTCTAACGCCAAATATTAATATCTTATCATCCAAATCTTTCCTTTCGGTTATAACCAGTTCCTTTCCTTCATATCGATATTCAAAAATCGTTTCCATCTTTGGGAAAAGCACATCTTTAGGAGGGATTTTTGAATTAAGGTAATCAAGTCTAATTTCTTTTGGATCGGAGATCTTTTTAAAAATAATATTCCCTTTCTCATTAACTGGAGCGAAAAAATTATATTCATTTTCCAGTTCACTGTATAGCCTAGCAATTTGATCTTTCAGCAGTATTTTTTTATCCATCCTTAATCTTCCTCCAGCATAAATTCTTCTGAATCCTCCATTGTAAAACTCATCATTGGAGGTGATATTTTGGGATCTAATCCTGAAGTAAAATTATATCTTTTCTTTACAATTTCTTCTAACTTTCTATTAATTAAATATAAATCAATTCCCACTGGACATACACTGCTACAGGCTCCACAACCTACACATCTACCTGCCATGTGCATCGCGCGAATTAAATGGAAAACCATGATGTCTGAGATGTCGGTTGTTTTCCCAAACCAAACAGGTTTATTCTGATCGACAAAACATAAATTACAATAACACATGGGACAGGCCTCTCTACAAGCATAACATCTAGTACAGATTTCTAAGCTATTTTTTACATATTCCCATTTTTCTTCGGAGGTTTTTAATTCAAATTCAGAGACATCATTAAAATCGTCTGATATTGAAGAATATTCTTGACATTCACCTACACATGCATCAGGTAAATCCGCAATAATTGGAGGCTTTTTCACTTTACATGTTTTGCATAATTCATTTAAATATTCCTCGTATGGAAAACTCTGTTCAAAATCTTTGCCCTTGACATAAATTTTATCATCTTTAACAAACATTTCTCGAATTTCTTTCTGCCCAATTTCTTGTTCAATTCTTTGTCTGTTAATAATTCCATTACATGAAAATCCAATGATTTTAATCTCTTCTAGATTTAATTGATTTTCTGAAGCGAGATGTATCAAGGCTCTTCCTACACATCCTTTAGAGACCACTCCAACTCTTAAATTCCCTTTTTCGGCATCGACAAATTTTGGAATTCTCGGAACTAAATACCTTGCTAAATTAACATAACAAGTATTGTTCCAGATTAATTTTTCGACTTCCTCTTCTTTTTTTATAACAATGGGTTGAGCCATTAGAGGTAGCGTTCCTTTCGTATACCCAATTATAACATCAACCTTATTCTCTTTAAATAATTCCGATGAAATTTTCCTAATCATATTTTGAATTTCTTGATTTTCCGTGTCTATTCCCATAATTCTCACCATTTTTTTTCAAATTTTTTATTCGGACCCAATTCTTTAACGATACGAGTGGCTTTCCTAACTAACATAGCAAAACGTTCCCCTTCTGCAGCAGAAGCCCACATAAAATTAACTCTTCCCGGTTCGATACCGAAGAACTGTAATAATTCATTTAATATAGCAAACCTTCTTCGAGCAACTAAATTCCCAGTCAGATAATGACAATCACCGGGGTGACAACCTGATATTAACACTCCATCCCATCCATCTGTTAAACTTTTAATAATAAAGTAAGGATTAACTCTGCCAGAACATGGAACCCGGACGATCCTTATATTTGGAGGATATTGAATTCTACTAACACCAGCAAGGTCAGCACCCGCATAACTACACCAATTACACAAGAATGCAATAATTTTAGGCTTCCATTCTTCACTTTTAGAATTTGACTCTTCTGTTTGTATTGTCATTTTTAGATCCTCCCAGTTATCATTTCAAATATTTGTCCACCTGTAAAGCCTAGTATATCTATTGCAGAGCACCGACAATTTCCGGAACATGCGCCACATCCTTTACATAAAGCTTGATTAATAGATGCTACTGTGCCGAATCTTCTATCTTCAATTAATTCAATGGCATTATATGCACAATTTTCAATACACATTCCGCAACCAATACAACGTGTTATATCAATTCTAGCTGTTTTTCCTTCTGCTTCAATTTCTTCTTTAGAAAGGATTGTACAAGCTCTTGAAACAGCTGCATTTGCTTGAGATATGGAATCTTCTATGGTTTTAGGGCAATGTGCCGTTCCCGCTACAAAAACACCCTCCGTTGCAAAATCAACAGGTCTTAACTTTACGTGTGCTTCTAAGAAGAAGTTATCATCATTTAAAGGTACTTTAAGCATTTTTGCTAATTCCTCTTTCTCTTCTCGATCTGAATATATTCCCGCACTTAAAACTAACCAATCAGCATGAATGTATAATTTATCATGCCTTGGAGTATGAATTTCCACTTTTAGATCAGGACTGATCTTAGGAGGATCATTCTCGTCATATTGAATAAATATAACTCCTAATTCTCTGGCTTTGCGATAATATTGTTCTTTAAACCCATAAGTTCTAATATCTCGAAATAAAACTGTTACTTCTAAGGCAGGATTCAACTCTTTAGCCAATATGGCATTTTTTATCGCTTCAGCACAACACATTTTACTACAGTATGGGTGTTCATCGTTTCTTGATCCAACACATTGGATCATTACAACAGATTTTTTATTTTTGATTTGATCCGTCTCATTTAGAATTCTTTCAAATTCAGATTGAAGGATAACATTTTTATTTTGCCCAAAAAGAAATTCTTTTGGTTGATATTCCTTAGCTCCAGTAGCAACAACCACAACTCCATGAGTGAATTCTGCTCTTTCTTTATTTTCTCCATAAATAACTGAAGATTTAAAATTGCCTATATATCCATCTATATTTTCAATTTGAGCTTCAGTAAATACATGAATATTTTTATGTGTTTTAACCTTATTAATTAATTCCTTATAATAAGCTTGAATGTCTGCTCCTTCAAGGGTGTGGTAAATATGTTTTGCAAAACCTCCCAACTCCTTTTCTTTTTCCACAAGGTATGTTTCATATTCTTGACTTGCGAAATTTAGTGCTGCAACCATTCCACTAATCCCCCCTCCTATTACAAGAGTTTTGGGAGTCACACTTAACTTGATTCTATCGATTGGTTCTATTTGTCTAGCTTTATTAACAGCCATGCGAACAAGGTCCTTTGCCTTCTCTGTGGCAGCTTCCCAATCATTCATGTGGACCCAAGAGCATTGATCCCGAATATTTGCCATTTGGAAAAGGTATCTATTTAATCCTGCCTCTCTAATCGTCTCTTGAAACAATGGTTCATGTGTTCTAGGAGTACAAGACGCGACAATAACTCTATTTAAATTATACTCTTGAACTTTTTCCTTTATAATAGTTTGGGTATCAGCAGAACATGTATATAGGTTTCGGTCTGACATCACTACATTAGGCAAGGTTTTTGCATATCTTGTAACTTCTGGTACATCTAAAAAACCTCCAATATTTATACCACAATGACAAATAAAGACACCTATCCTAGGTGGTTGGCCACTTACAAAGATTTCGGGAGGTAAAGTTTTTTCAGTTATTAAAGTCCCTTTTTTCTCATAAAGAAGTTGGTTTACACATCCAGCAGCTGCACTGGCTTGTGTTACCGTGTCGGGGATGTCTTTTGGAGAAGAAAATGCACCACAAACAAATATTCCTGGTCTTGTAGTTTGGACTGGATTAAACAGATCTGTTTTTGCAAAATCGTACTGATTTAATTCCACTCCAAATTTATCAGCAAGATTTTTTGCATCATTAGGAGGATTTAATCCTACAGCAAGTACGACCATATGAAAATCTTCTTCAATTATTTTTCCATCTTGGGTTTCATATTTCAATCTTAAATCTTTCGTTTCGGGTACTTCCTTTATTGATGAAACTCTGCTTCTGATATATTTAACTCCATATTGTTCCCGAGCACGTATAATATATTTATCAAAATCTTTACCATAAGCTCTAACATCCATGCTAAAAATTGTAGGTTTTATTTGATGCATGTGTTCATGAGCGATTACAGCCTCTTTTGCTGTATACATGCAGCAGACTGAGGAACAGTAAGGCTTCCCCACTCCCGAATTATCCCGAGAACCTATACATTGCAAAAATGCCACTTTTTCAGGAATATCCCCATCTGAAGGTCTAAGAACTCTTCCAGAGTATGGACCACTCGCACTTAAAATTCTTTCAAATTCAATACTAGTAACAACATTTTTATATTTACCATAACCGTAGAGATTCGCTTCCTTGGGGACATATTCATCAAAACCGGGTGATAAAACTATTGCTCCCACATTTATATCCACAATTTCATCTTCCCGATCATACTCCACTGCTTTAGCTTTACACACACCATAGCATATTCCACAACCAATACAAGCATCTCTATTAATTGCGTAGAGTAAGGGTACTGCCTGTGGATACTTTACTGAGGTTGCCCCATATTTAGCTAACTTTTCATTAAATAAATCGATTGCTTCAATTGGACATTCACGACCGCAAACTCCGCATCCTGTACATTTTTTCGGGTTAATAAATAACGATTTCTTTCTCACCTTGACGGTAAAATTACCTGCTTCACCACTAACATTCTCTATTATACAATTAATGCTCAAATCAATATTTTGGTGACGACCTGTTTCAACTAATTTAGGTGAAACAATACACATGGCGCAATCATTAGTCGGGAAAGTTTTATCGAGTTGAGCCATCACTCCTCCAATACTAGTGGAAGACTCAATCAAATATACTTTATAACCCGAATCTGCTAAATCTAGGGAAGCTTGCGACCCTCCTATTCCCGCTCCTACAATCATTACAGCTCCGACTTTATCCATTATTCTCTCCTCTCACATCTTCATATAAATTGGTGTATTTTTAATAATTTCTTGAAAGTCAACCTGAGCACGACTTTTTAAAATCAACATATGTTCTAGAATTATACTTGGATCAATTTTCAGTTCAGAACCTAAGGCTTTTACCGATTTTGATTCATCTTCTAAAGCAATTAGTATTCGATGGCGATCGAATTCTTCTTTTATGGCTTGAGACATTATTTCCTTATATTTTTTTAAAGGGTATTTTTCACCATAGACATTCTCTTCCTCAGTAATTTTCCTTTCTCTACCTACCAAAGCTCGCATTCTATTACTCCCCGCTGCTAACTTAATAGCTCTTACTTTATTAATTAATTCCTTATCAGGAGAATCTCCACCTAGAGGCGATGGTCCTAATTTTTTGATATCATTCACGAATTTAGATACAACATTTCCATATCTCACGCCTTCAGAAGCGGAAACCCAATCTAATCTAATTCTATTATCAAGACCTACAAGTTTAAGGAATTCTTGAGTCATTTCAAACTTCATTACGGCTTCATAATTTCCTTCAAGATAATGACAATCTCCGAGATGGCATCCCATGACATAAACTCCATCAATTCCTAACTCGAGAGCTTGAATAATAAACTTAGGATCAATTCGACCACTACACATTACTCTTATTACTCTCATGTTTGGAGGATATTGAATTCTACTGACTCCTGCCAAATCAGCTCCTGCATAAGAACACCAATTACACAAAAATCCTAATAATTTCGGTTCAAAACTCATTTTATTTCCCTCCATATGCAAGTATTTCAGACATTATTTGATCATCGGTAAAATGCCTTATCACTATTGCTTGATTCGTGCATGTAGCTCCACAAACTCCACATCCTTTACAAAGCGCTTCGATTATCTCGATTTCATCATCTTCATTTTTAATTATTGCATGAAATGGACACACTTTTATACATATTTCACAACCAGTACATAATTTTTTATTATATACTGGTAAATTTGAAGTGGACCCTTCTACTTCAATAGTATTATGAGAAAGAATAGTACTCGCTCGGGAGGCTGCTGAATATCCCTGTGCTATAGATTCAGTGATATCTACGGGCCATTTTGCAGATCCCCCAATAAATACGCCATCTGTGGCGAAATCACTTGGTCTTAATTTTACGTGTGCTTCAAGAAAGAAATTATTACTCTCTGTTGGCACTTTTAGCATCTGAGCAAGATCCTTATTATCTGAATTTGCAACTAAAGGGGTCGATAACACTAAAAGATCATAAGGGATGAGCATTTCTTCTCCCATATATTCATTATAGACTCTAATATGGTTTTCTTCAACAATCGGATTTCTATCCTCATCATATCTAATAAAAAGAATACCTTCTTCTCGAGCCTTTCTATAATATTCTTCATATTCTGTTCCAGGAGTATATAAATCTCTAAAAAGTATAGAAATGTGCGTTTCTGGACTTTTTTCTTTAATAATTAAGGCATTTTTGAGAGCCGTCATGCAACAAACACTGGAGCAATAGGGTCTTTTATCGTTCCGAGAACCAGCACATTGAATCATTACCACTTCTTTGGCTTTGATTTGCTTATTCTTCAGTTTTGGCTCCAATTCATATTGAGTAATGATTTTTTGTCCATCATACTTAAATAATCCTTGTGGATCGAGGATTGAAGAACCAACAGCTACAATAATAATCCCTACCTTTAGGTTCACATCCTTACCATTTTGGAGAAGCTCTATTTCGTAGTTACCTACAAATCCGTCGATATTTGTGATCTTTGTTGATAATAAAATTTCTAGATTTGGAGAATTATTGAGATTTGTAATGAGCTTATCTAAAAGAACGGATGCTTCAATATCATATGGAAATAGCTTATATAAATTATTTAATCTCCCACCTAAACGATCATCTCTTTCTACTAAATAAGTTTTAAATCCTTGCCGGCTTAAATTAAGTGCGGCACTCATACCAGTGACTCCTCCACCAATAACTAGACCAATAGGATTTATATCTAATTTTATCATATCCAAAGGTTTAAGCTTTTCCGCTTTCGCTACACCCATTTTAACTAAATCTGCAGCTTTAGCATAGGCACCCTCTGGATCCTTCATGTGAACCCAAGTGCATTGGTCCCTAATATTAACGAAATTAAACAAGTAGGGATTCAAGCCAGCTTCAGAAATACATTCCCGAAATAAAGGTTCATGAGTTCGTGGAGTACATGACGCCACAACTACGCGATTTAGATTATTTTCTTTAATAGCAGTCTTGATAGCTGTTAATCCAGTTTCAGAGCACGTATATAAATTATCCTCACTATGAGCAACACCATGTAACGTACCTGCATACTCAGCTAAGCCCTTACAGTCAATTAATCCTCCAATATTAGAACCACAATGACATATAAAGACTCCTACTCTAACATCTTCTTCCTTTTTTTCTTCTTCAACCATTATAATTCTACACTCCTCTAATAACTTCTGCTGCTCTTGCTGCTGCTCCACTTGCTTCAGCTACAGAACGCGGAATATCCATAGGTTCATGAACACATCCACATGTGAAAATTCCATTTTTACTCGTTTCTACTGGTATAAATGGGGTTGTTTTTATGAAATTGTAATCATTTAATTCAATATCTAAAATTTCAGCTAAATTCTCAATTCCATCAGGTGGAATTATACATGTAGCCAAAACTACAAGATCAACCTGAATTTGTTTAATTTTACCATCTTCATAATCCTCATATACAATAATCGGATTTTCATCTTTATCAATATCAATTTGAGCAATCTTGCTTTTAATATAATTGATATTATAATCTGAGGCTCCTCTACGAAGGAAAGATTGAAATCCTTTTCCACCCGCTCTCATATCAATATAAAATACATAAGACTCCAGACTATTATCATGTTCATAAGCAATCATAGCCTCTTTCGTGGTGTACATGCAACATATTGAAGAGCAATATTTCTCAAATCGATCTGAACGAGAACCTATGCATTGCAAAAATGCTATCTTTTTTGGGGTTTCTCCATCCGAAAATCGTTTAATATGACCACCTTGAGGTCCAGAAGCACATTCCATTCGTTCAAATTCTAATGCAGTAACTACATTTCTGAATTTACCATAACCATAACTATTTAATGCTTCAGTCTCAATATCTTCAACTAAATTATATCCCGTGGCAACCACTATAGAACCAACATTATTCAAGGTAATTGTTTGGTCTTGTTGTTCAAAATCAATCGCATCTCTTTCACATGTTTTTTCACATATCCTACAAGCATTTTTAGTAAACCATAAGCATTTTTCTTTATCAATCGTCATGACTGCAGGGACTCCTTGAAGATAATACATGTAAATTGCCCTTCGCTTTCTTATTTCACGATCAAATTCATCTTCAACCCTCATTGGACATTTTTCAGTACACAATCCACAATTAATGCATTCACTCTCTTTAACGTATCGAGCATGTTTTAAAATCTCAACTGAGAAATTTCCTGCTGAACCTTTCACCTTTTGAACTTCTGAATATGAATGGAGTGTAATATTAGGATGTCTGAAGCATTCAGATAATTTTGGCGCTAAGATGCATATTGAACAGTCATTTGTTGGAAAAGTCTTATCTAATTGTGCCATTTTTCCACCAATACACGGTTTTTTTTCCACCATATCAACATGTATTCCCATACCTGCTAAATCCAATGCTGCTTGAATTCCTGCAATCCCCCCACCAATAACTAAGGCAGTCTTTGAATTTTTCTCCAAATTTTCTTCACTTATTATTAGTTTTATTTTTATTTTTATTTATTAATAGAGATTAAACATCAAATCCTATACTTTCGAATAATTCGCTTGGTTTAATGCGATGAAAGTTAAATCCTAATTCTTCTGGTTTAAACCCAAATGACAAAGCTATCAGTTCTGATAAGTAAAAGATCGGAATATTGTATTCTGAATTATTCTTCTTATTAAGTTCTTTTTGATTATACTCAAATTGCTGATAACAAGCAGGACATACAACAACAACACAGTTTGCACCAGCTTCTTGAATTGCTTTCAATTTGTTGTCTATCATTTGCAGAGATAAATCTTTATCTGATTTTTCAAGAGGATTTCCGCAACACTCCATTTTTTGCTCATAATCTACGGATTCCGCCTGCAATGCCTTCACGATTTCATCCAATGTCACTGGTTCAAAGGGATCGTCCCATTTAATAATCTCCGAAGGTCTTAAATAATGGCAACCGTAATGAACCGCAACCTTAAATCCTTCCAAGGGTTTTTCTAAATTTTTTTTTACTTTATCTAAGTTTTCATAAAGGACTTGAGCAAAGTGTTTTACCTCAGTTTTACCCTCATATGCCTTTCCAATCTTTTTTAAATGTTTATTAACTTGTTCTTTTGCGTTTACATCCTTATTAATAAAATAATTAACACCTTTCAATGTTTCAACGCATCCAGAACAGAAAGATACGACTCCTCCATTATTATCACACAAACTTAAATTCCTTGCACCCAAAGTTAACCATGTTTCGTGGTCAATTAGCTCAATCCCAGTAGGATCAGGACAACAACTAAATCCGTCAACATCTCGTAATTCTATACCAAGCTTTTCAAAAATTTTTCTTGAAGACACCTCTAAATAAGGTAATCTTGCTGGAATAACACAACCTAAAAATAAATCGTACGCCATTTTATTCTGTCCCCCTCAAGATGTTTTTGTCAAAATTTGTCTCATTCAGTAATACTTGAATCTCTTCCACTGAAGCGACTTTAATCTTGGGAAGACCTAGTTTTTTGCGTCTCGCAATGATTGAATTTGAATAAGGAATAGCAACTCCATTATCAAACACTGCTTTACCCTGGGAGTAAAATGCTTCAGGAAATTTCTGCTCTTCAAAACATAAATTCTTTACCAAAGTAAATATCTCCGTCAATTCAACCTTTTGAGGACACAACTCAACACATTTTTGACAAGTCGAACATAGCCAGGGATTAGGATCCTGACTCTCAATTAATTTATCCTTTAACCCTAATATTGCTTCTTCAATTATTTTCCTAGGATTATACTTACCCTCAGTAAGTAAAGCCACGGGACATCCACCAGAACAAGTTGAACATTGGTAACAATAACTCAAGGATGCATTATGCTTGAGCACTTCATTCCTAAACTCGTAATTTATTACACTCATTATAATTATCCTAATTTTTTTTCATTAATTTGAAGGAAATCTTTTTACATTATTGTCGTGTTATCAAAAGCATTTTTTTCCTTAAATTTCTTAAATATAACACACTTTTAAATTTTTTATAAAATTTCGAAATAATTTTCATCTTTATGAAATAAATATATCACAATGATATCTCTAATTTCAATTATCCACAATTTTCCAGATTATGAACTATCAAATTAAAGATATATAGCTGAATTTCTCTCCCTAATTTCATTTAATATATTAAATTGCTCTATTTCGAATCTAATTGTTTTTGAATATCAATCACAATTGGGATTTCGCTATCTTTTTTTCTTATTACCACTTTCAATAAGCCATCCTCAATCGTGGTGCTAATCGGATGGAACTGATCAGCCTCTTCAATCTCTCCCTCCGCATTAACATTTTCAGGTTTTGCTTTCGTTTTCAGGCAGGTATGATGTTCATCATATAACACGCACTTTGAACAACAGAACCCAACAGGCATGTATCCTACGATGGAACAACGATCGTAAGCATCACAATTGCAACTATTACACATGAGAATTACCTCTTGTTTATAATTAGAGTGACTTCTTCACTTTTCTCTTCAGTTTTATTTTCCATATTTGCAGTAACATGGATATGCTGTTTTGGATCCAATTTCGAAATGTCCAACTGATAATGCTCACAAGAATGCCTTAATTCATAACCCACACATTGATCACAACAAAAATGAATGGGCATGCAACCTACTATCGAACATCTATCATACATATCATTACTACATTGACAATGATTACACATGATTTTCACCTCTTTTTTACGCATTCAAGACCTCAAGATGTGCAGTAAGAGCAGGATTAACTCTTTTTACACGCACTTGCGATCGAATGCAATCAAGTGATTCGTTATAGAGCTCACATCTTGGACAACAAAATCCTATAGAAACACATCCTACTATAGAACATCGATCAAGATTATCACACGAGCAAGAATTACACATTTTTTATTTTCACTTTGGGTATTTTTTTTTTGGTTTTGTGGGAAATAGTTCACACTTTACCATTATGATCAATTAGCTTAATCTAGTATATAAATATTTACCTTTTTCATCATTATCGCCGCAAAAATTATCATCTTCAAATGATATGTATGATAATGTCAAGCATATTGATCATATTTTAGATATTCGCATATCGATCTACGATGAATGTTTGAAAATCTCAAACCATGCGAAAAATAATTATTGAAGAACGTAAAACCGACATTTATGAGAAAATTCGTCGACAAATATGCATAATTCGTGAAAGTGGTGATCCATTTTTGGAGGAAAAAACGAAATGTGACAATTTAGTGACGTGAATGATCTAAAAATCCATCTACAATGTTGATAAAAAATCGCAGGATGGGATTTAGCGAATATATCTAATGTTAGCATAGAAAAAAAAGAATGAATGATGCGTAAGTTGATTAATAGCTATTTCTAAATATTCTTGAAAAACATTAGTAAATCCCATAATATTCGTCAAGTTCTCGAAGAAGTGCAATATCTTCAGGATCAGTAGTATCTATTCCCGCTTGGGATAATGTTTCGCCAAGATATTCGGCATCAAACGTTGCAATTGTTTTGTGGTAAGTTTACCGAATAAAATCTTTTGTTTTTTCATCCATTTTTTTATACTCTGATATATTTTAATCAAAGAATAGAAAGAAATCCTATTTATACAATATGTATAAAATTATTAAAAAAACTAGTCTATATTTTATCTATCAATTCAAACAAGACAGAGAGTACCTCTTCGGCATCGCCCGAAAATTTAAACACGCCTTCAACGAGTTCTCCCTCGACTCCTTCCGCAACCAGTTCATAGATGATATTTTCGGCAAATTGCTCTGATTTATTTAATGCGAGCGCGAATTTGTTTATGGGGATGCCTTTCTGAAGTTTTATTAAACCCGTAATTCTCCTTTTAATCCTTTCTTTATCTACCGAAGACTCTCCTGAAGATGCTTTAACTTTAACTTTGTTCCCGAGATCCGAAATCCCTGATTCTTCCACCGCTTTTTCAATGTTATCTCCCCATTTTTCCATTTTTTTCCCAAATTCTTCCAAAGTTCGAAGATCTCCGATGTTATTCTTAACAAATTTCATCGATTTACGTACCAATTCGGAAACAGAAGAACCTAAATCATCCGACCATTCCCTCCATTCTTCACTCGTGTCAGGAGGAACCGAAATATTTATGCGAGTTACCTTATCTTTTGCTTTTCTTTCCTTATATTCTTGCCTTTTAGCCCTTGCACGAGCCTTTCTTTCTTTTTCCCTGAATTTTTCCGCTAATTCTGCCCGCCTTTCTCTCAGATCTTCCTTCCTTTCTCTCAAATCTTCCCGAGATTCTTCCCGTAACTCTCGAATTTCCTCCAAGAGATCCAGCCTTTCCTCTTTCTTTTCATCAACCATCTCTCTTAAATCTTCAGAAGGATCATCTTCTAGTTCTCTTAAGTCTTCTGCAATCTCACTTTCAAGTTCTTGTAATTCCTTTTCCTTTTCTCGTATCTTTTCCTCGAATCCAGTTGTCTTTTCTTGTATAGATTTCTCCCTATCCTTAATTTCTCTAATGAAATTTTCTCTGAGTTGTTTAATTTCATCAAGCTCGTCAAAATCATCCTTTTTTAAAGTCTTATCTTTTTCCTGATCCTCTTTCTCTTCTTTTGACATTTTTTTTCTCTCCTAATATATTTTTTATTCCTTTCTTTTATTGGTTTTTTATTCTTTTTTTCGTTGTTAGCTATTTTAATAAAAAAATACCTTAATTTACAATAGGTATTATTATAAATGCTTTCGCATGAAGCCGGTTTTTTACATCCTCAATACTAACATCTTTTATCAAGCTCATTTGACATCCCTCCATACTATTTTTATTTATCATTATTTTATTCATCAGGTTTTTTTAGATTTGAATTTTTAATTTTTTGGTTTTTTTAATTCCGTTTTATTTTCATTATCATGAGAAATTTTTTGGTGTGTTTTTTTTGTGTATTAAAAAATGGAAAAAAAATATTAATGATTAATGGTACTGTATGTTAAAATATTGCTATATGGCTTGTTCTTTATTTCATCTATATTCATCAAACCATTACTTTTTTTATATCTATTCATTTTTTTCTTCACTTCATTTTTTTTTGTGTATTCTATTTAATAATAAAAAAAGATAGTATTTAAATGTTTGTGTATCAAACAAAAAAAGTGTGTAGGCAATTCATATTTATAAGGTAGGAGTAGCGAAAGTACCATAGAATTAGTATGTATTATTTTTTATGTGTTATTCATATGAAGTAGAAGGTGAATTGAAACTCAATTTTTTTTAAAGATTTCTTTTTTAAGCAGAAGTTAAATCTCTTTTTAGTTTTTTGGTCATGTAAGGATGAATTATTGATCGAAAAATAACAAAAGGGAAAAAACTATTTATATAATCATTACATTATAAATGCACAATTTTACTTTTTTATATAAAAAGGAACAAAAAATACCATATTTAATGATAAAAATGGATGCAGTTGATCTCAAAATATTGGAAGAATTAAAAAATGATAGTCGAATGTCATATAATGAGATTAGTGATCGTATTAACAAGACTGAAGCAACGGTACGAAGAAGGGTTCAGAAGTTAAAAGACGATGGAGTTATAAAGCGTTTTACAATTGATTATGATGTTGACTCGAAACCAAAAGTGAGTGCTACTATTAAAATTGAACCAGATTTTAAGGATATCAAGCGTATCCTGTCTGAATTAAGGAATATTGAAGAGATTAATGTAATCTGGCGCTTATCTGGAGATTGTGGATTATTAATGAAGGTCGATATTCCTTCAATTGAACAATTTAATCCTTTAATAGAAGAGAAAATCTCTCATATTCAAGGAATAAAAATAGTGGAAACATGTTTCATTACTGATATTATCAAGTAAGTTTTTTATATTTTCTCCTTTTTTATTGATTTCAATGCTATTACGGTGCAATTAAAGGTGAAAGGTCTAAGATTTTTTGAACAATAATACGATAAATTTCTTCCACGTTTTCACCCGTCAGTGCAGAACATTCAATGTATCCACTAACATCCATTGATTTTGCCATACTTATTGCTTGTGTAGATTGAACTTGTCTATTTTCCTTCAAGTCTAACTTGTTTCCAATCAAAAATATCGGAAAAATCTCTGGATCGTCGACTTCATTCCATATTAATGAGACCCATGCTTCATAATTTGCCAATGAATATAAGTTAGAAATATCAAAAAAAAGCAATCCTGCATGAGCACCCTTTGTATATGTAGAGTAAAATAAGTGAATTCTATCAATATCATTAAAACTCCAAATTTGCAGTTGGTATCTGTTTTGACCTAAAATGACAGATTTAGTATAAAATTCAATGCCAATTTTTTTATCTGCTTTACTTCGAGAAATTATCTTTTTTGTGCTATTTCTCAGGAAAGTTGCCTTTCCAGCTCCAGAATTTCCAAACACGATTAATTTAAACGTATCATCGTATCCTGTTTTAACGACATTTTTTTTTATAGGATCAACAACCTTTTTCTCTGCAATAAAAGTTGCTGTGAAGGTATTGATATCAATATCCTCTGGTATCGTTCTTAAATGCCTTTTTTTCTTCCATTTTTTATAAGGTTCCATCGGGGGTCATAAAATTTCAATTTTTTCTAAATAGCTTTGATCTAATTTGATTTTTTTATTGAAAAGTTAGTAATTAGAATTTCGCTTAATTGGTTATATTAAATCAAAGAAATTGTCTTGTATTTAAATCTTTTCTTCATATTATATGAAATCATATAAAATCCATTCGCAATAAAGTTAATATTCGCAGAATATGAGACATATTATGAATTATTTACACCACATTTCACTAGGATAAATTTCTAAATCAAAAATAATCTTGGAAAAAATCTTACTTATAAATCTTTAATATTTCCAAGCGATTTTTTTGTTCAAAAATTCACAAAGATGGCTAAAAAATTATTAAATTATCATGGTCACTTCCATTAAAATTTCTAATCTAAATTAATACTAATATAACGAACAAATGAAATAAGCGTTTGAATTTAATACACATAAAAAATTGATTTTAAATAATGACCGTTGATTCAAATTTCAATCTCGAGGATCATTTATTGGATTGTCCTTTTTGCCATTTTTGTACTTTACCTCAGAATCCAAATTTATGCAATTTTCCAGATTATAAAATTTGTCCTGAATATTCACAAAAATTACTAAAATTAAAAAACTCGACTAAAATTCTACACTGAACTTAACCTACTTAATATTACTTGTAATATTAAATTCTAATTCATTTAATAACAAAGAATATAGAATAAAGCGTATTAAAATACTATTCTAAATAGAAAATACCAAAAAGAGAAAATATTTTTATTGAAGATCTTCTTCCAATTTTTCAACTAAATATTCATCCAGGGATATGTCAATTTCCATTTCAGAGTTTTGAATTTTCTTTGCAACTTTTCGTAACCCAGAGTCATTCATCATTAACTCAAGAATATTCTGGTATAAACCTTCAATGTTTTCTTTCCCAGCGTTAAAATATAAATCTTCAGAAACTCCTAAATTAAGGACATCATATAATCCCTTAATAGATTCCTTGATGTTTTTAAAATTTTCTAATGCTTTTTCCTCTGCTTTTTCTGAATAATTCATTTTTTTTTAACCTCTAAGTTATTATAATAAGATAAAGTATTTAAGCATTAATGTTTTTCGACATTTATGTTATATGATCCCGTAAAATTAAGCGACGTTTTTTCTTTATTTATCGTCTAAAAACATTATTTTGAAGACGAATTCCTAATACTTTTTTATGATGGAGGTCATTATTTTTTCATTATTTCACAAAAATGCAACTGAAAACGTTAATTTTAAGATTTTTCGTAAAAAGATGATCAGAAATTGCTAGAAAGTTCAATTTTCAAAATAAAATAAGTAAGAAATTATTAATGTCTAAAAACTGAAAAAGGACATTTGAAGTGGGTATTTGGGAGGTTTTTAATCTTCTTAATCTCCATAGGATTTGATCAAATTACTGAAATTTTTTTGAACTCTTTTTGCTCCAAATCGAGAATTTTCAATGTTGCTGTTCAGAAAAGATTATTACGCTATCAACAAATTACTGTTTTCTTAATATATAAGCGTCGTAAAAAGGAAGTTTTATCAATTCGGATAAGAAACGTTGATTTCCCAAATAAGTTCTTGGATCGACCGCATCTGGATGTGTTGGAAATTTTTTCTCACGTATGATCTTTATTCCATTCCTATTTGGTTCAAAAACGCAAACAATCCCATTTAACCTTAATATGCGGAAGCATTCTTTGAAAGTTGCTTCTTTATCATTGATATGATGTAAAGCTCCTAAAATGAAGATCGCGTCAAAAGAAGCATCTTCAAAGGGCATGTCCTCAGCATTGAATGGAATGTATGTAATCATGTGATCAACCTTTACATTTTTGGCAGAATCTAACCAATCTTGTTTAGCATACTCTGATTCGTCGTTTTCGGGTTCTCCAGAGACTACTTTGTAGTTGTTCAATGCAAGGGTTATAGCCATTCTGCCCGATCCTGTACCTATATCTAAGATTTTTGCCGATTTCTCTAATTTTAAATCGGAAATAACGGGGTTAATATCATTGAAAATATGGACAAATTCGTTTCCTAAGATCTTTTTTAATTCTTTAACATCCACCTACTTTTCCTTCCTTTTTCTCGAAATCTTTCCAGTATATGAATTCTGACGACTTTTTCTTTTTTAACTTTATATTTTATAATTTATCCGGAAAAAAATCAAAAAAAAGTAAAATTGAGGAACCAAAACGAGAATTAAACATATTCTAAGAAATAAAAGAATTAAAAAAACAGAGGAATTGAAACCTCATTTGATGGAAGCCCCAACAATAGCAAAAATACCAGCAATAAAGGATCCAATAAACGCGAAGTGAAGGCTATAAAACTCCCAGAACAAATCAGTTAACCATGAGGGTAAATTTGATGTAAGACCGAAGTAAAAAACAATTGGGGCTGCGATAAATAAGATCCCACACAGAAACCAAAGAGTTCGATATTTTTGAGTTCTTTTACTCGCCCTTCGTGCAGTTGAGATGATTGAGATGGTAGCAATTAAGATTAATAAAGTAGTTATTAAACCCCAGGTCAAGAAATCTGTATCCTCGCTAAAATAAAACGTTGTATCACCAAGAAGCACTTTCCACGTGTATAAGCCCCACATCCAAATATAGGATTCTGCTAAAGAACTATTATGATATGCTATTGGAGTGATAAGAACCAAAATTCCAAAAAATCCTGCGATATATGCTGCAATGTAACCTTTGCTTTTCGCCATGCTATTCTCAAATAAATTTCATTGAATTAATGTTGATAAATAACTTTCTTATAAAAATTTACGTAAAAAGGTCTTGGGTCAGATGTTTTTGATATAATTTTCAAAATTTTTTCTAAAATTTACTTAAACATACTCTATGGTTCCAGGAGGTTTTGATGTAATATCGAAATAAATATTTTTAGTATCATGGATTTCGAGCAACTTGTACTTAATTTCTTCAATTAAACTAATTGGTAATTTGGTTACGCTGGCAGTTCGAGCGTCGATGCTATTGATTGATCTTATTAAGACATCGTATACTCCTTGGTGGCTCTCATGGAGTTCATATAAAGCTCTAGAATAACCCTTAATTTGAGAAGCGAAACGAGTTAACTTTTCAAAATCCCATTCACCTTTTATAGATAACGGGACCTCATAAGTTCTTTGACCATTTATAATTCCTGTCACTTTTCGTAATAATATATCAGTTGTAGTAGCCGCAAAAGCTTGGAAAGGTTCCTGTTCGCCCTTATCATTTATGATCATTGTTTTACCATGATTTTCCAGATAGTAATCTTCAATAGTTGACTCAACAATATCATGTACTTTTTTTTCATAAGCAAGGTTCTCCATTGAGACAGGACCTATTATTCGTGCTGAGAGTGCAGGACCCGGAAATGCCTTCCTATAGACGTGTTCGGTTGGTAAGTTTAAATATTCTAAAATGCTTCGCACTTCTGGTTTAGTTAAGCTAGCTACTGGCTGTAATGTTGCTTCCACCTCATATTCAATGTCCAAATTATGCTGGCTTTTTACAAACCCCTTCTTATTTTTTTCCATAAGGGTCCTTTCCTCTTCAAGACTCATCGATTCTTTTAAATCGGTAATTTTCACACCAAAACTCTCTTCAATATCAGGAAGAATGGTGCCATCCGCAAGTAAATCACATTTTTCTTCCTTAATTACCCTACTAATCGTATCTGAATATGCGTTTTTGAATAATTTTCGCTTAATTTCAGCATCTTCTTCACCTATGATTTTGGGAAGGAACTGGTCCCTAATGTCTATGATTCTTATATCGGGGAATACTTTTTTAATATATTCTCTCTCTTCGACGCCACGAATAATTCGCATGAGACCATGGTCAATAAATACCGGAAGCATTTCAATACCTGCTTCCTTTAAAGTCATGTAGGTAGCTGAGCTATCCACCCCTCCTGAAAGAGCACAAAATACCTTTTTTCCTTTTGCGTGCTTCTGTAGGAATTCACTAGCCGCTTTTATAAATTCTTGGGGTTTTTTAGGGGGATCTATTAATCTATGATTTATCATGAACATCATTAGGATGGAAATGTAATTAAGTTCTATTATTAAGGTATTATGAATTTTAAATATTTTCCATATTTTTTGGAAAAACTTCTATTTATAAAGATGGAACCGATAGGTTGGGTAAAATCGTTAAGGTTTTTCTTTGGATGAACCATTAGCTCCCGAATTGAGAAAAAAAATAGATGCTGTAGTTGAAAAAGTCTTAGCATTATTCATGGATAAAGTTTCTAAGGAAGGCTCTTTGGAAGAATTATTAAAAACTTTAATTGTTGAGAAAGTATTCAGCAAGTTAGGACCTAGGATGAATAGATTTGCAGTAAGAAAAGTAGCCAAACTCGCTGTTAGAAAAGCAGTGGATAAAGTATGGGAACGACATAGAGATAAATTAACAACTAAATTATGCAATCTGAAATAAAAACAGTAATTTTTTTAAAAAAAAATCTAGTGGGATATCTTGTTTTTTTCATTATATTTTTGGTGATATTCTTCAGCTCTCGTAAAGGTTGAAATAGGGACTATTTCAGTTACAATTGGGTTTTTATATTTGCCCGATTTATCCAGCTTCTCCTTTAGTGCTATAGCCGCTAATCTTTGTTCCTCATCATGATAAAATACAGCTGATCGATATTGAGTACCTACATCCCAACCTTGACGATTTAGCGTTGTAGGATTATGCAAGTTCCAAAAAATTTCTAATAATTCTTCATATGATACAATCGAAGGATCGAAAGTAACCTGTACCACTTCTGCATGACCCGTTTTGTTAGTACATACATCTTTATATGTTGGATTTTCAGTAGATCCTCCAGTATATCCAACTACAGTATTAATTACTCCTTTTACATTTCCAAATCGAGTCTCCACACCCCAAAAACATCCTGCACCAAATGTTGCAATTTCTGTCATAATAACATATAATATCAAATAGACTTAAATAAAGCATTTCTAATGAAATAAAAAGGAATATTATGTTATACATTAAAATAATAACTTAAAATGTGAAATAAATTAGAGAAAATAAGGAGAATGTAAATCCTTATCTTTAAATTTATTCCATTTTTTTGATCGATGGGCACGAAATATATGAAACATTGAAATCAAATGCAGGATTCTAGTTCAGAATTTTACATGGTTTCTTCTGGAAAATTGATTTATTCAAGGGCAAGAGAAGAAGAAA
>CAZBPC010000042.1:0-27083 GCA_964493715.1 uncultured archaeon
TTGAAGAAATCCGAAAGATTCTGATATACTGCTCTCAAGAAAAAATAGCTGTCAGCCCTTTATCTGGAGGATTATCTGGTGGATTTGCGTGCCCCACGATTAAACCTGGGGGTGTACTTTTTGACTTAGGACGCATGGATAGAATCATTGAAATAGATGAAAAAAACCGATACGCAATAGTCGAACCCGGCGTAACTAATGGATCACTTTGGGCTTATATGGAGAAATATCATCCCGATTGGGCACCCCCTATCGCTGATGGAGCCCCACCTGCAGCAACTGTAATGGGAGATGCTATCGATCGTGGATTTTCACTTTATACATCCAGTGTCGGTCCTCAAGGTGATAATTTCATGGCAGGTGAAATCGTGTTCCCTAACGGAGACGTAGTTCGAACTGGATCATGGGCACTTCCATTTGCGAAACCTTTCTATAAATATGGTCTAGGACCAGATATGTGGAGTTTTCTTATGGGTTCTCAGGGAACAATGGGCATCATGACTAAAGTTGCTGTGAAAATTTACCCACACCCAAAATTCAAGACAGTAATCGCTTGGGGCATGAGCAACCCTCAAGATATGCAAGATTTAACCCTTGAAGTCGGCATGCAAGAATTTGGCGTGGCACATAATACAGTTATGGTCCAAGGCGGTAATTATCCCTTAGTAATGACAAGATGGCCTAAAGATAAAGTACCTCATGACTATGAATTCTATAAAGAAATGGGAATCCCAGAGTGGTGGATGAACTGGGAATGTTGGGCTCAGAGCCAGGAGGAATTGGACTTTGTCACTAACAAGATCAATGAAATGGCAGAAGATTTCAAGAAAAATCGAGCTAAAGACGGAGATGCCATGAAACCGTGGGTACTCCATCCAAAACAGATAGAAAGCAGATTAAAGAAACCAAACAAAATTGCAATTCCATATTCATTCTGGGAAGCAGGATTCTTATTTATCACGTGGTATACACCATGGAACGAATGTGCTCACTTCGCGGAGATGTATAATGCTGCGATGGAGAAATATGGTTTCCCACCAGTCATGTGGATTGCTAGCATCGAGAGATGCCGCCAAGCAATATGCATGCCCATCGTGTGCTTCGATAGCACTAAACCAGAAGATTTTGAGCGAGTTCAAGCATTAAATCTCGAAACTACTGAATATGGATTAAAGCAAGGTTGGTTAAATTACAGACCAGATCCTTATATCCATATACAAGCTTACTATCAAGCCGGAATGTATTGGAAATATTTACGGGCATTTAAAAAACTCGTAGATCCGAACGGAATTATGCACCCTGGAAGATTAGCTCTTCCGTAAACTTAGGAGGTAAAAAAAATGGCAAAAACAGGAATGGAAAGATTAGAAGAATTAAAACCAGAAATATATAAATGCATTCATTGTAAAGCATGTCGATTCGCTTATTCAGGAGAGCCAAGTAGAAAAGGTATTGGCGAACATACTGGAAAAACAGGAAAATCAATCCTTTACGAAGGAATGGTGGATTCATGCCCTGCAGGAATAGAATATGGTTGGGAAGCTTTCTGGAATGCAGGAAAAGTATGGATTGCACGTTCAATCCTCTCTGGAGATTTAGAGTTTACCGAGGAAGTTAGAGACGTTATCATGCCTTGCATTACTTGCGGACAATGTTCTGCCCAATGTGAAAATAAGATTCCCACCGTTGACATCATAGAAGCTTTGAGGGCTGCTTTGGTAGAGGCAGGAGTTCCAATGATAGATAAACATCAATTAGTAGATAGGTTAGTAAAGGAACTCAATAACCCATACGGCGGGAAAGCAGATGAACGATTCAAATGGGCTAAAGATGCGGGCTTAGGGAAGTACGTGAATAATAAGGAGGCAAAGATCGGATATTATGTTGGATGTACTGCCAGTTATCGACAAGTTGAAGTAGCGATAGCAACAGCTAAACTTTTTGATCAATTAGGAATGAATTTTACGTTAATTGAAGAAGAAGTTTGTTGTGGTAGTCCATTTTTCAGAGTCGGCGCAGTTGATACAGCACAAGAGCTAATGAACAAAAATCTTGAAAATTTCAAGCATTTAGAAAAAGTGTATTTCTCCTGTGCAGGATGTTACAGGACTTTTACCATAGATTATCCAAAATGGATGCCTGCGGGTGAAAAACTCCCATTTAAAACGCAGCATGCTTTTGAGTTAATCTCAAGCTTGATTTCAATTCCAAAGAAGAAAAGAGAAATACCTGCTGAAATTGACGCCCTCAAGAAAAAGCTGAAAGATAAACCTGATAAACGAATAGAAGGTCAGATCAAGCGCTTAGAAGCAGAATACTCAAAAATTAAGGAGTTTAAAGGCGAGATCAAATTTAAACCTAACAAGGAACTCAAGGGAAAAGTCGTTACGTACCATGACCCCTGCCACACCGGCCGTCACTTCGCGATCGATATGGAGCAAGAAATGATCAAGGAATCAAAGAATCTCATGTTTGACATGCGCCTAATTAATCAGAGAATTGAGGAATGGTTCGAGATCCCACGTATAATTCTTAGAAAACTTGAAGAAGATGTCGGTATTAAGTTTACAGAGATGTACAGGATCAAATTAAATAGCATGTGTTGCGGTGCTGGAGGCGGAGTGAGAGCAGGCTATCCAGAATTTTCGCTTCGAACTGCAAGCTTACGATGTGATGAAGCAAATGCCGTAAATGCTGATATTCTGACTACTGAGTGTCCATTTTGCTGGCGTAATTTGACGGATGCAAATGAACAATACAATCATGGAATGATTGTCATGGGTGTTCTCGAAATGATCTCTAAATACAATCTCTTGGATATAATTGAAAAACCAGAATTTTAATTAATTCTAATTTTTTTATTTTTATTTTTAGTGATTTTCATTAAGAATGCTAGTTGGTATGATATTCCCAATTGTCTATTTGTTAGTGCTTCTTCTAACGTGTTCTCTTGGTATTGGATAAACAACCTGAATGGAGATGGATTTGCTGGTTCTTGGTTTTTCCACCAATTCTGGGAGCAACTTGATCAAAATCAAACGATCAATAATGCGTTCACTTTCGCAATAAATTTCGTTCCGTTCAATCGTGGTCTTCCTTTATTGATTTCTCAAATGCCCTTGATGCATGATAACATGGGAATAAACATGACTGGGAGTTTCAATATTGATCCTCCACTCTAATTTATTTTTTTTTAACTTATCGTTTTTCTAACCACTGCAATGAATCGCAAATACTATTTTTTAACCTAATGACAAAAAAATAAATGCTAATGTTTTCACTAGTATTAAAAATATCTCGCGGGTTTCATTAATTGACAAACATGGTAGATAAAACAGCATATCCATACATAACGGAATTTAAAAAAGAGCCATATAAATCTTATGCCCTGATTCAGGAAAGGAAAATAAAAAGTTTTTACATTAAGGAATATGATAAAATTAAAGAGATATATCATAATTTTCAAAAAATTCCGATTCCGGAACAGGATCTGAATTTAGAAAGTCTATATTGGTTTCTATTGGGAAGGAAATTTTTAAAAGAACTTCAACTTGATCAAAAAGAAGAATATTGCAATTTCATCACAAGGTGCGAAGTCGATATCTTAGAAAAGGATCAAATTGGGTTTAAGATGGACCCAAATTCCGAAAAATTACCCGATTTATGGTCAACTTATTATGCGATATCTTGTTTAAACCTCTTGGGATATTTAAAAGAGCGTTTAATTTCAGAGAAAGGAGAGTCTGATTTTTTAAGAAAAATTAAGAATTTTGTTTTCGAGCACAAGAAGCAAGATAAATTCTATCATTGTCTTGAAAAAGACTGCCAAATTAGAAAAAAACCTCTTTCCTCCATGACCTTATATTTTGTACTTGAGATGTTCATCATGCTCGGAATTGATGTGAGATATTACAAGGAGCAATTCCGAAATTATTTATCTGAGAGGCATAAGAATTTCTCAATTGTGTTTAAATTACTTACTATGAAATATTTAGATCTTGAATCTGATGTAAAAGATAAAGAACTTCAATTTATTCATCAAAATCAAAAAAGTGATGGAGGATTTGGTTTTAATGATGATGATAGTGATATTAATGATACTTTTTGGATTGTTAATGTATTAGATAGTTATTCATGGTCAATGGATTATAATCCAGTTGGTATTTATTCATTCATAAACCTAAAATTGAGTCAGATTCTAGATCCGAATAATCTCATTAATATCGAGCAATTATCTAGCCTCTCAAAATTAATCATTTTATTATGTTTAATTTGGAAGAAATTCATTGAAAACATTGAACGCGTTCTATTCAGGCAACTTGAAAGATTTAGATATATTGACATCCTTCAAATTGAGAAAACATTCGGTCTCTTTCATGGAATCGATGAAATTGTTTTATATATTAATCTTAGTTACTCATTTAATCTTAAAATTATTGATAATAAAAAAGAATTTAAATCTTTCTTATCGAAGATTGATAAGAGACAAGCTATCTTCTTACAGGAATTTTATACGCAATTAGAAGAAAAAAGTATTATTTCCTTATCAGAAATTCTCAAAAAACAAAAGAATTCATTTCCCAATAATTCGGTAAAAATAAGAGAAGAGATTTTCCCATTGATCAATCAATTGATAGAGAGAAATTTTTTTAAGGGTAATATCAGAAGCAAAAAGGGATTCTCCCTTAAAACCAAGCATTATTTCTTTTTAGAATTTTTCCTCGAGAAAATTATCATTACAGATACGAAAATAAATACTGAACGAATTTTTGAGGAAAAGGTCAGATTGGAAGAAATAAAAAACGACATTTTTAATATGACTTTAAATTTGAAAAACGCTACGGAACAAATTAAAGATGAAATAGAATCTTATCTTCTAATAGATGAGATTAATTATGCGAAAGAAAGACTCAAATTTTTACTAAGGAATTCTTTAATGGAAGCCGATTTTCTAAATGAAAACATTGAAAATTCGTTTAATGAGGATTTAATATACATCAATATTCAAGCAACATTAAAAAATGAAATATTAGCTTGGAACAAGCTTTATTCTGCTCTTCAAAAACGGCTGATTGAAATTGAAAAATATTTATTAGAGAAAATTCAAGAAAAAGAAGAATTAAGAAATTTTACCTGGTTATTGGATAAATTAGAAGATAAAATCTTTGAATTGCGCGATCATGTTAACATGGATATAAACTCGTTTCGAATTAGTATATCAGAACTATTTGAAGAAGGATATGATGATGAGAAGTTCAATCTTGTTACCACCCGTTTGAGTAAATTATCTCAAAATGTCAGTAATTATGACCAAATAATCTATAAAATTTCCCAACAGATTACGTCAAAAGATAAGAAAATCGTAAAGAAACATAAAAAAGTAATTGATGGATGGATTGAAATTAAGACCGAATTTGATTCTCAATTTTCATATTATACAATTGGTTTTCAATTTTTTAATGAAACTCGAGCCATCATTGAAGGAGTCATTAAAGAAATTAAAGTTGGGATTCAAAACATTGAAGATAACGTTGCTAATTTAGTAAAAAACAATCAGTTTAAGGAAGCTTTTGAAATCATTAAAGAACAATCAGATATGCTTCTCGCGCAGAAAAGGGCAGAGATTAAATCTATTGGAGTAAATCTGAAAAATGAAATAAAAAATAAACAAAAACTTTTTACACTTTTCAAACACCTTCAAGAGCGTTTAGAGAGAGTGGATGAAAATATTATTGATCTAATTGCAAAACAAGGGCAATCAATTAAAAGCAAAGTTGTTGAGGAGCGTAATCGGGCCAAAAGTGAGGATTTAGATAATTTTGTCATCAAACAAATTCAAGAATATAAATCAAGATTAGATTCCTATAAATTAACATTAGATCAGATGAAAAATAAGAAAATTTCAGACGTTTCGAGTGAATTTGATAATATATTATCAGATTTTGAAAATACTGATAAAAAATTTAAAAAAAAATATGATGATCTTCTGAGTATTGTTGATGATTTTGATGAAGAACCAATTACAATTGTTCAATGGAATCAATTCAAAGAATTTTTATCAAATGAAATTGTTAAATTGAAAGAGGAATATATAGATGAAATAATTTCAGATGAGGTAAACATACTCACAAAAGAAACTAGCTCTGATATGATAGACATAAAGAGATTAGCAGATAATTTGAATCTTAAATGTAAGACCGTAATCCCGCGAATTAAAGATCTTATCGAAATTTCTAAAATTCAAGGAGAACTTTTTGAAGATAAAAAAGAACTATTGGTCCACACCAAGGATTATTATAAAAACAAAGAACTTACAAATTTTGTGGAGAATAAACTATTAAAACAAATTCAAGAGACTATTGGAAAATTTTTAGCATTATATGAGTCTTGTATGAAAAATAAAACGCTTGGTGTAAATATTCTTGAAATTCAAAATAGAATTGATGATCTAAGAGATTTTAATGTGAAATTCAATAATGAATTTAAAATTAAAGCACAAGAATTGACAGTAAATGAAGAAAGAGTGGAAAATATTGATATTAAAAAACGATTAATAGATATCGTTGAAGTTTATAAACAATCTATAGTAAACATTGAGAGTAACTTAAAATTTTTCATTGATATGCAACAATTTATTGATCGGGAATACAATTCTCTCAAGTTTAATTTAGATAAACACTTTTCTAAATTTTTTGAGGAATCAGAAAAAAGTGAATCTTATATTAAAACAATTGAGATCCTAAAGAATAAAATGGTGAAATTCGAAGAATATCTTAAAAATATACATTTAAAAATTGAACGAACATTACAAGGAATCCTGAATAAATCATCTGAAATACAAAAATTCGAGACTGAAATAAGAGAATATAATGTGAAGAAAAAAAATGAATTTCGATTACTGTATGATAAGAAGATTTTAAAAATTCAAGAAGGAATTGAAATGATAAAATTTGAAACTTATCGTACTGAATTATCAGATTCTATTAACAAAACTAAAATTCATTTGAGCCAATTATTAGGAATGTTGCTAGCAAGGGTAGAAGATTATATTGAAACAGAACAATTTAAAAAAGCTTATAGTAAGATTAAATTAAGAGAGAAGGATATTGAGTCTGAAATTAAAGAAAATCATAAGAAAATCAAAATCTTAGTAAAAGATTATGAAAAGTTATCACATAATTTTGAAACGAAAAATAAGCACTTGATAAAGGATTTTGATATATTCATAAACGAGTTCCAAGATATTGTAATTGAAAAGGTTAAATCTTCTGAGGAACAAATACTTAAAACATATGTCCAAATGGCAATTAAAGCAGTGGCTCATAAAGTGTTAACATTGAGTTTCCTCCAAAATGAGTTAAAAATAAAAAAACAAGTAATTCAGAAGCATTTAATATCATTAATTAGTGCTGATCAATTGTCTGGTAAATATGATCCTCTTTTAGGTATATATTATGAAGATCCTGAAGCTCTTAAAGAATTGGACGAGAAAGAACTTGAAGTAATGACTAAAATGAATTTTCGGGTCCATAGAATAATTAAACGCTTAAAAGTGTTTGGTAGCCAATATGGGAGTATATTAGCTATATTTTCTCCATTACTTGCAGTAGTTTACTACATATTCATGTTAACAGGTCAAAATCCAGTGACAGTAATCATTTCCGGATTTTTTATTGGTGTCATCCTAATCTATATAATGCTTAAGAAAAGAAAAGAGGATAAAATATAGCATATATCACAATTTTACTTTTTAATCACATTCCATTAAAAAAACAACCTGATCATCTTCTTTTTTTATAAATCCTAAATTGCATGCATGATAAAAATGAGTGTAAAATTTTTGTTCTGTTATTTGTTCTTCTTTAGCTAATTCTTGGAATTCTCTGTAATTAATTCTTCCCTTTACATTGTAAACTTTAGCTAAGTTAACAAGCGTTTTTAAATTTTTATTAAGATGATTCTTTTTTTTCCTAGCATCAAGAGTTTCTGTCTTATTTCCTTTTATTTTTGATACAGACTTTTTTAGTTTAGTTCTATCAAATTTAACTAAATCTGAATAAAATGTCACTCCATATTCCTTATATTTTCTGTACAAATCACTTCTTTCAAAATTATCTATTTCATTAATGATTTCCTCGATAGTTTTATTCGCTAAAATAGTTTTTTCTTTTTCTCTTCTCTCCTTGTAGTCTGTAAAAGAAAAGTTCTTGGAACTCTTTGTTAAGAATTTGCTGAAATCAATTTGTTTTCTCTTAAGATCTGTCCCGAGTTCTAATTGTTCGGGGTCTAATAATATCCTATTCATAGTATTTTCTTTGCGTAATGCAACATTGTGATAAGGGATATCAACAGTATTTCGTGTAAGCATAATATAGCATCTTCCTACTGAATGCCTACCAGTACGTCCTCTCCGCTGTATTAATCGAATTTCTGAAGGAACGGGTTCGTAAAAAATGATTGCATCTACATTTGGAATATCAAGTCCTTCTTCTGCCACACTGGTTGCAACCAATACATTTACTGATCCTTCTCGAAATTGATCGATTATATCTATTTGTTTATTTTGTGAAAATCCAAAATCATCTGTTTTAGTCGATTGACCAATAAATTTTTCGACTATCAAATCGCTTTTAAACTTTTCATTCAAAACATGCTTAAGTTTTTCAGCCATTTCTCGATATTGAGTAAAAATTATGATCTTATCATTCTTATATTCTCCATATTCCTCATCTACAATCGAAATGACTTTATCTATTTTAGGATGTTGAAGAAATTCATGTTCATCTCGATTAAGCTTTTCTACAATTAATTTAAAATGATCAGAATTAACAATTCTTTTTGCTGAGAGAATTTCTTGTTCAGCTTTCCAATTCAATCTGTCTAAAAACGATTTGAATAGAGAAATATTCTGAGTCTCTAGTAAATCCTTTCCATGAAGAATTGAAATGCAACTTGAGCAATATGAAAATATACTTTGAATATTCAAGTCATTTTCTTTCACAATGTCAATAACTTTTGGTGATTTATAGTATAATGCTTCAATATAATCTTCCTCACTCAGTTCGAATGCATTTCCGTTTTCATACTTTAAAGAAATTGTTATATCTCTTGAAATTGCCAAGAATTCAAGTTTTGAATAATATGGCTTATTTGGAGGAATTAATTTGCGCTCAATGAAAAATTTTAGATAATTTTCAAATAAATTATACCACACCGCACTAAGTTCAAGAAATTTTAGAGGTAGATCAACGTATTCAAGGAATGTATCGATGTCGTATGTATATTTCATTACATCCTCATTAGAATATGTTTTAAACACAACCTTTTCAATGAACAGATTGTCACATAATTGTTGAATATGACAATAATCTTTTCCTGGTGAAGCAGTCAATCCCAGAATTAAAGGATCTTGACAAGTATTGATATATTCAGGAGCAAGGTAATTATAAGCATAATTTCCTTTCGTTCGATGAGCTTCATCGAATATCAATAAGGATACATGTTCTAGACTATATCTTCCCCTCTCTACATCGTTTTTTATTACTTGTGGAGTGGAAATAATAATTTGTGAGGCTAAAAACAAATCAATTCTTCGTTCTGGGCTAATTTTACCGGTAAAGAAAACTACATCTTCCTCATTTACAGCTAAAAATCTTAAACAGGATTTAAAGTGTTGTGCTACTAATGGTCTAGTAGGAGCAAGGATAACAACACGTGCTTTAGGATACTTTTCAAGAGCTTTTCTTATCAATAATATAGCTATTATCGTTTTTCCTAATCCAGTAGGTAAAACTACTAATGAGTTTCTATTGTAACATTGATTTACGATATTTTCTTGATATTGTCGATAGAGTAAACGGTTCTCTTTTAAAAATGACCCATTAAAATACCCTATCTTATCAGATGGCATATGTAAGATATTATTTTATGGTCAACCTTTTAAATTCTATAAGTCTTAAGGATTATTAAAATTTAAGCTACGATATTAAATCAAAATGTTTATTAGCACGATTTTTTTCTTGATTTCTTCATTTATAACCTAAAAACATCTTTTCATTGTTGCAATGAAAATTTTCAATTTTAAGAATGTCAAGTTATTTATAACATCAAGTTGAGAATTAAATAATATTATTTTTCTATTTTAAATAGAATAGATGTGTTTATTATAACTGAACAAAAAAGTATATTATTTGAGGAAAAAGTACCAATGCGCTCCAAATTTGCATATGGAGGAGCAGTCTTCGCCAGTGGAATCCTTTCAGGTTTAGGATTAGGACCAATCACATACTATTACAACATAACATTAGGGTTAGATGGTTATTTAGTAGGTTTAGCTTGGATGATATTTATGGTATGGAATTCAATAAACGATCCATTATTTGGATTCTTGGAAGACCGTACAAAATCAAAGAAATATGGGCGTAGAATCCCATATATTCGATTTGGCGCACCAGTTTATTCTATATTGTTTATGTTCTGTTGGTTCCCGCTCGTTGATATAAACAACGAATTAGCTTAGTTTTTCAACTTTTTAATTATTCTTTTTGCTTTTGATACAATTTTTACGATAATTGGTCTTATCACATATTCTTTACCAGCAGAAATGGCAATATCATCTAAAGCTCGAGCAGGAATAATGATATTCAGCTCAATTTTTAGCGGATTAGCGCTTCTAATCACTTTTTTACTACCTACTCTATTGTTAACGAGTACACCTTCGCCACCTGTTGAAGTTTTCTTGACCACTATGGTAATTATCGGTATAATCTGTGGTATTATATTGTTTATAAGTAGTTATTTCCTAAAGGAAAATAAATACACTCAACTTGAAGAACCATTAGGATATTGGAAAAGCTTGATTGAGACTTTTAAAAATAAATCCTTTTTGATTTTTGAAGCTTCAAATTTCTGCTTCACGGTTGCTCAATACATTCTTACAACTTCCGTGTTCTATTATATAGGTTTTGTTTTAATGGCTGAAGGAATATTATCGATGCTACCATTACTTATCTTTTTTGTTGTAATCTTTGCGTTCACTGTTGTTTATAACAAAATTTTAGGAAAGCACGAGTTAAAAAAAGTGTACTTTTTAATGTTATTAATGACGGGATTAAGCTTCATTTTGTTCTTCTTTATAGGATGGAATTTTATTTCTGCAATAATCGGAATGATTCTTTTAGGAATTGGTTTTTCTGGATATTTTATGACCGGACAATTGGTGATAGCTGATGTTATTGATTATGATGAGATACGTACGAAAAAGCGTCGCGAAACGAGTTATTCTGGTGTCAACGCGTTATTAACTAAGCCTGCTGTATCAATTGCTCCTTGGCTTTTCCTGACAATAATCGCATTCTTTGGTTTTGATAATGACGCAGCAACTCAAACACCAACCGCTCAATTAGGAATAATGATAGGTTTTACAATTATACCCGCGATATTTATTCTACTCGCTGCTCTCTTTATAAAATTTTTCCCTTTAAGTGGTCCTAAATGGAAAGAACAGAAGTTGGAGATCCAAAGAGTTCATGTCGAGAAAGAAAAAGCTTATTTAGAGCATCTTAAACAGGAAGGCAAGATTTAGAAAGAAATTATATCTACTTTTTTATTTTTTTTAATTATAACCTATAGAGAAGTTTTTTAACTTTTAAACCGAGGGAGCCATCGTTTTTCAGCCTTAAACATATCATCTACCATTTCTCTGACTTCTTTTGGAGAACACACGCTTGCAGTATTTGGATCAAGCAAAACGGCATGATATATCTTTTCTCTATCTAATTCAAGAGCTCCCTCAACAGCAGCTTTTTGAACCATTATGTTTGAATTACATAAAGCTTGACAAACAGTCGGCAATGTAAGGCCTCCTTGGGGATGAATGCCACGATTATCAGCATACGCATGTACCTCAACACAGCAATTTTTTGGTAAATTTGTGATTAATCCTCCATCTTTATTAATGAGATTCCCATGGAATTTAAAGGGTTGATTGATTTCCATTGCTCCTATTATGTGAGAGACAAATTCATCTGAAGGATTATCTTTTAATTTTAGCTTGCTTCTTTTTATTTTTTTCTCAATACTAGATTCTTGTATCCCAGCTTGTGCACTATCTAAATCATAAGTGAATCCATGAGTTAACATTCCATATTTTTCCCCTGGAGTTTTATACTTTTCTAATAATTCATCTCTTTTTCTATAATATGGTATGTATTCACTGAGATGCCGTGATTCTTCAGTCATAAAATAACCCGTTGCCTCCATCATATCCCAACGGACACGTTCATTTTTAATTATCTCGGGATTTTCCCTATACTTTTGAAAAAGTAATGGATAAGCATTTTTCCATTCAGCATTAGGATCATTGATATCTTTATATAATATTTGGAGGAACCACGCCATGTGATTAATTCCATAACAAGTAAAGGTAAAATTTTCCGGTTTGACTCCAATCCACATGCGTAAAATCATCGAAGTATGTTGTACTCCATGACATAGCCCAACTGTGGAATCTGGCACGATTTCATTGCAAAACCAAGTATTCATCGCCATTGGATTGGCATAGTTTAATAAAGTTGGCTTTAAACCATCATTATTGCAATTATATCCAACTTCTTGCATTAAAGTAACTATCTCTTTTAACACGGAGGAAGCCCGAAGAAACCGAAATACTCCGCCAGGTCCAATAGTATCACCAACACACTGAGTTACCCCATATCTTAACGGAATGTCTAAATCAATTTTATATGCATCTAAACCTCCAACGTGAATTGAGCATATTACATATTTTGTTTCTTTAATCGCATTTTTTAAATTTGTAGTTTTTTCAAAATGAACGTGCTCCAATTGTTTTGGATACAAGTCCTTATATTTTATCATCAGGCGATACATTAAATCCAAACGAACAGGATCAATATCTTCTAAACAAATAGTCATATCTTGCGTGAGAAAAGGATGTGTAATAATATCTGTAAGGACATTCTGCCCAAATACAACACTCCCAGCTCCTATAAATGCAATTTTCAATAATTTCACCTTATATAACTTTATATATAGATCAGTTAAATAATAAAAATAAATTAAGCCCATTAATTATATTTTACCGGAAGGAAAAAATTTGATGACTTTATCTTCTTCAATACGTCGTATTTGATTGCTTTTTTCTAACATTTTAAGAGTCAAGCATATCCATCCTCGAGCAATCTGTTTTAACATCTGGTTTTCATTTGAATAAATAATTTGAACAATCTCAGAGGGGGAAATACCCCTCTCTGAATGATTTTGAATAATTTTTATTACTTGCCTTGTTCTATTCTCTCGATGGTTTAAGATCTCTTCAATTCTTTCTTTCGGATTTTCAATCAAATCACCATGAGCGGGTAGTATCACTTTGAGGTTTGGCAATGAATGAATATACTCAAGAGAATTATTGTATTCCTTAATATCACAATTAGGTGGTCCAAGCCAAGTAGTAATAGATTTCAAAATGTTATCTCCTGATAACAATATTCCTTTTTCTTTATTGTATAACGATACATGATCAATAGCATGACCAGGGGTAGGGAATAAGTTCCATTGTTCACCATTAATTTCAATTATAGAACTTTCTTCAATAATCTCATCGGGATTGTTAATGTATGCGAGACCATAGATTCTTTTGTAGAAAAAACGAGTGAAAAACGTTTCAAGAAAATCCCTTAATTTACTTTTTACTCCTTTTTTTAAGATTAAATAGTCTATATATGCATCAGCGTGGAATGATTTCATAAAACTTTTCTTATCCTTAATAATTTCAGCCATCCTCTTTGTAAGAAGTATTTTCACACCAGTTTTTTTTCTAATTTTCATTAAACCTGAAAAATGATCTGGATGGCAATGGCTAGGAATGATTCGAGTGATCGAAAATCCTTTATTTTTTAGAACATGCTCGTTTTTTATTTGATCCACTTCATCTAAAAAATGTCGAACTGCTCTTTTATTACCAAATCCAGCATCAAAAATTAGCCCATCTTCGCCAGTAATAATATAAATATTAATAGAGGGTTTTATATTTCCAAATGATCCTTTTTCTCTTATGAGAAATATTCCATTGTAGACTTCCTTCATAACCATTCATTAAATATTGTTGTTTGCTAGATCTTAATTTCTAGTTTTTCCTGCTTTTTTTTCTCGATTCTATGTGCATTTTTTAAAATGAAATAGCTAATTAGCGTTCCTATCATGAAGGGAATTAATATTTGAAGCCAAATGAGTTCAATTGGTAGAAGATACGTAGGAGGTTCGTGTTGGGGATTGGATGGGAGAGTTCTCAAATAATAAGAAAATGCTGAAGTAATCCACGTATACGCCCATGCAATAAACGTTGCTATTCCTAACCATTTTCCCTTCCTGTATACTGAAGGTTTCTTAAAATAGGAAATATAAGTTTTCCATATAATTACTACCATCACAGCAAAACTGGGCCAGACATGGATACTAAAACTCGGATCAGTTCCTTCAAAGGGAGGAATATTAAAAAAAAGGGCTCCTATAAATCCTGTAAGTCCCGCAAATAATCCAAGAAAGTACAGAGTGGTCGCAAAACTCCCAAAGGCACGATGAGAGCGAAATAAGATATCATTTGTTTTAAGAATCGCTATTTTTTTATGATATATTGCACTGTACATGCCAGTAAATAACTGAACTGTTGCACATAAACATCCTAACATTGTGATTATGGTATTAAATTCTGCGACACTATAGGTTATTCCAGCCAAATTATTTCATTTTATTGATTCTACTTTTATTAATTTAATTTGATACTGCTTTAGATTAAAATTTATTCAAATCTATATATTGAAATTAATTCCAATTGGTTCTCCATATACTGGTATGTATATGTAAAAATCTAATACTTAAAACTGTTTAATATAGTAATCTCAACTAACTTGAATGTAATGAAAAATTTAATCTAAAGAAAACTAAAAAATATAATTAATTGAGCCACGGGAATAAGATCTGGTTGAGACGGAGGGTTCCCATAATGGATATAATCCATCCAATTAATATTGAAATAGAGAAAAGATACCAAGCTACCTTAGAAATTCTCTGATGCAAATATTTTGTTCTTTTTCTTTTTAGAAAGCCAGAAATACCTCCTATTACAAGAACTGAAATCGTAACCAATCCAAATATCCCGTGTATCGAATAAAAGACTCCTCCTTTAGTACTTATTGTGAAATAGACCCAATATATGAAAGAAATTAGTGAAAATGAGATAAATAAAAGAGAAAAAGTTAAATGAAAACGCCTGTTCATAAATTCAGGTAACCTTTTATAACGATCGGATTGCGGGATGGATTTATAACCAGAAATGAGTGCTAATCCTCCAAAAATAAATGCGATACAAAATAAGTAAGCATGAGTTATCCATGATGAAAAGTTTGTTCTCATTGCATTATCACTCCAGCCTCTTGATTCCCAGAAACCAATATAATCATAGTTCACCGCCTCAATTTTAACAATCCACTTGATCCATTTATAACCATAATGATCAGGGCATACTAGACGTATTGGATAACCATGAGCAGGTGGTAATTCTACTCCATTCATTTTAAATGCCAAAAGAATATTTTCTGCAGAAGCTTCAATGACATTTAATGAATCTGAATAACCATCAGCTGCGTAAAATATTAGATCCCGAGCAGTTACCTGTAATCCAGCTAACTCTAAAATATCAACAAGAGGAATTCCTTCCCATTCTGCCGTGCCAAAAGGTCCGTCAACACATTCTAAAGTCGCGATTATCTTTACAGAATCCATTTGTGTTAAATTTTCATAATTAAGTATCAACTGATTATCAACAGCTCCAGTAATAATAAGGGTCCATTCGTCTTTTTGGATCTCTGGAATTTCTCCTATTTCTAGCTCGAAAAAAAGGTTATTGGGTGTGATAATAGTCCGTGAAAAATTATTTATTCCCACCGAAATTAAAGGGATTGTTAGTAGGATAATTGTACCCACAAAATATAAGATATGTTTCTTCATAATCACGTATTAAGATATAACTTGATTGTTCATTTATAGCAGAAGAAGAAAAGAATGAATTTAAAGATCCTTGTTATTAATAAAAGGTAATATTTTTTCTCATACCTTTTCGATATCAAGAATATAAGAGATATAAAATGTGATTTTGTTTTAAGTGGACTATTTCTATCGATTAAACTCTGAATGATTCTAAATCTATTCAATTAATTAACATATAAAAAATAGATAAAAAAAAAGAATTAAAAATTCTCGTATTGGATTATTTGAAGTATTTAATCGCTAAGAGAATATCGTCTTTTGTTACTTTCTTCCTTTTTGCGTGTTTGGTTAGTCCTAATGCGGTTTTGGTGATTTTTTCAGCAGATTGACTCATCCAATCAACTAATTCATCAACTGCATCTCTAGCTACGATTACTGCACCATTGTGTTTCATTAACCGTCTAATAGGGCTCCAACTTATATATTCTGCCATTTTTTTTTCTCCACAATTTTAATTTTTAATAATTTTGGTGTTATATAAGCAATGATTAAACACATATTTAAAGATTTTGGTAATTTCAGAAAATTTGGGAGGAAAAAAGAGAAAAGAATTTACGACAAAATTCCGATCCATATAATTGATCAATTTGGTGTAAGTTAGGGATTTTTAATGGAAATCTATATCTTATTAAGTTTTGATTCTAAAGTAATGATATATTGGAGGAAATTATCTTAAAAATTGAATTATGCTAAAAATTATAGAGATGGGAAATTTTTAATCAAATTATGAAGTGTTGAAATCAGAAATTTCGTACCAAGTAAACTAAAAAAATTCTAGTTAAAACTCTTATTTTCAAATCTTTTATAAAGAAAGAATTGAATTAGGTTATTGATTTCATATCTCAGAGACTGATGCACGTTTTGTTCTTCTGGATCTTAAACCTAATACGACAAATAATCCCATATGAAGAATTGCACCAAATAAAATTCCAAAGAATAGCTCAACACTGCTTGCCATTGCAGTCCATCCCAAACCAATTAATACATATAATCCCAGTGGAATATTTATTACTACGCTGGCGATTAATCCCGGATTATATCGTTTGAATCGAATACTCGCAATAACATGAACAAACCCGTTAAATGCAACAAGAGTCATTAGCATCAACGGAAAAATAATTGAGATATTACCTAAAACAATCAGAATTGGTGTAAGGATCCAGATAAACCCTATATTTATGACCAAAACCATTTTATCGGTCAAAATTTCACGAGTATTTTCTTCTCGACTCAAGATCTTGTTCATCTCCGCTTTGAATCCGCCAGGATACACATACTCCTCGAATTGGTGGATCATGTATAGGGGTAAACTTAACCAATAAAGCCATTCGAAACTTCCAATAGGTGCTTTTGAATTTAAGAAAAGCAAGAGGAGGATAAAAATAGCAGCAATAAGTCCCGCTTTAGCCCAATACTCATAGAAAAATTTCTGTTCACTCATAATAATTTATTAATTCTACATCATTTATAAGCTTCATAGAAGTTTATTAAAATAGAGCTTATTAAAATGCCAAAAGAGTGTTTTAGAATAAAAAGATTAAACCGAAATTTAGTTCCATACAATTTGTGAGTTGTTACATTTCAAACAAGTAATTGCAACTCCTTTGTTTGGCATGTAAGATAATAATGTTCCACAATATTTACATTCGAGATCATACATTTGGTCAATTGATTCAATTCTTCCTTCAATTATCATTTGTGCTCCAAATTGACTTGCAATCTTAGAGAGAAGAGAGATGAGGAGATGTGGATTTTTAGCTACTACGATCCATTCTACTTTGTTTTGGACGATTTGCCCAATTATTAATACTTCATCGCTTGAAACTAAATCGATGCCAAAATACCAAGCAATTCGATTTTTTTCATTTTTCGAAATTAGTTGAAAGTCTTGATCTTGGATGACTTGACATAAGTGGGTGAAGTAGAATTCGGGATCAAATTGAAGATCTATCCCAAGCCCAATACTTTTAATAGCTCTTGAATTATTGGTAGATTTGGAGAATGGAGCGATATGGGAACTTGGTACGATTCTTCTCTCTATGGAAAAGGGACTAAACATGATTAGAATTGGTTTTGAATCCATTGCACGAACAAAATCTTTATTATTTACGAAAGTTACATAAGATCTGATTTCTCCCTCACGCTCAAGATCTAGTGGTGATAAAAATATATTTATTTGATGATAGGATTCTGGGCCTATTTCTTTAAATTGAATTCTTACCTGTTTATCTTCATCTTCTCCCATGTTGAGGGAATCTAATATCATGTTAGGAGGATCACTCCGAATAAGATCTAAAAACTCTGGAAATCTTATTTTAATTTTAACTTCTTTTATTGGCGCTTTACTTTGATTAGCGATTAATGAGGAATAACGATACATGCTTCCAAATGGTTTTAATTCATGGATAAGTTTGATTTTATCTTCTTGATCTATTTGTTCAAGGGAGATGACTTCTTTATGCAATCCTTTTGGGAGTTGCTCATCCCGAAATACAACAAGATCACTGATTTTTTTATCCTCATCAATGCTTTTCTTGCCGCTCATAAAATTTCTCGCCATTAACGCAAATATTCGATTTTTATCGATATAATATTGATATGAATGTTTTGATTTTTAATTTTTTATTTTATATCATGTTTTTTTATAAATGATCACTAATAATATGTGATGGAAATGCAAATTTTGAAAGATTTGGATGCAATGTTTGAAAGTGATACCATAAAACCAACTTTTGAGTATGCTCACATCTTACTTTCTTTAATAATATTTGAAAATCATCCACTTGGAATTGGTAGATATCGTTTAAAAAAAGAATTGCTCATAGGCATGGGAACAGCAAGATCATTAATCTCTCGATTGAAGGATAAAGTTGATTTCATTAAGGTCTCGAAGGGAAAGAACCAAAATAATCAACCTAAAAATCGATTAGGGCATATCTTGACGGAAAAAGGAATGAAATATCTTGAACGGTTTAAGAAGAAAGTGCCCCTATTAAAAGAGGGTGATTTAAACATATTAAAAGAAATTATTATAGAAGCAGAGAGGAATTACCCTTTCATTTGTGTTGTTAAACAAGGAGACTCTAAAATTAAGTATGGTATGGAACAACGTGATGCTGCAATCAAGGTTAACGGTTCAGGAGCTACTTGTCTTGTCTATAATGGTAACCATTTTGTATTTCCTGTGTCTACAAGTGTTGAAAATCAAGGTTTAAAGGAGAAAGCAAATAAAAAGATAGAAGAATATTTTAAAAATCTAATTTTTACAGCAAACAACACTTTAGAAAAAGGAGACGTGTTTATTATCGGATTAGGAGATGAACCTAAAATAGCGAGATTAGCTTCTTTAAGTGCTGCACTTACATTAATTCAATGATAGAAAGAGTCAAAAACATGAAGATACAGAATGACATAAAGTTGTTAGTAAATCCGGCGATCTTTGTAAAACTTGAAAAGTGCATAGAGAATGCTTTCCCAAATGAGGCGTGTGGTTTAATTTTTGGAGATATTTTAGAAGTACTAAATGAACAACAAGGAGACGATTATTATTACCATTATATTTGCAGAAAGTTTCGTTGTATAACTCCGGATGAGAGTTCTTCAGTATCTTTTTTAATCGCAAATGAGGAGCTTTTACATGAGATAATTTTAAACGAGACCCAAGCGAACTTTAATAATAATGAAATGAGATTAATCGGGATTTTCCATTCTCATCCAAAAGGAACAAGTCCTAGCTTTACTGATATGGACCAAATGAAATATCTGGATTATTTCAGTTCAATCAAGCATATTTATGGAAATAAAGCATTTAGAAACTTAATTTGGGTTATCATGGATGCTGTTAATCATGATATGAATGGATATATCTATTTTGAGAGGGAGGTCCAACAAGTAAATATTTTAACATGAAAAAATTAGAATAAATTTTATTGCACTTGCGTATAACCGTTTTTATCAATCGTGCAGATTTGAATTTTATGCCCTGAGGCAGAGTCTCTTTCTTTTGAACTTAAAATAGCTGTTTTAATCAAGTCAATTCCTTGGGCTTTTGTAAGATCAACTTTCCAATCTGCTTCCAAAACACCAAGAGAAAAAGGGGAGCCACTTCCAAATGATATGAATTTGTCCTCCTCATAAAATGTACCGAGTAAATCGATCCCATATAGTTCGCCTTTATTCTTCTTCAAAGAAAAACCCCCAACTATCATCATCGCAAGGTAATATGAACGGCCACTAAACAATATATTTCGGGTCACGTTAGCAATATATCTGGGTTCAGGGATAGTTTCTTCTTCAACTTGTTTAAGCATGGAAAAAGATTTTAATTGATTAACAATATATTGGCAGTCTGCAACTCCTCCTGAAATCGTAGCACACGTAAAATCATTTATTTGAAATAGTTTTTGAGCCGTTTTAGAAGCTACTGTATACCCCGCTGTGGCTTGGCTTTCTGTTCCTACAACAACAGCATCTTTAACTATAATTCCAACAGTGGTTGTACCGGTTTTAATTACATTTTGTATGGTTTCTTCATCAACATTCAGATTCTTTGAAATTTTTTCAATCATTCTTCTAAACAGATCTTTATCATGTAAATAGATATCAATTATTAAGTTAATAAATTAAGTTCTCTATATTTATTTTTCTTTTAAAAATTATAAATAAAAAGCCGTTTCATTAAACAGCAAAATTTTAAAGAAATCACATATTATCATTTATATATTATTTGAATACATAAGTGTTATTTCATCATGGCCAGATCACAAGCTCGCTCACGAAGAAAATTTACCGGAAGAAAATATAAGCAGTTTCATAAAAAAAGGAAAAGAGAACTCGAACGACCTTCGATTGAAACTGAAATTGGAGAAGAAAAAAAGAAAAAACAAAGAACCATGGGAGGAAATCATAAACTCAAGTTATTCTCAACCTCTTATATCAATGTCACGAATTTAAAGTCTAATAAAACCTCAAAGGTCAAGATTTTGAAATTTGATACCAATGAATCTTCGAAAGATTTAAATCGGCGCCATATTATTACCAAAGGAGCAATAGTGGATACGGAGATCGGCAAAGCTAAGGTAACCAGTAGACCAGGACAACACGGCGTGATGAATGGAGTATTAATTCAATAAATCATCTCATTATTTCTCAATTTGTCCTAGTTTCTAATTATTACTAATTAATCTAAATCTTTGATCGATAGTAGATCATCCCATCTAACATGTTTTCAATAGGATACTCTTTTAAATTTTGGATCGAAAGCCACCATAGGTCATTTTCCCATTCAATTTTATCACTGTCGATCATTCTTTTAGAATCAAATATTGTGGAATCATCCATTACTACTGATAGTAAGAAAGTAACGGATATATTATTCCAACCTGTCAAAACTGCAACAAGATTTTGATCTTTTTGATAATTCAACAATGCTTCTTCATATACTTCTCTCATTAATGAAATTTTGGGAGACGTGGTTAAATCCTTTTTTTCTAACATTCCTCCTGGAATTGTTAATGCCCCGGGATAATATTCGTGAGTCAAAGCTCTTTCCCCTACTAAAATATAATCTTTATTTGGAGAAAAAATTAAACATTGAATACCTAACATCCCAATACCTCTATCAACGGGTATTTTTTTTCGTGCCATATATATAACTGTTGAAAATTTTATCGTTCCCACGTGTAATATCAATCTCCCATTCTCAAACTTAAAATCGTGGAGATATATTAAAGTTCCATCATAATCAGTTGGATGCTTCTTGGTATGAGTCTCCCAATATTCTATTCTTTTCACATCTAAATCTGATTTAAGTTTATATTCTGGATAATTTGTTAGTCCCCAAGAAATTAAATTAAGGTCAAGAAACCCTTCCCAAATAATTTTAATTTCTCTCATTTTCAATTATGTTAATATATTTATTTGATTCATGAGAGATAACAATGAAAATATTAGGATCATTCTTGAATTTTTATATTTTTAACATTAGCTTTTTTTCCATCGATTATTTCTGTATTTTTGCTTTCACAATGCTTGCATTGAAATAATTGGAGCCCCGTCAGATATGACTCCTCACTAAGAGAAACAGTGGAAATTTTTCCGCATTCCCTGCATTTTATATGTCCGGGGATAACTTCAATAACTAATTCTGCACCTTCGGCTATCGACCCCGTGGTCGCCATTTTAAAAGATTGTTTCAATAATTCAGGAACAATCAACGTTAATTCCCCAATTTCAAGGTAAACTTCGGTGATTTTATTCGAATTGTATTTCAATGCTGTAGCTTCAGCTACTTTAAAGATCTGATAGGCAAATGAGAATTCATGCATAATTAAAAATTAATTTTTTGATTGGGTTTTTTTTAGTTCTTTTGCGATTTCTGTCAATACAATTGATTTCTTTTTCCCTTTCGTATCTACTAAAATTCTTCCAGGATCATCCCACCACGTCTTAGGATACTTATAATTAGTTTCTAATTGAGTAATATATCCTAATTTACGTACGGATGCATGTAAATCTTTTACATTTACACGATCAATTGCATATTTTATAGGTACGCGCCTTCCTTGAGCTCGCGTTCTTTTGATATCAAAATATTGTGGCCAAAAGATAATAAAAGGTTTTCGAGCACGCATATATTTTATCCTATATTTCTTAAATTTATTAAGAATAAAAACCCTTGAACTAATTTAAAAATTATTAGAATGAGTAATAAGATAATTAAAAATAAATACAATTTAGAATTTCATAAGATACCACCGTTATAATGCAAGATAAATTTGTTTAAAATGAATTTTCTTAACCCATTCTTATATATCTACTGGGAGGGTGGTCTAGCTTGGTATGATACAATTACTCAAGTATCTTGAGCCATATTGAATTGGCTGGGGGCCAAGTGGCCGGGGGTTCGAATCCCTCCCCTCCCATCTTATCATATCTAAGGATTTAATTTAAAAATTCCATATTTGGAGGACTTAGAAGTAATTTGAAGCAATATTAATTTGGACTATATAAAAATTGTAAATAAAGTAGAAATTTTATGGGATTAGTGTCAAATCGTCAGTATCGTCTTTATCTTCCGTAAACACATCGACAATGCCTTCCAATTCCTCATTTGCCAAGATATCTTCATCTTCTAAGATATTTAAAAACTTCTTGTCGAAGGTAAGCTTGCAACTGAAACAAAAAACACTTTTATTATGCTCTTTCACTTGGAAAGACTGGCAGCGAGGGCAGTGATAATATGTGGGCATCATATAATCATCTCTTTTTTAAGTTTGTTTGGTTAATAATATTATCTGAGGATGTCTATAAGTAATTTCAATTATCAAATTTTTATCAGACTCTTAGACTCATCTTAAACTTTATCTTTAAGACAATTATGTATCAGGAATGAACTATTTAAACCCATTTTGTTTGATTTACATTTAAAAAAAAATAAAATGGAATTTTAAATAATTTTAGATTAAAAAATTCTTACCTCTCCTCCTATTTAATGAAAAATTTTATGTATATTCTAATTTCTATAAGGTTAATAAGTACTTAGAAAAAGTTTTTTATTTTAAAGTGAATTATCATATTCAAAATTTTAATACTAAAGAGGTTAAACAATGCTATTTTTACACAATCCTCAAGCGACTCAAGATGCATTGAATATATTAAGAAGTGGAGATCTTTTTGATTTAAACGTTATTTTCATGTTTGTAGTTGTACTTTATATTTATTTCAATGAAATTAATAAGAAAAATTGGGGAGCGGTCGCTGCAGGTTTGTCGTTATATACAATTCATTGGTTTGTTGAAATAATCAATAGTTTAGTTCAAACCTTTTCGGGTCATGCACTGTGGACTGTTCCTGCAGGAACATCCTATTTAATTTTGATTGGATTAGGTATAGAATTAAATTTAATGTTTGCTATCGCTGGAATCGTTCAAAGTAAATTATTACCAGAAGATCCAAAAGAATTAATGTTCTCAATTGGGAGAATTGCTGTTCCTAAGCCGCTTGCTATTGCGATTGGAAATGCGTTACTAGCATCCATAATAGAAATACTCCTCATATTTACCCGATCATTTGTATGGGTATGGGAATGGTGGAATGCTATCACCGTATTTATCTTTGTATATATTCCTTTCTTTGTAGTTTCTGCTTATTCGTTTTATTGGGAACCGAAAAAACAGAAGTCATTTATAATTACCATGGCAATTATTGATCTAGCATTAGTAATTATCTTTGGAAGCTTAAATATGATTTAAATAACGTTATATTTTCTTTTTCTTTTTCCTTTTAAACGACGAAAATTATTTGGTTTTTAGTATAAATATTTATATTTGAATGACCTATTTTAATATGATATTTACCAAGAAAGGAGATTGATCCGAATTGAGCGAAGCGGAAGCAGCAGATAAGGGCATGCGTGTATTAGCAGTAGTTGGTGGTTTTGTGGCGATTATAGAAGCAGTATTGCAATTTATGAACCAAGGTTTAATGCCTTATGGGTTTGGTATTATGGGAGCAATAATTTCTTTAGTATTTGCTATTATAGCTATTGCGTTAGGCATTAAGCCAATAAGTTCTACCCCTTTCATTTTAGCAATAGCAGGTATCCTTTTAATAGTATTTGCGAGCTTGATTGGAGGAATAATAGTACTTCTTGCCACATTTATAGGATTTATCAGTTAAATTAATGTATTCTTTTTTTTTATTTTCTCTTATGGAACCGATTAAATAAGATTTGAAAATAACGAGAGTGCAATTTTTATCGCCCCTATTATCTCAGATTCATTACCGGTTCTTGAAGTATCAATTATAATCTTTTCTAAACCTAAATATACAGCACCATAAGCTTTACCGCCTCCCAGATGTACTAATGTTCGATAAATTAGATTTCCTGAGATCCCATCTGGAGCAAAAATCAGATTTGATTGATTCTCGATCGCTTTTTCAATTAGAATCTCATCATTAAAAATTTGAAGAGAGGAGTCTTTATTTCTAAAAAATGTTACTATTTTTTCAGTAGCTTCAAGAGATTTGTCAACAATATTGTCACGCCCTTTATCATCCTTTCTCCCTCCACTTAAGATGCTAATTTTTGGTTGTATTCCTACAAAATGGAAAAATTCTAACGCACTTTCGATGAAATTAATCTTACTTTGGTAGCTTCTATATTCATCGATTCCTACAGGAGCAAAGAAAAATTGATATCCCTTAAAAGTTTCTAGTAAGGCCAAACGATTCAAAGTTGTCATTTGAAAAAGATTTTTGATATTTTCAAGAAATTTATTTGAACTTAAGCTGCCCCGTATAGCAGCATCAATCAATTCATCTTTCAAATATCTCAACATTTCATTTTCTGGTACATCAGTCTTTATAAAATGAAATTTAGTTTTAATTTCATTCAATTCACCATTTTGAGCTATATCATTAAAATATTGTTCTCTGATAAACATATAAATAATACTATCATATTCATTTTGAAAATTTTTAATTGCAGATATAATTTTGAGGTTTTGATCTTTAGATTTTCCTAATCCAATCCCAATTTTTGTTTTCCTATTTTTTAGCATCGAGTTAAAGTATTCCATAATAATACCCTAATTTGGAAGTTTAGAACCCCACGTTAAAAAGAATAAATACAAGTAAAATAGTCAGAGCGTCATATAAACCATGTGTTATTATTACGGCAATTAAGTTTTCTTTTCTCCAGTGATAGAGAATGCCAAGTAACAATGATATCGCAATATAAGGAACGAAGGAGATAAAAAATGCAACGACAAATGTTATTGAAAATATGGGGTAAACCAAGAAAAGTGATATTAAATGGATAAAGGTAAAGATTACTGCCGTAATAAATATTCCCCATTTTACACCTAAACGCCTAACTAATCCTTTTTGCATGAAACCTCTAAATAAAATTTCTTCAGTTGTGCCAACTATCAATACCATGGTAATCATTAATAATACTAAACTAAGTAAATCAGAACTGAGAAAATAAACATCAATTCCAGAACCCGCACTTGAAATGTTTCTAACAATATCTACGCCATAAATCAATTCAAGAAGAATTTCCATAAAAGCTGAAACTACAAAAACTAAAAGAATTCCAAAAATTGAAAATAATATCCCAATTATAATTTCTTTCCAAATTGTCACCCCTTTAGTTGTAAAACCTAATAACGCCAACCTATTTTTTGTTGATGGATTTCTCAAATACTTTTTGACGATTATGAATGGAAGCAAAATCAAAATCAACTCTGAGAATGAAGTTATAATTAGAAAGTATGGGTTCGTTGAGATATTCATAAATTCTTCTATTGATGAAAATAATAGATAAAAAATCATTATTATTACAGCAATGAAAGTCATTATGAAAAAACTGGCAATGGGTATGCCTATAGAAGTAAAAATAGTCCAAAGTTTTCTATTTTTAGTGTTTAAAATATCCTCATCTGATATTTTATCAATTTCATGCACCCGCATCTGATCTGGGTATAGGTATGGTTTTTCTTGAAGTTTTTTATCTAAAAAATTTGGTGGTAATTTTTTATTTTCTTTTAAAAATACTAGATCTAAGCCACAAGATGTACAAAACCTCAATTCCTTTAAAACTGGAAGTTTGTATCCACAAAAAGGGCAAAAAACCCATTCTAATTTGATATTCTTTGGATCACTATTTTCATCGTTCATTGATAATCTTATTGAAAAAATATATTTTTATTATGCTTGTAAAGATAACGAGATTTTTAGTATTTTCGCATAACAAGTCAATGTGTAAAATAACAATATAGGGACTTTTTGTCTTTCCTAATTGGGTTTACAAATCCATATCGTTCGAATTGGATGGTTTTATCTAACTCAATATCTTTCAAGTTAATTTCTCCAACCCCTTTCGATATGGATCCATCAGGTTTTAAGATATTAATTTCTATATTTTCATCAATTGAAACCCATTGAATAATCGAATATTCCCTGTTTAATTTCGCACTATGATATATAGCAATTATTTTTTCATCAGTTTTGTCTAT
>CAZBPC010000043.1:0-26977 GCA_964493715.1 uncultured archaeon
ATTTGAAATTATTTTAGATTTTCGTGTTAGTATAAGATTAGAAAAAAATTTTTTGGCGATTAAAAATAATCATAATGTACTATTTGTTCCAGAGGATGTCGTTCTTGTACTGATTCTTTTTGTTTTAATGGATAACCTAATGGAGTGAGACCTAAAACTCGATAACTTTTAGGGATATTTAAAGCTTCCTTTACTTTATTTTCATCAAACCAACCTATCCAACAAGTTCCCAATCCTTCTGCAGTAGCAGCTAATATTAGATGTTCAAAACATATGCCAAAATCTACAGGATAATATTTCTCTCCATTTCCATTTGTACCAGATCCTTTTTCTTTAATAGCACCAACAATAAAAATAGGAGCTTCTGCGAATTTTTGCTTCTGTCCAACTGCATTCCATACAGCTTTAACATTTTGGGGATTTTTTACAACGATATAATGCATTCCTTGCATATTTGCCCAAGTAGGAGCTAATCTAGCTGCATCTAAAATTCTTTCTATTTTTTCCTGCTCAGGTACATCTGGTTTATACATTCTGAAACTTCTACGATTTTTCACTGTATCATAAAATTCCATTTTTTTTTCACCTTTAAGATAATACATATCGTAATTTAATGAATAATTAATATTTTTTTCTAAATATTACAAAATAGTGAACATTTAATCAAAAAAAGGGAAAAGAGTGGGATAAAAATCTAAAAACTTTTTAAATTTTTAATTTTTCATGGATAGATTTAAATGCATGAGAAGAGTAACATTAATTTACAGAAGTTATTAAAGAAATAATAGGACTATTTTTAAATTGATATGCCAATTTTATCCTTCTTTAATTCATTAATTGTGATTTTATAATCTAAGTGAAATATTATGAACAATAGCTATAGAGAACTCATCAAAAATAAGAATTCACCTCCTACAAGTGATTGTTGTGATCATCCCTCTATAGAGGAGAGAGGTGGTAATAAAGTCTGTTTAAATTGTGGCATCATTTCAGAAAGGACATTCGTTGGAAATGAAAGAAGAGCCTACACCATTGAAGAAATTCAAACAAGAAGGCGCACTGAACCAAGATGGAGGGACTTTGGGCCCCGTACAATGCTTCCGTCTACCAAAACAGATTCCAAGGGAAAGTCCATTGGTGCGAAAGAACAAGCATTATTTTCAAGATTATCGAAAATCCAGAACTCTTTGATTTCCAGTATTGAAAGGAATTTCTGGGAAGCAAAACCTAAACTCAAAATGCTAACTTCAAAACTTAACATTCCAGAATATATTAGTGAAACAGCTTGGAAAATTTATAGCATTGTTGCTAAGAAAAAGTTAACAATGGGTAGATCCATAAATGGATTTATTGCTGGATCATTATATGCTGCAATAAGGGTTCATGACTTCCCACGATTACTTGATGAGGTTTGTGAAGCTTCAATGACACCTCGACGTACTGTCCATCGAAGTCTTGCAATGATTATACGGGAAGTTTTACCACAGTTAGGATTAAGATATCAACCAATTACCGCTGAAAGTTTAGTCTTCCGTTTTGGGAATGAGTTAGACCTCCCAATGAACATACAAAAAGTTGCAATAGATATGCTTCGACAAGCATCAAAAAATGGTTTAAAACGTACCGGTAAAGATCCTAAAGGTTTAGCAGCAGCTTGCATTTATATCGCTGCTAAGGATGGTTGTATTCGTAAAACTCAATCAAATGTGGCTGATGTAGCAAAGATCACGGAGGTTACGCTTCGTAGCAGGGCCAAACAAATTAAAACTATCTTATCATAATTTTGATTCTCTTTTTTTCTTATAATTAATAAAATGAGTTTTTATTCAGTTTTCTTTTGTTTATATTGAAGGATTCCCCACTGTAACCCTACGGCACTAATTATTAATGATGAAACTAATACAGTAAGTGTTATTATTGTAAAAAGGAACCACATCCAAGTGCCTACAATGGGAGTGATTGAATCATTAAAGATCATATTCATAAATATAACAGAAAATCCCCCAGTATCTATAAGACTCTTGTTAATTAAATAAATAAGTTCATACTTGAAGAAGCTAGCGATTATCATAAATAAACCTGTTATTAACAAAGTTTTCGCTAAATTTTGATCTTGTCGTTTTTTCCGTTTTGCAATTCTGAAAAGTGCAACTCCTAAAATCAAGAAAGCACTAGAAGTAATCCCATATAATATCCACAGTAAAGCAAGCTGTACATCGACATAACCTGAATTAAATAATAAATGGGATAAAGTCATCTGTTCGCTATCAATTGAAAGGATAATTAAATTACTAAAAAGAATTAGATTAAGTAATTCTATAATAAAAATAATAATATATCCAATGCTGAATATTTTTAACCACTTTAATATAATGTTTCGCTCCATGGTTTCGTTCACGTTGAGATTAAAAGTTTATCAAGAATAATTAATTAATATTGGTTGACTTTTTATAAAAATTTAAATGTATATTTATCATTTTTTATTTTTTATAATGTTGTTAATAAAAAAAAAAAATAGGGATTGTTATAATTGAGTCGAGAAAAGCAACACGATACGGATTCAGCTATTTGCACTCATCAGAATCTAATGCAAGATGGTCCATTCATTGTATGTCAGGATTGTGGATTAATTGTTGATGAGGGGTTAGAATTTGAAACGTCTTCTTCTTCAGGATATTATTCAGATAGTCAATTTGATTATGAAAGGAAAATTCGAGCGAGTAATTCGAAAGCAATACAAGATCCCGCTATAAAACAAAAATATGAAAAACTTAAAAACTTAAATATTTGGTTTAGAGATTATCATACTAGTTTTACAGAACAAAAAAAAACTATTGAATTATTAAAAAGTTATGGAATCGGTTTAAATATAGATGATACTAAGTATAAGACAATTAAAGATAGTTATCTCAGATACAATAAGTATCACCGAGAGACTTATCAGAATATGATAATTATCTTTCTTGCTGTTGTATGGATGGAAATAAAAGATAAAACTAACATAAGAATTGAAGAATTCATAAGGGTTTCTCGTGAATTGGGGCATAAAATTAATAAGAAAATGTTAAATAATGCTATGGAGAAAATAATAAGAACTGAAGTAAGGCTTAAAAAAAAGAAGCTAAAAACTCCACAAGAATTAGAAACGGAAATTAAAGAACAAATAAAGATTCTTATTCAAAAAGATATAAATCATATTCCCTTTGAGCTAATCAAAGACAATTTTCAAGATAAAAATGAGTTTGAAAAGCTAAAAATTGACATGCAGTTGATCGCAAATAAGATTCTTAAACGTATATCTTATTCATTCCTTCAAAATCTAAATTACAAGGCTTTTGCAGCAGGATTAATCTATTATATTGGACAGACTCTTGAAAACCCGAAAATATTCACTCAAAGTTTAATTGAACAAACAAGCAGATTTTCAAGTACAACAATAAGAAAGAAATTTCATATTTTGAAAGAAATTTTGGGAGATCCCGCAGAATTATCAATATAACTCAAATAGTTACAATATTGTAACTTATTAATGTTGTACAATTAATAAGCTTTGAATCCTAATTTATTATTACTTATTGAATGTTAAATTATACTTGAGATTAAGATAATTAATATGGTGGAATCCATTTCTTCACGAAAAGATTATTATATTTTGACAATTGAACAAGTAGCATCTGAATTTGAGACTGATCTCACTACTGGGTTAAGTTCTTCAATAATAGATAATAGATATCTAAAGTATGGTTATAATGAATTACCAAAGATAAAGAAGTCTCTCTGGAAAATTTATTTAGCTCCAATTTTCAATTTTCTAATTGTTATTTTAATATTTACTGGAATTTTTGTAATTATACTTGGCGAATTTACATCTGCTATATTCACATTTACTATTGTTATTATTAATTCGATTACAGTAATTATTCAACAGTTTAGAGCTCAGAAAGCTATGGATTCTTTATTTAAAATTGCTGCTTTAAAAGCAACAGTATTTCGAGATGGCATTCAGTTTGAAATTCCTACTAAAGAAATAGTGCCCGGTGATATTGTACTACTTAAACAAGGTGACAAAATTCCAGCTGATGGAAGGATTATAGAAGCCGTTAACTTGACAGTAGATGAGGCCCCCCTCACTGGAGAATCAGAGGCAGTAGAAAAACAAGAAGATCTTCTTGATGTAATCCCTCTCCCAATTCAGAAACAATCTAATATCGTCTTTATGGGTACTTATGTAAATACTGGTCGGGGAAAAATAATAATTTATGGAACAGGCACTAATACAGAGATAGGAAAAATATCAACTCAGCTTAATGAAATGGGAAGTATCGAAGACATTCCCTTAACCCGGAAATTAAATAAATTGGGTTATATCCTTGGTAGTCTTCTTATTTCTATTTTGATAATTTTAATAGTTTATAAATTTATTATTTTAGCACTTGAAGGGAATTTTTACGGACACTATATTAGTGAAGCATTGGTCAGTTCAATTTTACGATCTATGAATGTAATGCCAATAAACTTACCTTTATTATCAACCTTAGTATTAATAACTGGTGTTTTGAATATGGCTCAAAGTGGTGTTATTGTTAAGAATATAGCTGCAATAGAATCATTAGGTCGTGTCTCCATCATATGCGCTGATAAAACAGGTACAATTACTCGTAATGAGATGTGTGTGAAAAAATTCTGGTTAAATGAATTAGAATATGATGTAACAGGTTCTGGATACGAATCGGATGGAACTATTACATTGAAAGGTGAAGAAATTAATTTAAGTAATGACCCAACATTTCAAAGATTTCTTGATTCAAGTATATTAAATAATACAGCTAAGTTAATTTTTGAAGACGTAAAAGTTAGAATGAGAGATCAAAAAGAAATTGCTGTACGAAGAGCAATAGGTTCTCCCACCGAGGCGGCTCTATTAGTACTAGCAGAAAAAGCAGATTTCGTAACTTATGATGTTAAGAATAAATATAATGTTATTAAAGAATTTTCTTTCACTTCAGAATTGAAAAGAATGTCAACTGTCTGTGAATCAAAGGATAAAAAAAGTGGACATTTTGTATTCACTAAAGGAGCTCCTGAAAAAATTTTACAATTATCCTCTCAAATTGAATTCAATGGATTAATCAAACCAATTTCAGAAGCAGTTCTGAAAGAACTTCAAAATTTAATAGACAAAAGAGCAAACCAAGGGTATAGAACTCTTGCTATTGCTTATAAACCAATAGATAAAGCTAACATTCAAATTAGAGAAAATGCTGAATCAAATTTAATTTTTTTAGGCTTTTTTTCAATACTTGATCCCGTAAGACCTGGAGTTAAAGATTCTGTTTCTAAATGTGAAGCGGGTGGAATTAAAGTTAAAATGATTACAGGAGATCATCCTAAAACTGCTCAAACTATTGCTGCTCAAAGTAGAATATATAAAAAAGGAGATTTGGTAGTAGAAGGGGCGGAAATTAAAAATCTTTCAGATGAGAATTTTGAAAAAGTCAGTGTTTTTGCTAGAGTAGCTCCAACAGACAAAGAAATTATAGTTAAGAGATATCAAGGACAAGATGGCAAAAAAAAGCACATTGTGGCGATGACCGGTGATGGAATTAATGATACTCTTGCCTTAAAGTTAGCGGATGCTGGAATTGCGATGGGAATAACTGGAACTGATGTGGCAAAAGAAGTTGCAGATCTCGTCATTTCAGATGATAATTTTGTTTCTATTGAGAAAGGAGTTAGAATTGGGCGAGGGTTATTTGCAAAAATTCGAAATATCATATTTTTTTTCATTTGTTTGAACATCGTGGAAGCAGCTGTTTTTTTCACATATGAATTCATTCCCACATTTCAATTATTTTCATCAGAATGGCAACATATTTATATCTATGTAATTGTCCATTCCCTTCCTTCCATAGCACTAGTAATTGACTCACATCCTAAAGATGTAATGCTTGAACCCCCGAGAGATGAACAACAATTATTAAATCGTAACATGTGGATCATGTTAGTTACTCAAGCCTTTTTAATTGGATTAGGTTTAGTTCTAATACTCCAACTTACTATAGGGGGCTTATTTCCACTAAATGAATGGAATCTTAATCCAACCTTAAGTTATATTCCAACGGGATCGACTCCCCAAGAAATTCTAAACCAAAAGGCAAGAACGATGTTAATCACTACAATTTATATCGTAGAAACAACCTTTATATGGACTTTTAGAAGACCAAATAAGTCGTTATTGAAAAGCATAAAAGGAGAATTCAATATAGCGTTATTTCTAATATGTACTTTTACACTCGGAATCCAAATATTACATATCAATTTCTCACATACAGTGAATACTTATATAAATGATATTTGGGGCTTAAATTTTCAAATTAATTTCTTATTCCTTAGTGGATTCGATTGGTTAGCATGTATCTTATTTGCATTACCGGGAATAATCGGAATTGAAATTTTCAAATATATCGCAAGAACTAAAAATATGATATTTTAATTTTTTCTTTTAAATCCTATTTCTATATGATATCTTAATAAAAAGTATTAAAAAACTCTTTTTTATCTTTGAAAAAGAAATAAATTAAAAATAATTACTGTTATAGACTATTTATTATTATTAATTACGTTACAAAATAATTATTAAGTTTAAAGTAATGTGTCACGGGAGAATTTCAAATGAATGAAACCTATTACACTCAAGACTTAGATCAGATTTATGAAAAATTTAAAACAAATTCTACAGATGGATTACCTCGAGAAGAAGCTCAAAATAGAATCCTAAAATATGGATATAATGAATTCCCTAAAGCATCAAAGGGATTTATTAAAATCTATTTGGCACCTTTGTTTAATTGGTTAATCGTCATCTATTTAGTGGGCGCACTTATTTTATATTTAGCAGCAGTTTTTGGAAATGAAGGAAATCTAAACTTTGTTTTATTAACACTTGGGATAGTTGCATTAAATTGCATTGTAGCAATTATTCAACAGTATAGAGCCACAAAAAAGCTCAATGCTTTGCGTGAGATGACTGCCCCAACAACTACTGTCATTCGAGGAGGGCGAAAATTAGAAATACCAACAAAAGAAGTTGTTAAGGGAGATCTTTTGGTTTTAAAACAAGGTGATAGAATTCCTGCAGATGGGCGAATTATCCAATCATCAAATTTAGAAGTAAATGAATCAAGTTTAACGGGTGAATCGGAACCTGTTAAAAAACTTAATGCTGGAAGAGCTTTAACCAAACCAGATCTTTCGATTGGAGAACGAAATAACATGGTGTTTTATGGAACCTACATAACGACTGGAAACGGTACTGCAATAACTGTAAAAACCGGAAGAGATACTGAGATTGGGAAAATATCTCAAGGATTAGAAGACGCAGGAACTTCGGAAATTCCAATTCGAGAAAAAATGAACAATTTTGGTAAATGGCTTGGTCTAATCGTTATCGGTTTTTGGCTGGTAATTTTATTTATCAGATGGATAGCAAGTGGATTCACCAATATTGAAATTGTTGGAAGCTTAAATGCTGCTCTTGATTTATTACCAATAAATATTCCCTTATTAGTTACCATAATTTTACTTACTGGTGTTGTTTCAATGGCGCATCAAGGCGTGATAATAAGAAATCTTGCTTCAGTTGATAGTTTAGGCCGTGTGAGTGTTGTCTGTAGTGATAAAACTGGCACATTAACCAAGAATCAGATGTCAATTCAACACGTATGGACTAATGGAGTGGAATATAAAGTTAGTGGCAGTGGTTATGATCCTGAAGGAAGTATAATCCTTGTTGAAGATCCTAAAAATCCAGAATATGTTCGACATATTGAAGATCATCAACAATTAAAGCTACTATTAATATCAGGATTTCTAAATAATAATTCAGCTCTTGTCAAAAATGAACTCGAAATCTCGGGTAAATTAATTAATAATTGGAGCGTGATTGGAAGCCCAACAGAAGGAGCCTTGATGGTTTTGTATCAAAAAGGGATGGGAGATCACATGCTTGATGATTTTGAATACAGGCGTGAGTATCCTTTTGATTCAAAAGTAAAAAGAATGACCAAAATATATAAAAAGGAAGGGAAATATTACTCTTTCACGAAAGGAGCAAATGAAATCTTATTACCTCTTTGTAGCAAGGTACTATATAAAAATACTGAACTAAATTTTACTGATGAAATTAGGGAGAAAATCAATGCAATCTCGCAATCTTATGAAAATCAAGGGTATCGAATCTTATCTTTATGTTATAAAAAACTTGATGCTATTCCTCCAGATGAAGAATATCAATCTGGGAGAAAAATTTGTGAATCGGATATGATATATATTGGTTTCGTGACTATTTTAGATCCACCGAGAGATGGAGTGAAAGATAGTGTCAAAGAATGTCATGATGCTGGCGTAAACGTGGTAATGATTACTGGTGACTCACCAATAACAGCGAGTGCTATTGCCAAAAAAATTTCAATAATTACTGATGAGGCTAATGATTTAGTTATTGAAGGGAAGGATATAAAAAATATCAACTCTTTCTATGATTTCGGCCGGATTAAGGTATTTGCTAGAGTCTCTCCAGAACATAAGCAAGATATTGTAGAGCGATATCAAGATGCTGATAAAGTAGTAGCCATGACTGGGGATGGTGTTAATGATGCTCTTGCACTCAACATGGCTGATGCAGGTATTGCGATGGGCATTCAAGGTACTGATGTTGCAAAAGAAGCATCTGATATGGTGATTAGCGATGATTCTTTTAATTCCATAGTTACGGGAATCGAGGAAGGAAGAGGAATATTTTCACGTGTTCGCGCTGTTGTATTCTTTTATATATGCATTAATGTATTCGAAGGAATCGTACAGTTTATTCTTGCAATAATTTTAGGACTGCCTTACTTTTTAAATGAACCTTTCACAATGCAATGGATTTTTCTTTCCATAACAGTTCACTTGTTTCCGGGGTTAATCTTAACCTTTGATACTACATCGAAAGATGTCATGAAACAGAAACCAAGAGATGAGGAGGAAATCCTAAGTAAAAATACAATCTTATTATTATTCATATTTGGAATACTCTTTGCATTAAGCATGATTGTAGTTTATTTTATCACAATTACTGGATTATACCCCGTTTTTCCTGAAAATTCGAATTTTGGAGTGTTTAATGATGCATATCTCTATTCACCAGTTACAGAACCACTATATTCCCCTGGTATAAACCTTTCTGTTGCTAAAACGTTAACAATGCTCATGACAACTATATTTTTCTGTGAGTCCTTTCTAATATATCAGATTCGGAGACCAAACAAGTCATTAATTAAAAGTATAAAAGAAGATAGCACTAAAACGATGTACCTTCTAATTGGTCTGCTATTTGGGTTATTCTTGCTTTTAATGTATTTACCAGGGGTTCAAGTAAAATTAGCAGAATGGGGTATTAATTTCTTTTTCATGTATCTTACAGCTTTAGATTGGTTAATCTGCTTCTTAATATCGTTAATCTGTATAGCCTCTTTTGAGATAGTAAAATATTTTTCTCGTAGATCTGGAATATTTTTCTAATCTCACTTTTAGTTTATTTCATCCAAACTTATTTTTATTCGTTAATTTTTTAAAATTTGTTGAAATCTTATTATTTATGATAAAAGGAAAGCGAATTAAATTTGCACCTCTTACAAGGGATCACATTGATATTTTTTTAAAATGGTTTAACGATCCTGAAATTACGCAATACTTAATAATGTATAAACCATTAACCAGAGATTTCGAAGAAGAATGGTTTGACGCGCTTAAAAATAAAGAGGATAGCGTCTATTTCTCAATTCTTTTATTAGATCAGGAAGATCCTGAAAAAATCATAGGAAATTGTGCCATTCAGAATATTAACTCCAAAAATCGAACTTGTTCTTGTGGTATTACTATTGGAGAGAAAGAATATCAAAACAAAGGATATGGAACAGAAGCAATGGAATTGTTGATAGAATATGGGTTTAACACATTAAACATGAATAGGATCGAATTAATTCTTTACGAATTTAATATCCGCGCTTATAAATCATATCAAAAAGTTGGTTTTATAGAAGAAGGAAAAAAACGGCAAGCAAGGTATCATAATGGTAAATATTACGATGAAATTATAATGGCTATCCTAAGAGAAGACTGGGAAAAAAAAATAAGAGAGTAAAGTCATCTTTCGACTTATTTCTAAAACAATTGAATTTTTAAAATAGTTAATATTCAATTCACTAGTAATTTTTAATAAAAAAGAAGGTATATATACATGAGTAAATCAATTGTATCCATTGTAAAATATGAAAAAGAAAAGGATTCTGTTCGGAAAGCTGTCGAACTAGCAAATGGGTTCGAAAAGCTAGATCCTAACGCAAAAGTTTTTATAAAGCCTAATTTAGTATATTGGAATCGGCATTGCGATTTTCCTAAATGGGGCATGCTCACGACTTCAAGCGTAATGGAAGAAATTTTAATATTATTGAAAGAACATGGTGTTAGTGACATAACAATTGGGGAAGGAGTAATAACGGAAGATCCTAAAGATAGAGAAACATCTAAAGATGCTTTCGAAAAGCTTGGATATAATATCTTCAAGGAACGATATGGAGTCAGAGTATACGATATTTTTGATCGCCCTTTCGAAAAAGTGGAATTAGCAGAGGGAGTAACGGCAAAAATGAATGCAGATATGCTACATTCAGATTTTTTGATCGATGTTCCTGTTCTCAAAACTCACGCACAGTGTGTTGTTAGTTTAGGATTGAAAAATTTGAAAGGTTTAATATCCATTCCATCGCGAAAAAAGTTTCATGGTGACGATCCTAAATATACACTTCATTATAATGTATCAAAGTTAGCAAATAAAGCACCACCTAGTCTTACTATTATTGATGGGATCTATACTCTTGAACGAGGACCAACTTTTGATGGTAAAGCCAAGAGAAGTAACATTTTAGTTGCATCAACTGACCTTCTTTCAGCAGATTTAGTTGGTTCGAGTTTATTAGGCATTGATCCTATAACCGTTCCTCATTTAGTTCAAGCAACGAAAGACAGAAATCGCCCAATTGATTTATCAGATATTGAAGTAAAAGGAGAAACAATAGAAGATCTTGCTGTTCCTCACGAATGGGAATTCATCTATAAAAATAATAATACCTTACCTCTCTCTTATGCTAAAGCTGGCATTGGGGGAATAAGTTATCGTAGATACGATGAAACAATGTGTACATATTGTAGTTTTTTTAATGGCGTTATTTTAATGGCAATTAAAGAAGCTTGGAAAGGTAAGGATTTTGATAATATTGAAATTCTTACTGGTAAAATAATGGAACCGACTCCTGGAATGAACAAAACAATTTTACTTGGTCAATGTCAATACAATAGAAATAAAGACCATCCAGATATAAATGAACTCATAGCGATTAAAGGATGCCCCCCTGAAGTCGAAAACATCCAAGAAGCACTGAAGAAAGCAGGGATTCACGCTCCATCTTATATCTTTAAAAATATAAAAATGGCTCCACTACTATTTTTAGGTAAATATAAGGGAAAGCCTGAATTTCAAGAAGAATTTTATCAAGTAAGTTAATATTTTTACAAATAACAGGGAATATCGATCAAACCGAATGGGATAAAATTGGTAATGGAACGATTTATCTTAAGTTCTTTGCGAATGATACTTATGGATTAGAAAATTTTGCAGAAGTTTTTATATACAAAGATATACAAGAACCAATTATTACAATTAATTCACCTCAACAAAATGATGGTTTTTCTTCTAAAGCACCTGATTATGATATAAATTTTATCGATTCCTGATTTTCTATATTTTTTTTAGTCTTTTTAAGCAGAAATAAATTATGGAATAATGATTTCAAATTAGCTGTTGCTTCAAATAACGCCATTTGGCAAAGCGTTTGGGTAGACAAAAAGCCCGCTTTTTTATTTAAAGCCTTGGCAGAATGAATTCACATTTATAGGTAGTACCTCGTGATTATATCCTCCCTCTAACAAGGCATATCTTCGCCCTTTGCACAGCTTTTCAGAATATTCTTTCATTAATTTTCCAATCGTATTATAATCTTCCGGAGTCAGTAATCCACCCCAATCATCTATACCTTGATCAAAACCAGCACTTGCAGCAATGATATCAATATTATCTAGTTTTTCCATGTACTTTTCGACTTCAATTAGGTATTCTTTATTTGTTCTGGCATCAGGATTTTGGATTTCTACTCTAAATCCATCATCTCGATATTTTAATATATTTAAATTACCATCACCGGTATGTAGATCAAAATCAAGCACGAAAGCTGATTTAATTTTGCCTTCCGAGAATAATTTTAATAGACTAATACTTATGTTGTTAAAATAACAAAATCCCCAACATGAATTTGAAGATGCGTGATGACCAGGTGGTCTGATTACTGCAAATGAGGGTTCTCCTTCAAAAGCTTTTTTAGCTGCTAATATTGCCCCTCCTGCCGCTAACGATGATAACTCAAAAAGAGAATAATCTCGTTTAATGGAATCATAATGTCTTCTTGAATGAGCTCTTAATATATCTTCTTTAGTAGCAGGTTCAGGAGTGATGAATTCAAATTCATTATTTTTTGAGAGGATCTCGACGATGCCATCCAATCTTCCTGGTGAAGCAGCAGGATCATTGGCATAACTTGAATTATAATATTTATTATGAAAAACAATTTTCATTAGAAATACCTCTCAATTAGTAAATAATCTCTTACTCAAGACATCAATCATATCTTTAGTCATCTTTGAAAGATCAAATTCCGGATTCCAACCCCATTCTGTCCGAGCGAAGGAGTCATCAATTGACATTGGCCAAGAATCTGCGATAGCTTGTCTAAAATCTGGTTTGTAATCGATCTTAAACTCTGGAACGTGTTTCTTTATTTCCATTGCCAATTCTCCAGCGGAAAAACTCATTCCAGTTACATTATAAACGTGTCTTTTTAATTTTGAAGGATTTGCTTCTAATAAATCAACCATGCATTTAGAGCAATCAGGCATGTACATCATTGGAAGACGGGTATTTTCCTTGAGAAAACAAGTATATTTCTTATGTTTTATTGCTTCATAAAAGATTTCAACCGAGTAATCAGTAGTTCCTCCTCCTGGAAGGGTTTCACTACTAATAATTCCCGGTAATCGCATTGAACGAGTATCAAGACCATATTTTTGATAATAATATTCAATGAGGAGTTCTCCAGACACTTTAGATATTCCATACATCGTTGACGGTTGCAAAATAGTTTCATTTGGAGTATTTTCTCTAGGAGTTGAGGGACCAAAAGCAGCGATAGAACTCGGCCAAATTATTCTATCAATGCTATAAGATCTCCCTACTTCTAAAACATTTAAAAGACCATTAATATTGATATTCCAAGCTGCTTGGGGCATTTTTTCGCCGGTTGCAGATAAAAGTGATGCCATGTGAAAAATAGTATCAATGTCTCGCTCATAAATGACTTTAGACAGCGAACTTTTCTCGAGAGCATCTAAATAAATTACCGGTCCTCCTTTAGTTATAATTTCTGGCAAGGGAGTCTTTCTACCAGTTGCAATTACGTTTTCAGAACCGTAAATCTCTCTTAATGCAGGAACAAGTTCTGAGCCAATTTGACCAGCGGCTCCAATTATTAAAATTCTTCTCATTTAGATCATTTTTTATAGTAAAAGTTAGTGTAAAATCATAATTTTATCAGTTAAAAAAGGTTTATTACTTGCATTCCCACCATTTTCCCTAATGAATTTGATAAGAAAAACTAAAATACTTTTCAAAATACCTTAAGATTATATCGAATTAGCGATAATATTTTAAATTTCAAGGTGAATAATATGAAAAAAGATCCGGTAGCATTTCTAAAAGAAGAAATGACCGAATTAAGGCACAACAATTTAGAATGGATAATAAGACATCTCGAAACAGGTTCCAAACCACATTCAGTTGTAGATGGAAGGGATGTATTGATGCTCAACACCAATAACTATCTAGGGTTAGCAACCCATCCAAAGATTGTTCAAGCAAGCATCAATGCTACTAAAAAATACGGTGCAGGAGCCGGAGCTGTTCCTGTCATTGCGGGAACATTTGACTTGACAAGAGAATTTCAAGAAAAATTCGCTAAATTTAAAGAAGTGGAATCTTCTTTATTATGTCAAACTGGTTTTGCGGTTAATTCAGGATTAATTCCAATGCTAGTGGGAAAACAAGATATAGTAGTATCTGATGAATTAAATCATGGATCAATCATCGATGGTGTAAGATTATCCGGTGCGAAACGAGTTATTTACAAGCATAATGATGTGGGAGATTTAGAAAGGCAATTGAAAGAAGCAGAAAAAGAAGGAGCAAGAAGAATCTGCATTATTACTGATGGCGTATTCAGCATGGATGGTGATATAGCTCCACTACCAGGAATTGCTAAAGTTGCTGAAGAATTCGGAGCAATGATATTCGTGGATGACTGTCATGGGGAGGGTGTACTAGGAGAAGGTCGTGGTATTGTTGCTCATTTCAATTTACAAGGGAAAGTTCACGTTGAAGGAGGATCAATGTCAAAAGGTTTCGGAGTCTTTGGTGGAACAGTTGCAGGCTCCAAAGATCTTACCGAGTTTTGCGCAAATAAGAGTCGGACATACTTATTAAGTACAGCTCATCCACCAGGGGTTGTAGCAGCGAATATTGCTGCCATCGAAGTTGTTGAAAGTGAACCACAACACGTAAAAAACGTCTGGGATAACACGAATTATTTCAAGAAGGAAGTTCAGAGTTTGGGATATAATACTGGAAACTCTCAAACACCAATCATTCCATTAATTATTGGAGATCCAGGAAAAGCACAAGAACTAGCACGCATTTTGTTTGAAGAGGAAAATATTTATGGCACACCAATAGTATTCCCAATGGTCGCTCGAGAACTTTCAAGAATTCGAGTTCAAATGAATGCATTGCTCACAAAAGATGATTTAAACTTGGCTTTAGGAGCCATTGAAAAAGTAGGAAAGAAATTAAACATTATTTAAACTTTTTTCTCTCATTTTTTAAACTTTTTTATCAAAAATTCGATAAAAAATTATTACTGATGATGTATTCAGTATGGATGGTGATATGGATATATGGCCTTTTTATTATAAAATTAAAAAAAATAGAATTATGTAGTAATTCAGGATTCTTTTTGGACGAAACTTAAGATAAAGATTCCTATTGCCATTACAATACCTACAGAGAGCATTGCCCAACCATACGCTGCTTTACCGATTACGTCGTAAGTTAACATGACAGTGCCCCAAATAAATGGACCTAATGCTGACGAGAGTTTTCCCGTCAATTTAGAGAAGCCCAAAAACTCTCCGAACTTTTCTTTAGGTGCAAGTTCTACTACCATGATTCGTTGTGCTGTCCAAGTTCCGCCTAGAGCTGGGCCCGCTACTACTCCCATTAAAATACTAAATATGAAAGGGATATTTGCACCAACATCGATTTGCGTTGTTGTAAAAACTAATATAATTCCAATCGTTAATGCTACACCCCATAACACGCCTACAAGGTAAAAAGTTTTCTTTGCCCCGTGTTTTCCACCAAACTTTCCAACAAAGTAAGTAAAGGCAACTGCTGAAAATGTGGCAATTATTATAAAAAGTATAGCCCAAGTAGTTGTTCCTCCTCCAATTTTTAATCCATCAGTAACAATGGGAGTCATATATAGAACTATAACATTAGCAATGTCAGCAACAAAGAAATAACCTATAATAAAGATAAACATGGATTTATGTTTTCTGATGTCTTTAAATGTACTACGCACCTGCTTAAAAGTATTACCGATTAATGTACCTAAAGGAGGTCTTTTACCTTTTTTCTGCTTCTCACGAACGTAAAGGAATGGTATTGCACAAACTAAAAATAGAATCATTGGGATAACAAATGTGAGCCAATTACCACTATATCCATATGTTACATCCGGATCTCCTGGTAATTTCGGTGGATTTGATACCATATCACCCAATAAGCTTATTAAAGGCAACATGATAAAGAGAGAGAGAATCGTACCAAGATAACCCCAAGCAACACCAAATCCAGCAACCTTCTCGTAATCCTCCCTTTTAGCGATAAATGGAAGCATTGCATCATAAAACATTAAACTAAATTGATAGGCAACATTTGCTATGATGTAAAACAAGAAGACTGTTGTAAGATCATGAAAAAATCCAAGTAAACTCGAGAAAAGAAGGATTATCCCTGTTAAACTTATAACAAATGGTTTACGCTTTCCTATATTATCACTTAGTGCTCCTAAAAAAGGTATACAGATAGCTATTCCTATCTGCATAGTAAAAGCCATAAACCCAAAAAGAAAGCTTACTTCACCATAAGACATTCCATTTTCTAGTTGACCAATAACCAGCACGTAACGATTAATGATTAGACTGACAATTATCATCGAATAAATCGTATTAGCCAGGTCGTACATGGCCCAAAAAAATACATTGCGCTTAGACGTTGTAGTTTCAAATTCTACTTCTTCGTTATTTGTATCTAATTTTTCTAACGACATTTTAATCATTTTTACATAGAAAATTTTAATTAATGGATTTTATTATCCATTTTCTTATAAATCTTGTGTCAAATGAATTAGAATTCTTCAAAACCTTCAAAATTAAAAAAAAGAAATTAAGACTCAGATTTTTTAAAGAGGTTTAGCTAATATTGCTTTAATTCTCAGTTTATCGAATATGCTCGTGGGCATGGGTTTTATCAAACACACCGTATCAGCACCGCGTCCTGTTCCAGCAATGCAAATTACATCATTAAGTATGTCTGATATCAAACCAGCATCTGCAGCCATGGATGCAATTTCCATGCATACTTTTACTCCTTGGCTAAAGTTTTCCCTGAGGAATTTAGCCATTATCTCCACGGGCATCCATTGTTTTAGTGAAATTCGAAAGCTTCGAGATACTGCAGCTAAGGCATGAGTGGTTGTGAATATCTTTAATCCTTTAGCAGTTAGTTCTTCTCTAAGATCCTCTGGAAATTCTTGTTTTTTATCTAATCCAGCGAAGTAACAAGAATGCGTAATAATGATCGTATTGTATTTACTTGGAGGAAAAACTTTAAGAGCTTTTTCTGCGGTCATTCCAGTCGTACTTGCTATAATAATGTCTTTTATAGAAAATTTATCGACATATTTTTTAGCTATCTCTAATGCTTTATCTGTATTATGTGGACCCCCTTTTTCAAAATAAGTTACATCTAAATTCAAATCAGTCACGTTAAGTAACCACCTAAAATCATGATTTGTTCAAATTTAATTTATTTTTCATTAGTAATAAAATACTTGTTAAAAAACAGTAAGACCGCGGTTTTTATTTATTTTAACAAATCGACATATCGATTTGCAAAACCTCTGATTTGATCCCAATCTCGGTAATCATAGAGTTTTCCATCAGGATCCTCGATTCCTTCTTCCTCCTTCATAATGCCAATTACAATTTTTCTCATCATTCCTGATACCATAGATCCTTCCCTTAAATCATATGCTCCTCCAAAAGCATCGATTAATGCAAATTGAATTCCAATTTTCTCCAATTTAGCATTTATATACTTATCTATGGCTTTATTAATATCATTTTTCGCTTCTCCACAGCAAACAAAGAAACCTAATGTGGCTTGCTTTTTCTTTAGTTCAGATTTTCTCTTTTGAACAAAACTTTTTATTGACTTCGTCCACATACCCATTTTAATTCCTGTACCTATTATTATACCATCATAATGCTCCAAAGGTGGAATATTTTTAGGATTAACTTCTTTCAAGTTAAAACTTTCAGCGATCATTCCATTATCTATGATAACTTTTTGAATTTCATCTGAAATTTCTTTTGTAGTACCATATCTCGTCCCGTATAAGATTAAAACTTTACTCATCAAATAACCTCTCAATAATTTAGGTTTTAAAGTATGAGATCGATAATAATTTTAAATATTTAAATAAAATTAAGCCCATTAATCCTCTTATTAAAGCGAGATAAAAATCATAAGCCTAATTCATATTTTTGGAGCAATGGATCATAATTAATAACCGATCAACTTTTTTTATTAAGCTTACATGGTTATTCAATTGATTTGTTAGTGTATAATTAGATTGAACTATTGAAATCGTATGATTTTAAAAAGATCAAAATCTATTACCTTTATCAATATATTTATTGAATTTAAAAAAAAAGGATATCAAAAATGAGTGAAGAAAAATTACCCTTTAAAAAAAAAATATTTTTTGCTCTTTCAGCAATCCCAGACCAGATGGTATATCAATTTTTCAATCTCTTCGTATTTACTTATTACTTCGCTGTTGTAAATTTGGGCACGGTTCCGGTAATGATTGGATTCATTGTTTGGAGCTTATGGAATAGTATTAATGATCCATTGCTTGGAGGTCTCTCTGAAAGAACAAGACATAGGGGAAAATTAGGTAAACGAAAATTCTATTTAGTAATAACAATCATTCCATTATCACTAATGATGATCTTTTTATTTACCGTTCCTTTTGTAGAGAGTGAAAAACTTCTACAATATATTTATTTCCTTTTCATAATAATGTTATTTGAATTTTTCTACACCTTATGGGACGTGAATGTAAATGCATTATTCCCGGAAATGTTTCCAACGGAGCATCAACGAGCGCAAACAAATGTTTTTGTTAAGGCTTTAACTGTCATTGGTATCATTTTTGCAAGCCTTCCTTCTCTCCTATTTTCTCCATTAGTACCAACTGAAACAACTACTCCTGCTGAACTTGTTATAATTAAAAATAACTATATTCTAGGCGGATTAATGGTTGCCGTGATAACTATTATTACGGCAGTACCTTTCATATTAAAGGGAATTCATGAAAAAGAAGAAGGACAAGAAATATTTGAAAAAAGGCCTTCATTTTCCGAGTCTCTTAAAATAACCATTAAAAATAAGACATTTCTTAAATTTACATTCAGTAATATGCTTGTTTGGTATGTTTTTAACACGTTAATAATGATTCTACCATTGTATGCGTCCTATATCCTTGGTGTAGATCAAGGGTTCATAATTACTATATCTTTAGCTTCAGCATTAATTGTTGCTGCATTATTACTCCCATTGCATATGAGACTTGGAAAAAAACTGGGTATGCGAAATGCTTTTATGCTTACTTTAGGAATATGGATCATCTTATTGTTTTTCTTTGTCCTAATGAGACCCGGTGACATAATCCCAGGGATTATAGTAACTGCTATTCAAGGAATATCATTATCAGGTGCTCTTTTTTATGTTGATATATTACATGGTGATGTGATTGATGAAGATGCTATAAAATTTGGTGTAAAACGATCTGCAAGCTTTTATGGTGTTAACGCGTTTATTCATAGATTTTCTACCATATTTGCTATCTTGACTATCGGAATTGTTTTCCAAGGAACATCATGGGCTAATAATTATGTACCTAATATACCTCCTAACCAAGTGGAAATTGCAATTAAAACAATAATGTTCGTTTTTCCTGCAATCGGATGTTTTATAGCAATTTTAATTTTATCCCGATACCCATTACACGGCGAGAAACTTCAAAGAATGCGTGAGGAATTAAAAGAACATCCATATCTACAATAAATTAACTCTTTTTTCCTTTATCTTTTTTCTACTTTAGTTTTAAAAAAAATTTCTAAATTTGAACTAAACCTTAATTTTCTTCTTTCCGACAATAGCACTTGTTGTTTCAATTCTTTGCTTTAAATTCCATGACTTATATTGCGAAAAACTCGAGAATATGAGAAAATTATTAAAAAAGACCCTAATCTATCATTGAATTAATTATAATATTTTTCTTTTTTTTATTTTCATATTTTAACCATTCACAATTTCAAAAAAACATGCATTTACCATTCAAATTCTTCTTAACATTATCTTTCTGCTAAAATTCATCTGATTATTAAATTATAAATTATCTACTAAGAACTCTTTTTTTCTTTTCTTCAAGATTATTAAATTTTAATAATTCATAGAAAAAATTTTTATATAACATCTCAAACTGTATCTCTTTGATCCAAATCATATTTTTAAAAAAACAAATTATAACGGTTTTAAATATGGAAAGAAATAAAAAAATAGTACTACAAATTTTAAATCTTGTTACCTTCATAGCAGTTGTAATTATTAATTTTTTAGCTGTTGCATTACCTCTTGGTAATGGTACCACTCAGGAATTATCTGATGCCATTCCTAACTTATTTGTACCCGCGGGACTTACATTTTCAATCTGGGGAATTATTTATATACTTTTAGGTATATTTTCAGTTTACCAAGCAAGGGATATCTTTAAATCGGAAAAAATTGAAATGCCATATTTGGAGAAAGTGAGTTATTTCTTTATTATTAGTAATCTAGGTAATTTTTTTTGGATTCTATTATGGCAATATCAAATCATATCATTTTCCTTAATAGCCATGCTTGTAATATTAGTATCTTTGCTTTTAATATATTTAAGATTAGGTATTGGAAAAGCCGACGTGTCCAGAACTGAAAAAGGAGTTGTTCATGCACCATTTAGTGTATATTTAGGCTGGATAACGGTTGCAACAATTGCAAATGTTACTGCGGTATTAGTAGCTAGTTTTGGTGTTCCAAGTTATGGATTACTACCCGAGATATTAACCATTCTTGTCATTATTGTTGCGGTTTTAATAACCTATTTAATGTTGTTTTTAAGAAAAGATTGGGTATATAGTTTAGTAATAATTTGGGCCTTGTTCGGCATTTATTTAAAGCAAAGCACGTTAAATTTTACGATAGGTACAACAGCTCTAATTGCTACAATTGTAGTGGCTTTAGGAGTTATTTATACTGGTTTTAAATTAATCAAAAAATAATTTTTTCCTTTTTTTTTTTGAATTTTTAGCAAGAGTTTATATTATTATAACAAAATCTCGATATGATATCATTTTGGACTGCTTTGGGGAGATCTATAAATCTTGCACTATAACCTGAGACTCGAACCATTAAATCTCTGAATAATTCTGGAGAATTTTGTGCTTTAATCAATGTTTCAGCAGATATAGAATTAAATTGAATATGTAATCCTCCTCTCTTAAAATATGTTTTTAATAAGGCGATAAAGATATCTCCATCATCAATTTCGGCTATTTTAGGATCGATGTTTAATGTACAAGCTAATCCATTGGAAAATAATGAGTGATCAAGTTTCGTAACACTTTTAATCGTAGCAGTTAATCCTTCTCCTCTACTACTCCCTGGGGCAACATCTTTAATGAGTGGAGTACCTTTCTTCCTTCCAGATGGTAATGCCCCTGTGAACATGCCAAATCCGATGTTTGTTGTCATGGCATGAACTCCTACTCGGTATTCTCCTCCCCGAGTACACTTGAATCCTTGTATTGCTTCACGAATGATATCTGCTAATTTCTCTGCTAACAGATCTGCTTCATCGTCATCAGATCCATATTTTGGACATTTATTCAGCAAATAAGATCTCAATTCCTTGTTTCCCCTGAAATTATTTTTAAGAGCTGAAATTAACGTTTTCAAAGAGACAATCTTTTTATCAAAAATAGCATGATTGATAGCTGCTAAAGAATCTGCTACATCTGAAAAGCCAGTCAAGTGAATACCTGAGAAATTATATTTTGCAGAACCTTTATTAACGTCAATTCCTTTCTCAAAACTTCCTCTAACACATAGAGTCATCAAAGGAGTCGGTTTAAGTTCAATATGAGCTTGTTGATATGCATTAGCAGCGGTAATTGCCATTTCCATGACTTTTCTAAGTTTATTTTTATAACTAGTTAAAATGTCATTAATCGTGGTAAATTTTTCAATTTCTGTCTCAAGGGGTATCGAATCCTTCAAAATTGTGTCTTCTGTACCTAATGTAAGTTCCAAGGCTTTTGGTAAATTTAGAAATATAGCACCGGTATTATCAAATGATAACCCTGAAGTAGAAAGTCCCACGCATCCGACAATCCCATAATTGCGTGCGTCTTCAAGCGGAATTCCATCATTTGTTAATGCTTGAATTGCGGTTTTATCATTATATAATCCAATTATATTTTTTCCATTAGCTATTATATTTGAAATATTTCGATATAGTTTATCTGGAGTATTTTCATGACATCTTATCACAACATTCGGACTTGGAACGGCTGTTAATTCATGAGCTTTTAAAAATAAATAAGTGAGGTCATTAGTAGCATCATTGCCATTCACATCGACCCCTCCTATAACCACTCCTTGAGTCGTAGCCATTCCTCCGAAATATTGAGTTGCTACAGTGTCATATAGAGCAACAATCTCATTTGTTTTCAAAAGTAAGTTTATAAAGAGTTTTAAAGCTTCTGTCTCGTCTCCTTTATAATATTTTAATAAATATTGGTCTAATCTCCCAAAAGATATTCCATGCTCGAAATTTTCCAAGTGTAGTGCCAGATGAATAAACCAAATAAATTGGAGCGCCTCAAGCATGCTTCTAGGGGGATTTTCAGGCACATGCTTGCATGTATTAGCAATTTTAATCAATTCTGCCTTTCTTATAGGATCAGATTCTTCTAGTGAAAGTTTAATCGCTTGTTCACTAAATTTGTTGGCGTATTGGATGATTGCTTTAATTAGGATTTTTACTGACTTGTAAAAAGCTATTTTTTCATCAACACGTGTTTTGATTCCAATTTGCTTAGATAATTCTTCTAAATGTTTATTAGATGCATCCAAATAGAACCTCAATCCATTTTCGAGCAAACGTTCATAATCTATGACAGCGTGAGCAATACCTCCTCCTTCTGTAGAAACATAAGCTACCCCTCTATATAAGACATCAAAAATATTTTTAGGAGCCACTTCATCAGCATAAACTTGTACACAATTGTTATTAAAAAAGGGAGCGATTTTTTCTTTCATTAATTTTATATCTTCTTCTGTTATATTTATTGGATTAACCTCTCTTTTTGAAAGGAAATCTAATTCTCTCATTATCCTAAGTCCAGTTGCCTCAGGTCTAGGGATTGCAACAGGTACCATCTCATCGAAAGTTCCAACAATCATTTCATCAGGTCTAATAACGATAGGCAGGCTCTCTAATGCATATCTTAACCCCTTAGCTTGCTTGATCAAAATCGGTAAACTGGGCATTTCTTCTAGTGCTTTCATGTAAGATAAAGGCACGGACAAAGAAATGGATGGATCTTTCCGAACTAAATTATTTAGAAGATTAGTAGTCAATTGTATCTCTTAAAATAAGTAAGTATTAAGGAAAGAAGAAATTGAGAATATAAAAATCTTTATACTATTTTACAAAATAAGGTATCAAACAAAATCAGATAATAATAAGATTATGAATGTATAAGATAAAAAATATTAGATTAATTCATATCCACAATTTGTACAAAATTGATGAGATTCCCCGTGTCTAGCACCGCAATTTGGACAAAACAACGTATTGTTATAAATTGGATTCACTTTAGGAAATTTTTGTGGCTGTACTCTTGGAACTTGAATTTGATTTTGAGGTTGATTTTGAGAAAAATTTTTCTGCTTTTGATAATATTTTGCAGTCTTTCTACAGCAAGACATAGTATAGCAACATATAATAAAGATTATAAAGAAAAAGATCAAAGGAATTAATTGGCTAATCAACATATATGTATAGTAGGGATCTTCTACAATGTAATATGGGTCATTAGTATAGTAATAAAAATTTATGTAGAATGAGACACCAGACATAATAAATACGAAAATACAAATAAGAACCCCGAATAAAGCTAGTACGAAAAGGGATATTGCTTGTTTTGGAGTTAATGTAAACCCAAACCACGTTGGAGGGCTTCTTGTCATTATTTTACCCTAATAAATATTTTTTATTATTATGGATCAATGGTAAAACGAGCTTTATAAATCTTTTTACATGGATGTAAATTGTATTAATTAATTCTGATATATCATAATAATAACTAAAATAAAAAAAGAAGATTTTACATTTTCTTGGATTGGTCTATCCAATTTTTTATATCTACTAATGTAGGTAGATTTCTGATAACATTTGGCTTATTTTTATCTAATTCTACTATCTTATCGAGAATTGCTTGAGGGGTTCTTCTAGCAAATTCTTTTACGGAATCGACTCCAATTTGATTTAGAGCATCAGCATATTCTGGACCAATTCCTTCAATTTTCATTAAATTTGCGTGTTCTTGCCATTTATCAATCAGAGCTGCTGATAATTTGGTTTTTAACGCTACCTCTTTTATATTCGCTTTTGTCAATGCCATTAAATCTTCCAATTTTTCGATTCCTGCTTTTATTTTTAATATTTTCGCATATTTCGGACCAATACCTTCAATATCGATAATGTTCATTTTGGGAGTTTTCTTCTGTTTCTTCACTTCATAAAGATCTTTTGCATCTTTTATCCAGGACTCTATTTGAGCATTAGTAGGAGGCTTTCTTATCACGTTTGGTCTTTTTTTGTCAAAAGCTTTTATTTTCTCTAGCGTGCTTTGCGCATTTCTTTTTGATAATTCTTTAACAGAATCGATCCCGATTTTATTTAATACTTCTGCAAATTCAGGACCTATTCCTTTTAGAGAAATCAAATCTGCTTGCTCTTGCCACTTATCAATCAATTTAGAAGAGATTCTTGTTTTTTTTGCTAATTCATTGATTTCTTCCCAAGTAAGTTTTGATAAATCTTTCACCTCAGCATATCCTGCTCGTGCTAATTTTCCAGCATATTTTTTACCAATTCCTTCAATTTCTATAACTTTCATGATTAATCGCCTATAATTTGAATATAGTATAACAGTAGTAAATTAAGAATAGATAAATGTTTTTAAATAAATTTCGATGATATTTTATAAAATTCTGGAGATCGTTCTAATCTAGAAATAAGTAATAGAATTAGTTGTTATTTTAATTCAGACCTAGCATTTGTTTTGCTTCATCTACTGAAGCCACATCTCTCCCAATTTCATTAGCTATACGAACCATCCTTTTCACTAATTGGGCATTACCTTCAGCAAGCTCTCCTTTTTGATAATAAATCGTATCTTCTAATCCTGTTCTTACATTAGCACCCATGCACATCGCTGCTACTGTAGTTCTTAAATTATATTTGCCAACTGTAACAACTTGCCATGTAGAACTTTCTGGAATTTGATTAACCATGTGCATGAGGTTTTCCATTGTTGCAGGAGCACCTCCTTTAATACCTAAAACAATGGAAAAATGTAATGGTGGTTTTAATAATCCTGTTTCGACAAATTCTAAAACATTAGAAATATGACTCGAATCATAGACCTCAATTTCTAACCCAAATCCCTTTTTATTGCATCTTTTGATATATTTACGGTTGAACTCTTGAGGGTTCTTGAACAATGATCCTCCGTATGGTGTCCTAAATTCGAATGAACCTGAATTAATGGTGTGCATTTCAGGTTCAGGATCAATATTAAGGAGATTTAAACGCTCTTCTAAGCCCGGTTGTATGATTTCTGTAGTCATCCGTTTTTTTCCAGATTTAGTAGTAAAATGATGTTCAAGCACACGAGCTCCAATACCATTTCCTATCTGTCTTATGATTGGACACTTTTCACCAATCAATTTCATGGTTTTATTATAATATTTCAGATCTGGAGTATTTTGTCCATCATCTGAGCGAACATGGATGTGAACAATAGATGCTCCTGTTTCATAACATTCGAATGCAGCTTGAGCTTGTTCTTCAGCCGTGATTGGTAAAGATGGATTTGCCCATTTTCCGTGAATACCTCCTGTAATCGCTGCTGTAATTATCAGTTTTTTATCCGTAAGAAAATCCACTATCATTTTATACGCCTAAATAAATATTGTTTCTTTTTTTAGTAATCAATAATTAATGATTCATTTATTTATATTTTTAATAAAAAAAAAGAAGCTCATTTGGAAAGGAATAAATTTCTTTATTTATTTATAAATGTATTTTTGGTAAAGAGAGAAAGGATATTTAAAACATGGCAGATGTTAATACCGTTTTTCTGATTTCTCTAACGATCATTGCAATTGGATATTTTTTAAAAAGAACAAAAGTTTTAACCGAAGAAAATGGGGATGTTATTGCTAAAATTATTTTTAACCTGACGTTGCCAGCAGTTATCCTCAAGGTTACAAGTGCGATTCAATTCGAGTTAACGTTGATTTTATTACCATTAATCAATATTCTTTTTGGTATCTTTATGGTATTTATTGGATTAATTTTTTTTAAAAAATATCCAAGGAACGCAAAAGGAATCCTTTTAATGTCAATCATAGGATTTAATATAGCAAATTTTTCATTCCCTTTAATTGAAGGAATTTGGGGCGAAGTTGGTCTTCAATTAATCGCCATGATAGATGCTGGAAACGCGGTATCGATATTTATCACGTGCTTTACAATGGGAAGGATTTATTCCTCAAAAAATAATGATGAAAAAACCGCAATTACTTTTAAGAATACGTTTTCGAGTTTATTAAAATCAGTGCCCTTAATTAGCTACGTCTTGGCAATTATAATTAACTTTTCGGGCTTGACATTACCATTCTTTTTGATTAATTTGATTGATATTGTGAGTAGAGCAAATTCTCCCTTGGCATTATTAATATTAGGTGTTTTTTTAAACTTTAAATTTCAAAAGGATCAGTGGATGATGATTGGAAAATCCTTGTTAATTCGCTACAGTCTAGGATTATCTTGTGGCTTAATATTATATTTCCTCTTACCGGCAACATTTTTTAGTCAATTATTTAGAATAATCATTGCAATTTCACTAATTTTGCCCGTGGGTCTTGCAGTAATTCCATTTTCAGTAGAATTAGAATATGAAAAAAAAGTTATCACTATAATTGTAAATCTGTCAATCCTCATTAGTTTTGGTTTAATGTGGATTTTAA
>CAZBPC010000044.1:0-26342 GCA_964493715.1 uncultured archaeon
TCGTCGAATATGAGGATTTATTAGCATTTGATTCTGAAATAGCAGAAATGTTAAGGAAAGATCCAAAAACCATTTTAGACGATGCAGTTGAAGCTTTGAAAAATATACTCACGTTTCAAGGGAGTAAATTAATAAATCAAGATTATTTTGTGAGAATTTCAACTAAAGATGAAAATTGTCCTATATTTATTCCATTAAGGGGATTAAGAGCAAAAAATATCGATAATCTTATATGGACTAAAGGAATTTTGGTAAGGAGTTCTGCTATTAGACCCAAATTAGTAAAAGCTATTTTTGAGTGCAATCTCTGTGGCGCTCATATAGATGTTGAACAATACTCTTCAAAATTAAGGGGACCAAAAGGATGTACTAATACTAGATGCAAAGCTAATTCACAATCAGATTTTAGACTTGTATCCAAAATTTCTGAGTTCATTGATTGGCAAAGTATAATGATACAAGAAATACCCGAGGATTTACCCCCTGGAAGAATTCCGAGATCAGTACAAGCTATATTAACACATGATTTAGTGGATACTGTCAAACCGGGAGATCGAGTAAAAATTATGGGGGTCTACAATTCTGTATTAGCGCAATCCCCAGCAAGCATGAATAGTAACTTATTTAAAACTTTTATTGATGTAAATTTAATCGATCCTGAAGATAAAGCGGATGAGTTTATTGAACTTTCTAAAGAGGATAAAGAGGCTATTGAAAAACTGTCAAAAGAACCCAATATTCAGAAAAAAATTGCCCGATCTATTGCTCCTGTCATATATGGTCGTGATGACCTTAAATTAGCTTCTGTATTGAGTTTATTTGCGGGTACAAGAAAAAAAAGACCGGGTGGTGGTTTTAAACGTGGTGATATTCACATCTTATTTGTGGGAGATCCTGGAACGGGTAAGAGCGAAATTTTGAAAAGCGCTATTGAAGTATCACCTAGGGGGTTATATACTTCTGGTAAAGGATCAACAGCAGTTGGTTTAACGGCAGCCGTAATAAAAGATGGAGAAACAGGTCAAATGAACTTGGAAGCTGGTGCAATTGTTTTGGCAAATGGAGGAGTTGCTGCTATAGATGAATTTGACAAGATGGATACTGCAGACAGATCAGCTCTGCATGAGGCGATGGAACAGCAAACCGTAAGTATAGCTAAAGCAGGAATAGTTGCTACTTTAAAAGCTCAAACAGCGATGATTGCCGCAGCTAATCCTCGTTCTGGGAGATATGATAGATATAAAACAGCAACACAAAATATTAATCTCCCCCCATCATTACTATCCAGATTTGATCTCATATTTGTAGTAGTAGATAAACCCGATCATGCAAATGATGCCCAAATGGCAGAGTTTATTTTAAAGAATGCCATGAATGATCCTGAAAATCCAGTAGAAGATGATAGCCTAATTATAGCCCCAATTCCAGCAGATATGTTAAAAAAATATATCAAACATGCTCGTAGGACCTGTCACCCTATTCTGAGCTCAGAAGCAAAAGATCGTATTAAAGAATTTTATTTAGAATTACGAGGACAATATGATAGTGAAGATGCAGTCATATCTATTCTAGCTAGGAATTTAGATGGTTTGGTGCGTCTTAGTGAAGCATATGCCAAAATGGCTCTAAGAGAAAAAGTTCTTAAAAGTGATGTTGAAGCAATTATTAAACTCTTTAGAAGGTATCTTCAAGATACGGGCTATGATGAAACAACGGGTAAGATTGATATGGATCGCATATTAGTAGGGCAATCAAGAAGCGCTTTAAGCAAATTAGATAAATTAATGAATAGATTAAAAGGAATATTTGAAGAGAACAATTGGAGAGCCTTAGAAAAAGCCAGTTTAATTCAAATTCTTGATTTAGAAGAAGATTTGGATGAGAAATTCATTAAAAGTGCATTTGAAGAACTAATAAAAGAAGGCACTCTTTATGAACCAAAAAATAACATGATCAAATTTACAAATAAAGTTGAAGAATAATCAAAAAAACTCTCTAATGTTCTTTACTTTAATTAACTTACGTTGTTATTTATTCAATCTATTTTAAATGTAAATTTAAAAATTCAAATTTGATAGTCCTAATCTTTTTATTGTTCGAAAGTTAGGTTTCCCGGTGTTTTCATTCCAATCTCTTAAACCATAATAAATTTTTTTCATTTTATTGAATTCTGGAGATAATCCTCTTAGAGGTCCTTCTTTTAAAGGGGTTAATAATATCTCAGGAATTGTGTCATTTACCGGTTTTATTCCCATTTTTATATTAAACAACCTCTTCAAAGTAAAAATTCTTTCACCTAACATTTTAGTAGATTCAATATTCAATTTACTCCCTAACAAGTTATTTATCAATTCAATCATATATTCTGGTGGTGGATTCGCAAAGAAACATGAAATTAAGCTTGAATACAAAGATCTGTAATCCTGAAGAATGATAGTCCCCTTGATCATTTTATCATTATTTGAATTCATATCAACCTTTTCTATGCCTAAAGAAGAAAAATCTATTTCAACAGATGATCTTAACACTTTAAATCCATCAGCAGAAGTATGGCATGCACCTCGAGGGCTAAATGCATAGGTTATTGCCATTCCATGACAAAATCTTAAATCATGATAGGGTACTTCCAATTTATTTACAGTTGCTATATTATCACTGGAGATGTTAAATTTAACGCCAACAGCATTGGAGCCCTCTGCTAATATTTTACCAATTCCTTCCTTGAAAGTTGTTTTTTTTATTAATGCTAACATCGAGTCCGCTTGACCCCATGAAAGATTTAGATCGTCTACTTGTTCTTTATCGATTATTCCCTTATTATACAAATCATAAAGTAAAGAAATACTACCACTGGTACTTATGGTGTCCAACCCATAATCATTACACATATCATTAGCAATAGAAATTGATTCTAAATCGTTGTTCAATATCATAGAACCAAAACCGGCAATGGTTTCATATTCAGGACCTTCACAAAAGGGAACATCATAATTCCTATTAAGTATGTTGATGATTCTTCCGCATCCTATAGAACATCCATAACATGATTTGTTTTTGATTAAAAACTGTTTTTTTAAGGTTTCACCTGAAATATCTAATATACCATTCCATTCTCCTTTTGACCAATACTTAATTGGTATATCTCCCAATGAATACGCTCCCATTACGCCAGCGCTGGTCCCCATATCTCTTAAAATTTGCGTGATGTTGGAATTTAGTATAGAATGAAGCGTTTTCTTGATCGAAGCTTTGAATTGGTGAGGAGAATATATTTTTGGTTTAAATCGATCTCCTTTAACTATTATTGCCTTCAAGTTTTTTGAGCCAAAGATAGCACCCATACCTGTGCGTCCTGCAGATCTGCCTTCCGCATTTACATTAGCATATTTAACTTGATTCTCCCCCGCTTGTCCTATACATAGTACTTTTGATTTCGGTAATTCTAACAATTCTTTTAACTTAATTCTTGTTTCTTTTATTCCTTTTCCCCAGAACTTTCCTGCATCACATAAATTTACTTTATCGTTTATAATTTGTAAATAAACGGGTTCATCTGATTTTCCCGTGATTATAATACCATCAAATCCCGCTTTCTTCAATTCAGGTCCAAAGGTCCCTCCACAATTTGCTTCTCCCCATAAACCCGTGTACGGTGATTTTGAACAAATAACAAATCTATTAGAAGATGGTGCTCCTGTCAGGGTAAATGGACCGTTCATTATCATTATTGAATTATGAGAGGATAATCCATCAAGATCCTTATCGACTTTATCAATTAAATAGCGACATGCATAACCCGCTCCACCAAGAAAATCAATGGTATAATCCCTATTGATAGGTTCAAATGAAATTTTATCTTGGCTAAGATTCACATTCAATAAAACTCCAGTAAAACCAAAAATTACTTGATCATCCAATACCCTAAAATCTCCTATAAATCATAAATACAATGAAAAAACCATTAAAATTTAAAATTAAGATTAGCCATTAAATTTTCTTAAGTTTAATATGTGAATACAACTAACTTAAATAAAGAATTAAAATAAAAAAGAATTAACAAATCAAGATAATAATTAAATTAACTTAAGGGATCATAATGAAAGCTGCCATTTTTGAAGATGTCAAGAAAATTGTATATAGAGAAGATTATCCCGATCCAATACCTGGAGATGATGATGTTATCCTAAAGGTTCATTATTGTGGAATCTGTGGAAGCGATATTACAAACTTTAAAATTAAAATGTATCAAGTGCCACTAATTATGGGCCATGAATTCACTGGAGAAGTAGTAGAAATTGGAAATAATATTAATGATGTAAAAATTGGAGATAAAGCATGTGGAATTAACGTAAAATTAGATCTAAGTGAGAAAAATTTAGATGGAATGGGAATATTTAAGGATGGAGGTTTTGCCGAGTTTGTAAAAGTTCCAAGAAAATATCTTTTTCATATTCCTAATTCTGTATCAACAAAGGAAGCCCTTATGATTGAATCATTCGCTAATGCTGCAAGAGGAGTTCGCTTATCAAAAATTGGCCAGAATGAAAAAGTAGCAATAATTGGAGGCGGGAATATTGGATTATGCTTTTTGAAATACATTTTAAATGAAAAAAAACCTAAATACCTAGTTGTAATTGAACCGCATGAATACTTAAGGAATAAGGCAACAAAAATGGGAGCAAATGAGACTTTTCCCCCCAACAAATCAAAAATAAAGAAATACTTCAAGGACAATGGATCTCCTACATATATTTTTGATTGTGCAGGTAATGAAAAATCTATTTTGTTAGCAATTGATTTAATTGAACGAGGTGGTACTATTTTACTAGAAGGTGTATATAAAGGTAGTGTGTCATTTCCATTGTTTCTAATCAATTCAAAAGAGGTCACAATCACAGGAGTTCTTGGACATGATTATGAGGATATAAATCTAGCGTTAAACTTTTTTTCTCAAAATAGAGTAGATGCCAATGAATATATTACCGAGATTATTTCGTTAAATGAGATCCAAAATGCGTTTGAAAAATTCTTAGAGCTAGGAGAGAGAAAATTTATAAAAATTGGAATAAAGATTTAAGCTCAAATTCTTTAAAAGTTGTTTGTTACAATCTCATTCGCTAATATTTCAAATGATTTGTTGACATTCGTTCCATCTTTAGCGGAGGTATTGAAGAAATATCTGGCTCCAATATCATTTCTAATAATTTCAATTTCTTCTTTGGTGATTTCATTAATTAGGTCATTTTTATTTGCAATCAAGATAATTGGGGCTTTTTCACAATGTTCCATCAAATCAAGTTTCCAAAATTTAACAAGTTGTTCAAATGTTTTTCTTCTCGTGAGATCAGCTACCATCATCACACCATGAGCCCCATTATAATATAAATGGCGCATTTTTATCCATCGTTCTTGACCTGCTATATCCCATAATTGCATTTTGACAGTTTCTCCCGTGTGAAGTATTAGTTTTTTAGTGAAAATATTAGTTCCAATTGTTATTCTATAATCTCTGGAGAATTTTTCGGATATAAATTGTTTAACTAAACTAGTCTTACCTACCCCAGGATCCCCTATAATTATGGTTTTGATTAAAAATGGCATGTCTTTCTACTTTTAAACGATTAAATCCAGTTTTAGTTCTATTTAATTATTAAATTACAGAAATATAAATAATATTGAATCGATGCCCCCTATTAAACTAGAATTTACGTATATAGGATGTCATAAAAAAAGCAAAATTATATGTCATTATGAACTTAATGTTTCGCGGTATAATAGATTGTTTTTTAGATCATTAAATTGACATCTTACGTGATTCTTTCGCATAGATTCATTTAATATACTTTAAAAAAAAGATATATTCAAATAGTCATAAATTCTAATAAGAGGAGTATCATTAGAAAGTTATATAAAGAATAATGAAAAATCATTAATTATTAATTTAAAAAATGGAATTATGTTATTATAATGACCACAGGAATAGTATATGATGATATATACCTTAGCCATCAGATAGGAAATCATGTCGAAAGTCACTTAAGATTAGTAACAATTATGGATTTTCTTAAACAACAAAAATTATTACAAAATCCCAATTTTAAATTGGTAAAACCAAGAAAAGCAACAATAGATCAAGTCAAATATGTTCATGCAGAGAGATTAATTAATGAAGTGAAAGAACTTTGCGAACTCAGTCAAAAAACGGGAAGGATTCAGCAACTTGATATGGATACTGCAGTATCTGCTAAGACATATGAGGCTTCTCTGTTTTCCGTGGGTGGAAATTTACAAGGTATAGATGAGATCTTATCAGGAAATATTAAAAATGGATTTGCCTTAGTACGTCCCCCAGGTCATCATTCAAGTAAGTATAGATGTGCTGGATTTTGCATTTTTAATAACATTGCTATTGCAGCTGAGTATTTATTTCGAGAAAAAAACTTTAAAAGGGTAGCAATCATAGATTGGGATTGTCATCATGGAAATGGAACACAATCCATATTCTATGGCGGATCGGAAAATGGAGATTTGGTCATGATAAATTCCCATCAAGATCCTACTTATTTTTATCCTGGTTCAGGATTTTTCAATGAAATCGGTGAAGATAAAGGTTTAGGAAAAATAGTTAATTTTCCAATGCCTCCTAATTCAGCTGATGATGTTATAATGAAATATTATGATGAAATAGTTAATCCTCTTTTAAGCGAATTTAAACCAGAGTTTATACTTATTTCAGCGGGTTTTGATACTCACTGGACGGACAGGTTAACTAATATGGGTTGGACTTATCAAGCACCAGCAAAATATTTAGAAAAAATCAAGGAAATTGCCAAAAAATATGCAAAAGATAGAATTTTGCTTACTTTAGAAGGGGGTTACGAATTAGATAAGCAAGCAATAGCGGTATATAATTGTTTGCAGATATTAAATGATAATGATAATGGTTTAATTGAGGAAAATTCAAGAACATCAAATGCAGAAATTTTGAATTATGTAAATAATAACCTCATCCCAAAATTGAAAAAGAAACTGAGTGATCATTGGAGTTGCTTTTAAAATTCTACCATCGCTTTCTTGCATTAGTTTATAAACTTAGTCCACTATTTATTTATCAAGTCAATAATAAAAAAAATAAAATAAAATAAAGGTAAAAATTAATGTCTGATGAATATGAGAGAGACGACGAGGAAGAATATAGACCCCCAAAACCTCCGTCTATGCCACCCCCTACAATGGCCCCTCCATCAATCCACCCTCCCCCGGGATTACCTCCATCCCCAACCATGACACCTCCCCCCGTTGCACCAGTTCCCCCTCCAGTCTACCAAACTGAATCATTTGCCCCCACATATGAACAAGAATCTACCGGATCGTTACAATATGAATATGAGTCGGCAATGTCTCAAGTTCAGCAAAAACAAAATACAATATCTCAATTACAAGAGCAAGTACAGAATGCAAATGGTCAAATTGCTAATCTAAATGCTCAACTTATCGAAAAGGAAAATTATATTAATCGATTATCTAATCAAATGAATAGTGTCCAAGCTTCTATGGAAAGTTATCAATCTCAAATAACCCAATTGACAAATGAAAAAAATCAATTACAAACAATCATTCCTCAATTACAAGGACAGTTACAAGATGTACAACAAGAAAATATGCAACTCCAACAACAAATCGGACCACTTCAAGCACAAGTTACTAAACTTCAAGAAGAATTATTATACAAAGAGAGACGTATCCAGGAATTAAAAGAGCCAAAAGCAGTAATGCCATCAAGCTTAGCACAAGGTATTACTTCTCAAGCCTCTAATATAGGAGGCACTCCTTCCTTTGGAACATCTACGGGATCCACAACTACACCCCTCCCTGCTCCATCTCCTAACATAAATCTTGGATCTGGAAGAAGAATATGCCCAAATTGCGGAGCTAGTGGTTTTGCTATAAAAGAGGTTGAAGATAAAACAAAAATTATTAGTTACATTCCTAAACCTCAATATGCGAAGAAATCTATCTGCTCGAAGTGCGGTTTTGAGTTTTAGATCTTCTAAGGCTATCCAGTAGTATAGGGATTTATAACCTATTTTTTTTATCATTTCTTAATTTTATAAAACTCCTCAATAATATCAATTTTCAAAATTTCAAATATTACTTTGTTTTACAGATATTTCAAAGATTTTGAAAATGCTAGGAAAATTATTTATATTATAATTTTAATTAATATTGCAAATTGATCACGGTATAAGTAGAATAAAGTCTTGAGAAAGCATGTCAGAATTTCGTGAAGAATTATTAGTTACAAGTATAGATAAAAAAAGAGTTATTAAAATTATTTTAGTTGCAGTTTTATTAATTGCTGCATTTGCTTTCTCAATTATATTATCTAGCTTTCTTTTTAATACACTAAGACCCTATCCAAGTGACCAACTTGCACGTGCGAAGGAAGAAACTGGCATCCAATTAACTTTACCCCCATTTCCCTACAATTTATCCGATTTCCAAAATTTGAATTTAACTCAAGACCAATTAAATAATTTACTCGATGCGTTAAAAAATATGTTTAATGGGAATATTGATAATTTGGACCTTGGGAATTTTTCTCAAAGTCAATTAGCTTTAATGGCTTCAGAAATTGAAGTATTTAGAGTTTTTAATTATACTGATTTTAATAGCATGTCTAATAAATTATGGAAATATGAATGCTTTGATGAGTACGCTGGCGATGGATGGCAATCTACTGCCGCATCGCAAATTAACGATTTCTACACTTATGCTGATTATGGAACTTATCATTCGGATAAAGACATTCTAAGAATTAAAATGCCCCTAACGCCTTCAATTGGCATTAATTCGATGGTCATCCCATCATTATTCCCTACGCCGTTTATAATGAATGGAAGTCTGACAGCAACAAATTTGGATAATAAATCTGTAAGTTTATATCGGGATGATTTTAATTGCACCACTGTTGATTTGAATTTTAGTTCTAATGAAGATGTGAATATGAGTTATGACTTATTTGGATTAAATCTTCCTTCAAACAGTCAAATAAACAGTAGTGCTTTACATGCTAGCTACACTCCTTTACCGATTCAAAATAAGTATTTACGATTGCCCCCCTCAACCCAAGCTTATTTAGGCAATAACCCTCATGTATATACTCACTTTTTAGCATTAAATAGTACCATTTCACCTAGTGATAATGCTTTTATGGTCGCAAATAAAATTAGAAATTATTTACAATTTTATTTTTCATTACCCAGTGATCCAGCTACATATACTTCGGCACCTCCTGGAAGAGATGCAGTCGATTATTTCTGTGAAACTCAAGAAGGAATGTGGGCTGATTTTGCTTCTGCATTTTGTGTGTTTGCCCGAATTTTTGGAGTTTCATGTCGTTTTGTGGATGGATTTAATTCTATAGGAATTCAGGAGATTTGGGATAATCAAGATTCCCAAAATACTTTTACTGTAAAATATAAAAACATCTATAATTGGGCAGAGATCTTTGTACCCACCGATATCAGCGGAACCGGACAATGGGTTCAAATGGATGTACTTCTTGATAGTTATGGCGTAGGAGGAAATCCTTGGAATGATCCTTGGAGTGAAAATAACTATACTTTAACTATGAGTAGTAATTTCACAAGTGGCTACAGAAATAATCAATATGCTAATATTACTGCCACTTTAACCTTGAATAATAATCCTATTCAAGGTAGCACAGTAATTTTTACGGACCATCCAGATGATAGAAACCCAACAAATGTAATTGGTCAAGCGGTGACAAATACCAACGGTCAAGCATCAATTTTAATCCCCATAGATAATGCCCAAACAGCAGGGATTCACGTAATTACTGGGATATATAACGCACTGGCTATTAGTACCACCAGTTATATTATATATGGAGATGTTCAATTAAATTTAATGAATGTAAATCCACAAGAAGTGAATACTTCTATAAGCACTCAAACAAACGTGCAAGGTTATATGATAGATCCTCTCACCAATCAAAGAATTGTTGGCGCAACTGTTGAATTTTTATTGCTTAATAAAGGAACAAATGTTAGAGTAGGAGCTCCACCTTTTGATATTACTTATGTAGATACCGATAGTAATGGAGATTTTAACGAGATAATAAATGTTGATCCTTCTGTATTAGTTGGTCAATATGATATAAGGGTTGACTTCAATGGAAGTTTTTATGGTTATCCTCTTGCTATGGGTTTTATGAACGATTCTAGTAATATAATGGATTTTAATGTTACAAAAGGTCCAATTAAAAAAGTATGGTTTTATATTGATGATGTCCCTTCAGACATTTATATAGCGCCTACATTGAGCAGGTATTCTACAATTACCCTTAAGGCTTATGTGTTAAATGAAACTAATAGTCCCCTCGCTAATCAGAATGTAGAATTCTATGATTATAGAACGGGTAGCTTTATTAATAGTAATACTACAAATATTCAAGGATATGCGACGTATGATTATTTTGTCGGAACTCAAGCTCTATCTGGTCCAAATTTGCTTTATGCAAAATTAGGAAATGTTTGTAATTATTCTTATTATGTTCTAAATGATGCTCCCACAATTCACATTTTTTCAGGACCAACACCTCTCGAAATTAATCGTACTGGGGGTGGTGGTGCAACCTCATTTAATGTTGTTGGTCAAGTCACGGATACATTAGATGGTTCAAAACCAGTAGGATACTCAACTATAACATTAAAATTATTACGTGGAGGTTCAGACTATTCTTCATATCTGCTAGCTTATGATAGTTATCCTTTCGAAACATGGAGTTCGGGGATGTTTGATCTTAATTTCGGTGTCGCTTCAGACACTCCTACAGGTAATTATACTTTAAGGATGGACTTTAATGGAAGCATCAATTTAATGAATTATCCACATCCCTATTTATTTAATTTACCCTTTTTAAGTAATTCAACAACTTTTGATTATGAATTACAAGTCACTGCACCTGAGACACTGAAGTTTGATTTCTGGATTGATGGGTTTACTTCACATGATTATAATCAACCATCAATTAATAGAAATAGACAATTGAACTTGTCAACTTATCTCGAATGGGGCTCTAGCCCAATAGGAGATGGAGAGTTGGTTGAATTTTATGATATAACTCAAGGCCAATCAATTGGACTTGCTTCAACGACAAATGGTAGAGCTTCTTTAATTTATTCGACCGGGGGTCTAACAATTGCAGGACCTCACTTGATTTCCGCAAGATGGGGTTCAAATTATAATTATTCATATTTCATTCTAAACGATCAAATAAATGTCTCATTATTATCAGGACCTTCACCAAGAGAGATTTATAGGAGTGGTGCAACTCAACGCACATTCAATATTCAAGGTTCTATTATTGATGGTTCGAATGGATCTCCAATTAAATTTCCTGAAATTCATATCGCTTTATTAGATGGTACAATGACCGATGTCTCCTATTATTTATCCTCTAGTTATTTCCAATTAGATGATACTGGAGCATTTGATCTCACAATTTCTGTAAGTAGTGGAACTCCAGCAAATAATTATACATTGAGAGTAGAATTCAATGGAGTTTTCATATATTCCTTAACAAACAATCAATATAATGAGCATAATTTTTATATACCTACTTTAAATTTCACCGATTATAAGAATGGATATTTCCCATTGAAAGTTATTGATCCTGATGCTGTTAGTATTTTGTTTTCAATAGATGGAACTCCTACTCGATCATTTTATGATGATTCTCATCTTCCTGACCGTTATTCACCGGGAGATCTAATAAACTTTTCAGTTTACGTGGCTCAAAGTGGTGCCCCAGTAACTTCTGGAACAGTTGTACTTAGGGATGTATATATCGGTTCACAAATCGGGTCTCATACGTATGTCCCAGCTAATAATGGATATCACGAATTTATTATTAATAGCTCTTTATGGCATGCGGGATTACATAGGATAGAAGTACAATGGTCAACATATTCAACTTTTAATACAACATATATAATTATAAATAAAACAATCACCATATCCGCATATTCTTCCTCATATCATATTCAGAGAGATTTTGACGCGTTCAGTGTGTTTGGTTCTGTTCAAGATGGAACAACCAATCTCAGAGGTTTGAATATTAAAATTTTGTTATTTAATTCAAATAATGTTGATGTTTCAGGATACCTTAATTTAGCAGGGAGTCAAATAATCAATGTTTATAATGGAAATTATCAATTTAATGTGAATTTTATCTCACTCAATTGTCCACTCGGTCAATATCATTTTAGGATTGATTTTAACGGAAGTATAAACGAAGCTGGAATCTCTTTAAGTGATTACATGATTCATACTAGCAGCATCCCTGTTTCGGTAAACATAACTGCAGGAATTACTTTAACTGGTAATTACGACACTCAGACCGTTAAAGATCAATTTTATGAAGGAGATACATTATATGCATATGGTTATTTATTATGGGATAATGGCACTGCTATAATTGGCAAAGAAGTAGTCATTACAATAAAAGATAGCTATGGAGCTACCATTACATCTGCAACAGGTTTTACTGACGGAAGTGGGTGGTTTAATATATCAATCTCAATTGGAAACTGGCCAAATGATGCAGAAGTGTGGGTTAGTTTTGATCCTAAAGATAATTATGTTAACCCATTTTATTATTATATTGAATATACAGAAAGAGAATTATTTAGATAAATGGTGAGATAGTTTTATGATAGTATTGAGAAAATCGTTCATTAGTATTACTTTCCTAATCAGTATTTCATTGCTATCATTTGTGTTTATTAATCAAAATCATAGTTATCAATCAGAAGATAAGGAAAACCTGAAACTCTCGGGTACTTGGGCGACTTTAGATTTAAATAATAGTACCTTTAATGGAACTGGAATTCGAATTCAAACAGGTCACCCAATAAATGTCCAAGGAAGACTTTGGAACAGAATAACAAGTGTGGGCAAGGATGGGTATACTGTAGTAATGGAAATTGACGGCATCCTTCATTCAGGATTTAACGATATCACATCAGGAGGTGGTTATTTCCAAATTGATTATATTATAGATGATTCTCTTAATGTGTTTAAAAGTCATCGATTAGAGGTTAAGGTTACTAATCCTATTCCTCCTGGTGACGTAGAATACAGAACTCATTATATTATTGATATAAATACTACTTCTTATTTTGAAACATATAATCCAAAAGATCCAAAAATACTTGGTGAAACCTTTTCATTTGAAGGATATTTAAGATATGAGAATGCTACTGGTATAGCATTTCAAAACTTTAATTATTCTTGGTACCATGGGACTACTTTACAATCCTGGGGTAATGGATTTACTGATAATATGGGTCAAATTCAAAATTCCATCCCTGTACCTGATATGGGAATTGAGGATTTATCATTAAAATTAAGTTATAAGTTTAATCCATTTATTAGTTATACAGAGTCATATATTAATAACACCAAATTATTTTCAAATGTCTCTTGTATTTGGAACATACCAACAACAATAGTCGAAAATAGAAATTTTCGAATTCGAGGGCAATTAGTTTCCAGAAGTGATCCTAGTTTATTAATCAGTAATAAATACATCAGGATATTCTATAATGGTACTCAGATTAATGCCGTAACAACTGACGCAAATGGACGTTTTAATTACACCTATATGTTAGGAGCAGGTATAGGATTAACTTACTTAGAAATAGAGGTAGATAATTTTCTTGGAAAGGATATTTCAACTCAGCATTTTATAAACATTGAAGCTGCCCCTCCAATTGTAACCCCCCCACCAGTTAGTGACCCTCCATTTGTATTATTTTTATCAATATTTATCCCTATAATTGTTGGAATAGTCGTTGGATTAGCAATTTATGGTTATTATCATTATAAAAAGCAAGATAAAGAATCTCGAGTAGTAAATTTACCTCTTGAGAACAAGATTAAAAATTTACTGATATTGAAAGATACGGGAAGATTAGAAGAGTCGCTTTCATATTTATTTAATGCAATATATTTGGATTTAGTCCAAGCAAAATTTGGGAAAACTCGTAAAGATAATGAATCAATTCGAGACTTTGCTATAATCTCTGTTAGAGAATTTAAATTATCCCCTACTAGCATATATCCATTCATTCAAAAAGTAGAAGAAATTATATATGCAAAACCGTATCGTATATCAGATATTGATTTTTATAATACTATAGAATTATTTTCACCAATTTATCATGAACTTACGGGATATAATTTCGTTTTAAATTAATTAAAAAAAATCAAGAAATAAAAAATAAGAATAAACAAAATAAAGGAAAAGAAAATGGCAAAAAAGAATAAAAAAATGATTGAACCAGAAGTCGACATTCGACAAAAGTTTGAAAACGTTCAAGTACTTGTGCAATCTCATCGGGCAAAAGAAGCTATTGCATATATATATTTGGTTTATAATGATTTAATATCTTTGAAATTTAAAAAACCACGTTTAGCCTATCAAACCATACGAGAATATGCAATCACGTGTGTTAATGAATTAGATCAAAAACCAGAATCAGTGTATCCTTTCATAAAAAAAATTGAAGATATCATTTATGGTGGAATTGAACCTACGAGTAAAGAAATAAATTTTACCGTGCAATTATTTTCCACTCTATACAATGAAGTTACTGGAAAACCACTGCCCGCAATGAGTTTTTAATTGAAGAGGTATTTGATTATTTTCATAAAAGTAAAAAAAACTATTGGGATGACATAATGTCTAGTAATGGTAAAGTCTCTGAGAAAAACGTGAATTTATCAAAGGGGATTTTATATTCATTTTTCGTGATCTTTCTCCTATTTTATGGTGTTTTTCTCACAGATTTTGTTGAGATTTATCAAAATAATAACCCCAGCCCCAGTTCACAACTTCCAATTTTCATAACGTATATTCCATTAGTATGCTATGTTGCATCAGCATTTGTTGGAATAGGATTATTGATTTTCATTAGAAAAACTAACGTTCAAAAATCACGAGAGATTCAATCACGGAAAAAAGCAAAAACAGGATCGATCTACAAGAATGCGTTATTTTTGGTCGTCTTTATATTCGTTTTTATCCCCTTATTTGGTTCAATATTTGACCAAGGTATGAATGATCAAAACTTTTCAATTTATAATGATAATTGGAATGGATCATCCTCATTTAGAAATACGATAAAAGCACAAGGATATGATGTAATGTCTATTCAATCCAGTTTGAGTGCAACAGAACGATTGAATAAATCAGTTTTGTTAATCCTTCTTGGACCAAATCAGTATTACAATGCCATGTTCGAAATCCCCTTCTTTATTAATTTTTTCAATAATGAAACAACAAATTCATTACTAATTTGTCATGATCATGGAAGCACGAGTACCCTATTATGGGAGATATTCATTGCAGGAGCTCTTGATCCCGATATAGCGGGGGCTATTCCTGTAACTATTTTCCCAAATGGTATTTTAAGAGATAATGCTTCATATGATAAAAGAACAGATTTTCCTATCATTAAATCATTTACAACTCATCCTACTACAAATGGAATTAATGAAGTAATTTTATCTCAAGCAACCACCGTTGTTGGAGGACCTTTCATTGATTATTTTGGATGGGATTTAGTAGGTTCATCCACGAAATATGGCTATGTAGATAAAAATAATGATCACATGTATAAATTTGCTGATGATCATGTTGATCTAAGCATAATTGCTGGGTTGGGGATACCCCTTCCAGACCCTCCGTGGTGGCCATTGGGGGGGTATTCTCAAGGCGTCTTTATGGCAAAAGATACTGGCAATGGACGTGTATTCGTTTCTTCTGATGCAAGTTTATTTGATAATGAACTGATTGAATTATATGATAATCGACAATTTGGGATTAATATAATCGATTGGCTAACCTATGGTGGACCAAAAGAAGATTGGGTAGTGGTGTTTGATGAAGCACATATCAGACCAGAATTTTCAAGAGATTTAACTTCAGCAGGAATATATGGATTTATCATTCAATATGTTATTCATCTATCTACAAATCCGATAACAGCATGGATATATCCAATAATAGCGATATATACGTTAAGAAAATATTTGCCCAAAAAAGACGATAAAAAACAAAAGAAAAAAATAAAAGAACAAGAAACGAAAGAAGAACAGGAAAGATTTAGGACTTCATCATTTTTTGCTGAAAAAATTCAGTGGTATCGAGAAAAAGGAAGATATGGGAAAGCGTTAATGCTTCTCTTTAGGAGACTTGAAAGAAAATTAAATAATCTGTTGAGAGGGAAAAACATAACAACTAAAAATGTGTTAGATATGGTGATTGCAAAGGAGCAAAATCTAACGAAACTCAAAATTAGACGAATAACTCGATTTATGGATCGAATAATTGCCATAAAAGAAGGAAAAAGTAAGGTTAAGAATGAAGCAGATTTTGAAACTCTATTCTTTGATATGGAATGGGTTATGAACAATATTTAAGAAAATTAAGTTAACCAAATATAATTAAAAATCAAATAAACAAAAATTAAAATTAAAAAAAAGAAGTGAATTAAAATGGAAGCTCCAAACAAAGCAAAGTATTATGAAAGAGAAGAATTGGATGTAAGTTCAATTCGATCAATAGCACAAGATGTTTTAAGTGAAGTAAGTCGCGTGATTGTTGGCAATGGAGAAATTCTTCAGCAACTTTTTATAGCTCTCCTCGTTAATGGTCATGTTCTTCTTGAAGGAGTTCCTGGTTTAGGTAAAACTGTTATGGCTAAAACTTTCGCTAAAACATTAGGAATTTCTTTCAAGCGCGTTCAATTTACACCTGATTTATTACCTTCTGATATAACCGGTACAAAAATATTTGATCAGAATGAGGGTGCGTTTGTACTTCAGAAAGGTCCGATTTTTGCCAATGTTGTGTTAGCTGATGAAATTAATAGAAGTGCACCAAAAACTCAAGCAGCACTTCTAGAAGCCATGGCTGAACGACAAGTAACTATTGAAGGTCAAACACTTGAATTAGTGAAACCATTTATAGTCATTGCAACAGAGAACCCCGTTGAAATGGAAGGAACTTATCCATTACCAGAAGCACAGGTTGATCGTTTCTTGTTTAAGTTATGGTTAGATTATCCTGAAATGGACGAAGAGGTAGAAATCATGAGGAGACAAATCTCAGGCGATATGCCTTCGATAGATGTCATCACAAATGCAGAAGAACTATTAGCAGCTCAAAAAATTATGAATATGGTTTATATAGATGAAAGAATACTTAAATACGTTAGAGACATAATAATAAAAACACGAAATCATCCACAAATCGCATTAGGATGTGGACCTCGAGCCTCACTTACGATAATGAAAACAGCGAAAGCTAGAGCTGCAATCCTTGGACGCACTTATGTCACACCGGATGATGTTAGAGCTCTCATCATACCTGCCCTTAATCATCGAATATTATTAAAAGCAGAAAGTGAACTTGAAGGTTTAGATTCAAAATCTGTGCTAAGATCAATAGTGGAAGACATTCCTGTTCCAATATAAATTTTTTTTTAAACAAATAAAATAGTAAATGAAAAGCGGTAAAATTTAAAATTAAATAATGGGATATAAATGCTTGGTGGAAAGGGTCGAACATTGATTATATTTGCAGTATTTTTCCTAACTGCAGGATTTTCATTCGTAAATTATTTTTTTATTTTTTTTGCAATTCTCCTATTATTCAGTACTATTATCAGCTTACCGCTTTTTTATTGGCAAATGAATATAGAAGAATTACGAGTTCATAGAGAACTTGAAAAAGAGAAGGTATTTAAAGATGATTTTGTCCATGTTAAGGTTATCATAAAAAATATGGGAAAAAATAGTTTTGATCTTATAGAAATTAGAGATTATTATAATCCTCAACTTTTTCGATTAATCCTTGGTGAAAATTTCATATCTACACGTATTGGTCCCAAAGGATTAATAAAATTCTCTTATGTTCTTGAACCTAAAGTACGAGGAGAATATCCCCTTGGACCAATCTCAGTAACTGTTAAGGATCGATTAGGGTTTAATTCTGTTGAAAGAGTAATCCCTAATAGTGTTTCAGATATTTTAATATATCCTCCTTATGAAGATATAAAAAGAATCGAAATTCTTGGGTCTAAACGATCTCTTCAGTTAAATTATGGTTTACAAAGATCTAAACAAATAGGTCTTGGATCAGAATTTCATGGAATGAGAAAATATGTTTTTGGGGATCAGTTTCGATTAATTGATTGGAAGGCAAGTGCACGGACTCAGCAATTAGTAGTAAGGGAATTTGAAAGTGAACGAGATATAACTGTTATGATTTTAGTGGATTCATCTAATAGCATGGCCGGGGGTGCGATTGAGAACACAAAATTCGAATATGCAATTCGAGCATGCATGTTACTAACCAAAGTGGCTCTCACACGAAGAGATAGTGTAGGAATATTTTCATATTCAGATAAGAAGAATCTACAATTCCTAAAACCACAAAGTGGAGATGATCATTTTTATAAAGTCCTGGATTTTGTTGCTAGAATAAAACCTCAAGGAAAGAGTAGAATTGTTGAAGCCATGGATTACTTCGTTAGACGTTTTCAAAAGAGGAGTTTAATATTTATAATATCAGATTTAGAAGGAAATGTGAAAGAAATATCACAAGCATTGAAAAAACTTGTTACATTTAACCATTCAATTATAGTAATTAATCCTTTTAGTCCTTGGTTCGAAATTCATGAAATTGATTTATCATCTACTGACAAAGCATTAGCTGAAGCAATTAGTGAGGAAATGATGGAACATATACTACTCCTTAAAAGGGATTTTCGCAATTTAGGAATTAACCTCATCACGACGGGACCAGATGAAATGATGGCAAATGTACTAAAAACCTATATGGAAGCAAAGAAAAAAGGGAGTGCTTATTAAAAAATGGTGCGATATTACTTATTAGGATTAAAAATAATTAAAGTTTTCATATATATTTGGATTTTGGTAATATTTTTCTCCGTTTTTCATATTGACGAGGTTTTAACGACTGATAGCGGAGAATTAGTTATAGATGCCTTTATTAAAGGAATAAGGAACATAGTAACCTATGCTTTCTTTGGAGTTGTGTATGTTTTGGCATTAGGAAGTATTCAGATGACTTCCTTTATGTTTACACCAAACCCACAATTTATGTTTAACTTTCTTGATAATTTCATGCGTAATTATTTTGGATTATGGTTTAACTTTCCTAACGGTACTGTTCCTGAGTTAACAGAAATTCCAAATCTCATATGGACAGAAATCTCTGTATTTACTGGAGATTTTTATTTATTTACTTTCCAAATTCTGTTATTTATCTCAATAATTTATTCTATCAGAGCATTTCTCCAAACAAATCCGAAACACGATATGCTAGTTATTGGTTCTCTAATACTCATGATTGTTGTTCCTCTCATGATATTTGGATATAATGATATGCTAGCCCTTTTTAACATTAACGATCCATACATCAGTTCGCTTCCTGATCCCTTGGATCCAGCGTTTTCAGTGATTCCTATAACTAATTTTTTTAAGTTTTTAGCTAGTCCTGTTATATCATTAGCTATAGTTTCATATATTTATTTAGAATTAGCATTTCAAATTAATTATATTGACACAGTTTCTAAACCATCCTTGGAAAGACGAGAAAGGCTTGAGGCTCAGCTAGAAATTCTTCAAAGTGAATCTCATTTTGTTGTAGCAAATATCGACAAGATAAAAGAGGAAGCTAAGGCACGAAAAGAAGAAATTGAAAAAGAAGGAAAAACTAATATTAATAAATTTCTCTTAAAAATGGAAGAAAGATTTTCCTACGTAAAAGAAATGATTGAAAAAAAAAAGTTGGAGGAAGAAGAGAAGAGATTAATTACTGCTGCTTCTAAAACAAGAAGATTAGGTGCATACGTAGATAGATTATTCAAGGAAGATCCAGAAGCTCGTGATACACTTACAGCAAGGACTTCGTCCCCTAAATCACAAAGCTTAGCCCTTTCAACATTAATCAACTTTTTTTCGCGTATTATCATTTTAGTCTTAGTAAGTTTCGTTGTAATACAACCTCACTGGTTTGCTCAGAATGTTTTCAACTTACCACCCGCAATTACAGAAAGTGTGGCAATGTATTCCCCAGAAGTAATTTTAGTTCTTTTATTACCAATTGTATCTATATTTCCAGCCATCTCAAAAATTATCTCTTACATAAAACATAGAAATTTAATTATAAATCTGCAACAAGAAGGTAGAATTAAAGAAATATTGGCTTCTGTAGGAGATTATGTGAGAAAAGAAGAAATCACTGAAAGCGTCAAAATAGAAGACCCTGTAGCTGAATCATCCTAATTTTATCATAGACTAATGATATCTCTCGCCAAATTTTCTTTTTTTTGAATGTTCGTCATGAGAGTGTCAAGACAATATGTTTTTATGCCCATCTCCTCAATTTGTGGTTTTAATGATTGGTCTTTATGATCAATTATAAAATGTCCAATTATTTCTTTATAGAAATTGGCGACACCAACGCTTGAAACTTCATAACCAAAAAAATCTAACATTTTATCTGCTGGTCCTTTTACTGCCGACCCTTCTATAATAGGACTAATTGCATACACCTTATCCTTTACACTTGTCATCGTGTTTTTTATTTCGTTGACACTTAATATAGTTCCAATTGAAACTATTGGATTGCTGGGACATATAATTATCTTTTTTGCTTTTTTAATATAATCTATAACACCAATTACGGGACTAGCTTTTTCAGAACCCTTGAAGGTTATATTTAAAATTTTAGGTTGAGATTTATGCTTTATATAATATTCTTCAAAATGCATTTTTCCCAAGGGTGTTTCGATGTATGTTGTTACCGGTTCATTACTCATTGGAATAAGTTCTGTTTTTATTTTTAATTTCTTACATATTTTAGACGTGATTTGAGCTTTAGAAAAACCCTTATGATATAAATCTGTACGATATATATGCGTTGCTATATCTTTATCACCCGCATTAAACCATCCAAAGTCGTAATATTTCTTTAAAATGCTTAAACAATTAAAAGTTTCATTTTCAAAGCCCCACCCTTTTTCCTTATCTACAATTTCAGCAATAGTATACGTTATTATATCAATATCTGGGCAAATAATAAGACCGAATAATTCAATATCATCCCCTGTATTAATGATTATTTTTAATTTGCTAGGATCGACCACCCGTACTAATCCTTGAATAAACTTTGCTGCGCCCACTCCTCCTGCAAGTATAGTGTAATAATCTTCTCTCAGTTCAAATCACCATTCTAATCCTCAATTTCGAAAAGAATATCATCTAGATTCTTACGAAATGGTGTTTTAGGAATTTCTAAGGGATATCCTACAGTAAAAAAAGCCATAGGTATATATGATTCTGGAAGATTTAATTCTCTCCTGATTATTTTCTGTGCAAATAAAGGTGCACAATACCAACAAGAAGATAACTTTTTAGTTTCAAAAGCTAAAAGTAAATAAGTAGCAGAAGAACTTATGCTCTGAATCCCCATATATAACTCATTTAAATTACGTTCATCATTTTCATACAGCTCTAAATCATGTTTATCTAAACAAAGTAGGATTAAATAAGGAGCATTTAAGAACTGATTTCTAGTTTTTTCGATTTTCAATTTGATGGTAGACTCTGATTTGCCTTCATTAATTAAATCATCTCTGAACTTTTCATTCATCTTGTTTATCAATTTATTTCTTGTGGCACCTTTACCGAGTATTGCATATCTCCAAAATTGACCATTATGAGCGCTAGGTGCCCACCTTGATAGATCAATACATTCCCTAATAAGTGTTTTATGAACTTCTTTCGAAGAAAAACCTAACTTATAACTCCTCCTTGATTTAAGTGTTTTTATAATGGTATTATCACTGTTTTTTTCTCTAAACAAATCTGATTTTCTTTCACGTATAATTGATTTAATAGACGCTTGATCATTTATATTAAACTTATATCCTTTAATTAGTACAATAGGAAAACCTTCATCTGCCTCACCCATTATTAATTGAGCAGCAGATGCAAGATTATCAACTTGCCCAACGATAGTACTTTTTAATTCTTTCCCATAGAGATCATATGAACCTCTCTTATCTAATATAGCATCTATCCCTGAAAGCCCTATTGCCACCCCAATAGCACCTCGTCTAAAAGGTCTTCCGAATGAATCTGATATAATAACCGCTAGATTTTTATTTACTGAATTTTTGAGATTATGCCTAATTTTTTTAGCTTCTTCATCAGGATTATCAGGTAATAATGTTACCATATTATCACCTTCTACATTCGATCTATCGATTCCTGCGTTAGCACAGATAAATCCATGTTTTGTTTCAACAATCATAACGTGGTCTGATCGAATCAATTCATTTGATTCATCTAAAATTAACTGTATAATTTGCGGATCTTTGATAGGAATATTTTCTTCAGTAGCTAAAGGTTTCATGCTTTCATGTAACATATTAGCATAATTACTGGGTTCAATTGTATTTAGATCGACTAAAAACCCACAACTTTTCGACACAATACTCTGAGCAATAACAAGGATATCTCCATCTTCTAATATTGTATTTGATTTACTTACAGATTCAATTATTATATTCGCTAAATTATCTCCTGGCTTTATTTTTGGTATACCTTTTAATGCGATTAGATTAATACGTTCACTCATCTTTAATTTTCACCACTTATGAATAATTTGTATGGTTTAATATCTTCTTCTTTGCTTTGAGCTATTTTTTCATATTTTTGTGGAATAGCACAACAGGCAGAGTAAAACTCGAACGAAACATTTGGATCGTATTTCTTAATCCACCGCAAAGTGCTTTTAGAAGGGATTTCAATTCTTGTAATTCCCGCTTTTATAGCTAATTGTTCAATCTCCTTTTTTACACTTCCACGAGGTCTCATACATCCTAAAGAAATTTCAGTTTGAGGAAAGATTATTCTTGTCACAGCGATTAATTTGGATATATCTTCAGGTTTTGGGATTTCAAAATCTGAATTTTTTGGAGGAATAAGAGCAATTATAACGATTAATGAGGGATTAGGAATTGATTCTTTAATAAATTTAATTGATTTCAACTCTTCGTGAATCTTTCCATAATATAATCCAAAGCAGATATGTGGAACTACATTTAAATTATTTTTCTGAAGAAGTTCTAAGGAATGTTTGTAATCTTCTACTGTTTTATCGAGATGGTAAATTTCCTGGATAATACTCTCATCCATATTAATATCAAATGAGATTATGTCTGCCGTAGTATCTGCTAACTTAATAGTTGTATCTTCATTTATCAATCCCGTATGAATGTTAATAATCAAATTAGTTTGTTGTTTTACTTCTTTAATAGTATTTAAAAATTCTTTTAGAGGAACAGCTCCATTAGGATCACATCCTCCTGAAATTAAAGCTCCTACTCCTCCCTCCTTATGAAGATTGATTAAAAATTGTTTTAAATCTCTATTAGTTTGGAGTGGTTTCATGTTTTCCAAATATTTTTTATTGCAGTGTTCACAATTTAAAGCACATTCGCTCCCAGTTATACTTATTGCGGGGAATTTATGATTTGGAATGTAAATTTTTAAATTTTTACCAAAATTCTGTACTTTCAAACTATAAGCATAACTTAAAACTGATTCAATCTCCTGAAAGTCATATGAGATTAGTTCTTCGTAATCTGTCCACGTCATTTGATTTTCCGTAATTTTTTTCATTATGTGCTCAATCATATTTATTCAACCATTCATGATTTGAATATTTCTCTTTCATTAATTTTTCTGCTAATTTAAATTCTTCGTCACTAATTTGCCCTTCTATTAGCTTGATTTTCAATGTATTTTCAAATCCTTGTTTTAATGATAGTAAAAATTTATCTTCATTCCATTGAGGCAAGTGTTCCTTTATTCCAATGCATTTTGCATATACTGATTTAACCATCCTTGATTTTGATATATTATGTGGTGCTTTTAAGACAGAATACATGAGGTCTGCATCTAACTCTAATAAAATTGTTCCATGTTGAAGAATATGCCCCTTTTTTCTTACTTGTGCATTTCCAGAAAATTTTTTACCCTCTAAAAAAAGAGCTGGGCAATGAATAATTCCTAGCTCTGACTCCAAACCATAATTCTTTAAACCAGAAATGATTCCCATTTCAATTATCTCAAACTGTTCAATTACTTTATAGGCATTTAAATTTTCTAAGAATTTGATAGGACAGATTATAGAGTAAGTTATTTCCCTATCACTATCATGAAATACTGCACCTCCACCTGTAATTCTTCTGACTATATTAAATCCTTTCTTTTTAGCCACGGTTGTATCAACCTCTGAAGAAAGACTTTGATTTTGCCCTATTGAAATGGTTGATGGATTCCATTTATAAAATCTTAAAGTGTTTGGAGATTTATTCTCTATTGTCAATTGTAATATAGCCTCATCTATGGCCATGTTCCAATAACCATTATTAATTTCGATTGGTAATAATCTCCACTCATTCATAATAGTGTAAGTTTTCGTTAATTTACAAATTTTAATAAAGAATTATAACTTTCTTGTTTCTCATCTTCGGTTAACTCTCGTGGGTAATTATAAATTGGTCCTGAGGGGCGTGATGTATAATACGGGCGATTACATCCAGGACATCCTGAAGTTAATAGGAGATCCGATGTATCAATAAGATCCCATAATTCTTTTTTATTTATATTATATTTAATAATATTCCCCTTAGAGTTAAAAGTAAAATCTTTCAATTGCTTATTTTGTTTAACAATAAGATAACGTCCTAATTGTATTTTCCTAAATTGTAATATATCAGGACTTTCTAGATTTTCAAGTTTAGTTCCCTTAATTGGAGTAAAAGCGAAAAGACTAACACGTATTTTTTTATCATTTAATGTTTTGATTAATTCCAAAATTTCTTTTGAGGTTTCACCTAGACCGACGATTAAATGAGTAGTTATTTGACCATCGGTAAATATGTCTAAAGCCTCTTCTATTGTTGCAAAATGTTTTTCCCATGAATAAGGGCCATTTGTATTTTTACCTTTCACATTGTTAAATATCTCCGGTGTTGATGCATCTAATGCAATACTAATCCTATCGATTCCTATGAGTTTTAATTCTCTCATATTTTCTTTTGAGATAGGTGGAGCTGCCACAGAAATTGGAATATCTGTAATTCTTTTAATCTCTGTAATAATTTCAACTAAATCGTTAAAATTATTAGAGTAATTAAGAGTTTGAACGCATATCCTCTTAAAACGCTTATTTGGTGCTAAATAACTCAATCTTGTGAGAAATTCTTTAAAGGAATATTCAGGCCAAGTGACACGAGAAAGTTTTTCAGTTGATCCTTCTGATTCTCTCGCTTGTGGGCAAAAACCACAATTTGCTTGACAATGTCCTTGTTTATACGTCATGATATAGCAAGTAGTTGGAGGATCTTTGAATCGTATACTCTCATAAAGTCCAAGTACTGAAGCACTCCCGATTGATACTCTAATTTTAACTATCGTCATTAAATTTCCTAATGCTTTTGTAAAGATAAGTTTTTTCTGAGCAAATTATTATTTTTCTCTTTAAAATACCTTTTTAAAGAAAAAAAGATAAAATCTTCTCTATTTAGTATTTAGTAAAAAATTTAATTTGCCAATTATTAAAGAAATAAACTATTTCACGCTGAATACTATGACAGATTATAATCATAAATTAATTGAGAAGAAATGGCAAGATAAATGGGAAAAAGAACAAATTTTCGAAGTTAATGAAGATCCAAATAAACAAAAATATTATGTTTTGGAGATGTATCCGTATCCTTCTGGAAGCTTGCATATGGGACATCTTCGTAATTACACAATAGGAGATTCTTTAGCTAGATTTAAGCGAATGGGCGGGTATAATGTATTATATCCTATGGGTTATGACTGTATTTCTCAATAAGGGAAATGCCATAAAAGCTTTGGATTACCCGCAGAAAACGCTGCTATAGATCACGGTGCCAATCCCAATGAGTGGACCGATAAAAATATCCTTTTAATGAAAGAACAACAAAAACGAATTGGATTGTCCTATGATTGGACTCGCATGATATATAGCCATGATTCTAATTATTATCGTTGGGATCAGTGGTTCTTTATCAAGATGTTTGAAAAAGGATTAGCTTATCGTCAAGAATCTTATGTTAACTGGTGTCCAAAATGTGCGACAGTACTAGCTAACGAGCAAGTGTTAAATGGTAACT
>CAZBPC010000045.1:0-26007 GCA_964493715.1 uncultured archaeon
TGGTGTCCAAAATGTGCGACAGTACTAGCTAACGAGCAAGTGTTAAATGGTAACTGTTGGAGATGTAATTCTGAAGTGGATCAAAAATTTCTTACTCAATGGTTTTTAAAAATACGAGATTACGCAGAAGAACTCCTTGATGGATTAGATTCGGTGGATTGGCCCGATAAAGTAAAAATTATGCAGAGAAATTGGATCGGAAGGTCAGAGGGAACAATAATTAAATTTCCAATTGTCGATGAAGACCGAACAATTGATATCTTTACTACAAGACCCGATACTTTATTTGGCGTAACATTTATGGTCTTCGCGCCTGAACATCCATGGATAAAAGAATGGGTAAAAAACACTGAATTTGAAAATCTTTTTGACAAATTTTATCAAGAGGTACTTAAACAAGATAAATTCGAACGTACTGATGTTGAAGTTGAAAAGAAAGGGATGTTCATAGGGAAATATGCTATAAACCCCCTTACAAATGAAAAAATACCCATATATATCGGGAATTTTGTTGTATTCGAATATGGTGCAGGTGCCGTTATGGCAGTCCCTGGGCATGATTCAAGAGATTTTGAATTTGCTAAAAAATATAATATTCCAATTAAAATTGTCATTCAACCATTTGATTATCAATTAAATGCAAGTAAAATGACGCGTGCGTATGAAGGAGAAGGTATTCTAGTTAATTCTGGTGAGTTTGATGGGATTGATAATAAAAGCGCTATAAAAGAAATTACCTTAAAACTCGAAGAAATAGAAAAGGGAATGGCAACAATAAATTATAGACTAAGAGATTGGTTAATTTCAAGACAAAGATACTGGGGTTCCCCAATACCAATCATATATTGTGATGATTGCGGAATTTTGCCAGTACCATATGATCAGCTTCCTGTAGAGCTACCAGAGGATGTTGAATTTACAGGAAAAGGAAATCCTTTAACAACAAGCGCAAGCTTTTTAAAAGTTCAGTGTCCTAAATGTAATAAACCCGCTAGACGAGAAACAGATACGATGGATACATTTGTAGACAGTTCATGGTACTTTTTTAGATTTTGCGATCCCCATTCTGTAAATTTGCCCTATACTAATAAAATAGCGAATTATTGGATGAATGTCGATCAATATATTGGTGGAATTGAACACGCGATACTCCATTTACTTTACGCAAGATTTTTCACAAAAGTTGCACGAGATATAGGGATGCATTCATTTGATGAACCTTTTCAAAGATTGTTGACTCAAGGTATGATAAATAAAGCACATCCCTATTGTCCAAATTGTGGAATTTTTGCTATGAAAGCGGAAATGCATAACTCAAAATGTAAAAGATGTGGTAAGGAGTATATCTTAAAAAGCGTAAAAATGAGTAAAAGTTTAGGTAATACTGTTGATCCTATTGGGATCATGGAAAAATATGGAGCAGATGCTTCAAGATTTTTTATACTGTTTGGAGCCAGCCCAAAATCGGGACTAGAATGGTCAGATGAAGGGGTTGATTTTGCTTATAAGTTTATAAAAAACACATATTCGTTAATTTTCAATGAACCTGAAATCGTAAGGAAAGACGTAAAAATCCGTGATAAACTTATTGATTATTATCTGAACAAGACCATAAAAAATGTCTCTAAACATATGGAAAAAATAGAAATAAGAGATGCAATAAACGATCTCATTCAATTGACATCTGAATTAAATAAATATAAAATTGAAGGTATTAATTATGCAACGTTTAAAAAGTGTCAAATTAATCTTATTTTAATGCTGCATCCCATAATTCCTCATGTGACTGAAGAGTTATGGGAATATGTGGGTAAAAAAGGTTTTTTAAGCTTGGCTAAATGGCCAGAATATGACGAAACCCCCCTTACTCCGATAAATGATTATAAGTGGAATCTGTTATATGATACAATTGATGCGATTAATCACATCTTATTAATTATTAAAAAAGAGAAAGTAACAGAAATTACTCTTATTACTGCTGTTCAGTGGAAATTTAAGTTATATACACAATTTATGGACATTGTTACAAAAACAAAGGAACAAAAAGAAATCATTAAAATACTCATAAAAAACGATGAATTCAAGTCACAGGGTAAGTTTATAGTAAAAACTGTTGATAATTTAATGAAAAATCTGGGAAAAGTCATTAAAACACCTATCAATGCTAATGAAGAGCTGGATTTCTTTATCGAAATATCACCTATTTTAGAAAAAAAATATAACTGTTCTGTTAAGATAATCAATGAAGAAAAATCCACGGATCAAAAAGCAAAACAATCTCTACCGGGGAGACCTGCAATCATAATTAAATAATTGATTCTATCAAATCATAATGATTTCTATTATCAATTTATCACGTCGATATTAACTCAATTAATTTAAATAGATGTATTTTAATCATATAATAAGATGAGCTAAAAATTATCTTTATTCGAAAAACTACTTATTCTATTTTATTATGACATTTTATGAACTTTCAGTTATAACAAATACGGGTTTTCCTTATTATCATTTAACAATAAAACCCCCCCCTCAAGGTGTTAATTTATATCTGAGATTTTTTGATTTCTCAATGAATAACCCGAGTCAAAATGTCACACTAGATTCTCTCAGTCTGTTTGAATTAAATGCTGGTTTAGTATCAGCTCTGTATGAATTTGCTAAAAATATTGATAAAAAAATCGAAATCATTGAGTTTTCATCGGATTGGAAATTATCACAGAAGGAAGAACAAATAAAAAATAAAGGAGATGTGTTGATCACTACCCAAACAGAAACTTATCTTTTACATAATTCCATAAAAGCAAAAATTAAATTGATATATGAGACATTTATTGCTCCAAAAATACCTTTAGTAACCGCATTAGAAATTCTACAAAATGAAGAGGATAAGATTTTAGAAATTTTAACTGACTTTAAGGCAAGATCCCGTGTTATAAATCACAAAAAAGAGCTAGGTCAATTAACTCGTTCCTTTTTAAATGAAATGGAAAATTATGGTTTACTTTCTATTTGTGTTACTTCATTTGATCTTTCTCCAATTATGATATTTGGAGGAAAGTTTGATTTCAAAGATATTGATTCAATGTTGAGGAATATATATGTATTTCCAGAAATAAGCCCACTAGAGTGGATATACAGGCAATCATTTAAATCTAATAATGATCCTATTTGGGTTTATATTATTAAATCTGGAGTTGGTCCAACTATCGATGGTTTATTTGAACCCTATTTTTATCTCTTAATAACTGAACCTCAATCCTATCTGGGTGAATTTCCCAGTAAATTAACAACAAAATTTAATCAAGTATTAGGATGAAAAAAATATAGATTTTAGATCATTGTGCTTTTTCCGCAGCTTTAATTATCTCATAAAAACTTAAAGCTTCTAATGAAGCTCCTCCAACTAAACCCCCATCAATATTATCTTTAGAAAAAATAGCTTCTGCATTGTTTGGTTTGATTGAACCACCATACTGGATTCTTACCTTATTCCCCACTTCCTCGTTAAATCTTGTTACCACTAATGATCGTATGTAAGAATGGATTTCTTCAGCTTGCTCTGGCGTAGCTGTTTTTCCCGTTCCAATAGCCCATATCGGTTCATAGGCTATTATTGTTTTGACAATTTCTTCCTTCGAGATGTTTTTAAATGTGTTTTCCATCTGATATGCAATAATCTCTTTTGTTTTCCCTTCTTCTCTTTGATGTAGATGTTCACCAATACACACTATGGGTATTATATCAATCGATAATGCTTTTTTTAATTTTTTGTTTATTAAATCATCTGTTTCCTTAAATATATTCCTTCTCTCACTATGACCAAGGATTACATATTCAACACCCATTTTTTTTAAGAAAATTGGAGAAATTTCACCTGTAAATGCTCCATCTTCTTCAAAATACATGTTTTGGGCAGCTACTTTTATGTTAGTGCTTTTTGCTCTGTTAACAACAGATTCAAGGGCAGTAAAAGGGGGAGCGACAATAATGTCCACTTGTTCAATCTTCTTCACCATAGGTCTCAAAATATTTAACATTTCTACTGCTTCGGAAGGAACTCCTAAATTCATTTTCCAATTCCCTCCTATTATAGGTTTCCTCATATAAACCACCATGTTCTTAATTAATTTAAAAAATTGAATTAGATTAGCTTCAATTTGTATTGAAATTTCAAGTATTGCTTTATTTATATTAGTTATTAAAAAGATTAGAAATATGGATTATTCTTCTTTCTTAATTTTATCTGATAATTTTGTTGCTTCTAGAAGTCTTTTTACTTCATCTACATCCGGAGCCAAAACTTTAGGCAATCCCAACTGATCTCTTCTTCGTTCTATTGCAGGTTGCATTGGAATTGCTTTTCCATTTTCAAAGATCGTCGTTGCTTGTGTTGTATAATAATCCGGACCTTCTCCTCGTTCTATACTCATATTTTTTAGAATAGTGAATATTTCCGTGAGTTCGACCTTTTGCGGGCAGATCTCATCACAAGTGTCACAGACGGTACATCCCCATATACTAAAAGCATTTTCCTTCCCGAATATCTTTTCTTTTAATCCAAGTAAAGCATCTAGAATCAATCTTCTGGGATTGTATCGCCCATTAGTGATTTGAGCAACGGGACAAGCACCACTACAAGTAGCACATTGGTAACAATAAGCAAGGGTACTACCTATATCTGATTGGATGATCTGGTTCCTAAAATCAAAATCTATAGTTGCCATTTTTAACAATATTGTTTTTTCTAAAGTTATATATTTATAACTTTCATTAAATTTTAAAATTAATTCTTTTAAAATTTCTATTTTATTAAAAAATAGTATTTAAAAAATTAAAGAAACAGTAATTTCTGGTTTTTACATCTTTGAGATGATTTCTTTTAGTACGGGTTCTCCCGCTGCACCAACCATTATGCCATTACGGACAACTGGTTCATCTTGAACTTCAATAGTATGTTCCAGAAGGTGACCATCTTTAAAAAATAATAAAGTAGGAATCGCTGTTATCCCAAACTTATTACCAAGAGGACGATTTTGATCAAGGTCAACTTTCAGTAGTTTAATCAAACCTTCTTTCTCTAATTTTTCTAAGATCGGAGATACCCACTTGCAAGGACCGCACCAATTCGTATACACGTCGATAATGACCTTTCCTTCATTCATATCATCTGAAATCAAAAGTCCAAACTTCTTTAATTCTTCGATACTCATCATTTAATTTACCATTAAATAATTATGTCATTAGTGAACTAATGAAGAAAATAATATTCTTTTCCTTATATTAGTTTCAGTTATAAAAATTATGAGAAATATGGTGATTAAGAGTATTTTATTTTATAAGGAAATTGTTGAGGATAATTTAAAAATTAAGTATTTTTTGGATAGGATCATACTAAACATCCATTAATTGAATTAAAAACTTTATTATAACTCTCATATTTTTTAGATATAATTTGTTTTAACATTATTCTAGTTGTATAAATAATGAATTATTCTAGGAATGAATTGGTGCAATCCGAAGCGACAATGAATCAGATGAGAAATTCAATTTATATACTCCAACGATTTATGAAAAAAAATGGTTTAACTGAGATTAAACAAAGATTAAATAGAATGGGGAAAAACATTGCTCATACTTATGTGAAATATTGGAAACCTATTGAAGTAATTGATATCAACAATATTAGTGATAGCTTAGCTACCATATATAAAAATGTTCTTAGTAGCACGGTTTCAATTGAAATTAATTCAAATAATAACACAATTTCAGTTAAAGATAATGATTGTTCTTTATGTAAATATCAGTTTGGGGATATTGAAGTAGCGGGTTGCGAAGTAATTGCTAGTATGGTAGCTGAATTTGTAAATCTTATTAATGCCCATTCGGGATCCTCATTTATTTTAGAACCCCTTAATATTAAAGAATCACGCGCATTGGGCAATAAAACGTGCATTCATGTCTATAAATATCTTGAGGGAGGTAAATAACAATGGGTACAGTTCAATGGCTATTAAAAAAAATAACAAAAATCTTTGGAAGGAGTACTAATTCTTTGTTTTATACTCTTCTATATAGGGAGATTTTGAAAGAAATTAATGAAATTACAGAGAATGAGGAAGATACTCTCGTTCTTTTAAGAGAAATCGGAAAAAGAGCATCATTTGAGTCTTGTAATCGACATCCTACCGTGTTTAAATTTATGCCTGGAAATCCTCAAAAAGTTCTTGAATATTTTGAGTTGCTTTGGGTAGTAGTTTTCGGAAAAGAACTTGCTGAAGGGGATTTAACACATGAAGAAATCGTAAATAAAGATTCAAAATATAATGAATATAAAATTAAAATCAAAACTTGTCCTATATGTGCTGGTTATGGTCAAGATGATGAGGATACTTTTGATTTTCGAAAAATCAGAAATAAAAATACAGAAGGTTTAGCGTGCGGTTTAACAGGAATGTTGGAAAGCGTAGCAAATTACATTCTAAATATAAAAAAGAGCGAATATCGAATATCAATATACGAACAAAAATGCATGGCTAAAGATGAGGAATGTCTTCAATTCACATGTAAGATTTATGATGTCGCTAAATGGGAGGAGATGTCTTCGATTAATATTCAAGATCAGCTAAAATCAGGCGTGCTTTTTGAAGAATCAGTAGGCGAAAGTGAAATTCCAGATACGAAATCAGATTTTTTTGACAAACTCCAGGACGTCATATCCTTAGATAAAATTGAAGAGTTATTGGACGAACCCTTAGAGGGAATTAAGAAAAAAGTTGCAGAAGTAATACGAGATAAATTAAATATGGAACCCGATCATTTCTTTGACTACTTTCGAAATTATGAAGATGATTTAATAAGAATTATTGGGTTCCTCATGGTTCATCTTTTAAATGAATATGGTGGTTTAATTGAAAAGATTTTGGAAAATAAAACTTTTTCGAAAATTATTGGTTATTTCTTCAATCAACTTAAAGAATTTACCATGCTTTTTATTCCCATAGACGTTATCAACGATTATCACCAATTAATGGTTAGTTTTTTAGAGGGTTTAGCACCACCTGAAATGGTAGAAAACATAAAACTTTTTTCTGGAAAGGATGATATCACTTTTTTTTATGAGGGCGCTCAAATGGCACTTGAAAACCTTGGAATTGATTTTACTGAATTAAAAGATAATGTTTGGGAAGAATTAAGAAGAGAGAAAAAGGATGAATTAGTATCTTCAGATCCATCCCTGATTGACAAAACTGAAGAACAGCTTCCAAAAATCATCCGCATCGTACAAGAAGTTTTGATGTTAATTGGTGATATTTTTACCTTACCATTGAGAGTTCTAATTTCAGAGAGCCATTACGGATTAAAAACAGCTATAAATTCTGTCGTTTCTGAAGAAGAAGGTTTATATGGTAAAATCAAAACCAGACTAGATGTTATATTCGATTATATTCAAGAAATCCGTAAATAATATAAAAATTAAAATAAATAAAAAAAATTTTTTAGGTTTTTAATCCTAGATACATCCAAAGAGCAAAAGTCATCATAACTCCGCGAACAAATCCTATGGCTATACCTGGAGGAATTATAGAGTCTAATGCTCCACAGACAACAAAAATTATAAATCCTAGCGCTAAATAAATAAATTTCTTTCTTAATTCTCCTGTTGCTTGTTTTGCTTTTATTAGGAAGCCAATACCAAGAAATACTAGGGTCGATACGAGGAACAATGCAATTAATAAAAATGTTGGATGCGTTCTAACAAAACTAGCATCAATTAATTCATCACCTGGATTATTAAGTGTCCATGTGAAGGATGCGTTTGTTTGGAACCATAAAAAATACTCAAACACTAATCCTAATGCTATAAATATTCCAACGATTACCCATTTTTTTTTTGGAAACATCAAGGATCCACCAAGATACATTGCCACTACTAAAGCAGGAGCAACCCAAAGATAACTCAAGATGGAATATAAAGAAGTAGGTGTAATATTTGTGTGAAAGAAAAGAACCAATATGAAATCTATAAAAGGTCCTAACCACAAGAAACCAACAAAAAACATTGTCAAACCGGCCCAAGCTAATAATTTCGCACCTAATTTACTCGCTCGATAAAATGATAACAAACCAAAGATAGTTGCAGACAAAATAATTCCTGATGCTGTAAGGCCATCTAACCATCCTAATGCGTCAATCATAACAATATCTCCTTTTTTTAGTTTAATTTTATTTAAATTTTATATATTATATTGTGGATTGTGTATTTATAATTACTTCTTGACTTAAAATTTATCTTCTTATCTTAATAGTCCATAAGTTAGTAGCTTAATTTTTTACTAAAGACCCTTTGTATTAAAAAAAAAGATTTTATTAAGGAAATTGATATAAATTAATATTAAATTATAATTCAATAAATTCAACAAAAACTATCTAAAATTTAGAGTTTTTATTATGAGAAATCTTGCAAAGAAAGCTGTAATAAAATTATCTTTTTTTATACCACTTGCAATTATCATTATGACTGTCTTTTCATTACCCTTAATGGGCATCCCCCCGTTAGGTAACCTCTTATTCCCTGGAAACGGAGTATGGAAAGTTCCAGGAGAGCTTCCAGCAGCAGAAAGATTAAACGTGCCCGGATTAAGAGGGGAAGTGACCGTTATACGAGATGATTGGGGCATACCATATATTTATGCTGACTATGAAGAAGATCTCTTTTTTGCTCAAGGTTATTGTCATGCACAGGATAGACTCTTCCAAATGGATATGACACGTCGCCAAGTACGAGGAATGTTGTCAGAAATATTGGGTGAAGATTTATTACCTACCGATAAATTTATGCTCGCTATCGGGATGGAAGATTGGGCAATTAAGACAGATGAATTGTTAAAGAAAATGTATAGCAATGGGACCCTTGAATTCTTTAGTTCATTTGAAAGGTATGTGGATGGAATAAATTACTACATTGGATCGCACGAAGATGTAATTCCATTAGAATATCATCTATTGGGCTTTAAACCTACTGAATGGAGCACTATCGATACTTTGTGTTTAGTCCAAGAAATGGCAAGGCAGATGTCTTGGAATTATAATGATTTGGATAGATACACCGCTCTACTAGCTTTAAATAGCATTAATAATACTTATTATAACGAATTATATGGACTTACCTTGCCATACCAAATTCCTATTGTCCCTGATTATGGAGGATTCCCAGAAAGTCCAATGAAAGCCGCAATTGAAGTGAATCCTAGTTTTGCTTTAAAATCTGAAATTCAAAATTTTCTAGCGAATGTCCAAAAAATAGATTCGGAGAAAACTTTGATGGAAAGCCAAAAAGATCAAAAAGTAGGGTCAAATAATTGGGTTGTAAATGGTACTTTAAGCAGTACTGGAGCACCAATCCTGTGCAACGATATGCATCTTGGTTGGATAATGCCTGGAGTATGGTATGAGCAGCATTTAAAAGCAGAAGATACTGGATATCATGTGTATGGATTTATAATACCCGGTATGCCCGGTGTTGCCGTAGGACATAATGAAAAAGTCGGTTGGGGTTTTACCAATACCGGATATGATGTTATAGATTGGTATTACTATAATACTGACGGACCAAATCAATACATTTACAATGGCACTTCAACACCGTATACTGAAAAAACCTATAGTATCAATGTTAAAAACCAAGAATCTGTAGAGTTTACTGTTAGACATACCGTTCATGGTCCTGTGTTAAGCGATATGCGTGATTTTGGATTGCCGCAATCTTTGGGAAATATAGTTTTAGCGCCAAAATGGATTACAAACGGTTATTTCTTTAACATACTTGCAGGTAATGGTTTCGATCGAGCTACAAATAGAAGTGATTTTGATGAAGCTTCAAAATATTGGACGCTTCTCGCACAAAATATAGTATATGCAGATGTTGATGGAAATATTGCTATTCGACCGACAGGAAAAGTTCCAATTCGGGACGATTCAAGGATTCCAACGGGACATCTTGGTAACGGAACCATTCCATACAATGGATCTAATGGAGAGGGAGAATGGATTGGTTTCATACCCTTCGAAGATTTGCCTAATTCTCTTAATCCAGAACAGAACTATTTAGCTTCCGCTAATCAAATTGTTGCAGGACCCGACTATAATGGTTATTTCTTACAAAATGAATACGCTGATGGATATAGAGCTAGAAGGATAAATGAACTGCTTATGAATGCTGCTGATGGATCCATAAGTGTTGAAACTATGAAAATCATCCAAAATGATGTGAATTCAACGGCTGCGAGAGCTTTCATCCCAGAATTAATTGAAGTTATTAATGACTATTATGGCCTTACACCTCCTACAAAAATAAACAATGTTCTTACAGAATTAGAAAGTTGGCATTTTGTGATGGATAAAAATGCAGCTGCACCCACTATTTATCGCAAGTGGAGAGATTTTTTCGAAGATTTTACTTTTAATGATGAAAAGGAAACTTATGGCTTTAATACAAGAACAAGAATTGTTGTTTTGGAATATTTGATGAAGGAAGACGAATCTTCCCATTGGTTTAATAATGTTTCTACACCTCAAAACGAAACTAGAGATGATATAATGATGATAGCATTAAATGCCACAATCAATTGGTTGGAAAGTTTTTATGGTTCTGAGGACCCATCAACTTGGAGGTGGGGTAATATACATAAGGTATATTTTACATCTCTTACTCAATTAGATCCACTTAGTAAAGGACCTTATGAAGCTGACGGAGAAGGATATACTATTAATCCAGCTGGAGTAAATATTGACAATATGAAAAATATAGGAGTTGCGAGGGGTGGAGCATCTGAACGCTTAATTTTAGACTTTAGTAATCTGAATAATTCTTTAAGCGTTATCCCTTCGGGACAAAGAGGTCTTTCAAACTCAAAACACTATTCGGATCAACTAGAACAACTTTTCCTACAAGGAAAATACCACTTTCAATATTTTACGAATACATTATATAACTTTCCCACAAGTTCAATTGAATCTCAAATATTTTTCTTTCCAATAGGAGGTTAAAAAAATGGAAATCGAAAGGAGAACCTTTTTAATAAGTCTAATCATTGTTTTATGTCTAACTATGCTATTAACACTAGTTCCAGTTTGGCAGTTAGTCATAATCCCTGGTATTATTGCCGGAATGCTTAACAAATCGTTGAAATATGGAGTACTAAGTGGTTGTATAGGAGTTACACTTTCGTGGGGGATTTATACTTTAGTTGGAGTGATTACAAGGAACGCATACACAATACTTGACCAGTTTGGAGCGTTAATTCTTGGAGAAGGATTTGGTTGGTTAATTCTATTACTCATCATCCTGTTAGCCAGTACATTTGGGGCTATTGGAGGTGGAATTGGTAACGGATTTAAGGCTCTAATTAACGCATACCTCGAGAAGCATCCTTATCGAGATTCAGAATTGCAATATAAAGAAAATTAAATAATTTTTTTTCATTCATTTTTTTGAATAAAATTCTTTTTTAGGTACATTGTCGATTTTTCAATTATTCAAATCATAATAAAGTAGATTAATACAAATTAATCTAATAAAGCGGCAATCCTATTTGAAACACTTTGAATATTCAGAAAGACCATTCCTAAACTAGCATTAGCATTACATAACGTACATAAAATTGCATTTTCCCCAGCTTTAGATAAAATAATAATTCCGTTTACTCCTTCTATCAAAATTCTTTTAAGTTCTCCTCGATTTAATTCCTCTACAGCACGTTCCGAAACACTCTGTATAGCGGCCGACATAGCAGATACAATCCCATCATTAACATTTCTACTTAGGACTGAACAAATTGGTAATCCTTGGATGCTAACGATTGCAGAACCCTCTATATCTGAGTTAACCGCAGACAATTTCCTTAATAAATCTGTCAGTTCACTGATATTTTCAGACACTCTTGACTTCCTCCTTGTTTTTTATAATGAGAAAACACATTAAGTTATATAATCTATTAAACTTAACTTTATTTATTTGTAATGTTTTCTTAATAAATTTTTAATTATCAGATAAATAAATTTGATATTTCTTTTTTAAAAAATATTTTTATCAATTTTTACATTTAGTACTTCAATGACTGAAAATAAAAATTTAAAAGATATTTCTGACGCACAAAAAGAGAAAGAAAAGAATGAACAAGGAGAAGAAGAGAAACATCATCAAATCCAATCATTGAAAAAAGCGGGAAATATAGCTCAAGAAACGAAAAAGTTCATTAAACCGAAAATTAAGATAGGAGCTAAAGTACTCGAGTTAATTGAATCTACAGAATCTAAGATAGTTGAATTAGGAGGAAATTGGGCTTTCCCTACAAATATAAGCATAAATAACATAGCTGCACACTATACTTCTCCAATAAAAGATGATAACTTAATAATTCAAGAAGGAGATATTGTCAAAATAGATCTCGGTGTACATATTGATGGTTTTATTGTAGACACTGCTTTTTCAATAAGCTTTAGTGAGGAAGAACGACTTGAAAATATCATTCAAGCAACAGAAGTAGCAATAGAAGCTGCGAAAAATATGGCAAAACCAGAAGTTAATACGAAAGATATTGGGAAAAAAATTGAAAGTATTATAAAAGGTTTCAATTATAACCCAATAAAGGAGTTAGGGGGACATCAAATTGAACAATGGATTGTCCATGGTAAAAAAGCACTTCCTGAATTGGGTTCACAAGGGGGAGATACTATGGAAGTAGGAGATGTATTTGCAGTTGAAATTTTTGCTAGTACTGGTGAAGGATCCATTCATAATACTAAATATTCATATATCTATGAATTAAATCCATACGTTGGAAGAGTTCCATTAAGGAGAAAATCATCAAAACAAATTTTAGCCCATATCAATAAAAATTATAAGACTTTACCATTTGCAGAAAGGTGGCTAGCAAAAGATTTTAGAATGGGAGTGGCATTTGGTCTACAAGAATTAATTCAACAAGGAAAACTTAGAGTTCACTACGTATTAGCAGAACAAAAGGGAGCCTATGTTGCTCAAAGTGAAGAAACAATAATTATCACAGAAGACAGTTTTGAACAGTTAACTTAAATTCTATATTGCTTCCTCATTATGAACAAATTAAAAATTTGCTTGATTAGCCTTACATTTTCTCCTGATAGTCAAGATGGAGCTGCAAAATTCATTACTGGAGTTTATAACTATCTAAAAAAGCAAGGACATAATGTAAAAGTAATTACGGGAAAATGGAACATCGATTTAAAAAATCCAGACATTATACAAGTGAGTTTGATAAGGAAAAGTTATTTCTGGCTCCCACAATTTATATATAAAGTTAATAAAATTATGAGAACATCAAATTTTGATGTTATTCATTTAAATGGACCTAAAGCTTTAATACCTTTTTTATTCTCAAATCAGAAGAAGTTTTTCTCTACGATCCATGATTTAGGACCAATTGAAACGAAATTTTCAATACTTCCTATCGAAAAAATATTGATAAAACAATTAGTAAAAAGAGCATCGATCATAACAACCTGTTCTGATTTTGTAAAGCACCAAATTAAGCAAATCTTTCCAAAAACTGACATTAATAAAATATTCAATTTATATTCTGCAATCGAATCAAAATTTATCTCATGTCCATCAGAAGCAACGTTATTAAAGAGAAAAATGGGATTGGAAGGACCGATTCTTCTGTACATAGGTCGTATTGCTTCATATAAGGGAGTTCCAGACATAATTAAAGCATTTCAACTTGCTAAACAACAGATTAAGAATCTTGAGTTAGTTATAGGAGGAACTCCTGATTTTTCAATGAAAAAAACATATGAAGAATGGATAGAAAAATATCCTGATATCAAATTTACTGGTTTCGTTAATACAGATGAGATTCCAATCTATTATTCGATGGCTGACATATTTATCACTTATTCTTATGCTTCCGAGGGTTTTGGATTAACTCCTATAGAAGCGATTGCATGTGGTACTCCTGTAATTTGTTCCTCCCTTAAAGTTTTTAAAGAAGTTTTAGGCGATAATGCAATTTTTGTTCCTCCAAGGAGACCAGATATCCTGGCTAAAGAAATAATTAACCTTATTAAGGATGATGACAAGAGGAAAAAATTAATAGAAAGATCTAGCTCTTATATTAAAAGATTTTCATGGGATTCAGTTGGACAAAAATTAGAAGCAATTTATTATAAATTATTAAATTAATAAAGATACTTCAGTTATTTATTTATGTTATTCATAACATAGTTAAAGCAAATATCGTTAGGGTTGTCGAATTTACTAATAATCTTTTTGAAGGATAAATCAAATCGATTACTAAAGTCACCTCGCGAAAGATATTCTATTGATTTCTGAATTACTTTTTTCGGATCTTTTATATGATGTAACGGAAATCCGTTTTTTATTAAAAATTGTTCTTGTGGAGCTGTTTCTCCTGGAAAAAATTCGATGCTTGGAGTTCTTAAAAGGCTGGATTCTCGTACTATTGTACCTCCACCGCTAATTACTAAAGCAGAATAAAAACATAAGTCTACCATATTTGGCATAAATCTTGTTAAAATAATATTCTGATCGTCAATTATCCCTGAAAGATTTTTTTCTAAAAACTTTTGTTGTTTATCAGTTCTTACTATTACAATATATTTATGTTCAGGAAATTCATTGTATATAGATGGCAAGAATTCGCTTATGAGTGTTCGATCTGGAGCTAGATCGTTTATAAAATAGCTTGCAAATGATGGTTCACTTCTAATAATCAAGAAATTTCCCCGTTCTAAATCAAATCTATCAAGAACCTGAGAATTTGGGTTATATTCAGATAACCAAGCGATTTCATCAATCCCATTATATTGGATTATTTTTTCGGGATCAGCATGAAGATTTATATACCACTCCTTTGGTACACATTTAGGAGTGATTATTTTATCCAAGAATGGAAATAAAAGTTTACAAACAGGAATATTGCGCGGTTCATCATTATAACCAATTGAAGGAATGTTCAAGCCGTAAGATATCCTTGCACCTTCAACAGAAGAGAATGTAACAAAAAAATTGGGATTAAATTTAGTTACTAACGGAAATAAATCCTTTAATCGTTGGATATATTCTTTTAGTTTATTTTCTAACTTCTCTCCACCATGAATACCAACTTTTTGATATGAAAAACCAAATTCATCTAATATTTGGAATGTGGAATCATAATCTCTTGCAGTGATTAATATCTCAAGACCTTCGGATTGAAATTTGTCTATAAGGGATTTAAACATAATACCCGTTTTTGGCTCTTCAATATCTATCCATATTTTTTTATTCATGAGGTTTAATCACATCTTCGATTTATAAATTTGATACATTTTTAATCTTCTTGGCGGGATTCCCAACTACAACATCATATTCTTCAGTATCTTTTGTAACAATAGAACCAGCCCCTACAATTGTTCCTTTTTTCAGCTTTAGTCCCGGAAGAATAACTGAATTTGCTCCCAAAGAAACTTCATCTTCAAGTGTAGGGCCCTTTAAATCATAATCCTTTCGCATCATATATTTATCGTTAGTTAATTTACTGTAGGGACCCATAAATACATTATTTCCAATTTTGCAAAACAACGGGATATAAACTCCCGTTTGAATACTCACATTCTCACCAATATCCACATTCCCATCAATGACCGAATTAGTTCCAATTAAAGAATTTCGACCAATTTTTGTTTTTTCCCGAATCATTACACCATGCCCCGTTTGACAATTATCACCCAAAATAACATTTGAATATATTATAGTTCCCGCTCTTATAGTGCACGTTCTACCGATCTCTATAATCTCATTGCTGCTTTCAATACCCAAGCTATTATTTTTGACGAATCTTTTTAATTCTTCTCTTTGTGGATGACCTATTATACAATTTTCCCCAATATATGTTCCTTTTTTGATTAAAGCCTTTCCATAGATTGTTGTATTTTTCGATACGTATACATTTTCTTCAATTACTACACTGGATCCAATTGAACAATAGTTATCAATGAAAGAACTATCATCAATTTTTGCATTAGAATGAATTTTTTTAATTATTTTCACCTCAGTCTAATCATTTCTTACCAATTTCATACTTCATTTAAAAGTTAATAAATTAATTAATTTTGACACTTACATGGATTAGCATTGCATTTCTTACATTTATCAGGATATTTGAAAGCTAACGCTTTTTCTAAATCAATTTCCATTAAATTTGCAATTGAAGCCGTCCATGCTATTATATCAGCCAATTCTTCTGATATTTTAGCGGGATCAATTAATTTTTCATTCAGTAGTGTAGCTAATTCTCCTATTTCTTCTATAAGCCATATAAATGTGCTATTAATTCCCCTCATTGAATCTTTTTTAAAATAGAGATTTCGAATTAGAGCCTGAAATTCAGAAATTTTCATTGTAAGGATGAAGGTGGTTAAGTTATTTCAATGAAATAGTTCTCATGCTCCAGGAGTAAAAAACCAATTAAATACACCTAAATGAGCAAGAAATACGACAACAATTAGCGCTATTGAGATTATTACAGTACTGATAGGGCTTACTTTAAGACCGATTGAACTATCCTCAAAAAACCGCATTAACCCTGCCCCTCCTAATGGCATGGGTGCAGTACCACTTCTTCTTTTTTTCCTTCTAGATTGACTTGACATAGTTTAATCTGAAATAATTTCTTATTAAATTATTAAAAAATTGCACATATAATAAGTTTTATTTTGAATTGTGGTGGAAAATATGATAAATTTTTATTATTAATTTTAATTATCTTCAGATAGTTTAAGAAAGATATGGTTTATGGTAATGATGAATAAAAAGAAAATTTCGGCAATTTTTGCTGGGTTATTAGTATTCTTGATTATCGTTTCATTTTTTGTATTCCCTCAAGGAAATTCACAGTTGAATCAAGAAAAAGAAGAAAGTTTAAGATTATCTGCAAACTTTGAAGGATTTGAAAATATCCTAATAACTGATATAAAGCATAACGTTAATATAAGTGGATATGGACTCGTAAATATTGAAGATAGACTCACGATATTAAATCAAAATTCTAATCCAATAACTTCAATTTTTATGGGAATTCCTCTCAATAATTCTGAAAACTTAATCTATTTGGTAGCAACAGGAAGCACCAATAATGCTCTTGTTACTGAACGCCATTCTATCGTTTATGATAATTATGAAATGATCTCTATATCTTTTGATTCTCCCCTGCTCCCTCAACAATCTCGGATCATTAAAATAAGGTTTACCTTAAAAGATCAATTAAATTACCTTTTTACAGGAGGAAGACAACAAATCGTTTTTGCAGGAAATATATTTCCTTACATACCCTACAAAGCAGAAGGTGATATAAAATCTACCTTTAAATTGCCACAAGGCGCAACTGAATTGTCACATGATCAAGTATCTGGAATGGGAAACAATCTTGGTGATACAATCTTATATGATTTGGAACAAAGTATTGAATATGGGCATTTAGATCCGTTTTTAGTAAATTTAGGTGCAGATAAGGAAATTAATATAGTTTTCGAACACAGTTCTGAAACTAAACTTGAATTAGAGCAAATTAATCGTGAAATAGCAATCTCCCCCTGGGGAATAATCAAAGTTAAAGAGGATCATGTCATGAAAAATGTAGGCGTCATTAATATCTATAGCTTATCCTTCCAAGTACCAAATGATGCAATTAATATACGAGTATCGGATAGTCTTGGTGAATTGTTAGGTACGGATATAAAAGTTACTGAAAATAATAATAAGGAAATCGTGATAAACCTTCTGTATAATAGAGCTTCATTAAATCCTAATTCCAACCTAAGATATACAATTGAGTATAATTTACCTTTTGATAATCATTTCTCAATAAATTGGTTCCAAGAATCAATACAACTGAACTTAATCACGACAATTCATGAATTTTTTGTCAGAAATCAAATTATCAAGGTTTTTATTGAGGGATGTGGCACTATTGATTATATATCAAGTCCTCCCGATGGTATCAATCAAGTGAGTGGTTCTAAAATACTTTTGTACTCCTCGGAAGATATTAGTCCTCTTGAAGATAAAATAATACTCTTCACATTTACCCTAAACTACTTCGATCTATTGGTTAGACCAATAATACTGCTCTTGCTAATAGCCTCGATACTATCAATATTCGTTGTTCTAACAAAAACTAGGAAGAAAGAAGGGGATGGTGAGTTATTTAAAACAGAATTAATTCCTATCAACGAGATCAGAGAATTTTGCTCGTTATATGAAGAAAAAAATGCCCTAATTCTTGAAATGAGAAAAGCAGAGGAAGAAGCTAAAAGGAAAAAAATGCCTAAAAAATCTTATAACAATATCGTAAATAAGAATACCACTAAAATCGAGCAAATTAAACAAGAAATTATTCCTTTCTCAAAAATATTAGAAGAAGCTAGTGATATTTTTGGAAACATTATTAAAAAACTAGATGTACTTGATACTGAACGAGATAGCGTAGATGATAGCATAAATCTTCTCGATACACGTTATAAAAGAGGAAAATTACCTTCTCGCGCAGCTTATCAAAAACTTTCTGATGATTTTCTACGTAGAAAAAAGAAAATTGATCGCACAATAGACAAATATATTCAACAATTAAGAAGCTACTTATTATAATATCTTTTTTATTTAACTTAACAGGATTATTCATTATGAAACCATGGTTATTTGATATTTTAGCGTGTCCGATCGATAAACATTTTCCTCTTAAATTGTACATTTTTTCATATGAGACAACTGAGGATGAATTTAATGAGTTTTTAGATGTTTATGAAAATAGAAATTTGGATATAATCAACAAAGAGGAACTCATTGATTTGAGTAAGCATGATGATAACATATTCATCAAGGATGGTATATCCATCAAAAACATTCCGTTTTCCGAATATTTAACTCTTGTTAAAGCAAGCATCAAGGAAATAGAAAACCTGATTGATAAAACGGAAATTAAGTCAATAATAAAATGTCATAAGCTCCTTACTACACAAATAATGGATAAAATAAGTAACTTAAGGAAAGGGAATTTAAGTTTGGATGAAATTAATGAAGTTTTACCCGAACTATATTTACTTAATAAATTTAAACTCGATACTGAAATCGATTCGGGATTATTGTTTTGTGAGAAATGTTTACGATGGTTTCCCATCGTAGAAAGCATACCACAAATGTTACCAGATGAATATAGAAATAAAGAAAATGATCTTCAATTCCTTAAAAACCATAAAAATTTATTTGATCCAGACTTTTTTAAACAAAAACTACATCCTTATAATCTTTAAAAAATAAGCAATATATTATAGCCCGGTGGTGTAGTGGCCAAGCATCTGGGGCCTTGAACCCCGTGACCACGGTTCGAAAACAGATGAATAATTTCATCAGTCGAATGTCCGTGCCGGGCTATTTTAACTTTTTTTCTCGTCAAATTATTTCTCATAGATAATCAATAAAAATAAAATGTTATATTTTAGCAATTATTTTACTTTTTAGCCGTATTGACAGTCTACTTATTTAGGGAAATAACATGATGCTAACTGAACTAAATTGGGATTTTTCTGATATAATTTTACTTATTTTTATTTTTATAATAGGAATATCAATCACCTACTTTATAATTCCACCTGTAATAAAATTGATGATAAAGAAGAATTACGTTGGATATGATATACATAAAAATAGCAAACCTCAAGTGGCTGAATCAGGAGGTATAAGTATCGTAATCGGTTACTCCATTACTTCTATATTTTTAATTTTTGTTTTCCCTCAATTTTCAAATGATATATTTGTATTGCTTGTATCTGTAATTTTATCTGGAATCATTGGTTTTTTGGATGATCGCATTAGACTTAAATCCAGATATAAGGTTTTATTAATTTTATTCACTGGAACGGTAATATTTATTGCAAATTTCTTTGGGTTCATAAATATTGAATCTCCTACTATTCCATTTTTAGGACAATTAAGGTTAAACATAATTTATCCATTATTAGCACCATTAATTGTAGCTGTTTTTGGAAATACTGTTAATATGCTAGAAGGATATAACGGAGAAGGTTCAGGCACGTGCCTGATTGCATTAATCTCTTTATTTATTTGTGGATTGATATGGAATTCGGCAGAGGCTATCTTATTCACGACAACAGGTATTGCTGTTATAATACCATTCTTTCACTATAACAAATACCCTGCCAAAATTTTCCCCGGAGATGTAGGTACTTTAAGTATGGGAACAATAATAGCGGGAGTTGCTTTATTTGGATCTTTAGAAGCAGCAGTATTTTGTGCTCTTTTAATTCATGTATTTAATAGTTTTTATGTACTTTACTCTGTTAAGGGATTTTTTGAAAGTTCAGAAATTCAAGAAGATAAGAATGATATTATTCTTCTAGAGGATGATAGAATAAAAGCTTCAAATAATGAAAAAGCAGCATTAACTTTACCACGATTAATTCTAGCTCGAGGACCGTTAAAGGAACGAGACTTAGTAAATAATTTTTTTGCTATTTCAATCATCTGTGGATTTTTTGCAATCTTTACAACTTTAATGATGTCAGTGACGATCAATAAAATAGATTTTATGCTTTTGGTCTACTTTGTACCTTGCTTAATCATATTATCTTCAATTCTTCTTATTTTCTTTCCAAGAATTAGAGGAACAATCTCGATTATGATCATTGTAATGATTGGAGGATATCTGTTATTATTTTTTATTAAATTAGTGATAATGCCAATTGATTTTGCTAATTTAGTCTTATTCGGAATTCTAATTCCAAGTAACATCATTATTTCTCTATTAATCGTGATTCCATGCTTAGGATTATGGTATTACATTAGTATCCGTTATTTCCAAAAGGAGTCAAAAAAAATGTAAGAGTAAATCCATAATTTTGTATTAGTATTAATATTTTTATCAAAATATAACAACATTACAATAACAATTGAATGGAGATTTAAATTGAAAATAATAATTACAATTTTCAGAGAAAGTGAAGTTTTATGAAAAAAGCAATGAGATACATATTGTTTTCTTTTTATGTTTTAATATCTATCAACATATTCATGTTATTCTTTCTTCTTTTTCTACCTGATTCATTACAAATCTTCATCGATTGGACTTTTTGGACAACAATAATTCTATATTTATTGACTATCGAAGAATTTTATAGATTCAGTAAAGATGGAAAAAGGAGCGATCTTAGTGATATTCTTGCGATTTTTTTCTTCTTCTTTGTGATTTTATTTCTTTCGAAAGATTTGATGACTTCTATAATGGGGGCATTTTCAATATATTTATGGTTTGGAATATATGAACTTAAAGATTATCCTGTTTTGAATAAACTCTTAATTATTTCATTGGTAACTTATAATATTATATTTATCGCAGGGATCATATCTACATACCTTTCTAATCCTCTTTTTCTAAATGCCACATTTGGTTTTTCTTTTTGGATTATTTTAGGATTAGGTTTTATACTATTTGGACGAAAATACATCATAGTTTGGAGATTTATGTCGCCCGAGTATTTAACCCTCTTTTTATATATTATAGCGTGGTTGGCAGTCGTTTTTGTTGATAAATACATTCTATTTAATTTTATCCGATATGGTCCTTTAGATTTAAGGAATTTCAATCTTTTAGAGTTCTTTCTTAATATTTATTTTATTTTAATATTTGTGAACTGGTTAGTATATTTTATTTCGGGACCACTATTAGATAAAATGCTTGGAATTAAGAGAGTAAAAAATGGCAATCTAGTTGCTTTAGTAAATAGCGTAAAAGAAAGAATGAAGATAAAAGGAAAAGTAAAAGTAGGATTTGGTAAATATCCCATCTTAAATGCAATGGCTTACGGTTCCATTTTTGATAAAAGAATTGCTATTATTGCTGAAGATTATGATGAGATTCCTGAAGATGAAATGAAAGGGATTGTCGCACATGAATTAGCACATTCTAAAGGAAAACACACCCTCATACTAACTCTTATAACATCGCTAGATCTTATGGTTCGAATGATACTAGGCATTCCAGCAACTATATATGACTATACATTTGCAAACCCAAGTCTCCCCTTATTAGGGTTTTTATTATTGAATGTGGGAATATATGTCATACTCTACATTTTTGTGAGATATTTGGAAGGGAAGGCTGATTTGAAATCCAAAAAGACAGGTTATACCCAAGAATTAGCTAAAGCACTCTATAATCTCGAAAGTTTTTACGCAACTGGAAGAGAAATTGGACTAAATACAATGCTATTGTGTGATGAAAAAATAAATAAAGATAATCAATTAATGAATTATATGGAAACTGCACAATACTTGCATAATTCTATGATAAAGCCATCTCGAACATCACTCCTCGGAAATATATTAAATTCTCACCCCCCTAGTTATTTTCGATTGGCTGCTTTATTAGACGACAATTTAAAACCTATGAATGAGGCGTTCTTACCTTTTCTTTGCTTGAGGAAAAAAACAAGGAAAAAGTATGCTGAAAAATTTAGAAAAGCTGATAATGAGTTTAAAAAATTAGCTAACCAGAAATTCATGGAATTATTTGAGATAAATAGCGTGTCAACTTATTTGAATGGACTAAAACGTAAGGAGTTATTCAAATATGAAATAGGGAATGATTACATGTTCAAAAATAAAATTTCTGATGAAATAGTTGTTGGAAAATTAGAAGATGTAGAAATTGTCGATGATCTTTGTGATCCTGATCGATATATTATAATAGAACGAGAAAACACTCAAAAAAGATCATTAGAATCTTCCCAATTTGCTGAAAAAAGAATAATATATAATGGAACTTATTTTATGGATAATCTTACTTCCCTTAAATTACTTGAGCTAAAAATTAATGAGGATAAAAAAAATGGAATAATCAATTTTCTTGATAATGAAAATAATTTAATCTCCAAAGAAATTAATAAGCTTAAATTACCGTTATCAGTTGATATCATCAAGAAATTTAATAATTCGGATGTATTTTTTAAGGAAAGAGGAGTACTGAAAATAAATAAATGTATAAATATCAATCCAGCAATGAGATTAGATGAATTTAAATTAGAATTTCAAGGTGATGAATCTTCTCGCAAAAAGGATTATATACTCACGGAATTAATAATTAAACCAAAAAATGTATTTTTAGTTATAAGCAAGACTAGGAGCTTTAGAGCATCAGAATTGAATATATTAGAATGGCTTAAGCAAAATGAAGTAAGAACACTCATATCTTTAAAAAAACCCGTAAATAACTCGGAAATAGGGTATTTGCTCGATATGAATTTAGGTGATGTAAATGACGAATCCAAACAGACAATGAAAGAAAATGATAATGAAGATTTTGTATTAATTAAAAATATTTTCAAAAAAGAAGTTAAAATTCCCTACAAAACGATTGATTATTTATCTTTTGAATGTAGTACTGGATCGATTTCAAAAAAATCAGAAACTAGCCTAATTAATAAATTTGGTTATAAAATTACGAAAAAATTAAAACCCGATAAAATATTTTACCTTAATAAAGTTTAATTTAAATGCTTTTTTTTTAGTGTTTAATATGGTTAGTAAAATCAGAAGTATTATAACTCTACTAAGGATAAGACAATATTATAAAAACCTCCTAATCTTTGTCGGCATCTTTTTTAGCAAGAGATTATTCGAGTTTTCTCTTTACATCCCTCTCATTTTTGGTTTTATTTTGCTATGTTGCACATCATCCTTTAATTATATAATCAATGATATCATCGATATCGAAGATGATAAAAAACATGCTGAAAAATTGAAAAAAAAGCCCCTTGCGTCAGAGGCTTTATCAATTTATTTTGCTGTAGCCTTATTAATGGTTTTGACTGTTATTGTTGTCTTTTCACTCCTCTTTTTAATCCCAACTTTTTGGGATTGGGACTTTGCTATCATGATCTTATTCATAGTTATCACTGGGCAGGTCTACAATCATTTTCTTAAAAATTATGCCTTTATTGATATTATCATTTTATCTACGGGATATTTATGGAGAGCATTAGCGGGTTGCATGATAATAAGAGAATTTATTTCTGCTTGGCTTTTCCTCGTTATATTTGAAATCGCAATGTTTTTAAGTATTGCTAAACGTAAAGGAGATCTCCAATTTCTTGGTAAAGATAAAGCAATCGAACATAAAAAGGTATATGATCAATATTCCGTTAAATTATTAGATCAATTTCATGTGATGATTGCTGGATCTTTGTTCATGACGTATTCTTTATATCTAATATTGAAATTTAATTTATTTGAACAAGAAAGCATAAATTTATGGGAATATCTTGCAATATTTACCATACCAGTGCTATTTTATATCATCATGCGATATACATATTTAACATCAGCGAAACCAGAAATTGCTCGTCGTCCCGAACGTACTTTTCTTGATAAAAGTATTTTAATTGCAGGATTTATCTTCTTGGGTACTCTTTTTATAACATTTTATTTCGAACAAATTATCCCTTTCCTTAAACAAATTATTACTTTCCTTATTAGTTTATGAAGTAAAAAGAAGATGCAGTTATAGGGTCAAATTATTTAATGCGTTATAAATAATCATGCTAATTATCTTATTCATAGGATTTTATTTTGATCAAATAAGTAATTTCCTATGAATAATCCTGATATTGATACATGAGGCTTTTTTGTTTAAAAAGATATTAATGCTTCAATCGCTAAAACTTTAATAATTCCGATAAATTCATTTTATAAACTTGCTTATGAGATTCAATATCATAAAAATCTGACATTTTTTCTTTACCAATTATATTAGAATCCTCGAAAACTTGCAAGTTTATAGGCTCCTGTTCTTCATTCTTCAATAATTTAAGATTGTAAAAAAACACATCAATAAGATCATCATAAATTAAATAGGGAACAAATGCCTTCTTTATTATATTATCTTTATCATTCTCATTCCAAACATCAAGATCAATTGATCGAGGATAATATTTTTCTTTCTTGATAGTATAAATTTTTTCAGTTTTTCTCTCTCCATTTATAACAAATTGAACACTATTTCCTTCCAAAACTTGTCTGAAATGATTTAACATTTTCTCATTATATTTTACTAATTCATTTAAAGTATTTTTTTTATCTCGCAATAAATCCAAACTTATAATATTTGAATAGGTTTCTAAAAAATTGGTCATGATGAATGTGAATTCCTGTTTTAAACTTGGAATGTCTATTTCAGTCGATATAGAATTTTTATACCACTTAATTATTGGTTCCGGTCTTAATTCACGAAAAATAATTGACTTATATGTTTCTTTAGCATAATTAATTAGATTATTAATACCATGTAGATAAAATGCTTTGAAATTTATAAATAGTTCAAGGGATTCTGAAACTTCCTTTAATTTATCCAAATCCAGGGGAATTATGCATGTTGGTTCACCATTGGTAACTTTATCAATTCTCATTGGAACTGGTAGAATTGGTATTTTAAATAAAGTAGTACAAAAAATGTCAAAGCTAAACCCAATTAGAGCAATTTCTTTTTTGCTTGTACTTAATTTGGTTTTAACTTTTCCCTTATTTCTACTAAACATAAAATTACTCAGGTAATAATGAATACTATATTTATAAATCTGTGCTTCCCTTATTTACTTACCCATTAAATCTTTGAGAATAATTAGATTAGATTAAAAAGCATTTGTTTCAATTATTCAAAAATACTATTTAATATCATTAAGTAAATCCTCTAGTATTTATTCTATAATAAGTAAGGTTCAAGATTTACTAACACTTTTTAATTTTCTTTTGTAAGTTCTGAATTATTGATATAAAAAGGAAAAAGTTTAAGAATTTACAAATAAAAGATTAAAAAATTTTTTTAATTTTTAGGATTTCTCTTTTTGGGTACGATTTTTATGACCTTTTATTTCGAACAAATCATCTCTATCTTCATT
>CAZBPC010000046.1:0-25894 GCA_964493715.1 uncultured archaeon
TGAATAAAGGCAACTTAAAAATTGTACATATTCGTAAAGGAAATATCATTTATTCCGCTGGATCGACTATTGAAATGCAATTCCAATTATTAGAAGCAATTATTGAGCAAGTATCAATTGAATTTAATAAAAAATATGCTGTAGATTATATATTATCGTATGATAATTTTTCTCCTGGTATTTTTAATAAATTTGAAGTTGAGATAGAAAATATGTTATCCAATTTTGAGGGATTAGATTTGGTAAAAGTAATTAATATTCCTTGTATGATTTGTAATGTTATAAAACCATTAATTGTGAAAAAAAGTTTCATCAAAAATTCAGAATCTTATCCAGTTCCCATCGTTTACACCCATAATGGTCATGCGGTCTTATGTTTTATTGATAAGAATTTTGACGTACGGGGTATAGAATTAGTCCATATAACAGGATAATATCGTCCAATCAAAAAAACCCTAAATAATATTTTTCTGTGAATAAAAATGTCAGAAAAGAAAATTGATGAGGAAGATCCAGAGCTTTTTTATGAATGTGTTCTAAGGAAAACAAAAACAGGTATCACCTTTCCTAAAGATCTCAGAGATTTACTATTTGAAGAAGATCAAGATATATTCTTTCGTTTATCAATTCCTGTAAATCAAGATAAAATAATTCTAGAAGTAATATCCGAAGAAGAAGCATCGCAATTATCCGAAAAATTGAAGGTTGAAAAACCAAAAGTAGAAACTCTTCCCAAAGAGGTAAGAAAGATGAAATCTAAAACTGCCAGAGCACCTAATTGGGGTGATTATTTTATTTATGATTTTAAGAATAAGGATAAGGTGAAACCAATTTTAGAATCGGCATTTTACAAATTCGGAGAAAAGCCGATTAATATTGAAGATGCTATGGGCAGAATTAAGTATGTGTTGGTTTCTTTTCTAACTTCTACAAAAACCGAAAATTCTAAACTATATTATACTGTCGAAAGATTTTTGATTGATATAATAAAACAATATGACCAAGTTAATTTGTTAGATTGGATTTTTGAAATGATAATTCCACGGATTGAATCAAAGTTTCTTTATGAACTAGCACTCTTAGATTTGGTAGAAATATCAATTATTATGCAGCGTTATGAAAAAGCGGAGCTTTATATTTTTTATGTACTCAAAAATATAGATGATTATCCAAAATCAGAAATGTATAACATAATGAACAGTTTTAAGCAATTGGTAAAAAATCTAAAATACGTACAAAGATCTGATAAAATTGATCTATTATTAAAAGAGAAGTTGATGGAATATGGAGAAGGAGTAAGTGATACTGATTATAAGATACAAATTGTGGAATTTTTGGAGGATTTACAATATATTGAATTGGCATATAATCTCGCAAAAAAAATACAATTAGGATTACCGCAAGATAGCATGCGATTGGAGAGTGTGAGAAGATTAGTAAGAAGGCTACACTCTGCTCCAATAGCAGAAAATAAGCCAGAATCAAGCGTGGATTTTGATGAGTCAGATGAAGAAAAGCCAGATGATGAAGAAATAGATGATGAAGATAATTTAGATTAACTTACTCATTTTCTTGTTTCCTTTTTTCTTCTTCTAAATCTTTAAAAATTTCTTCGGCACGTTCTAATTCTGTTTCTCTAAGTTTCTTTTCCTTTTGTTCAATTTTTTTCTGTTGCATTTCAATTTCTACATTTGATAGCTCTGATTCTTTTTCCAATAATTCTTCTTTAATTTTGAGTGTCTTTTCTCTTTCCTGAATAGAAATCTCTTCAAATTCTTTTTCTTTTAATTCAATTTCAAGTTTCTTCTTTTTTATCTCAATATCTTTCTTTTTAAGCTCAATTTCTTTATCAAAGATTTCATTTTCATCTTTTTTGATTTGTTTCTTTATTTTTTTTGGTAAATCTTCAAGGTCAGGAATAGTCTCAACTTCCCTCTCAATCATTTCTTCTTTAAATTTCAAACTTTTTTCTTTTTCTTTCATCAGTTTTTCTTCAAGTTCAAGTTTCTTTTTCTTCAGCTCGATCTCCTTCTTCTTTAGTTCAATTTCTTTATCAGTTATTTCGTTTTCTTCTTTTTCAATGATCTCTGATTTAGTAAGTTCTTCTTCAACCATTCCTTCAATTTGATCAACTGAAACTATCGCTTTTAGTACTAAATCAGCTGCTTGTTTTAATTTTTCATTTTCTGTATCTTCTTTTACTTTATTCGTTAGAATTCTTGTAACTATAGAGGGGTTAGATTTACCAATTACTTTAAGGGTTTGAATTGCTTTTTCCACAATAAATTCTTTTTCATCAGTTAATTTATTAGAAATTGAGTTAATAAGCGACTCATCATCGATGCTTTTATTTCCTCCTGCTATAAAAATAGCCAACTGTAATGCCGCCTCACGAATATTAGGATCCTCTGAATTTATTAAATCTTCGATGAAAGGCATAAATAAATCACATTCATTTTCACAAAAAGGTTTTAATAAAAGGAGGAATGAATATCTTAAGACAGAGTCTCTTTTTGATAAATTTTCCAATAATGAGGGCAAATCAATAATAAGTTCCTCAATTAAAAACCTTAAAACAGTTCTACCTCCATGCTGAGTTAATAATGTTTCCATTAGGTTTTCTAATCGATCTAAATAATCTTCATCAGTAGCATCGCCTAAATATAATGCAATTATTTGAACAACATCATCAAATCTATCATCGCGGATGAAATCTTTAATTTTAGTTAATTCTGGATCTTGTTCTTTATTTTTTTCTTCACCCATACTTGAATATCACTTCTTTTTATTATTCATGCCCATATTATGTAAAAATCATTATAAATCCGATAAATAATGTTAAAAATTAATTTCAAATCTCTATATCTCAATAAATTTTTTCTATCTAAATCTTTAGAATTCACATCAAGGTGAATTTTTATGACTAAATCTTCATGTTTATTAATATATATATTAATTTCTTGACAATATTGACTTAAAGCGTCAAGATCACTTGAAAAAATATTCCAAAAATAATCATCAATTTTGTCATTTTTTGATTCAGGTGGTTCTTTGCTCACATTTAGTAAAATATCTTCGGGAATTATGCTTTTGATTTCTATAAGATTATCAATTCCTAATTTTAATGTGAATTCTGGAAAGTAGAGTCGAGCGAATAAGTCACATATTCCTTTTAGTAATTCTACATCAGTTATGTTATCCCTATTAGCATTAGATAATACATAATTTTCATTAATAAACATTACGTGAATCTTTTCCTCAAATTTGAATATCATAAAATTTTCTTTATCTGTTAATAAATATTGAAAATGTTCGTCCCTATTATTAATTCTATCGTTAAATATTTTAATACAATCACGAAACTGTCTCTTAGAAAAATATTGATTTAATTTACGATAATCGCCATGAAAAAAAACATCTAAGAAATCAATTGTGTATAAATAAGCATCAGTTGGCTTATAGACAACCGTTTTATTGTGCAAATCTCGAAAAATAATGTTCTTATGAACACTATAGCAAAATTTAGGCTGATCCTCCAATGTTAATTTGTTTAATAATCTTAATTTCAAGAGCCATCTTTGTCTGCATTTTGGCTGAAGTGTGCAAGCAATTCGATCAATTTGGCAATCTTCAAAGCAAAGTTGGTTTATCCTTTTGACCATTAATTCAGTTAGCTCATCAATTTCCTTATCCAACTGAGAATCCCTTAGTAAATTCCTTAAGTGATGTGATGATAAAGGCATTAAATCGATTAGAAAATTTTAATATTCACGAATTTAATTCTAATAAGACATCAAGATAAAAAAAATCTTTCATTTCAAATAATTAAGTTCTAATATTTACCTCTTGCATGGAATGATTCTGAAGTTACCCTTACTTGATGCTAAAACTTTTAGGCTTATATGATATTAACATATATTAATAAGAATTTTTTATATTCTATATAAAGAATATTTGATATCCTTTAATTAGCTTTTAACTGAAGATCATGTTGAGACAAATTCACATATTTCATAAAAAGTTATGTATCTTTAATTATTCTTATGCAATGGGTCTTGGAGACGAAGAATTAACAAATGTTATAAAAATCATACAATCTCATATAGATATGCCAATACCTGGAAAAACATTTCAACGTACTGTTACTAATTATCAAATATTCCATCGTACGAGTAATGGGGTGTTGTTCATGTTTGTAACTGATCTTATAGATCAACTTAATAGAGTCGAACCTATAATTCTTGAAACAATTGAAAAATTCAATGAAATATTTGAGTTACCAAATGAGATTTTGGAATCTGAGTCTCAACAAAAAAAATTTATTGAATATTTGAGACCATTGCAGCATAAACTTAATTCTAAAATAGCAATCATTGGTCCAACTAATGCTGGAAAGACAGAACTATTCTACATGCTTAAAAAAGGAGAAACTAAGGAAATATTAAATTTTGCTGTTGTGTCAAAATACATTATAAATAATCTTAATTTTGATCTATGGGATTTTCAATTGAAAGATAATTTCTCACTTCTCTGGACTAAATTTATAAGTGGTTCTGATCTCATAATTCTCTTGTTTGATCTCTCTAATTATCACTTAAGTGTGATTGAACATTTTAAAACCTTACAAAAACAAGAAGGAAATCTATCCAAACTTTTAATTATTGGTAATAAGCGAGATCTTGTTAAAGATATTGATATAAAATTAATTAAAAATGAATTGGATATGGATGATTTTTTTGAATTATCTTTAGTTGATCCAGATGTAAAACGACAAATCGATCTAATTATCTCAAATACACTTAACCTTAAAGAAACCCTTCCCGATGACTTTCAAGAAATGGTAAAACAAGCAGAAAGGTTAGAATTAGAGGGAAAATTTGTATTTTCAATAGTAAAGTATAAAGAATTGATTAAAATTTCGGATCAATACCAAGATCTAAGCAATATTCAAATATTTAAAGATAAAGTAAAAGAGATTCAATCTAAAATTGAAGAACAAACTAAATTAAGGAAAATTCGTGAAAGTAAGCAGAAGTTTAAAATACCTGGAAAAATTTCATTTTCTCAAAAACCAATGGTTAAAAGCTTACCTACAAGTCAAATAAGAGATATAACAGAATCCTTTACGCAAGAAATTCCCACATCCCCAAAAGAAGAAAATAATATCAGTCAGGAAGCGTCAAAAATTGAAGATCTCACTCTATTTACTAAAGAAGATAATAAAAAGAAAGCTCAATTTTTAACCCCTGATGATATTAAAATTAAAATTAAACCAAAACAAAAAGAATTCAAAATAGATAAACCAAAAGAGAACATGGATTTCATAATTGAAAAATCAATTGATGATCAAGCAATTAGTAATATTAATTACCCTTCAGAGTTACAAAAATTGATTGAACAAAAGGGAAGTTCGTTAAGCATCATTTTATGTAAACAATTAATTAATGATTTACAAACAGCATTGTCTCGTTCCATTACAACTGAAGATCTTGAAATGGTTGCTGATGTATTCGTAAAGAACGAATTAAAGATCTAATTTCTTATTTTCTATTAAAAAAGTATGTAAGAAAAGATATTTAAGAAAAATAAGCAATTAATTATTAAAAATAAAACTAAAGTAAAGAGCAATACGATTTTATTCTCAATACTTATATCCGATAAATCTGGCTCTCTCTTTTCTGTTTCAAGAATTTTATTATTGAAAGATTCAAGAGTAATGGTTGCTATCGTTATTAGAGAAATAATATTATATATTAAGAGCAAAACTATCACAACTACAATGAGAAAAATAAATGCTGAAAAGGATTGTGCTTCTGGAAGGTTCAAAACTTCAATTAATATCCAAAAAGAATAAAAACTTAATGGAAATGCGATTAATACCCCTGTAATATATAATAAATAATGCAATAATTTTGAATAAATCCTACCATTCTCTTGAATATTGACATCATCTTCATATATTAAGATAATCGGATGTAAAGCAAAAAGTAATACCATTTTAACTAAGATAAATAAAGAAAAAATTAAGAAAAGACCGTTTAAATACGTCTGTTTTACATAACTAGGTATTAATAGTGAGATAGAGAGTAGCATTAAGAAATTATTAAAATCTCCTGTTATTGAATACCCTATTATTTTTTTAAGAGAAAACGATTGTTCTTCAAAAGAAAAGAATAATTCTTTTAATATAACATAGAAAAAAACAACAATACCCAAGATTGAAATGACTGTTATAATTAAACCATACCCCAATGACAGAAACTCAAAGAATTGAAACGATCTAAATAAACTGAAAGTTACCGAAAAATTTATCATAAAATAAAATAGCAAGTTATAATAAGATCCATCTTGAAATGCTTTTTTTAAATGGAATATTCCAAATGGAAATATCCCACATGGTATTCCAAAGCCAATTATAATCAGCAAAATATAAATAATATTCAGTTCACTCGATGGTCCAATATTTATTATTTCAATGATATTAATCGTTCCAGTATCTAAAAAAATAATAATGCTGAATATATAGAGTGAAACCAGACTAATTCCAATAGATAGAAAATATGGAATACAATTTTTAAAATCAATAGCTAACTCCCCATAAAAAAGATTAACCCCTAATAAAATGAGAACAAAAGCGAGCCATGAAATTAAAATTAACAAATGGGAAGATGATACTATTCCCATAATTCCAGCTAAAATTAAAAGTAAAATTCCATCATAAATTGGTTTGTTTATTGATTTTTTATTTTTGGCAATTATAGCATAAAACATCCCTCCCAATAGTATAAACTCTACAATGAGCAAAACATTTCCATCAACAATTAGATAGAACTCATAAAATTGTAAATTCATTAATAATGCTGAAAACAAGGAAAATGTATTTATAATTAGTGAGGAGAATATTATCCAAAATATAATTTTCTTTCTAATTAGTTGTTGCTTTATAAAAAAGATGGATATTCCGCATACTAAAATAACGATTAATTGAATTAATAATAAATTTGCTAGCATGATCAACTCTTTTTTATGATACTTGTTCCGTGGTTTCTTCTTCTTGAAATATAGAATCACTATTAAATAGAGAATGCAATGGTTTAATTATCTCAAAAACGAAAAGAAGAAGAATTGTACATAATGTAAACGTAATTATAAAATTAATAATAGGTGCATTGAGTAATATATTAAATAAGATTAATAAAACGAGTAAACTCATTGAAATCGATAAAATGGAAGTGTAATTTTTTATTTTTCTTGTTAAATAAAAATAAAGGCTAATTAAAAAAACAACGACAATAATACTAACAATTATTTCTATCATTCTTTCATTTCTCTTCTTATTGATCTTATAATAATTAACATCACGATTATAAAAAAGTTAATTATAGTAGATCTTTATCAAATGACAAACTTTTTTTTTCTCTTCACACTAAGAAGCTTAGTTTTTATTGTTTTTACAAGGTAAATAATATGACTGCTATTGACGATTTAAAAGATTATTTTACAGAAATTAAAAGATTAAGTTATGTGGGCTCATTGCTAGGTTGGGATCAGGAAACCTACATGCCAAGAGGTTCGGTATCTGGAAGAGCAAAACAACTTTCCTTGGTACAAAAATTAATTCATCAGAGATTAACCTCACCAGAGGTCGGTAAATTAATTCAGAAGGCAAAGAAGATTAATAACTTAAACGATATAGACGCAGCAATGATAAGAGAATCAGAGAGAGAATATTTACACGCGACAAAATTGCCCGAAAGATTAGTAACAGATATTACTGAAACGAGTTCCCAAGCGGTTGAAGCTTGGAGAAAAGCGAGAGAAGAGAAAAAATTCAAAGGATCTGATTTTGAACCTTTGTTAGAAAAGAATGTGGCTTTGCAAATAGAACAAGCAGAAAAACTTGAAACTCATCCCGATTTATACTCAACATTAATAGATCTATACGAACCTGGAGCAACATATAATTGGATTGCTAATATATTTAATAAGATTAAACCAAAATTAGTTGATTTTGTTAAAAAATTAGATTCTTCCTCAAATAAGCCTAAACAAGATATTTTAAGAAAAAAATATAATGAGAATGATCAATTTAAACTGAGTGTTGAGATGATTAAGAAACTCAATTTTGATCTCAATCATGGTCGTCAAGATAGATCAACTCATCCCTTCACAAGTTCTCTTTCTTCGGTAGATACTAGAATTACAACTAGAACTACTGAGAATTTTCTTAACGAATGTATATTTGGAACTATACATGAATGTGGTCATGCTTTATATGATATGGGTTTTAAAAAAGAAATTCATGATACAATATTAGCTGATGGATGTTCAATGGGTATTCATGAGAGTCAATCAAGAATGTGGGAAAATATCGTTGGTCGAAGTAAGGAATTTTGGCAATATTGGTATCCTACATTTCAAAAATATTTCCCAGAAAATTTAAGTAATTATCCAATGGAAGAATTTCATAGAGCAGTAAATGTAGTAAAACCATCCTTCATTCGAGTAAACGCTGATGAAGTTACTTACGGATTGCATATAATTCTGCGATTTGAAATAGAAAAAGATCTAATTGAAGGAAAAATCCAAGTAAATGAACTAGCTGACGTATGGAATTCAAAGTTTGAAGAACTTTTAGGATTAACTCCAGCGGATGATGCTGAAGGAGTATTACAAGACATTCATTGGAGTTGGGGATCAATTGGATACTTTCCAACTTATTTCTTAGGAAGTATGTACGCTTCACAAATCTACAGTGACGCACTTAAAAAGAGACCCACTTTGCCAGAAGAGTATGCAAAAGGTGAATTTTCTAATTTACTCACTTATCTTAGAGAAAACGTCCATCAGTATGGCAGTATTTATAGGGCAAATGACCTAATTAAAAGAATAACTGGTGAAGATCTAAATCCAGATTACTTCTTAAAATATATTGAGAATAAATTCTATCCAATCTATGGAATTTGATTTTCTTTTTTTTATTTTAAATTTAAAATATACAATTTAAATTAGTAAGACTTAATTTTTACATTAACCTAAAAAAGATTATCAAAAACAAATAAAATACATTTATCATATGCTGTTACAAGTGAAAAAATATTCTGAAAAACTCTTATTACCCTTAGCTCATAAACTTAAAATCATTCCTGCCAATGTATTTACGATTCTAGGTATGACTTTTGCCATAGCAACATTCATTGGATTTTATTTCCGAGCTTTACCATATATTATTACTTTTTTGTTTTTTGTAGAATTTTTTGATCAGCTTGATGGAACAATCGCACGAATTCAAGGAATTACTGTTTATGGTGCTTTTTTAGATTCAACATTAGATAGGGTAGGTGATTTTTTCATTTTTGTTGGAACGATAATAGGCATGTATACCTCATTTGAAATAGGATTAATAACACTGCTAGGAGCTTTTCTCACTTCTTATACGAGAGCGAGGATCGAAGCCTTAGGAGTCGAAAATTTATATGGTATTGGCTTACTAGAACGGACTGATAGGATTCCGATACTATTAATAGGAACAATTCTTCAACTATGGTTTTTCTATGCTATTTGGTGGACAATGATCCTTTTAGCTATTGGAACAAATATTACAGCGATTCAACGTATTATTTATGCTCATAAAAATTTTGCAAATCAAAAAGAGATTACTTAAATTTATTTATATTAACAAAAGTAAATACTCCATAGAAAAAGTCCGCCATAAAGAAGTTTCCTATAAATTTTAAAAAGGAATTCTTTCATTTTCAAGTCTAGATTTAAATAGACCTCCTATTATAATTTATTAAATTAAATCGATAATGAGACTTTAGATTCAATGAAATCGATCAATGAAATTAATCTTAAACTCGCTATTTTAGGAGAAGGAGGGGTCGGGAAAACTTCACTTGTCAATTTATATTCTGGAAAATCATTTCCTAATATATACATTCCAACTATAGGAAGTAATATTACAAGAAAAGAATATAGATTAGAAGAAGAACATATAAGAGTTAATATATGGGATATTGGGGGTCAAAAATCATTTAATCCGTTAAATCCTTCCTTTTTTGCTAATATTGATGCTGCGTTTTTAGTATTTGATTTATCTAATCCTAAAGAAAGCACTATTGAACTTCAAAAAGTTTATCTAAATCATATTAAAGAGAAGTCCCCAGATTGTGTGATAATTTATTTAGGAAATAAGTCTGATTTAGTCAAACCCGAGTCCTTCGGAAGTTTAATGAATAATCTGTCCCAAAATCACCTTGATGAAAATTCTTTAATATTTACTTCCGCTAAAACTCAAGATAATGTTGTTGAAGCTTTTGAGTTGATGATTTATAAATTCTTGAAAAAACTTGAATCAGAGGGTTTTACCAATCAATTCAAGAATATAATTCCTTCATTTTTAAAATCATTAAATAAGAAGGAAGAAGATCTAACAACAATATTAATTGATCTGGACTCAATAGATTCGAGTACGATTCATAAGAAAATTACACCAAAAATTCGGAAAAAGGTCATATACGACTCATTAGAAGATATTAATGATATAGAAATCCTCGAAACTCCGGTAATTTCTATAAATAACAAATTACAATTAGAAAAAATAAAAACTGATGTGATTAAAGCTTTTAACGAAAATTTTAAATTTATCAAAGATTTGATCCTTGATATAAAAAGTACACCTATAGATCAGCTTTTAAAAAAAATTGACAAAACTTCTTCAGATTTAGAAGTGTTAAAGGGCGATTTTGAATTAAAATTAAATACTGTTCTTAATTTGGAAGGTAAATTTCCTACCCCAGAATTCGAAAATGATTCAAATGGAAAGAAAAGAGGTGAAGCATAATACCTAAAAAGATAGAGGAATTGAACTTAAAAACGTTCCAAAAATTAGTAGATCAAGTGAATAAGCTTGCTGAAGAGAATAATGAATTGAAAAAAACACTCGAAATTGAGGTTAAGGATTTAAACGAAAAATTAGAATATCGAGCTAAGAAAAATGAAGATGAAATCACGCGTGAGACTCTAGAAATCAAGAAAATGCTTCATACAACCCAAGAAAGAATTGAAGAAACAATTAAAGTTCAAGAAGAAATTATAATGGATATGATAAAAAAATTTAATGACGAATTTTACAAACATAAATCAAATGTACTTGGAGATATTGAATCTATTAAGAATCAGCAGGATATTTTAAAAATTACTTATACCATTAATGAAGCTAAACTTTTAGAGACGATTAAAACTGTTATAACTAAAGAACTTAGTAATAAAATTAAGGGTCAACAATCAGAGGCATTGATGAGAATTTGGATAGAAGAATTCAAAGATATTATAAAGAAATTTGAAAAAATTAAAGATTTAACGCCCCAAGATTTTAATACTCATTTAGAGGAATTATCAAGTATCCTGAATTCATTTAAACTTAAAATTCAATTATAAAAAAAGATAAAATTGCTTAAAGATAAAAGTAACTTTACAATTTAATCTTTGGAGGAGGAACAAACACCTTTCTTACTCCTTCTAACAAGGAAATAGCATTTTCTGGACAAAAGTGAGCACAAACTCCACATCCAATGCAAATATTCGGATTTCTTTCTGCCTTTCCTTCATCATTAAGTTTTATCGCGTCTGTAGGGCATCGTTCTACGCATGTTCCACAACCTACACATAAATCTTGATCTATATTGGATAGATAGTTACTCCAATTAATCATTGGCATTGTACCTTTTTTCCATAGATTAAATGTTCCACAACAGTCTTTACAACAATTGCATATACTAGTTTCTTCCTTAGAAATATTTCCTTGAGGGTGATATACTTTATGAACAAGACCTGCTTCTGCTGCATCCTCAATCAATTTTAAAGCCTCTTGTTGCGTAATCATTCGAGCAAATCCATGTTCAGAAGTAAATCGTGCAGACTTGCCTAAAGTGAAACAAACTTCTCTAGGAGCATTAAATTCACATGAATGTCCTAATAGATCTTGATGTTGTCGACAAAAACAATGCCCCACTGCAATATCTTCAAAACTTTTAATTATTTCAGAAATATCTTGTTTGGGGAGGATCATTTCTTCAGGTGAATCTATTTCTTGGTTAATTTCTATTTTTATATCCTCACCCACATTAGTTTTTAAGATGGGGATTGTTCTATCTATTGGAGGAACCGTGGAAAAAGCAGGCATGAACATCTCATATTTATCTTGGATTATATCTCTTATTTCCTCAAATAATTTCTCAAATAAAATTGCTACTTTCTTTTCCTCTTCACTATATGTAATCTTTTTCATTAGAAAATATTCAAATATTCCAATGAATATGGGTGGTAACAGGCGATATATCACAAGACCACTCGAACTCGTGGATTTAAACACAGCTCCTTTATCAGTTAAAGGTTCGATTATTCTTATGATATCTTCTTTATCCATGTTACTACTTTTTATTAATTCATCTATAGTCTGAGATTTTTTCCTTTTAAATGTTTTAATGATAAACTCAAGTTCTTCTTTCGTGTACAAAATTTTGAGCAGTTCTTTAAGTGTATCAGTAATAGGAAAGGGAAGCATCCCAGCTTTTATAATTATATTTCCTGCTTTATTGTATATCTCATCTGACATTTTTATCAATGTAAATTTAGTTACTATTTTATAATAATTATTATACTTAATTTGATAAAATCCTATATAATTTTAATAATAATTGATTATAGTTGATTAATTTGGAAAATTTGGTTTAGTGACATAATTTGCTAAATTTATACTACAAATTATGATTTAGATTTCCACTTCTTAATGAAATTACTTCTTAAAAGAATAATTTTTGGTTAATAAATATGTTAAAATTCTATATTCCCAAATTATTTCATATAAATCTTAAAAATTTTATAATTAGGTTGAGAATTTATGCAAAATGTATTAATCATCGGTCATGGCGCTCGAGAGCATGTAATTGGAGAGTCACTTGTTAATTCAGGAGGTAAATTACATGCATTCATGAGTTTTAAGAACGCCGGATTAGAAGATTTATCCGAAGGGAGAATAAAAATCCATTCTGAGACAGATTTTAAAGAAATCATTGAGTTCTGTAAAGAAAAAAAAATTGACTTCGTTGTAATAGGTCCAGAAGCCCCGCTTGTAATAGGAATAGTTGATGCTATACAAAAACATCATATCCCTTGTATTGGTCCAAGTATTGAAGCCGCTCAGCTTGAAGGTTCTAAAATATTTACAAGAGAATTGCTCGAAAAATATAAAATTGGTTCAAATATCAAAAGTAAAGTGTTTAGTTCAATAGATGGTGTTGAATCTTATTTAAACGAAGTAGGTGATGAAAACATAGTCGTAAAACCAGATGGCCTCACCGGTGGAAAAGGTGTGAAAGTTTATGGAGACCATCTCTTTTCACGTGAAGACATTTTGGAATATTGCCGAGAGATAGTATTGACAAAGAGCCCTTTTATTATAGAAGAAAAATGTTATGGTGAAGAATTCACACTTCAAACTTTTGTTGATGGAAAGAATGTAATTGGTACTCCGATTGTTCAAGATCATAAAAGAGCGTTCGAAAACGACACTGGCCCCAACACTGGAGGCATGGGGAGCTATTCGATGAATGATCACCTTATGCCTTTTATTTCACAAGAAGATGTAAATGAAGCACTTGAAGATATGAAAAAAGTTGTAGCAGCAACAAAAGCGGAAACTGGAGTGGAATATAAAGGAATTTTATATGGTGGATTTATGAAAACTGCAAAAGGGTTAAAATTGATTGAATTCAATTCTCGGTTTGGAGACCCCGAGGCGATGAATGTTCTTCCATTGCTCAATGGAAACTTTATTGATATATGTTGGTCGATTATTAATGGGGCTTTGTCTAAGAATTTCAATTTTAAAAACCAAGCAACAGTTTGCAAATATTTAGCTCCGGAAGGATATCCCGTTAATCCTAAAAAAGATCAACTAATTAAAATTGATAGGGAGAAACTTAATACAATTGGAGCGAAATTTTATTATGCATCAGTTTATCGGGAAAACAATAATATTTTTACAACTTCTTCAAGGGCAATGGGCATCTTAGGTATTGCGGATGATTTACAGAAAGCAGAAAAAATTGCGGAAGAGGGTGTAAAATGCGTGCAAGGTCAATTATTTCATCGAAGAGATATAGGAACTTTAAAGCTACTCCAAAAAAGGATTAACCATATGAATTCACTTCTAAATATCTGATTTAGGATTAAACATAGTTTTTATATTTTATAAAGAGTAGATTATAATAAAATCTTTCTTACACTTAATTGAGAATGGATTGGAATGTTTTAAATGAAAATTTTAATGCACTGATAAAACAATTATTTCATGCAAAAGAATGGGAAAGTCGTGCTGGAGCAGCTCAACAATTAGGTCTGCTAAAAGATGGTAGGGCAGTAAATCTCTTGTGTAGGGCTTTAAAATCAGAAAAAGACAATTCTGTTATAATTCGAATAATTGAAGCATTAGGAAGAATAGGAAATGCAAAGGCTACTCTTAGAATAATCGAAAAGTTAAAAAATGAAACAGCCAAGCAAGAGTTTGATAAAAGAACCGTATTAATCATAATTGAAAGTTTAACGCGAATTAAAGATAAACGTGCATTACCCTACTTGAGCAAATTTCTAACCTCCAGATATGAAGAAATTAAACAAATGACTGAAAAAGCATTTGATGAAATCGAACCTCGATGGAATGACATAATTAATGAAGCTGGACGTAAAAAAACAATTGAAGAAATTTTTAATTCAAAATACTAAAAAATTAAAACAGTATATTTAATTCGCATAATTCTCTCAAAAATGTCATCTATAATTAAAATCAAATAAATTAAATTGAATTTTTATAAAATTTTTCAAAATATTTCTTCCCTTTTCGAATTTCTCGCACTGATAGATTGATGCGAAACGTTTTTTTAAGTATTCCTTTAAGAGATATTATTGATAAAGCATAAATTATACCACTGATCAAACTGGTTGGAGATCTCATCATTAATATAGAAAGTATAAATCCAATAATTATTGATGCATTTAAGAAATAAGCAAGATATAATCTCTTCCCATAATATTCCATAAAATTTTTATTTTTAAGCGATTCATAACACATACAACAAATCAATGGTATTTCAATTTTGAATTTCTCTTGGGAGTATAATTTTTGGATAACAGTCAACATCCTATCAATTTGGCTTCCACATAATTTACATTTGAAAGCAACCATACTTAGCCTATCAGCTTCAATTTTATCAATTTCAGCTTTAGGAAAGAAACATTCATCATTGATATAGTGATGACAAGTTATACACGTCAAATCTTTTTCCATTTGAATTTCTTGTTGCCTATTTTTACCAGGCATTATAAAGAAAGGATATTTCGTATGTCTTTGACAAATTACTCGTCCTTTTTCATCAATTTCAAAAGTTGGATCTATGATCGACATTTTTTTTTCTTCTTAATCCTAAAGAAATTATAAATTGTTTTAGAATAATTATTTAATTGTAATAGAAATTAAGTAAGGTGATTTTTAATGACAATTAAATCAACTCAAAATTATGAAATTGATCAAATTTTATCAGAAAACATTGATGAATTAATATACATCTTAAATACTGATTTGATTTGTGAGTATATAAACGAAGATTATCACAAAAAAATAATTGGGTATTCTGCTCTATCGAAAAAATTTACCAATTTTATCCATAATCAAGATTTAAAAAAAATATCTAAATTTCTTAAAAAAGTGTTAAATGGAGACATAGCAATAGAACAAGTAAGAATTCTTTGCAAATCGGATTATAAATATTATGAATTAAAGGGCAAGAAATTCTTGGATAATTCTAATGAAGAAAAAGTATTGTTAATATGTAGGGATATTAGTAAATATAAAGAAGCAGAAGAAAAGTGGATTAATCGTCATGATCGCCTTAAAAATGTCACTAATAATTTACCAGAAGTTAGGTATTGGAATTTATTACAATCAAAAAGTATCAAAACTGATTTTCAAAAAACAAGAGAAATGTTAGATCTTGTAATTGACAGCATTCCTCAATTTATTTACTGGAAAGATGTGGATTTAAAATATTTAGGGTGTAATGCTAAATATGCAATTGTTAATAAGCTCGAAGATCAAAATGCACTAATTGGTAAGGTTGATTTAGATCTTAGATGGCCCAAAAGCAATATTGCACATATTCGAGAAAGTGAAGAAAGAGTAATTAAGAATAACCAGAGTGAAAAATCTATAGAAACCTGGGCATTTGATGAAGAAGAAAAAGTTTGGTTTGAAGTAAATAGAATTCCTTTACATAATCTCGAGGATAATGTAATCGGGATTCTCTCAACATATAATGATATTACAGAAAGATTATTAGCACAAAAGCGAATTCAAGAATCTGAAGTAAGATATCGAAGTATTTTAGAAAACATCTCTGAAGGATATTTTGAGCTGGATTTAAAAGGAAATTTCACATTCTGTAATTCAGCTTTTTGTAAAATCCTTGGATATTCAAAAGAAGAGATAATTAATTCAAATTATAGTAATTTCGCTTATCTTGATGACAAATCGAACATAATTTCTGATTTTAATGAAGTATATAATACTAAAAAGAGTAAGCGATATCTTAAATATCGATCAATTAAGAAGAATGGTCAAGATATTATTACAGAATTTTCCGTTAATTTAAAATATGATATGACGGAAAATGTCGTTGGATTTTTTGGTATTTGTCAAGAAATAACTGAAAAATATAAGTTAGAACAAGAACTCAAGCAATCTGAAGAAAAATACCGACTCATATCAGAAAATGCCTATGATCTCATTGCTATTGTGAATAATAAGTTTCAAATTGAATACATTAATGATCAACCTTGTTTCAAAACGTTAGGATATAAAAGTAACGAATTAATTGATAAATCAGTCTTAAATTTAGTCCATCCAGATGATTTAGAGTCGTCTAAGAAAAGTATGATTGCGGGTTTAAAATCAGGAAAAGAGACACTTGAATTAAAAGTAAAACACAAGAATGGCAAATGGATTTGGATTGATGCTAAAGGAAATTTATTTAAAGATGCTGAGGGAGATTTTAAAGGAATCGTAATAGGTCGAAATATAACAGAACGCAAACAATATGAACAAGAATTATTAAACTTAAATCGAGAGTTGGAACAGATAGTGCTTTCGCGTACAAAAGAACTAAGAGAGTCTGAAGAGAAATTTCGCCATTTATATGAGAGTTCACCTTACGGAATTGTGGTGATCGATAATAATGGAATTATCCTAGATATAAATTCTACAGTATCATTATTATTTGGCTATAGTAAAACCGATTTGATTGGTCAAAATTATCTTAAACTCTTAAATATATACCCCGAAGATACATTTTCTGCTATACAACATATTAATGATTTAATATTTAAGAAGAAAGATCCCAAAATTAAAATAAATATAACAAAAATATATAAGAAGGATGGATCTCCTTCTTGGGTGCAATCTGAGTTGTCAAGACTAAAAATTGGCTCCGAAAATGTAGTTCAAATTATAGTGCAAGACGTGACTGAAAAGAAAATAGCTGAAGAAAAATTAAGAGAACAGAACATTGAATTAAAGGAATTAGATAAATTGAAAACTGATTTTATTAGCATTGCGGCTCATGAGCTTAAAACTCCATTAATTTCTATTGGGGGATATGTTGATTTAATTTTATTACGAGAAGAAAATCTAAAAATTGAAGTAAAGAAAGACTTAGAACGTGTACTGAATAATGTTAGAAGATTAGAAGATTATATAAACAAACTATTAGATGTTATGAAAATAGATGCTAAGAAAATGATATTAGATCTCAACCTTGAAAAAGTTGATTTACTTTTATCTGAAATCATCAATGAGCTTCATTTTCAAATCGTCAATAAAAATTTAAAAATAATTAATGAAGTTAAAAATAATATCGAATTAAATGTTGATCGATTTCGAATATCTCAAGTATTTTTTAATTTGCTATCAAATGCTATAAAATTCTCGAAGGATAATGATAAGATTGAAATCTCAGCAAGTTATCAAGAAAATGAAATTTTATTTAAAATAAAGGATTATGGAAAAGGAATGACTGGAACAGAAATTAGCAAATTATTCGGAAAATTTGTAACAATGGATCAAGATGCTGAAACATTTTCAACATTCGAGAAAGGCAGTGGATTAGGTTTATATATTGCAAAAGGAATAATAGAGACCCATGGGGGACGAATTTGGGTAATCTCTCAAGGTTTAGATAAAGGTTGTGAGTTTTTTTTCACAATTCCAATCTAAGTTAACAATTTTTTTCTTTTTTAATACATAATAAATAGAAATTTTAAGCTGAGATTTTATTTATATTCTAAATCAAAGAAATTAAACTTAAAAGATTGTAGAAAATCGGATTAAATGTCAACAATAATAATCTCTGAAAAAAATAAAGCTGCTCAAGCTATTGCTGAAGCACTTGGGTCTGTTAAAACTATTGATAAAGGAAAATATTTAAAAATATATCAAGTACCTTCTAGAAATCTATATGTCATACCTTTAAGAGGACATATTTTAGAATATAAAAATACAGGAGAATTTAAGAGTTGGACCGGTTCAAACCCAAGAGAGATAATAACTAATCCTAAAGCGATTGAAAAATTTCCCATAAAATATACTAGCGCTCATATAAAAGCCTTGAGAGAATATGCTAAACTATCAAATCATTGTATCATTGGTACAGATGCTGATATAGAAGGATGTAATATTGGGTTATTAGATAGTCTTCCTTTTGTCCAAAAAGTTAATCCTCATATTAAGGTATCCCAAATGTGGCTTAGTTCACTTCAGAAAGCAGAAATTATTGACAAATTTAATCATCTTATCCCTCCTAAATATAGTTGGGCTGAGAGGGGAGAAGCTCGAGCAATTATTGATGCTGTTATAGGATTTTCTGCGACACGAAAAGTTACGATCACACTACAATCATTATTAACCAAATTTGATGTAAAATTTACTTCGATTGGTCGTGTTCAAACTAGTTCGTTATATTTAATCTATTTACGTGAACATGAAATCAAAAATTTCATACCTGAACCTTATTTTATCATTGAATCAGTTTTATATCATGATGATGGAACATTTACAGCATTTCATGATTCAAATCCTTTCACTATAGATTTAGAGAAAAAAGCTCTTGAAATTTATCAAAAGATCAAAAATGAAAAAATTGCCCTTATTATTGATCAAAAAAAGAAAGTAATTGTTAAAACTCCGCCATCTCCTCTGAATACATCAAAAGCTTTAATATTACTCACTAAAAACTTGAAAATCACGGCTAATACAGCATTGAAGACAATGAGTGCACTTTATTTAAATAAGCTTATATCATACCCTAGAACTGATACTGATGTCTATAAAAATAGTTTTGATCATCTTAAAATTTTGAACAAAATAATTTCCCATTCTCAATATGGAAGATATACATCTCAATTATTTAATGCAAAAAGATTTAAACCAACAGTAGGTAAGAAAGACGAAGGAGATCATCCTCCAATTACACCTCTAGAGAGTGTAGAACTATCTTCTTCAATATTTGAAAATGATTTACAGAAAAAAGTCTATGATTTATTAATAAGGCATTATTTAGCCTTATTTGGAGAAAATGCGACAGAATCTCAACAAGAATTAAAATTAGAAATCAAAGAGGAACCCTTTCATTCTAAAGTCGTATCCTTGGTTAATGAAGGATTTTTTGAAATTGCTCCATTCTTAAAACCACACTATGATAATGAAATAAAAATAACAGGTAACAAAATTTCTATAAAAGAGATTACTTTTAATGAAAAAAAAACTAAACCTCCTCCACATTATTCTGATCCTTCATTACTAAAATTAATGGAAAAAAATCATCTTGGAACCAAATCAACAAGACCTCAGATTATTAAAATTTTAAATACTCGTAAATTGATTAGTAGAAAAAAAGGGATATATCAATTAACTGAATTAGGGATATTTCTAATAGAAATGTTAATTAAAATCTGGCTTCCATTCCTTAAACCTGAATTTACTAAAAATGTGGAAATAAAATTAGAAGAGATCCAAGATGGCGTGAAAAGTATGGATAAAGTCGTTTCTGAAGTAAAGAAGGATTTCTTAGAACTATTTGATAAACTCACTGATACCGAAAAAGATATTTCTAAAGTACTTGAGAATTATAAAGTTAAAAATTATAATTTAAAATCAGCAACAGAAAATATCATTAAACAAACTACATCGTCTTGTCCTTCCTGTAAAAATTTTCCCATGAAATTTATTAACCTAAAGCAAAAGAGATTTTTGGTTTGTTCCGATGACAACTGTAAAAAGTATTTGTCACTACCTAAAAATGGGAGAATATATTTGCTAAAATCTACATGTTCAATTTGTAATTTTAATATATTTAATGTGTATCTAAGAAAAAATAATAAACCATTTAATTATTACTTCTGCCCAGTATGTTGGAATGAAGGATTGTCAGAAAGAAGTGGAAAAGGATTTTGTTCAAGTTGTGAATTATATAAAATTTCAGACAATAAATGTATAAAAAGATAACATTAAAATTATTAAATCAATAATTTATCTAAAAAGATAATTCTGTGTTTATGAATTATGAACAAATATGCATTTTTATCAGGTTTGCTTACTTTATTCTTATTATTTTTTCAATTTATTCCCTTAGGAATAATATTTGGCTCAAGTGGCTCAATTTCTAATTGGGTTCTAGCATATTTTGGCTCTATTAATCCCTTTGTGAATTATTATTCCAAAATTTCACTTGAATTGATGTCTATTGGTGAATATCAAATATTCCTATGGGGAATCATATATAATGGAACTTTATATATATGGATTGAAGTACATTTTATAACATTTATTTTTCTATTCTGTATTTCAATATTAGCTATAATAACCACTTTTATAGCTAGTGGAAAGGAAAGCAAGTTAGGACAAAGATTGTGTAATTTTAGCATATTATTTATCGGATTAATCTTTGCTTATTTTCTTATAGGGATACCAATCTATAGTAATTTAATTATTGGAGTACAACTTGGATATTTTGATATTTTTTATTATTTAAATTTTGGATTTTATGTATTATTGTTAGATTTTATTTTAGCTATTGTTTCTCGAATTAACCTTCCCGTAAATTGAGGTAAATATTAAAAATGGCAAGAAAGTCAGGAATCTTTGGTGGTATTATAGGATTTGTGTTGGCGTTTGTCGCGAAAATACCTATATATCAAAATATCGTAATCTCATTAAACATTTATAAATTTAAAACAACCGAGTTTTATGTATGGGGTATCCCAAGTAATGGAGAAGGATTTAGTATAAACTCAGAAAATCTAGTAACATTGACTTTCTGGTTATTTTTATTCTTCATCAGTTTAAGTTCAATATTTGCTTCACCGAAAAAATCAATTCGAAATAATTCTTTGAAACTGTATAATCTCAATATTTTATTTTTATCAATTATGTTAATTGTATATGCTATACAGATTTTAGTAACTAATTTATCTAATTTAGGAGTAATTTTTATGAATATTGGAGCAGGATATTATGCTATAGGAATCATCTTAATTCTTAATTTGATGGCCAAAATTACCTTAAAAAAAGAAGAATGAAAAATTTAATCAAGGTGATACCTAAACTTGTTAAAAGCCGCTCTCGAAAGCCCGACATAATTATCTGAGATTTTATAATACATTTTACCATCAATTATTTGCCGTTCTACATAATCATTTTTTAATGAATGATTTAGCGAAATGACCATCGTTCCTAAGGTAACAGCACCCATATACTGTTGTTGTTTTTTAGCTAATCTGATTAAATCTAATTCAGAATGCCAATTTCCGTCAAGAAGCCCCATTAATATTTCTCTTTTAACCGGCGTTTTTATGTCTTTAATTTTATTAAAGAGTTGTGAGAAATCTGGCTTATAGTATTTTTTCAATAATTTAGTTTGTTCAAAACTATCATTTAAGTTTTCCATGATTTTAAATTGAAGATAATGATTGTTATGATATAATATCGGAATAATATTTTTAATGAAATGTAATACGCTTGTAACATGCAATCAATTCTATCATTAAATATTTTCATAAAAGATTTGCAGGAATGCCTTCATTAAAGTATTGAGCTCGAGTAATCCAATTTTTAGAGAATTCTGGAATCATTGCTAGAATTGACCCACCCACCCAAACGGAAAATGTTCGTTCGCTAGGAGCTATTATTTTTATGGATTGATTTTTTCTCTTTCTCCTAGCTAGTTCTAGTTCTAATTCTTGATAAATCCTCGATTTTATATTAGGAAACATTGAAGATCCACCTGAAAGAAAAATATTATTTAATAGTTCTGGTCTAATATCTAAATCACAATTCTCAATTACATCTAAAATTGCTTGAGGTAATGGGTCTTCCTCTAATTCGGTTGAAGGATCAAATAAGAGCTCAGGAACTTGAAATCTTTCTTTACTTAATGTTATTGTGGAACCATCTGGTAAAGAATAAGGTTTTTCATATTGTTCTTTTCTCTTAAGATCTTCTTTATAATCTAAAGAGACAAAACAAGCCTTTTCCTTAAGAGCTCGTACTAATTCTCTTCTAATTGAAGAATCTGCTGAAAAACCAATTTCTCCCAGTATCTTTTCCATATATCTAGTTAATGTTCTCCCTCCGATGTCTAAAATGCGAACAGCATGCTCGAGTTTATATCCTTCATAAATTGGAACAATTCGAGTTATACTATCTCCGATTTCTATCACTAAACCAGTTTGAAATCCCCCAGCATAAAGAGTTAACATGGAATCAAGAACAGGATAAAAAGCATTACATTGATATTGTTCTAAAAATAATTGAAACAATCGAATTAAATCTTGACGAGGAAATAATGGATGTACGGCAAATAATACATTTACCAGACTTGGATCCACACGTAGGTTATAAAATATATAATCCATGATTTTTTCAAATGATACCCAATCTTGAATTCTCCCTTTTTCAATAGGGTATTGAATTTTATATAATCCCAAAGACTGAATCTCATCACCAACGTAAAACTCATCTTTCGATTTACCATAATTAAAATCGATTTGATGATATTTTGGTTTCCCCACTATTGTAAAAAATACTTGTGAGGGAAAATCTTCACCTGCAAAACCTACCTTTGAAGAAAATTGACCAATATCTAATACTACCGTTAGGTTTCCCATTATTTTTTTGTGGTATAAGCCTTATTGTATAATATAATCAATCTAATACCTTATTTAATTTTATACTAAAAGTAGTTTTAAAGGAGTATAAGTCGTTTCAGGTATAAATGCCTCTCCAAATGAGGAATTTATTTCATTTCCCCGTAAAATCGCGGTATCTTCTGCCCAACCAATTACTCGTTCTAAAACTTCTTTTTGTGAAGTATAGACTTCATTAAATATGTTTTTCTTTTGTTCCCAATAATTTTCTATGTCTACGATTACAAATACGGATCCATCAATATATTGGAATTTACATGAAGGGGACTCATAATAATAAACTCCAAAAGGTATCCAATTTCTTCCATGACCACCATACGCATTTCCAGAAGAACAGTGATAAATAGCTTCGCGAGTGATTAATGAAAGATTTCTATGAACTCTATGAAAATCAGAAAAATGTGGTACTAAAATTACTTGAGGTTTATAATCTCTTATCAAATTCGTGATTTTAGATATTTTTTGGCTTGTTATGTCTCTATTTTCGAAATTGAGTTCTATAATTTCACAATTCAATACTTTTTTTACTTGAATTAATTCAGCATGTCTTTGTTTTATTATTCCACTTCTTTGTGATTCTTTTGCATATCCTCCCAAACCACTAGAAGAAACTACAATGATAATTTCTGAACCTAATTCTTGGTATTTGAGTAAGGTCCCTCCACAAGAAATAATTTCATCATCAGGATGGCCTGCGAAAATCATTATTCTTTTTGGAATTACAATGGGAACACTAATATCACAAATTAAGAGTTGTTGATCATTCATCAAATAATGATTTTAATCTAAGATAATAAAGATTTATATTTAATTGAGATTACATTGATAAAAATAGAAAATTGAACTTATAAAAAGAATTGAGAGAATTTATTCTCCACGCATAATCTTTTTTAGCCTATTTAACTCTTCAAGCATCTCGTCTCGAAGCGAACTTAAACCACCACCAGCTTGAGGTGTTGTTGGCGCACTAGATCTGCCAGGAGGGGCTGTGGGAGCAACAGGTGGACCAGGTGGACCAGCTCTTTTCGCAAATGAAGGCGTTTGAACTGTTGGTCCGGGAGGAGCTTTAGGTGGACCACTTCCTGCAGTTGGGGGTAATTTTGGAGCAGGTGGTAAATTAGATCTCATTGGAGGTCCTCCAGTAGGAGCTTTAGGTGGGCCAGTCATTGCAATGGGAGCTTGTGGTAGACTACCTCCATCAGAAGGTCTTTTTGGAGGACCACTTACTTTAGGCGGACCTGCAGCAGTAGCTGTGGGAGCAACAGGTAGGCTTGGAGCGCTAATAGGAGGATTAGACGCACTAGGAGCACCACCACTTAATAAATTAAATAACGTGCTTGCAGCCGCAGTTTTTGCTTGTATGGGGGCTTCTCCAATAACCTTTTTAGAGGAAGTGCTAACAGTGTGAGCTTGTGGTGCAACTTCAACTTCCTTTAAATCTTTTAAAGCTTTGTTCAATGATTGAATGAAATCATTTAACCCCTTTACTGTGTCTTCAAGATCATCTGATAATGATTGTAATCCCTTTTTCATGAAATTGATGACGCGTTCTACCTTTTTTTGTTCTTTAGGAACCAAGATTCAATCCTCAAAAATAATATTTTAAGTACTTATAAGTAGTTTATTAAACTACTCAAAAAAATTAAATTATAATCTTAATGGTATTATATTAATTTTCATTTATAATATTATATTTTTTTCAAATCTTAATACTTCAAACATAGCTCAAGAGCAACTCTTATTTTTGTCTTATTTATTTTCGTCATAAAGAAAAATTGAAGGTTCATCTCATAAGGAATTCAAAATGTGGCTCTGAATATGATGATATATTAATAAATGATTCCTTTTATTTCGCATCAGAATTAGATTTATTCTAAAATAATTTTGAAATTTTATAAAGTTAATTGAAGGTTAATTTAATGTCTTTAAAAACCTAAAATGAGTCGTCATCATAAAAGACAACAATTAAAAACATCAAATATAATATATTATATACTATTATTCATTTGTAATCTTTAAATTAGATACTTAAATTTTTAATGAAATTCTTAGGTGATTAAGAAAAAATGGCAAAAAGAGAGCTCTTCATAATAGGTCTTCTAACACTTAGTTAGTCCTGTGAAAAACGTGTTTATGAAATCGTAAACGAGCTCAAGATTCCCTTAATTGACGAACGTGTATATGATAAAGTAACTTTCAATACAAATGCTGCTGTAGCTAAATTAATCTTCAAATTTGAAGAAGATGAATCTGTTATCAGAGGTTTTCTTGGTCTCGCCGAATATTTTCATACTGTAGTTATTAAAAAAGGCGACCAATTCTTCATTCCTCACGCTTCGATTCTTTTCCAACTCATTAGCTCGTAATTTTATCTTTTTTTTACTTTCTATTTTATCTTTACTCCCGTCTAAAGCAAATATAGGATCCGTTTTAAGATTATTTTCATAAAAATTGGACTCCATCATGTAAATATATTTCCTTTCTCTTAGAAAAATAACAACAAATTAAATATAAATGATTGAAAGGTAATTAAAAAAATGTGGAATAATTCAATTTTAAGCGCATTTAGAGATTTTGGTAAGAA
>CAZBPC010000047.1:0-25239 GCA_964493715.1 uncultured archaeon
CTTCATCGATAGATTTGCGACATTTTGGACAATGAATTTTTCCCGCGATTGATGATATGGTGGTTTCAGATTTGTCGCTATAAGTTATTTCTTCTGTTTTTACATCTTTTACTCCTTTAGGTTTTTTAACTATGATTATTATAGGAATAATTACTATTGTAGAAAAAACCAAAATTAATGGAATCATCCCTAAACCGTAGACTATTTCAAAGTTTTTATTGTATGAAAATGCTCCCGTGGTATTTAAAGAGAACTGATATATACCCGGTAAGGTATTTATAAGAGAAAATAATTGTAAATAAAAGATCTGAGATATATTATTACCAGTTAATGATAATGAACGATTTCCAACACTAAAAAATTGCGGTCCTGCGGTTTCACTAAAAATGCATTGAATTTGTCCTGTTTGATTTGCACTTATATTTAATTTAAGTTCAAGATTGAACCAAACCAATGAAGGAAGGTAAGTATCTATAGTGAAATTTTGAGCTCCTTGTGATATTTGAATTTTTGATTGATCTTCTTGGGGTATATGATGACTTGAGTTTGCTATGAGTTTTAAAGGTGAGATAGAAATTGACGTGAGTATTAGTAATGTGAGAATAGACAAATTTCGTGCAGTATGAGCCATAAATTTCTAAACCTGATTCAAATTTTATTAAAATTTAACTACATCAAGTGAATCCTTTCCATTACTTATTTTTAATAAAAACTCTTCCTTAATAATTTTTCCAATAACGGTGGCATTCATGTTATGCTTATCAAAGATCTTGAGAACCTCATCACTTTTATCTTCTGGAGCACTTAATATATAGGACGTGGTTAGGTACATTTGTGTATATGTTTCCAAATCATAACCTTTTCTGACTAATAAGGGTGGAATTTTAATTTTATTGATGTAAATTATAGCTCCAACATTAGAATATTTAATAAGTTGTAAAATTGTTCCAAATATTCCTGCATTGGAGATATCTTTAGCAGAATTAGCTAATTGTTGTTGAGCAATAATGTTCATGGACTTTCTCCTTAATAAAACCTCATTGGATTGTTTGAATGTAACTGTATCCCAATAATATTTGCTTACATCCGGTATTTTACCTGAGAAATCTACAGCTAATATGATATCATCGTTAATTTGTGCATTTTTTGCAGATAAATACAAGCTTTTTTTTATTTCTCCAATCATGGTGGAACTGAGTTCATCATAGTTGCTATTAAGATTGGTGTGTCCTCGTACTATCGGCACACGAAATTTTTGAGAACCTTCCATGGCTCCTTCAATTATTTTTTCACCAATCTGTTTGTTTTTAAAAGAAACTATCAAACTTGCCGCTAAAGGAGTTCCTCCACAACAATAAATGTCATCAATACCTACTAAAATTGAACTAAATCCTGCTCCAAATGGATTCTTTAAGACATATTCAGTTTTTATCCGATCAGTTGTTATTAGGATTAAATTCTCATTATCGAGAATCGATGCTGAATCTTCGCCAATATCTGAAAAAACTCTATCACTTTTATATGATTTAGACTGAATTAATTGAACAAATGGATCGATCTCTCTTTTTTCAATTATGTTTTTATTTTCTCTAATTGAAGACGCAATCTTTTCCAGCATAATAGATCCAGTATAAAATTTAATATGTATTAGTGTTTCCTAATAATATATCTGATAATGATTCAAATAATTAAGCTTTAGGTTATGGAAGAATTAATAAAATCTTCAATTTTCAATGGAGTAGTATTTGCAGTCTATGATAAGTTAGGTCCTCAACCCGTTTACATGTTTCCTCCCCCATTTAGGAGAAAATCTCAAGATGAGGGAAAACTAGAAAAACAAAAAGATTTGCTTGAATTGACGATGAGAGATTATACTCATATTTCTATTAAGAATCTCTCTCTATTAATAGGCGATGGATCTATTCTTGAGAAACCAGAAATAACGGAATTTAAACATTTTGGTATCATTCCATTTCCCGATTTTCATTCCACTTCTTTAACTTTTTTCCACTTCGTTAAAATAGGACAAGCTGAACAACCAGCAGCAACAGCATTTTCTTTATTTATTGATGAAGATCGTAGAAGCTTTCTATATAACAATATGGATCGCTTGAAAAATTCAATTATAGAATTTTTTCAGAAATTCGATAAAGAACTATTAGAGCAAGTAAAACCTCAAGAAGAAATAGAACACCATTTTAGATCTTTTTTAAAACAAGTTATGGATATAGAACAAGCACCATCCACATCATTTTCAGCACAAAGAAAATTGAAAATTATATTTACTGGCTTAGATAATACTGGTAAGACATCGTTTCTACTTTCTATTGATAGAAAATATTCGAAATTAATTGGTGTAAAGCCTACTCTAGGTGCCAAAGTTCGCTCTATCGAAGCTCTTGGAGCCTCAATATTTCTTTGGGATTTAGGTGGTCAAGTTAGTCTTAGGCAAAAGTACCTTAATAAAGCTAACATTTATCTTTACGAAGCAGATTTAATATTTTACTTTATAGATGTAAAAGATAAAAAAAGATTTGGAGAGAGTATTGAATATCTTGAGAATATTCAAAAAGTCTTACTTACTTTTGATCAAAAAACTCCTATCATGTATGTTTTATCAAAATCTGATCCAGATGTAATGCAATTACCCAAGATCAAGGAGAATATCGTGGAAATAACTCAAAATTTAGTTAATGTTTCACATGGCGAACAGCCTGAAATATTTTTTACCAGTATTTTTGACTCTTTTTCAATCTTAAGAGCCTTTTCCTCAGGAATTTCTAAACTCAGCCCCAACCGTAAATTAATTGAACATAATTTGAGTAATTTCTCAAAAGAAACAAAAATTTATTTAGCATTATTGATGAGCAACGATGGTTTGATCATGGCAGAATTTTTTACATCTAAAGCAATAAAAATCACTGCAATATCAAAACCAGAAGAATTATTAAATGTTTTTCAACTCACTGCCCCACAATTCGCGATCTTATATAAAATATTTTCTAAATATAGAACCGTTCCTCAAGATGAAACTATTTTTAAAGTCGCTAATTCAGTAATTCTCTTTAAAAAGGTAAATGTGAATCAATTTGGAATGTTTTTACTTCTATTAATGGATGATGAATCCAAAAAAGAAACTATAAACCTTAAATTACCAAATTTCCTCAAGATTACTGAAGATTTGTTGTTAACGTATATTTCTTAGAAAATTTTTGTTAAGGGAGTTTTTTCCGAGATTTTCTTTCTAATGATTCTTTTTCTATAGTATGAATTAATACCAGCAATTAATGAAATTGCAGGGATGACACATTTTGCGAATTTTATTGGACCAAATAACACGAAATCACTTCCTGCATTGACACAATATGCCATCTGAGCAGCTATTGCGCCACATCGAGAAGCGTCCCCAAATTTTTTCCCAAAATTCCAAGCATAAACCGCGTTGGCAGGAGCAAATCCTGCAGGATACCCTAGTTCCTTTTTTATCATTCCGACGGTTTCAATATTAATTCCAATAGAAGGTAAATCTAAAACAGCTGTGTCTATAATAATATTCTCAATATTCGCTTTTTGAGCTTTAGGAATTAAGGTATTTTTTAAAAATTCCAACTTTTGCTTGGGAAAAATGCACATTGAGCTAAAAGTTAATAGTACTACATATTTCACTCCTATTTCCTTGATCTTCTCAAGATTCGCATCGCTTGTTGAGTCATCTATGCTATTTAGGATTGCTCGATCCAACAAACCTATTTCTTTCAAACCTTCTAATGCAGGAATGCGCGAACTATCATTTAACCCATCTACTAAGAAAGGAAAATCAACCTTATCTGCAACGAATTCACATTCTTTAATGAGAGCCTCTGAATATCCTCCTACAACGTCTATAATGCCTTGCATATTGGTTTCATCAATAATCTCAGCATATTCATTCAATTCTTGTTCAGCGAGTTTTTCATCGATTTTCCCCGTTTTCTCATCTAATAAAGCCGCATGATTAGCATAAAATACCGTACCAATCATGACTGGAGGATTCTCTCCCGGTTGGCCTCCTAATTTTACGTCTCCAATCTCGATTACTAATTGTTCTTTTTCAAAATTTAACATTATAAATCATCTTTTTCAAAAGTTATGGATATGAGAAGAATTCATCATTATTATTTTTTAATTTTTATCTGCTTTAGTAGATAAGTCTCTTTTATGTGATTTAAACTTCTTGTTGATTAATGTACCTATATAAATAATGCTAATGATGAATTCTGGAATCCATTTGTGGAGGAGTAAGATAATAATTGCTGCTATAAAAGAGCTTGCCGCGCTAATTGATACATGAATGCTCTCCCAAGGATATCCAATATAATAGAGATAAATCTGAATTATCATTCGAATAATATTAACAACATAAAATATTGCAGCAGACATAATGAGAGACTTAGCTTTGCGCCACACTATGTCCTTCTGGGTTCTCACATCCTTTGAATGAGGAATAAAAATTATTATTCCCGCAAATACACAAATTGCCTGAACTCCGGTACAAAAAGTTTCAAAATATATATTTGATTGACCAGGAACCCCAAAATTCCAATGATATGTCCCGACAGGCAAATAATTTGCAGTAGCACCCATATTAAAAAACAAATTAAGGAAATACACGGTTTGCTTAATCACGAGTTCATGAAGCCAATAATTCGCTTGATTATCAAAAAATAAATATATCAAATATGCTGATAATGGTGTTCCGATTGCAAATAAGATCAAGGAGAAATTCGAAAATACATATTTCTTATTTTCAAATTCAATTACTGGACGATTGAAACTCTGTTCAATAATGTCGTTATCACTAGTTCCTCGACTATCTTTTTCAAATTTATCAACCATAATAAAAATTAACAGAACTAACAACGGAATCATAACATTCCCAAAATTATCCCTGCTTAAGGATTCCATTAGTGGAATTGTAAATCCTATGGAATAAGCAAATGCAAGGTTTAATCCACTAATTAATAGTATATTGAATCCTTTCCTAGACAAGATTTTAAATTTAGTACATTTAAATAAAATTAGCTCTTGAAAAAATAAGAAAACAATTGAAAGTATGGAAAAAAGTAAGATCAAACTAATTTGATTGAAAGGGGTTAATCGTCCGAAGTAAAATACACACACTAATAAAACTGATAAGATTATACTGATGAGGTACTTATTTTTTAAAAAAGATTTGACGTTAATCACCGTAATTATTTTGTAAAATTTGAAATATTTAAAAAATATTAAGTTTTTCTACTAAATCAAATAAGGGAATTTCTCTAATATTTAAAATAACCTATAAAAAATTTTCTAAAGAGATTCTTCAATTGCTTTTAATAACAAGCATATTTTTCTTTATTAGTGATTACTGGATATTGCTTGTTGGAATCTTTATATGGGGTACAGGAAAAGGAGGATTTTGGGTCATAATGTCCCCTATATTAGCAAATACTATCGATGAGTCAATTGTAGATACAAAGCAGAGAAAAGAAGGAATTTATAATGGAGTTAAAACATTTATAAGTCGTGCTGCATTGGTTATTCAAGCTGTGAGTTTTTCAACTATTCATCTCTTGACCGGATTTGATCAAAGCCCAGATGCTACATCGCAAACTCCACTTGCCAACCTTGGTATTCAAATACACTTCGCGTTAATTCCAGCGATATCAATATTTGCTGGAGCATTCGTGTTCTGGAGGTATTATAAATTAACACCAGATAAAGTTGATCGGAATCGAGAGATTATTATCGAACAACAGCTATAATAATTTTCTACTTTTTTTTTTTAATAATATTATAAATAATTAAATTGATTTATAGAAAGATAAAATTTTTTTTAAAGGACGAGTTTTCATTAATCAGAATATAAAATTTTAATCTAGCAAGGGATTACATATGTCTGAAGAAAATCAAAGCGAAAAAAAACCTGAAAATAAAGAAGAAAAAGAGGAAAAGAAAGAAGTATCAGAATCTGGAGAAGAAAAAGCAAAATTTACCTTCAAATGTACACAATGTCAACGTTGTTGTCTAGAACGAGGCCCAATTCCAATTACATTTTGGGACTTAGAATTGTGGGCACGTAATGGGGTTGTTGCAAATTTCATGCCTTATCTTGATATTTATGATAAACACGACGGTGGTTTGGATCTGATATTAAAACCATTACCTCCACCTCCAAAAGAAGGAGAGGAAACACCTAAAAAAGATCCTTTTGGAAGCATTCCAATTGAAGATCTATTAACTGTAAAGTGTCCTTTATATAATGTAGAACAGAAGAAATGTTTAGTCTATGATAATCGCCCACTCTCTTGCCGCGTTTATCCACTCGAGTTTGACGGGAAAAACTTTACTATTGTGGATGTAGATTGCCCTGGAATCGGTGAAGAAGGCATGTCAAAAGAGGAACTTAAAGAAATGCGCGATACTGCTAAAACCATGTATTATGAGTTAACTAGAATGAGAATCGCTTTACCTGTTTTGAGTCAGATGATTTCGCAAAAAGTCATGATGGATTTGATGCGTCAAAACATGGAGGCAATGAGTAAAATGACAGATGAAGATCGAGCTAAGCTAGATGAGATCTTTCAAAAGAACAAGGACGCTCCCGAACCTTAAGTGATTTTATTTTTTTATATTTTATTTTTAATTTTGGTTAACAAAACCACCAAAAACTGAAAACTAACAATTCTATTATTCAAAAAGCATTGAGATCCATAAATATTTGCTTTTAACACCAAAATATAAAAATAAAATATGCAATATAGTAAATTATATGGATCTATTAAACGTTAAAAATTCCATAATTAAATTAAAGCAAGGGGACATCACTGATTTAAAAGTTGATGCGATTGTTAATGCTGCTAACGCTCAACTCATTCTCGGGGGAGGAGTAGCAGGAGCGATTAGGAAAAAAGGAGGTCCACAAATACAAGAAGAATGCAATAAAATTGGAGGAACTTTTGTGGGTGGAGCAGTTATTACTGGTGGGGGGAATTTGAAAGCAAAACACGTTATACATGCTGTAGGACCGAGAATGGGAGAAGGAGGAGAAGATCGAAAACTAAAAAATGCAACCTTAAATAGTCTTAAGCTGATGGATGAATATGGATTACTTTCAATAGCCTTTCCAGCAATTTCGACAGGAATTTTTGGTTATCCAATTGAAAAATGTGCTAAAATAATGATTTCAACGACAAAAGAATACTTGGAAGGTACCACGCAAATAAAAGAAGTAATATTTTGTTTGTATTCCTCATCTGATTTCGAAGTATTTGATAAAAACTTAATTTAAATCTGATTTTTCAAATTTTACTATCTAATCTAATAATACGGAATTATCTTTATTTATAAGTTAATTTGCTTACCTTTTTTTTTAGTGCAAAATTAATTAATTAGAAAGAAATTTGGTTAGGATTATTATTATCAAGTAAGCGAGATCATCATGAAAAATAAAGAATATCTTTATGTTAGGTTTTTCGATGACCTAAAAGTTTATGATGTACCATTAGTTGGTGGGAAAAATGCATCACTTGGGGAATTACTTAGTTTTGGAATTCCAGTCCCCCTGGGATTTGCTGTTACTGCTAAAGCGTACGATTATATTTTAGAAACGAATTATTTTAGGATTAAAGAAGAAGAAATTACTTTAAAAAAGTATATTGATCGTGAAATCAGAAAGATTGCAATCGAATTGAAAAATGAAGATATTAAGTCAATTCAAAAAGTAGATAAAATTTGTGCTGATATCAGATATGTGATCGAATCAGCGGTCATTCCCGATAGTGTTAAAGATGAGATTTTAGATGCGTATCATAAATTATTGGAAAGAATTGGAAATGAAACAACTTTTGCAATCAGAAGTTCTGCGACTGCAGAAGATTTACCCGATGCTTCTTTTGCTGGGCAGCAAGATACTCATCTGAATATTTCAGGGGAAGAACAAATTTTAGAGTACATCCTCAAAGATATGGCTTCTGTATTTACCACAAGGGCAACAATGTATCGTGAAAGAGCCGGATTCGATCATTTTGCCGTTAAATTGAGTGTAGGAGTTCAAGAAATTGCCGGAGGATTAGAAGGAGTTAAAGCCTCTGGTGTCATGTTTACTGAAGATCCTGATTCAGGCAATCCTAACGTGGTAGTAATAAGAGCAACTTGGGGTCTTGGGGAATTAATTGTTCAAGGTGTTGAAAAAGGTGATGAATTTATCGTTTTTAAACATGCCGCGAAATTACAAATTATCAATCGAAGTTTGGTAAAGAAAGAACAAAAAATGATCTTTGATAAGAATAAAGGAGGGACAATTACCACTTCTGTTGATGAAAAGGAACAACGAAAATTCTGTTTAGATGATAAACAAGTTTTAATCTTGGCCGACTATGCTAAGAAAATTCGGGATCATTATGAATGCCCAATGGATATTGAATGGGCTTTAGGAAATGATGATAAAATATACATCGTTCAAGCTAGACCTGAAACAGTACATTCTCAAAAAGGTGATATTGAAGAAATTTTCTACCTCTTAGAGGATCCTAAAAGTCTGATCGAGAATGGATATTTAATTGAAAACTCGGGAACAGCGATAGGACGACGTATTGGATATGGAAAAGTTAAGGTTATTGAATCAATTAATGATGCATACCTTTTAGAAAAAGGAGATTTACTTATTACTGAAGAAACAAATCCAGATTGGACATCATATATGGAAGATTTAGGTGGGGTCGTAACTGAACGAGGAGGACCAACTTGCCATGCGGCAATAGTATCTAGAGAGCTAAATATTCCTTCAATAGTAGGTGCTGATAATATCATTGAAGTAATAAAAGAAAAGCAAAGGCAGCAAGATTTAAACCATATTACTATCGATTGCAGTACTGGAGAATCAAGATTATGGATGAAAGAAGTGGAGTATGATTTTGATACCATTGAATTCGCCCAATTACCTAAAACCAAAACCCAAGTTTTGGTAAATCTCGGAATCCCTAAAGGTGCTTTAAGTTCTGGTAAGTATCCAGATGGTACGGGATTGGCACGATTAGAATTTATCATAAACGATCAAATTCAAATTCATCCCAACGCTTTAATCGATTATGAGGCATTACAAATGCGTTATGATATCCTTCTTGAACATCGTAAGCGAATTGAATCCATAAAAAAAAGTGATTTATATCATAAAGATCCGTTTAACGTAGAAATCAAACGTTTAAAAGATACTATTGATAAAATCGAAGAATTAACAGTAGGATTTGATGATAAAGAAGAATTTTATATTGAAAAACTCGCTGAAGGTATCGCTACTATTGCAGCAGGAGTTTGGAAAGTATTACCTGATGGTGATATTGCTCCATGTGTCGTGCGTTTATCAGATTTTAAAACTAATGAATATCAAAATTTGTTAGGCGGATGGGTCTATGAAAGTGTTGAGAATAATCCAATGTTGGGCTTTAGAGGCTGTTCTCGTTATACATCTAATGATTTTCAGAATGCCTTTTTGCTAGAATTAAGAGCATTAAAAAAAGCAAGAGATTGGGGGCTAATAAATATTATCCCAATGCTTCCTTTCTGTCGATCTCCCGAAGAATGTAAAAAGATTATAGAACTGATGGAAGGAGAAGGCTTGATTCGAGGTCAGGACTCGTTAAAGGTATTTGTTATGGCGGAAATCCCCTCAAATATTATCTTAGCGGATCGATTTTGTGAAATAATTGATGGATTTTCAATAGGTAGTAATGATTTGACAATGCTAACTTATGGTGTTGATAGAGATGAAGCAAAACTAATTCCAATAGCAAAAAGAAATTCTTATAATACAAATACTGAAGCAATGCGACGATCAATAAGTCATCTAATTAAAACAGCACACGATCTTGGGAAAAAGGTAGGAATTTGTGGACAAGCACCTAGTGACGATCCTGAATTCTTGAGATTTTTAGTGCAGGAAGGAATAGATTCAATCTCCCTTAATTTTGATACCTTTGCGCGCGGTAGAATCAATACATGGCGTACGGAAATCATCGAAGCTAATTTAAGTACAGAAAACAAATTAAAATCATATGAATTTCTGGATAAATGTGATAAATTAATTGATAAAATTCGTCTGCCACGAGGAACACTTAGAAACATGTTAAGAAAGCAAAGAGAGAAAAGTCCTACCAAATTAAAGGATGTGACAGAACAATTCGACCAACTTTATAAGAATGTTAATAATATCTCTCATGACTTCATTTTAGGACTTAAAGAGATATCTACAGATTTCGATTCTTTCTTCCAAATATATAATTCAAAAATAAAAGAGCTTGAAGAATTATTACCCAAACTCATATCAGAAATTAGAGAATTTGGGATCTTCTAATTATGTATTTTATGTATACAAATAATTTAAATAAAAGAAAGAACGATTAAATTCATAAAAATCTAATCTTTAATCTTTTCTAATATTGACATAATCCGGTAAATCGTTGTTCTAGAATGAAAAGGAATATTCGCATCCATGGTAAGGTCATCTACTAAGTAAATAACATTTGCGGCAAGAATAGCATCAGTGGCATCCTCATCTTCGCGTGAAAGTTCATCAATACCTTTTTGGGCAACTCGTTTAATATTTCTCGGTACTGCACGGTCTTGAATCATTGCCTCTAATAAAATTTTAACTTGTTCAAAAGCTTCTTTGGCTTCATCATGGGTAGGCACTTCTAAAACACCTAATAATGTATAAGAAGAATTTATTTCACAGTAGTAAATTTTTCTTCAATTTTATATTTTTTGAAGAGACAAGTATATTTAATATTGGTTAATTTTATTAATTGCGAGAGTTAAGTATTTTTACTATTACTTAATTTTATTAGTTGCGATTTTAAATTGCATCAATTCGGTGGGAAAGTAGTCTAGATTGGTATGATTCTAGGTTCGGAACCTAGAGGTCGGGGGTTCAAATCCCCTCTTTCCCATCTATTTCTCAAAACTATGAATTATTTGAAGATTAGATCTCTTAGTCTTATTTTGATTTTAAAGGTAGAGATATACAAATTTTCGTGAAAGCAGAGTTTCACGATCTTTTTTTTTAGCCAAAAACTATGACTAAATCATCTTTAAAATGCTCCTTTTTGAAATGCCTATATATAAAAACCCATAATATATCAATATTATAACTTAATGTTTCAACATTCCAATTATCTAATAACATATAATATAGATTTAATCAGCAATGAGCGGCGAGTTAATTCATGCAATTGTTTATACTGAGTTCAATGATGCAATCGGTCCAAATCCATTATTCTATCTTCCAAAAGAATTGCCAGAAAACATTCGAATGCTTGTTGGAATAAAAACGATCACTATCTTATCAGGAGATCATGGATTTATTCCAGATTCGCTCATAATCATACCCTTTCCATCAATTAAATTAAAAGGAATCATTAAATATATAGAAAGGCACGATTACACTAGAAGAGGAAACGTCGCGCAGTCTGCTATAACTTTTTTATTTAAAGAAATCGATGATATTATATTTTACAAATACATAGATTATCTCGATGCCCCTTTTAACGAAACGGCAAGAATTATTGGAGAATTGCAGTCTCAAAACGCTCCCCATGAAAGGATTTCAGAAGAATTAAAATACTTACGAGATAATATCTGTACGATGCTTATACAACTTAGAGCTAAAGAAAACATGCAATCTTTTACAAAACCGTTCCCAGAGATATCAACACAAGAGGACAAAGTTATTGAATATAAAATTAAATTAGCCATTTGTGGAGATCCAGGGGTGGGAAAAACAAGCACCATACTTAGATTTACGGATAATGCGTTCAGCAGAAGATATTTGCCAACGATGGGCGTTTCCATTAGTGATAAATTATTTAGAGTTAAACAAAATGTGGTAGAGCTGATTTTATGGGATGTGGCTGGTCAAACTAAATTTCAAAAAATGCGCAGGCACTTCTACCAAGGAAGTGAAGCGATCGTATTAGTTTTTGACCTTACCAATCCCAAAAGTTTTGATAGTATTCGGGAATGGCATACCGATATCCGAAAAAATCTTTCACGTGAAAATGATATGATTGGGTATATTTTTGGAAATAAATGTGACATGATAAAAGAACGAAAAATTAGCAAAGAAGATGCTAAAGAACTCGCAAGGGATTTAAATTTATTCTATACAGAGATATCAGCCCTTACAGGTGAAAATGTAGAGTTCTCTTTTTACCAGATTGCGGAAGCTGTTTTAGAATCTAAAGTTGAGCCAATGTATAATTAAGTATTCTGGTTATCTCTTTTGACCTTAAATAAAGTTATAATATAATCAAAGTAACGTTTAATTTAATGCAACTTTCTTTCTTTAATACGTTAAAGATTAAATGTTGAGAGGGTAATCATGGATATTGAAGAAGCTATATATGCAAGAAGAACAATTAGAAGGTTTAGACAAACTCCAATACCCATGGAAACATTAAAAAAGTTAATTGATTTAGCAAGGGTAGCTCCAATGGCAAAAAATGTTCAAGCATTGGAGTTTGTAATAGTGCAAAGTCCCGAACATGTTAAAAAAGTATTTATCATGATAAGATTTGCGGGTTCCTTACCTGAAAATGAACGAAAACCAGAACCTGGAAGAGAACAGACTGCTTTCATCGTTGTAATGGTTAATACGGATATAAAAAAAGAATATGTTGATTTTGATGTCGGTGCTGCTGTAGAAAATATTTTACTTGGCGCGGTTAAGTATAACATTGGTTGTTGCTGGATGGGTAATATCGATAAAAATGATATTCAAAATTATTTTAAAATCCCTAAAAATTATGAAATTAAACATGTTATAAGTTTAGGTTATCCAGATGAAGTTTCGGTAACAGAATCATTCAAAAATTCCTTTAAATATTGGAAAAATCCCGATGGTACCATGCATGTACCAAAAAGAGATTTAGATGATATTATTTACAACAAATATTAAAATTTAATAGATGTTATCTAATTTTTTATATTTATGGTATAGGTTATTTATAATTACTTGAAAGGCTTTAATGATACCCTCACCTGTTAAAGCAGACGTCATAAAATGTCCTAAAAAATCGTTGCTTCGAGTCAATTTTGAAATTTTTGATTCCTCAAGAATATTCTTATCAACTAAATCCACTTTATTACCCAAAAGGATGATTGGAATCTTTCCACAGAATTTTTTAATATCATTATGCCAATTAGAAATATGTTTAAAACTGTTTTTTCCTAGTTGGTTATTCTCTAGAGAATATACAATAATGGCAGCCATACTTTCTTTATAAAATGAGGGACGTAGAAAAAAAAATTCATCTTGTCCTGCAATATCCCATAAAGAAAGTGTACAAGTATCTCCCTCAATATTTTGATTATATTTAGAAAATTGGGCACCGATGGTTCGAATATAATCAGTTTGAAAACTTTCGTGAGTAAATTTCTTAATTAATGATGTTTTACCAACCATTCCATCTCCAATTACCGTTATTTTAAAATGAAATTCTTCTTTCGTGCTTGACATTGCTTTAACAAATGATCCGTAAATTTAATCATGAATCTATATATTTCTAATCAAGATTTTTACAAAAACATAATTATGTACCTTTTATCTTTTCAAAACGCTTTAAAATTATTAAAAAAATAGAAACTTAGTATTTATAAGATGATTTGAAATGGAATATAAGATCGAGCATAAAATGGAAAGCTTGTTTGGATTGTTAGGAATTATCATCGCAATGATTTTTATATTAACTGCGGCTATTTTAACTCCAAATTATAATCCATTACTAAATTCGGTAAGTTCTTTAGGAGAAGGAGAGGCAAAATCCTTATTTAGTATAGGATTTGTAATTGCTGGATCTTTAGGCATACCATTTTTTATTCAACTCGAAAGAGAACTAATGAATATAAAGGAAAGCATTAGAAGATTAGCTACGGGGGTATCAATTTTCAGCTGTGTTTGTATAGGTTTAGTAGGAATAATCCCTGATAAGTCATATCTTGATTTATTTTTCATTTTCCACTATTCTGTTGCATTTATAAGTTTTGCAGGGACATCAGCTTATATTGGATTATATAGTATTTTAATGTATATAGGGAGTTCATCAATAAGCTATATTGGTCCTAAATTTAAAAGATATTTATCTTATCTGGGAATGGTAATTGTCATCGTTTTTTTTATATTATTATTTTCTTTATATTCTATCGTTGAATGGATATTAACGATCCTAATCATTATTTGGATCTTAATTACATCACTTCAAATGCTCTTCTTCAAGTTTTTCAATATTCCAGGAGTATATTATAGAAAAGCAGATTATCCAAAAGCTTTAAATAAATTTGAGCAAGCCTTTGAAATTCTTAATCATCTTGAGTTAACAGACGAGCCAATAATGAAGAAACTTGAAGAAAATATCAGCTTTTTAAAAGATAAATTAAAAACCAGTAAAAAAGTGTAATGTTAAGGGAAAAAAATTTATCTAAATTGATAAGTTATAAATTTTGAGAAAGTAATTCGAAATTAAAAATAACATTATTCCTATATTAAATCTTTTCAATCTATTTACCAATTAGCCTGTAATTTAAAAGATATCACCTAAAAGTCTGTATAAAGGGAAGGATTGTAGATCCTTTTCATTTTTATCCCAAGAATAAAGGATTAAATCGTCAATCTTAATACCAGATTTCATCTTTTTTTGGAGTAATCTTCTTATTTGTCCCTTTATGTTCTCTCTCTTTTTTTAATTGACGTATTTTATTGTTTTCTTGTATATTTTTTATGCGTGCTTTATATTTTCCAATATCGGATTTATTATCATATTCTGATTCTATAGTTTCTAGCTTGTTGTTAAGTTCTTCAATTGAGAACTCAAGCTTTTTTTTCTCTTGGATAAAATCAATAAAGAAATTAGCAAGGAGATTTTCATAAGATCCATAAATCTCACGTAATTTATTTTATTTTTTTGTGAATAAGAGCTTTTTGATAAAGTCCTTTTCGGCATTTAATTGCTGTAAGTAGGTAAAGATGGCGTTAAAGAAATCTATTACTTTCATTTCATCGGAGCTATTTCGTTCTACATTTATCAAGATTTTAATTATTTCCCTTTCAAGTAACTTCTCTGCCTTCTCACTTAAAGACGTATAGAAAGAGATTAAAAAAAAAATGTAAAAAAAGCCCTCTTAATTCGAGAAACCCCACCCTGTTAAGGTTTCCTCACCCTGGATCTTTTCTTTTACAATTAAGTAATGTATGAGCTAAGTTAAATAGGTTTGTTACCTATTTTGGGTAATTTTTGAGAAATGTCCCCAATTTAGGTTAAAAAATTTTGAATAAAGATATTTTAGGACTCTATGAGAATATTTTATGAATTTACATTGTCTTAATTCTTATAGCGCATTGCAAATTTACAATAAATATATAAATCATAAGTTCTCTTGTTATTACACAATTTAAAAAAAATTCAAATTACAAAAAAAATCTTATGAATGAAAATAAAAATTGGATAAAACAACCTAATATTTGGGATTTTTTAATTCCAAACCGGGAGATACCAGATGGTGATGAAAGTGATGATGATGAAAAAAAAAAAAAAAAAAAAAAAAGTCACAAAAAAACAATATCATCCAGAGAATTTCAAGCCTTTTTGATTCTTTTATCTTTTGAGGGGACTAAAATACCCATTTTGAAGACTTATATTGATAAACAATTCAAACATGAAAGTAGAACTAAAGGTTATGACTACATTAATAGTTTATGTGAGAAAGGGAAGAAGAGAGATAAGAATGGAAAAGTTATCAAAGATGGAATGGTTATCAAAAAAAACAAAATCGTTTATGTTGATAAAAAGGTTCGATCAGAATACGAAAAATTTATCGTTCCGACATTGAGCAATACTAAAAATATAGTCAGAGAACTTCTCCAAGATAATCTAAACGCTATAAGAGATATAGAGAAAAACCAAGAGAAATTTAAGAATTATACTGAAACTATAATTGATGCTGTAAAGGAATTAATTAGCAGAACTCCCGTAAATGTTATTAAGAATAAACGATTTAACAAAAAATTAGAAGAACTTATATTAAAATATTACAGAGTAGAGATGTTAAAGTCACAGATGTTTTCGACATAAAAGACTAAATCTTTTAAATATTTAATTTAAATTAGGATTATCAAGATAAAAGTGAGAAAAGTTATTCCATAAAAAATGATATTTCAAAGTGCCTTAACAGAGAGAATAATTATTGTAGCGATATCGCAAACGTGGCCTATTATTTACAATTCACTGTTTGCTTATAAATTATTAAAACGGGCAAAAAATCGTTCCACTATTACAATAAGTTCACTTTTCCTAATGATGGCTACAGCATTAACATTCGCAATTTTTTCAATCATTACAGTCAATTCTCCCTTTTCTTATGCATTTTATGTAACTTCATGGTATTTATTAATGCTATCTAACTGTTTTTTGGTATTATTTAGTTGGTTATTGCTCCACATTGGAGAAAGCATTTCATTCATAAAATATTTAATATTTATAGTATTGTTGAGCATAATAGTAAGCTATGTTATTTGGATTGGTATTTTATATAACGGAATTCACTATAATATTAGTACGGGGTGGAGACCCGTATTTTCTTTGCCATTCGCTATTTCAAATTTGATATATCTTATTTTCATTCTTGTAATTCCTGAAGTTATCATGGCTTTTAAATTGCTTAAAAATTTTAAGGGAGTCAAAATTGCCATCAGGATTAAATTATTTTTAATTTCTTCTTTTGCAGAATACATATTAATGATTTTACTAGTAATATATAATACATTACCAGAGAATAATCCATATCGTTTAATTCATTTATTTATTGCAGCTCCGCTTGGATTGTTTGCAGCCTACTTCATTTATAGAAGTTTTGGTAAGAAAATTGATTAAAGAAAGTTACTTCTGGCATTTAGGACAGAAAAATCCATGCCTACCTGAAATTTCGTATCTTTCAATTCTGCTCTCACATGTTGGGCATTCTCCATCCTTGCTCCTATGTGGGATTAGAAGATCTTTAGAATAATTTTCTAATTCTCCTTTAAAATCAATACCGTATTGTAATACTTTTTTAATGTTTTGAAATAACTCTTTTAGTTCATTTTCATCAAGAGTATTAATTTTTCTCTTTGGATTGAGTTTACTCTGGAATAAAATCTCATCACTATAGATATTTCCAATACCCGCGAATATGGATTGATTTAATAATGCAGATTTCATGATAGCAGATCGTCTACCTAGAGTTGTTTTATAATCATCGTATGACATCTTATAAGCATCAGGTCCCAAGTTCTTTTTATCAAGGAAATCTTCTAATGAATTTGTTAAATCGAGATGCCCAAACATTCTTTGAGAGATATATGATAAAAAGTGACCGTTGGTAAATTGAAATAAAACTTTTGTATATTTTGGCTCATCTGTTGCGTTTTCAAAATACTCGAGATCTCCGGTCATGCCAAAATGCATGATTAGATATTGAGGGTCTATTTTTATTAGCAAATATTTTCCATGTCTAATGGTTTCTTGAAATTTTTTATTTTTAAGAGCTTTAGCAAATATTTCTTTTGAGACTTTTAAGATACGCTCATCTCTAATTTTTACCTCTTTTATCACGTGATTCAATGAGGTTTTATCAAAGTATTTCTTGAAAGTTTCAACTTCTGATAATTCTGGCATTTTTATTCTTGTTTGTTTTTAAATGCATTTAAGGCAATCTTAGTGGAATGTTTTGCTTCTTCCGTGGTAACCATTCCAATCGTAACAGAGCAAATATTGTGCTTTGATATATAATCATAAGCGACTTCTGGATTAGATCTCCCAGCGGATAAGGTTTTCATGCCGACAAAATAACAATCGTCCCTTGTATCAACAATTTCTTCTAATTGCATTTTATCTCCCATGAATATTCCTGTGTCATTAAAAGGAATTAAGAATGCTCTCACATCCGTGTTTTTAAAAGCATAATTCAATGTAGAAATAGGATTATGAGCAGCAATTCCAGGAATTATCCCTCTGGAGGCAATTTTTTCAATCATTCTGGTAAGATTTTCATCCTTTTTATCAGAAACCATTCCATGTGCGAAAATAATCTTAGCTTCCGACTCAACTAATTCTTCAATTAAAGGGTCTGGTCCTGGTGCTGTGGAACCTGTAATTATATAATCATCATGAGATTCCCGCATGATTCTCGCAGCTTCTGCTACTTTACCAACTGGAATCATTTGAATTCCTCGACCTCCTGCTTCATAACAAGCCTCCATGATCTCTAGCAATGCTTGAGTGTCATTCATAAACTTCTTGCGATAAATGCGCGCATTTGCCCCAAATTGTGCTGCTCCTAAAAAAGGGGATGTTCCAGTCATCACCAATGGGATTTTTTCTCCTAATATTTCACAAAAAATCTATAGTCACCTATTTAATTTCCTAAAGTATGTTAGAAATAAACAAACTGGCACATTATTTCTATTTTATGATTATAAAATTAATTAAGAAAAAAAAGTTATAATCAAGGTTAGATAATAATATTTAATTAATTTTAAAAGAAATCAAGTAACATGACAGACTCAAAAGCAATTAAAGACAATCCTTTTAAAGAGATTGGTAAAATCCCTTCAATGAAGTATTCCAGCGAGTATTCATTGAAAAATTTTCACGTAGAAATGCGGGATGGCGTAAAAATCGCTGTGACACTTTGCTTGCCGAAAGATTTAAGGCCAAATGATAAAATTCCAGCTCTTTTAACTCAAACGCGTTATTGGAGAGCAATGGAATTGAGAATTCCATTCAGATGGGTTTTTGATGAAATTGTTTCTACAGCACCCAATCCAGAAATAGTTACAGCTCGAGGATATGCATTTATTATTACTGATGTGAGGGGGACAGGTGCATCATATGGGACAAGAAAGTATCCTTTTTCTGAGGAAGAGGTAAAGGATGGCCATGATATTGTTGAATGGATTATATCTCAACCATGGTCAGATGGAAATGTGGTTTCCAAAGGAATTTCATATACTGGTACAACTACAGAACTATTTGCTTCAAATAATCATCCGGCAATTAAGGCCGTTATACCAGGGCATGGATTTTGGGATCCCTATACTGATGTTGCTTTTCCCGGAGGCGTGTATGATCATGGATTTATGGAAGCATGGTCGTTTTTAGGGAAGAATTTGGATATAAATAATCCAAAAGTCTTTAGAGAAGTCATGCCTGAGTTATGGTTATATGTTAGAGGTGTCAAGCCTGTTGATACTGATAAAGATTTGAATTTACTCAATGAAGTTGCAGAACTACATAAATCAAACGAATATGTTTTTGAACATACTATAAATAAAAGCTTCCGAGACGAAAAACTTCCTGATAATACGAATATTGACGATCTTAGTGTATTTAAAAGAAAACCACTAATCGAAAAGTCAGACATTCCAATATTAGCTTGGTGTTCCTATTATGATACGGGTTATTGTGATGCAATAATTCATAGATTCCTTAATTATACAAACCCATTAATCTGTATTTTGGGAGATTGGAATCACGGTGCGGCACTCCCTGCTAATCAATTTCATTTGGATAGGTCTAATGTAAGCCCCTCACCTCATGAACGAATACAAACTTGGATGAATTTCTTTGATCAATGTATCCATGGAGATGGAATCCAAGGGAAAATATTATATTATTATACAATTGTTGAGGAAGCATGGAAAAAAACCATGACCTGGCCACCAAAAGGATGTAACTATCAGAAGTTATATTTTTCCGATAACTTCAATTTATCTAAAGAAATACCTAATGAGGAAAATTCGAAAGATGATTATAAAATCAATTATCGTTCTAGTTCGGGGAGATTTAATCGTTGGTGGGCACTTTTAGGCTTACCTATCATTTATGATAAACGAGCTAAAGAAGATGAAAGATTATTGACTTACAATAGTGCGCCATTTACAGAGGATACAGAAATTACCGGACAAATTATAGCGTGCCTATACATCTCTTCTACTTATGATGATGGTGCTATATTCGCATATATTGAAGATGTTGATGATGAAGGAAATGTTACTTACATCACAGATGGAGAATTTCGTGTTATACATAGAAAAATATCACTAAACCAACCTCCTTATAAAACTCTCATTCCCTATCATAGCTTTTTAGAAAAAGATGCATCCCCTCTTATTCCTGGAGAAATTGCTGAGATCAAGTTTGGACTACATGTTACTTCTGTTCTTATAAAAAAAGGACATAAGTTGAGAATTGCGATAGCTGGATGCGATAAGGACACTTTCTCTAGATATCCGACCGAAGGTAGACCAACAATAAGCGTTTATCATTCGAAAAATCATGCATCTTACATCGATATCCCAATTATTCAAAAAGATAAAAGAGATGATAAATAATGGAAGAACTCATACCTATCATGAAGGAAAAATTCAAAGAAAAGATATTGATAATTGAAGATAAAGAAAGACTTACCATAACTCTTATTGTTAAAGGTGATATCTTTGGAAAATTTCTTTATCCCGATGAGATCCCAATTATTTTAAAACTCTACGGTGGATTGAAAGAAGATCTTCAAATGGAAATTAAAATCAATGAAAAGGAGCAAAAAGCAGATATAATCCTCGAAAATGAAGATGATTTTAAGAAAATTAAATCGATTATGAAAAATTTATGGGAAAACGCTGTAGATATGTTAGCAGAACTCTTAAAAGGTAAATATGAGGTAATTAAAAATGTACCTAACATTGATAAATAATTTTTTTTATTTTTAACTCTCTTTATTTGAAAGAGAAGATTCAATTCGATCTAACCATTCCTTCACCAAAATAGTAAAAGTTTGTTCTTGTTCTATCTGTAGATTATGACTTGCTTGGTCTAATATTGCATACGTGGCACGTGGATATTTTTCTATGATATCCCATGCGTCTTGATATCCCACCGTCGAATCTTGCCTGCCTAATAAAAAAAGTGAAGGTTTATCAAATCTTTTTATTTTCTCATCTACATTAGATGAAAATGGATACCCTTTTTTTGCAAGTTTGTCTAAAAAATCATTATTTGCAATATCTATCCCAGCTTGAATCTCTTTTTTATAGCGTTTTGACATTTTTAAATTCAGTTGTGGAATTGGAATGTTAATTTCTGGCAAAATACGTTCATTTTGTACAGCTTTCATAACAGGACAAATAAATAATGCGCCTTCAACATTTTCAGGTTCCTTATAAATAATACCTCTACCTAAATAACTACCGTAAGATTCACTCGCGATTAAAAATCTCTGATTGGGAATTATCCTTTTTATAAATTCAATGCATATATCAAGCATTTGATCTGAGTTCTTTATCCAAGATTCAGCATTGGTCTTTCCCATTCCTGGTAAATCGAAATAAATGCGCTTATAATTATTCCTTTCCTTAAAAATGGGTTCCATACATCCTTTAAGTACTCGATGATCAAGGGTGAACCCATGGAGATTTATAATTGGGAAGCCGTTGCCGTAGGTTTCATAGTATATTATTGAATTTTTAAGTTTACATTCCATTTTTATCATCAAAATTAGTTAATTTAACTTTTACTGCAAGGTAGTGAAAAAATCTGCTAAATCTATATTTCCACCACTTATAATTAACCCAATCTTTTTATTATTAATTAAAGAAGGGTTAATATCTCCATAAAGTAAACCGGCTAAAGGAACAGCACCAGAAGGTTCAACAATTAATTTCATGCGTTCCCAATAAAATTTCATTGCATCAATGATTTGTTGTTCTGTAACTGTGATTATTTCACTTACTAAATCTTGGATTATTGGAAAGGTTTTCTCACCAACTGATGTCCTTAATCCGTCAGCGATTGTATTAGGATTTACAACAGGAATCCGTTTTCCTAATTTGAAAGATTGATAGGCGTCATCAGCATTTTTGGGTTCAACTCCAATAATTTTAATTCGTGGGTCTAATCCTTTTGCTGCTATTGAGCAACCACTAATTAATCCACCTCCTCCAATTGGGGCTAATAATAAATCTAAAGTCCCAATTTGATTAATAAATTCTAAAGCTGTTGTACCGCCTCCAAAAATTACATTATAATCGTCAAATGGATGAATTAATTTATATCCATATATATCTATTTGCTCCTGGGTCAATCTTGCACGATCCTCGATAGTAGATTCTGAAAAAAGGATTTTTGCTCCATAACCCTTTGTAGCTTCTATTTTAGAAGTAGTCGCATTTTTAGGCATTACAACCGTAGCACTTATACCTAAGATGTTTGCAACTAATGCTACTGCTTGAGCAAAATTACCAGATGAATGAGCAATAATCCCTTTTTCTCTTTCTCTAAAGGGTATTTGGCTAATGCAATTCCAAGCACCTCGAAATTTGAAGGATCCAGTTCTTTGAAAGTTTTCACATTTTACAAAAACTCTTTTACTTTTCGTCAATACGTCTAAAGTTCTGCTTTTCATTACTGGGGTCTGATTAGCTGCTTTAAAAAGTATCTTATAAGCCTTTTTCACTTCTTTGAAAATAATAATCCCCTTTTGGCGATTTATAGCTAAGTATTAGATAAGTAAATATTTGTAATCTTAAATATAATGTCGATCAATTATTAATTTAACACATAAATTAAAAGTGTAAAACATGCCATTTATAGAATTAGATGAAGGATATAAAATCTTTTATTTAGATAAAGGAGAAGGGAAAAATGTAGTTTTTATTCATGGTTTTTTAGGCTCTTCTTGGTTATTTGAAACCCAAATAGAAATTTTCTCAAAAAACTATAGAACTATTGCAATTGACCATTTGGGTCATGGAAAAAGTGATAAGCCAAAATCAGAATCGTATAAATTACATGATCTAGCTAATTATTTGGATAAAACTTTAAAAAAGATAATTGGGGATGAAAAAATAATCCTTTGTGGTCATTCCATGGGTGGAATGATTGCTTTGAGTTATGCTACAAATCCAGTACTAGCAAAAAGGTTAGAAGGATTAATTCTGATGGGAACGGCTCCCAAATTAAAGAATCTTGGTTTGGTTCAATATATCGAAGATTTAAGAGCTGGTACAATGTCTATTAAAGATCGTGAGACAATTGAAACAATCTTTGTAGGTCTTTGTTTTCAACGAAAGGCACGGAAAGAACAAACAAAGCTAATAAAAGAATTTGTTGATAGAACTCTTGAAAATGAAGAATTTGTGGCGCTTCGAACAATGGAATCAATAGTTAATGATTATAATGTTGAGGATAAACTCTTAGATATCACAGTACCTACCTTGATATTAACAGGCGATAAGGATAATTTTATCCTTCCTGAAGAGTCAAAATTGATGACCCAAAAAATTCCTAATTCAAAATTGGTAGTTTTTACTCCAAAAATCGGACACATGATCCAATATGAGGCAACTGATGACTATAATAAAGCTGTAGAAATATTTTTAAGAGAAATATAATTCTTATCTCCAATTTTTTAATTTTTATTATTTTAAATATTGTAATTACTCTATAATAGATGTTTCTGAAGTAGCTAATCTATTCAAAGCAGATTCATCAATTTTTATACCCCATCCAGAACCTTTTGGAACTTGAGCAAATCCATTACTGTAATCGATAGGAATTGAAATTAAATCATCTTCTAACATTTCTTGACCAAAAAGTTCGGTAGCATAATTAATTGAGTCATATTTTGCAGCGTGGAGATGAATATGCATTGCTGAGGCAATTCCTAATGGTTGATTGTGCAAAACTACGCCTAAACCTCGCAATTTTGCATAACTTATAGCTCTTAAAGCCTTGGTAACGCCTCCAGGTCTTTCGGAATTAATTCCTAAAACTCTTACAGCATTCAATTCTACTAATGTGATAAAATCCCTCAAACAAAAAAAACCTTCATGAGACATTAAAGGTGTATCTACGTTTTTTTGTACATATGCCATTCCCAAATAGTCATTAGATTTCACGGGTTCTTCTGCATAGTCTATCCCATAAGGTTCTATTGCTTTAATCGCTCGAACGGCGTTCTGAGGCGTATAAGCTTGATTATAATCCACACGTAAATGGATATCATTTCCTAAAGCATTTCTAATTGCTAAAACAATTTCTCTATCTTGCTCAATACTCTTCCCTAATTTTAATCTAAAAGATCGAAATCCTTTTTTGTAATACGATCGCACTAATCCCTTCATTAACATGGGACTACCTAATGGAATTAAAGCTGCTAAAGGAATTTTTTCGACTATTTTTCCTCCCATTAAATAACAAGCAGGTATTTCATTGATATTTCCGATAAGATCATATAATGTCATGTCTAAAAGTCCTTTTGCAACCTCATTACGTGCTAGATTAATGTCCATTCGATAATTTATTCTTTCGATATTAAAAGGATTTTCTCCTATGAGATATTTCGACAATGAATTTTTAATGATATCAATAATTTGAGTCGGAGAGACACCTGTTTCGGGTAACCAAATAAATGACTCTCCTAATCCCATACTCCCATCGTTATTAAATAACTTGCATATTACAAAATCGCCACCAAGCCACGCTTCTTCAGCCTCTATAGCCATACCTAATCCACCTTCTGATTGTTCCATTGCTTTTTTAACGGAATCTTTAAAGGGAACAAATAATGGTGTTAATTCGATTCTTTCAATTGAGTCTTTCATATCTTTTTTATCATCTTAATTATCATATTGAATTGATATTTGAATATAAGTTTTCGAGAATTATAACTGTCATTGCTAATATAGTAAAAACAATTTTTAATCCAAAATTTCAACTCATTTAATCAGACAAATGAATCCTATTGGAAGCAAGATTAAAGTCATTTCCATAAGCAAATTTAATTTTGAACAAGGAAGTGAATATTATAATTGAACGGTAACCCCATTGCAAGATGCTTGCTTAACCATTTTTCCAACTGGATTCGGTGATAGATTGAACATGAGTCATCACATAGACTACATTTTTCTGTTTAGTGATATCACCGTTTTAGATGCACACTTTGATGTTAATCCACAATCAGATCATCCTGCCCATTGAGCTGAGATACAATGGTAATTTTTTTTTTATTTTTTTTTACTATAAAACTATTTATAACTTTAGGATGAATTTCTAAAATAACAAATTATTATAAAATTGATTTTTATGGAAATAAATGTAAAAAAATTAAGGAACGATTTTAAAGAGGATCATCGTA
>CAZBPC010000048.1:0-24485 GCA_964493715.1 uncultured archaeon
TTTGGATATCTTCTCATATTTTAAAAGAAACTCTCAATATTTTTTTTTATTTCGACAAGATAGAAATTTACGATTACAATCAAAAATAAATTCTTGGGTTATTATTATTATTATTATTATTATTATTATAAGGATGATTTTAAGACTTAGGAGGTCCTTCTCGAGGTCTAAGTAAGAAACTAAATACTAATTACTTAATATCACCGGTCCATATTTTTAATTTACCATTTTCCCATCTAAAAATAACCTTTTCTTCCCTCGCTAACCAGCCTATTGCCATTAGTAATAAATCTGGTCTATCTGCATAATTTTTCTTTAGCAGCTCTAAATTAATTTCTTTCTTAGAAGCTATTTTAAAGATTTCTCCAGCAAGGAATCCTATATCCACATCGAAATTGGATTGGGATTTTATTAATTCTTTTAATAACGTAGTAAGATTAAGTGATACTACAGCTATCCGCTTATCGGCTGCTCCATAATAGATATACAATCTATTCTTGAAAATAGCAGTGCCTGTAGGAAAAACAACATTCCAAACATCGCCCATTTTCTCGTAATCCTCCTTTGGAGAGAAAAGTGGTTTCTTCAACCGACCAATAACTCTAAAGGGAGGTTCTTTTTCAAGTAAGGCCGCAGAGACGTGATAGATTTGACCTGTATTAGTATCTTCAACTGCGTGATAGATTAAAAGCCAACCTAATGGTGTATTGATCAGAGGTGCTCCACCTCCTATATGGTGAGACTCGTAACTAAACTCTGGCTCCATCAAGATATGTTGGTCTAATTTTTTTAAATATTCTTCCCAATACTTTAGATTCTTTAATTGATTAAAATCCATGAAATCAATTAATTGAATATCTGGTAAGATCCTATGTATTAAAACAAATTTGTTGTTATATTTTTCAGGGAATAAATAACAATCTTTTTCCCATAAAAGAACGTCTGGAGCGGTAATATCTTTAATATATGATACGAAGAGAAAATATTTCTGTTTCAAATGCGATTGCTTGAATATATTTTTTGCATCTTCATAACTTATTGAAGGAGTAATTAACCCGTGTTTCTCCCAATTAATCAAATTTTTACTTGTTGCAAATGCAACTCTTGCATTTTTTCCATCATATGCTGTATAAAAAAGATAAAAAATCCCATCTAGTGAAACAATCCTAGGATCTTCTACACCGTGGATTTCATAATCATGTTCGGGAAAAATAATAGGTTCTTCTTTTTTTTCAATAATATTTAAAGGACCCTCTAATTTAATATATCCAATACTTGAATAATTCCCTTTTCTTACTGCACGGTAGAACATATGAAGGGTATTATCTTCTTGGTATATCGTAGGATTTAAAACTGCTTGATTTTCAAATTCTAAATCAGTCGCTTCAAGTAAAATCCCCTCTCTTTTAATCACTACCATAAGTAATTTAGATATTTAAAGTTATTAAGTTTTGTTAGTTTTTAATTTTCGACCTAAAAAATATGGACGGAAAAGACATATAAACTGGTAGATCTCCACTCTTGGGCAAGGGATACACTTGAGAATGACCTAGTCTTAAGATAATATAATTTAAGAACACATTCTATTAAAGTTTTAGATAAATTAATTAAGTATAATGAGGATAATGCAATTTTTTCGGAGATGTTTAAAAAAAGTGCATTAGAAATGAACCTATTTAGACTTTTGTTGACATCATTTCAGAAAATGAATTAATTGAGCTTGAAAAATCTGAAATTAGTAAGAAATTACAATTAAAACTAGGGATAACATAGAAAGAATCAACTTCTGATTATTATATTAAACTTTTGTTTAACTGGGCACGTAATACTAATCTAAGTCCAGAGATTTATTATAGAAAAAGGGATCCAATAAAAAATAGAGATAATTATATGAATTTTCTTGATTTTATTAAAGATAAAAAATAATTTTTTGAAAATTAATAAACTTTTCATTTTGAATCGAGATTTGAACTTAATTTCGTGAAAAATGGAATTAAATGAGAGATTTTAGTAAATTAAATATATAATTCAATTAAAATAAAATTAAACTCTTTTCTTTTGGAGAGTTGCAAAAAAAAGTTCAAAGTTGCAACTTAAAATTCATACAAAAGGAGCGGAGAAGGAGGTTTTTGAGCTACTCCCATCATAAAATATCTCTAATGTGAATATACATTGGTATTCAGGATCAGAACAATTTTTGAAAGAAAGAATTGAAAGAGGACATTATTTTTCGATAACACCCTAAAAAAATTAAGCTCCACCGGTTAGAAAAACTGTTAAAATGGTTGATATAGATCATATGTTATTGGAAAGTGATGGACCAGTTAAATATTCGAGACAGATTGGAACACCCATGATGATAAAAGATGTATTAAAAATCATTGGTGATATAAAAAAGGTTGATATAATTGAAATGGAAAACCAAATTGAAAGGAATACAATAGAAATATTTCCTAAACTTTTTAATTAATTCCTTTTTCGATGATTATGCCTAATAAAATTTCAAGATTGGGTAAAACTTCTTTCCTTATGCTTTAATTCGAAATAAGTCTTATCTCTGAGGATAATATCATATATTTCAGCTAAATATTTGTTTTTCAAAAGATTATCAAGAAATTTTATAATAGAATCATAATGTTCTTTGATAAAAGTATTTGTTTGAGAAAATTCATAAGAAATATCCTTAATCAAATTAAAATCAAATTTGATATCAACTGTTTTCATCTCTTCGATTTTTCTCTTTATTCTTCTATCATGATAATTAGTCCATACCGATTCATAAATAAAATAATTAATAAATTGAACTGTTTCCGTAATAATTCCGAGAGAAAGTGCAGCTACTAAACTACCTGTAATAATAAAAACAACTAATATTCCAAGAGCGATTGTTATAATTCTGTAGATAATACTTTTAAATAGACTTTCTTTTAGATTTTCTTTCCAATTAGCAAATTTTTCTTTCTGCGCCATTATTCAATTATCTCTTTAACCATTAGAGTCATTAAGATTTACTTCATTCTATATCAAAATTTTATAGAATTTTTATATTAAATAGATAGGGTAGAACCTTATATTTTTTACATATTTTCAACGTAATAGTTAAATGAGATTTCCTCTGTAAAATCAATTTCTATTTTGATATTAGAACAATAGGAGGATAAAAATACACATGTAAAATTTCCAATAAATGGTATTAGGAGTTAATTTTCTTCATATTTCTTCATTAATTCTAATGCTTCCGCAGGAAATTCTTCTCCTTTATTGATCATTCGTTTGAGCATATCTTTTAATTCTAATATTGTACTACCATATATATGGAGTGAGTTACTAAAATCTACGTAATGTCCAATCTCAACACCAAGTTCCTCAGCTACATATTTCTGGATCCTAATCATTCCATTGACATTTGCTTCCCATGCTCGGAATAAATCCCTACTTCTCCAAGTTGTTTGCATCAATAATTTTCCATCTTTAATTCTCATAAAAATTCTTTGGAGACATGGGGGATCAAAGTGAAATGGATCCACTAATGGACGCCACGTTATTGCTTGAGCCCTGCGAGAAAAAGGAGTTTCTTTCAGTTTTCTTATTATATATTCAATCTGATTTATTCGAGGAAAATTTATAATTTCTATAGGAATTTTACTTATTCCTACTTGATCAGAAATCTTGGTATTCAAATCAAACTCTACAAGATTCTTCAATTTCCATATTTCTGAATCTTTTGAGGATGCTATTTTTCCCGCTCTTTTTAATTTTTCATGATTCTTCACAAATTGGTTGCTAAGAATTTCTAAATCATAATTAACATAAACCGAATCTTCAAGAGAAAAAGGAGCATAATTATAAACTCGATCATGGTATGAATAAGGAAAACTCGTTCCAGAATCCCAGATATAATGATCATTAACACCCTCAAGTATTTCTTCGATGTATCCACCTTGAATTGAACCGATTAAATATGTATCTGCCATGCATCCATAAATTTCATAGGAATTATCATATTTGGACTTAATTTTCATTATTTTATCTTTTCTCATAATGGGCGCACTAAATGGTTCTTCTATTTCAACCATAACTGTTGCATCTTTTGATGGGAGGTCATCGGGCTTATCATATTCTGTTTTAATATCATCTCCTTCATATAACACCTGGATTACGGCAGACAGCCAAGCATCTCTAACATTTTGTTTTGAAACATATATCACTTTAGCCATTTTAAACACCTCAATAAATCCATGATTTTGTATCATTTCTAATATTATAAACTTCTTGTTAAAACTTTAATATAATTTTATAAAATAACCAGCAAAATTTTAAATTCGGAATAATATATACATTTTAAAGAGTTTAACCAGTAAAAAATGGACTGTAAAATTGATTTCACTAAAACTACGTTGGGAACCACCATTTAATGAGATAACTAATACTACAAATGAAATAATTAAGTTAGAAAATGAATTAACTTTGGAGGAATTATTTATCTTTTTTTACGAGAAATATGGTCCAAAATTCAAGGATCTATTATGGGATAAGAAAATTAAAGGGGAATTTAGTTCTTTTCTTTCTATCATAATCAATGGGAGGAGTTATCGAGATGAGAACTTTTTAAAGACCCAAATAAAGGATGGAGATGATATTGCCTTTCTTTATCTCTATTTTGGTGGATAATCTCTTCTAATTTCAAATTAGAACGTAGATTAACCACATTCCAAAACCCGTTAAAATTGGGTTTAAAATATTATCCGAGATTCGATTTATAAACATGTCAATTAACATGAAGAGAACCATTGCTACGAATGCCATTAATAAAATCTTAACAAAATTCAATGGCATCCATTGTTGATATAGACTCATTATCATAATTACGATTAAAAATGTTGAGGACGCACCGGCAATGAAACCCTCCTTAGTCTTTCCAGAATTTTTTCTTAATGGATGCTTTCCATACTTTTTTCCAATTATGCACGCCAAACCATCTGCTGCAGTTGTGATAAGTGCAACAGCTCCTAATATCGGGAAAGGTGCAAAAATGAATGGTACAAATGCTAAAACTAAAGGTGTGGATGCTATAAACGTATCTAATTCTTCTGGTCTCATTGATAAATACCAATTTCTTGCCCAATTTGGTAGCATATATGATTTATTTAATCGAGCAAGATCAGCAATTTGGAACATTATAACAAATGCAAACCCAACGGTTATTATCCACCAATACGAAAAACTATAGTTATCTAATCCAACAGTATCTAAATATCCCATTGAATCAAGAATTGTACCAATTGTCCAAAAAACAAAGATTACTGCGACAGTGAAGATGTGTAAGATTTTTCTTCCAAACTCACCTTTTAGATCATCAACCCAATTTCGAATTACTTGATCACGAAATATTTTATAATCCCTTTCTGCCATCAATTTAGGATCTTTTTTTGAAATTAATGCATTATATCCCAATACTACGATCCACACGATCAATTCTAAAACTAAAATTATTGAAGTTAAAGCCCATAGAGTATTTAAAGAACCCAAAGTCAATCTCGGAGAATTTGTTTGATACAGAAAGGGGAAGGATATGCCAGCATTCATAAATAGAATTACTACTAACATTTCATTAATTAATATTTTCTTTTCTATTTTTTCCCTTTTATTAATCAAGACGTAGATGCAAGTTATTACTGAGAATCCAATAAAAATTAAGATAGTAGGAATATAAGAGACCATAAGAATATTTATGACAATTTTTTTTTAATTCTAATTTCTATATTTTTGTATTTATTTATTTATTTTGATATGTGGGAGAAAATTAAGGTTATTACATCCAACTCAAAAATATTGTGAAATAATTAAAATTAAAGAAATATCGAATTAATACGTATATAAGCGCGCAACATATGGGAATCAATAAATTATCTGAAACGTTGACAGGTTTTTTTGTGAGGACATCAATGATAAAAAAGACTAATGTAAAAATTATTGACCATATCATTCCTGTAAAGAAAAAACAAATAATAAAACAGGTAATACATCCTGCTAGTGTCCCTTCCCATGATTTGTTACCATTAGTTTTAATTTTTCTTGTTCCATATCGTATACCGATTTGACTCGTCATTAAATCGGCTATGGAACTCATTCCCAGGATAGCAAAATATACCATTGGAGGACAGAGGAATGAAGCAAACATTTGTCCCAAAGTAAAATACATATAAGCTCCATAACCTTCTTCTTCATAATCACAAAGATATATAGAACAAATAAAATTGAAAGGGAACGTAAAATATCTCGTTTTTCGGGTGAATTCCATTGCAAGCATTAATAATGTAAAGGAATAGAAGAAAAAGAAGAGTAAGTAATAGAACCAACCAAGGGTAAATAACACATCACTCATGCTATTTGGTTCAGTAAAAATCCTTAGATATAAATAGAACATATTGTTCTCATAAGGAATCATACCTTGGGTAGAACCACTAAAATCTTTTACAACAATAACCCCTATATACCATAAGAGAAATAATGCAATAAAGATTAATACATGAGCCAATTTTCTATAGATATCATATCTAATTTTACTCCTTTTAAGCAATCTTCTTGTCATGTTTAGTTTATATCTTGCAAAAACGTCAGATTTAAATCCAAACTTAATAATTACATACACTAATGACGAGATCAATACGATAATCGAAAATATTATAATTGGTAAGCCTAATGTCGTCAACCATAATGGTAAAATTGTCTGATGTAATGCTTTATCTTGGAACATTAAAATTAGGAACAGAAGAATGTGAGTTGTAACCATAAAAAGAGCTCCAAACCCTATGATATTTTCATACAAGACATTCTTATCCGAAAAATGCAAATAAAGGAATAAAATTAAGAAATAAGAAATTAAAAGGACGAAAAACCATTCGAAGAAAATTACCATAGAATTGAAACCATTTACTATTTCGTTTAATATAATCATTATTAATTATTTGAGGAATATTAAATCCTACGAAATTTGATTTCATCAATTTTAATGAACTCAATTGAAAAGAAAGATTTAGTATGAAATTCTTCTTTATTGTAAATATCTCAGTAGTAAATAGGTAAAGATATCATAAATGAAAAAAATTATCTTAGCATCAAAATCACATGACAGGAAGGAGATCCTTGAAAGAGCAGGAATTTATTTCGAAATATTATCAATAAATGTAAAAGAAACTGAATATAAAAAGAAAATATCAGACCCCATACTCTTAGTGAAAGAATTAGCAAAAGCTAAAGTGATAGAAGCAAAAAAAATGATAAATAATCGTAAGAAAGATATTATCATAATTTCCGCAGATACTCTTATTGAATTTCAAGGTCAGATAATAGGGAAGGCTAAAAGTGAGGAGGAGGCATATAAAATGATAAAATCTCTTAAAAATCAAACCCATAATCTTATAACAGGTTTAGCAATAACCGAAATTGGCAATGAGAAAATAGTTGTTGATTATGATTCTTCCAAGGTATGTTTTTCTGATTTATCTGATGAAGAGATCCATTCTTACATCAAAACAGGAGAATGGAAAGGAAGGGCTGGGAGTTATTCAATAAGAGATAAAGCCAGTCTATTTATAAAGTATATACATGGCTCCTCGTCTAATGTTATAGGTTTACCAATGCATAAAGTATTTGAAATTCTAAAAAATGAATTTAGTCTAAATTTATTAAGATGATAATTCTAATTTTTAAAGAAAATACTAAGAAGTTTCTCTCCATCCTTTTAATCTTTCATAGAATTTTAAGACTCTTTCTAAACTAGAAACTATTTCTTCATAATATTTCTTATCAGCATATTGATGAGTAGCTAACCTTTTTGCAATCTCTATATTATTCCGATATCTAATGATTTTATCCTCAATCACATCCAACTGACAAAAGTCATTTTATTTAATAAGAAGAAATATCGTGATAATACATTTTGAAATAAAAGAAAAGCATTATTCACCCCTAATAAAGAGGTAAAATGGCATAATAAATTGACAATTTAAAAAGCAAATCTATAAAAACCATTATTCAGTAAAGAACTTAATAATTAATTGATGTTCTAAATAAATAATATATAATCAATCAAAATAGGAGAAATAAAATGAAAACGCATTATAAAAATTACGATATCATGAGGATTTTAACTGTCCTTGGAGGTATTATTGGATTGATCACGATTATCTTAGGGTTTTTAAATATCCCGAATTATAGCTATATTCATGTAAATATAGGTCTTGAGCCTGTACTTATTTTCATTATTGGTTTAGTAGTTTGTGTGATAACAATATTGGTAGGGATGAGGGAAATTCTTCCATTCCATTGGCTCACGTTACTCATTCTAGCAATACTTCTAGCAATTTTTAATGCAGGTGTGTGGGCAGTTGTATGTCTCGTTATCGCATTTTTAATTGGTCTCATTGAAGAATTTTAAACAAATATCAATTCTTTTTTTGTTTTCTTATTAATTCTTTGCAGTTTTCAGAAAAAAGGAGACAATTTCTTCAGATAAATTAATATCGGTCACTTTTTGTAAAGCTGTAAATCCAGGGATCGAATTTACTTCTAATACCTGATATCCTTGTTCACTTTCTACTATGTCAACTCCGGCGATTTGAGTGTGGGTCACTTCTGCAGCCCTAATAGCCAACTTTTTTAGATCATTCGTCAATTCAAGAGGTTGCATCTTTGCTCCAGCATGAATATTTGTTTTCCAATTATTACTTACTCGATACATTCCTGCAATCGCTTTGTTTCCTAAGACAAGAATTCTTATATCACGATTATGATGTTCAATAAATTCTTGAAGATAAAATACGTAATTCAATTGTCCTAAGGAATATATTACATTTTCAGCAAAAGCTTTATCATTTATTCTAATAATACCAATACCTTTTGAGCCAAAAAGTGGTTTTAATACGACATCGTTGTCTAATTCTTCAAAAGCTTTAAGAGCATCCTCCGTGCCTTCACATACAATAGTTTTAGGAGTAGGAACATTATTATATTCCAGAAAAAGTGAGGTTAGGAATTTATCGCTAGCAATTTCTAGCGATTCTCTTGAATTGATCAACTGAATACCAATCGCTTCAATCGCACTTAAAATATCTAATCTAAAAAATATTTTTTGTGTTGCTGCCGCACCAAATCCTCTTACCAATGCAGCAGGAGGATTAAGATTCTCAAAAGATTTCTGAAATTTATTGATATTAATTTTGACAGATACTATTGATGGAATGAAATATTTAACACTATAATCTCGATTTTTAAATTCTTGTGATAAAATTTGTACTTCTGGATCTGATGGATTTGGAGTTATAATCATTGAGTGCATGTGTGTCCTCTCTTTCTTATTAATTAAATCAAGTCCACTGAATAAATAAATTTAAGTTATTTAAATACATAATTATGTCAATGCATTCGAATGAAAAAGATACTAAAAGCCTTACTGAACTCCTTTCAAAATTACAAACTCTATATCATCAGAAAAAGGAGCAACTAGAAGTGCTCCACCTAGAAATTGAAGAGTTACGTTCAATACTTTCTAGCTTAAATACATTAATTTCTACAAAATCTTTTTTAAGTGCTGACCAGCTTTATTCGGAAAAAAAAAAAACTTCTGATGACTATTTCAAGGAAGACATCCCCAATGAAGAATTCAAGGGAACAAATATTAAGAGAAAGATATTTTCAGAAGATAAGAATGAAGAAGAACACCTAATCTGTATACTTAATTTTTATGATTATAAAAAAGTTAGCATTAAATTTATCGATCCCGAAATTCGGGCTATTGGTGAAACTAATGAAAATTTTATGAATATTTTTTTAAAGGGAGCATTGATAAAAATAAAGGAAACGACTCCAAATCTTAATATTAGTTATGATTTTTATAAGAATACGAAGTATATAGAATACATTGTTATTAACAATCTTACATCAATTAAAGATTATGATTTAATTACCGAAAAAATTCGAGAAGTATTAACATACCAAATGGATAAATAAAATAAAATACAAAAAATTAATTATTCAAAATTTTTATTATATTTATTATTATAAGGGAAGTGCAACAAAATTGGCGAAGAAAAAGAAATGGCTAATAATGCCAATAGTCCATTCAAAATTTAATGATAAAGAGCTCGAAGATGCTCTTAATGATAAATCAAGAGAATTATTGACAAAAGAACAAGAAGTCGTACCGTCCTTTATATTTCTTTCAGGAAGTTTTTTTGACATTAAAGGTTTTGCATACACGGGATTAAGAGCTTGGAAAGGTGCCGTGAAACCATCTAGAACAGATGAAGGAAGAAGACCTCTGTTAGAAGCTACTTTTGCTTCACTTTCTGTATATTTGAGTTCATTATTAGCACTCCAATCAGATTTTTATTTTGCATTTGACGAAATTAAAGAGATATTATTAAATTCAAAACGCGAAGATCTATGGACAATAGTAGCTGAGAAATTACCTTTTGTTTCTTTACCTCCTAAGGAAATGTATGGAAATCAGATTTCTCCAATATCCCCATATTTCGTAATAAAACAAGATGAGGACCTTATTTTAGGAGAAATTTATCCATCGGCTTATTTATCTAAAGTAATTGAATCCATCAAGACAAGATTTTTTGTTTTTTACCAATATCAAGGATATTCTGCCTTTGGCTTTTTTGATTCTTTACCAGATTTATCAAATTTCGGTTTTGAGCAACAACCAAGGGAATTTAATGAAGAACCTACTCCTCAAAATCTTATAAAATACGCAAGCAAAGCAAAGAATTTAAAAGAAGTTTTAATCGCACTCATACATGCTCATAACAACGCATTCCTAGAACAGTTTTTAGTTACTGATTATGAATTATTATTAAATAAGTTATTGGAGGGTGACTGATGACGAATATCGGTTTATTGGGGGATGTTTCAGTAGGAAAAACTTCAATATTACGTCTCTTTGTTAGATATCTTAATAAAGGAGAGATTGAAAATGTAGAAGGAGGACTGAAATGCAGTATTTTGAAGACAGATTTTAGTGGTGAAGCTACTCTTCCAGGAGGGGAACAATCTGATGCTTTGAATGAAAAAGAAACAAAAACTATTCATCCCAATAGGGTAGTTTTTCGAGAAGAGGAAAATGGTAAAGCTCATACGATATTTGCACCAGGAGGCGATAGAAAGCGCGCGGTAGTAAAAATGGGCATTATTACCATTTCAAGAATAGCGACTAAAATAATTGCAGTTTTCTCAGCTGAACGAGAATTAGATCCGCAATTTGATTTCTTCAATGATGTTAGGTTTTTTCCCGATAATATCTTTGTATGCATTAATAAGATTGATTTGCTGGAAGGTGATAAGGAAGCAAAAGTGGAGGAAATCAAATCAAAGATCACGACTTTTTTCAAGCAACGAAAAATTAATGTAAAAGATTATTTTATCACGTGTGGAGAAACTGTTGATAATTTTGAAGATGTTGAAAAATATAACGATCATGTCGCTTCCATGATCTTAAAAATTACTACAACAAATTAACTCTTTTTACTTAATTAATTAATTTTTGAATCCATTTCACTTTTCTTTAAATATAAGTTCAAAATCAATTGATTTAGGTCTAATTGATAACCAATAAGAGGTGTTAGTCTAATCTCGTTATTATCATAGTCTATTAGTAAATACCCTTTTTTGGACAATTCCTTTAAATCCTCTGAAAGGTTTTTCTTCTTTCTTAATTTTATGATTTCTTGAATTTGGGTGTATCCGCTATTTTTTAAACAACAGGCTAGGGTGCAAAATAAAGTGGCTGCTAAACTTGGGTGACCTTCAAATGGATTTGTTTTAAACATATCTGAAATTTCAGAATTAATTGATAAGTACCAATAAGAGTTTAGAGGATTAAAGTTTATATGATATCCTAATGGTTTTATATAATTAGATAAATCTATGATTAATTTTTTTAGACATACATGTTTATTTTTCCCTTTAATGTTCAAATATCTGAGAAGCTCATCTTCTGTTGCTCCAAATTCATAAAGACTCACTCGTCTGCCTAATAGATGCATTAATATTGATATCTCATTCATTTTTATATTTCACTCATATATTATAGTTGTTGTTTTTTGATACTTGAGTAATCCTATTTGGAGAAGATGTAGAATATAAACGAAAAATTCGTAGACTTCTATTTGATCTTGGATCCCATCAAAAAGCTCATCAAATTTACATGGTAATTTATTTTTTATGCTGCTATAAAAATCCATCATTTTTTCAGTGAACTTTTGTCGAGGAATCTCCAATAAGAATGAGCCTCCTATCTGTTCTTTTTTAACATGCTCAATCTTTTCTGTAAATGGGTGATCTTTACTGAAACGTTGGTTGCTCCAAAACATAAATTCAGGTGAAATTGATTCTAGATGAAATACTTTCCTCCAACAATTTCCTAAAATTTGTTCTATTTCAACATCACTAGGTTTAGATTTCAAGAATTGCATAAAAATTTCATCGTTATCAAGATGATTTAACAAATTCTTTAGTTCCTCAAATTTTTGAGAAAGTAAGATACAAGCTTTCTCATATGTTTGAGAATAGTTGAAGATATTGTAAATGTTAAGAGATTCTTTTAATTGTTTGAAAATTGGATTTAATTCCAGTTCTAGTAATGATATCTTACCAGTAACTACATCTTCTTTGATTGTATCAATATATCTTGTTAACTCTTGTGAAATATCCTCATATCCCATCATACTTCAATCCGTCATTATAATTTTTGGATGAAAAATTGTTGATAATTCCTTATTACCCACTCTTGCAACTCCGATTATTTTGTCTGCTAAGGAGAATAATGCATTCGAGGATTTAGGAAGAAACATCATTAATTGGATTGGTAAGTTCTCAAGAGTGGACTTTATCATCTCATACGATATCTCTACGTTTTTGTCATCTAAAAACATTGCTGCTTCATCAAACAAGCATAAAGGAGATGGTTTAATTTCTTGTAATGAAAGCATTAGGCAAATTGAGACCATTGAGATCTGTCCTCCACTTAGTGCAGTGCATGACTTTAATTGATCTTTTGAAACTGCAGCCTTAATTATAATTCCCAAATCCTCAAAATTACCATTTAATTCCAACGAACAATATGACTTTATACCCGTAGTTTTAAATTTATTATTAATTTTTGATTCTAAATCACTCAACATTCCTTTAAACTTAGTATAATAAGTGTTCTCCATTCCATCTTCTGTTTTAATTGCTGCTTTGATATCTTTCTCTAATGAATTCTGATTTGTATTAATTTCTTTTAAACTTGATAATAAACGTTCTTTTTCAATAAGTAAAGATTTGTCCACATCAGCATACTTCATCAATTCTTTCTGGGTGTTATATATATCCTCTTTAATTTTCTCGATAGGTCTAAGTTCAATTTGCTTTTCCAGTATCGAAGGTTGGATCTCTGAATTAATCCTCTCTATTTCTAACTTTTTTGCATTATATTCTTGATTTATCTCTTGTAATCGAAAATTTTCTTGACCCAAATTTAGTTTTAAACGATTTTGATCATTTTGTCTATCATCTATTTCTGTGCTATTCCTTCTTTTATCCTCATTTAATTGTTGCTCTTCGGAATTGCTAATAATTATTTGTTCTTTTATGGATTCTAAATTCTTGAACATATTAAAAGAATTTTTATCTGATTTCTCAAAATCCTCATTCCTTTTAGAATATCTTTCTTTAAGATCTGAGATGAAACTATTAATGGATAGTGCTTTAGATTTCAAATCATTTAGATTGTTGTTTTTTTCTTCTTGAATTATATCTAACTTATTCAATTTTTCATTATACTCCTTAAGAATGAGAGGAATCTCTTTAATTCTATCATTCCATTCAATAAACTCTGGTTCTATTTGAGATTCTAAAATTTTAATTTGCTTACTTATTTTTTTAATATTTTCCGCAAATATAGATTTTTGATGTTCACATTCATATATCATCTCATAAAATCGATTTCTTTTCTGATTTAATCGTTCTTGTTGATTAAAATTATAAATTAGATCATTGAAAAGCTCCTTTTTTTCATATAAGTCTCGCTGGATTTTTTCTCGACTTAATAGAAAGGATTTTTTATTTGAAATATATTTATTTACGGTTTCAATTTCCTCACTAATAACATCTATCTGTTCCTTTAAAGTGATTGTACTTAAAAATCCTTTTAATCTTTTTATGAAGGGAGTTTCATAAGTGTATTTATAAGAAACGATTTGTTCTCCCTTGAGAGTTACGCATTTACCTTTAAAACCTGAATTCTCATATATACTCTTACTATTACTATATTCCTGAATGACAATACAATTACCTATTTTTGAATAAATTACTTTCTTAATATCTAAATCATCATCTGCAATATTTATTAGATCTGCAAGATACCCTATAACCCCAGGAGCAATGAATTTTCTTAAAGGAGTAATGACTGCCTCTTTTGATAGGTAAATATTGCAATAAGCATTTAATCTCTTCTTTAATTGTTTTAGAGTGTTTAGAGTCTCCCAATTATCAGCTACAAAACTAAATAATAATCTCTCTCCTAAAACAGATTCGATAGCATAACTAAGATCATCATCATATTTTAAAAATTCAATAATGGGTCCTTTAACTTTTAAATTGTGCTTCTCAATTTCTTCTTTTAATAAAATTATGTTCATTGGAAGAATTATTTTACGTTTTTCTAATGATTCTTTCAAAGTACTAAATTTCTTCAGTAACTTTGATTTTTCATATTCATTTTTTTTCAAAATTGACTCAATTTCGAAAATTTCCTGAGATAATTTATTAAGATCTTTGTCCAATTTTCTAATTAAATCTTGAGAAGGGTTTTCCACGAACCAGGGGTTACTTTGAAATTTATTTTCTATGTCTTGGAGACTTAGGAGAATATCATTTATGTCATGATTAAGATCGTCAATTTCTTTATCTTTTATTTCAATTTTTCTAATATAATCCTTTTGTTCATCTAAAAGCTTTTCATGCTCTTGGAAAAATATTTCATTTTCTTTAATTTTTACTGTTAAATCATTTTGTTCCGCTATTAATTGGTTTATGTTTTTCGTGATCAGATTTTTTTCTTTTTTAAGTTTCGTAATATCGTCCTGAATGTTCTTTTCTTGTTGTGTATAACTTTTAGAATCGTGCTCATTTTTCAGAATCTCTTTTTTTAAAGAGTCCAATTCTGATTTCCTTGTGAGCTTTTCACTCTTCCATATTTCTATTTTTTTTAATATGTCTTTCTTTTTATAATTCAATTCTCCAATTAGTTTCAAATTATCGTTTAATTGAAATTCAAGTTGTAGTATTATATTTCGTTTCTGCTCAATAATCTTTTTATTTAAATCAACTTTATTATTTAATTCCTTAACTCGTGAGTTTATTTCATTTAACTTAGTCTCCAAATTCCCAATGATTTTTAATAAATTTTCCCGATTAGCCCATAAGAGCTCATCATCATATTGTTTTTTTAAGGTCAATAATGAGTTTTTAATCTCTAATCGTTTTAATTTAGGAAATAATGAATCCAAATTGAAATTTAGCGCATTCTTTCTGCTTTTGAGTGCAAGAAAATCATTATTCAAGCCCATTAATTTTTGTTTTTGAGCTAAAATTTCCAATCTTAATCCTTTTAGCCCAATTCCTTCTTCCAAGAAAGAGCATAACTCTTTTGGTTTTAAATTTTTAATAATATCGATTTTCCCTTGGCTAACAAATGCGAAATGATTATCCGGATTAATATTCAATTGAGATATGAATTCTTGAATATCTATAGCGGAAATTTTTTTAAATGAATCATCACCATCTTTTTGAATTTCGAAATATGGAGATTTACCTCTAATTACAATCCTTCGAAGTTTGATTAATTCATCTTTAAAATGTAAATGGATCTCTACCATAGCATGATTTTGGCCATTATGAATGAAATCATACCATTTTTTATACCGATCATCTCTTTCATTACTTCCCAAAACAAATTTGATAGCCTGGAATATAGAAGTCTTACCGGACCAATTTGGACCAATTATTAGAATTAAGCGTGGATCAACTTCTTTGGTATCTCCTGAAAATTCTACTTCATCCTTTTGAAAAGAGAGGAAATTCTCTAAGATAATTTTCTTAATATAAACCATATTTTGTCTCTTTTCTAGTGCTTGCGCCTGTATTACCGTTATTGATCCCCTCTTAATTCATTTTCCAAAGGCTTGCTTAATTTGTTCAATTTTTTTTTTTGCTTTCTCTAAATTTATTTGAGCTTTTTGAGGATTATCATTTAAAATGAACGGATACATCGATAATAATTTTAAATCGTTTTCTTCGAGAATTTCTTTTTTATTTAATTTATCTAATATGATCAATAGTTCAGTATATCTTTCGGAAGCAGCATTTTCGTAAAATTGATTTAACATAAAATCTGAGATATTTTGATTTTGAATATTAGAAATGATGTTTTTCTGTAATTCTTCGGGATCTTTTATCTCATATTTTTGGTTTTTCAAGCCATTTTCAGGATTTATTTGATTATTAATGGAAAAAGAGGGAATATATTCTCCGGATTCGATTAAATCTTTCAATAGAGGAGTAATTTCATTTGAAATGTCATTAAGTTCTGAGTTTAAATAATGTTTGAAAATTGCTATCTTGATCAAATGAGTTATGTCTCTAATTTCCCATTTTTTTGTTAAATCTACCATAGTTTTGATGTCAAAAACAATTTTTGGGTACTTTTCAGAAATATTAGAGAAAATTATTTCTCGATCTTCCTGATTTAATCGATGAATTTTAATAAATATATCAAAAAATTGAAATACTTCTTGAGAATTTTCATTAATTTCATCAACATTATAATTTATCCAAAACAGTAAAGCTTGTTGATCAATAAAACTATAATCAGAAGATTTTTTTAAGAAATAGTTCAGAAAAAACTTTAAAAAGCTTTTACTTTGTGAATCAAATTCTATTAGTTGCTCTACTAGCAATATTCGTTTTATTTTATAGACTTCATCGTATTTCTCTGAAACTTCCCCTGTGGCTTCATTGCTTCTCAAGATCTCTTCTATTATTAAATTAAAATTGGTAAAAAAATCTTGTGGGGTTTCCAAGAGCTTATCAATGTTAAATTGAACAAGATTTAGATTATAGTTTGCAGAGATAAATTTAAAAAAATCGAGTATATCCGTACCTTTATTGATATGCAACAATAAAGCCCCTTTTGGATGAGAATACTGCTTTATTAACTCGTCATCATCTTTTACTAGTAAAACTCTTAAATAATTAACAATCTCGTTATATTTTTCCCTAAAATATATTTGATCTCTATTGATGTTAATTTCAGATGAGGAAATAATTTTATAGTATTTCGAAAAGCTCATTTCCTCTCGTGCATCGTTCATAATTGTCTATCCATTCTAAATTAATTTAAAATAATTTTCAAGGTATTGCATAAAAATTCAAACATAAATAATTAATTATATTGGGGAAAGTCGAATTCTAAATTTAAAATATAACTCTCTACTTATAAAGTAAAATAATATAATTTTACACAAGATTCAACTAGATATTATATTTGAGATTCTACCATCAAATGATCTTGATCATCTCAGGATGGAATCATTAAGAGTTTCTAATTGAATGTTTAGATTTTCTTTTATAAGATGATAATAAGTAAAATTTCCCTTTTTATAACCCTCAATTAAACCAGAACTAACGAGTTTTCTTATATGATGAGAAATTGTTGATTGAGACTTATCTAAAACAGCTTCTAGTTCACATACACATCTATCTCTATTTCTTAATAAATGGAGTATTATGAGCCGTTCTTTTGAAGCTAAAGCCATAGTAAAAAGTGGTAATTTATCAAAATTTTTATTATTATCTAAATCTAATTTTATTTTCCGTAATTCTTCAAAATAAGAATTTGTTTCATCGCATTCCTTACAAGAACATAGCATGCTTTTAATTTCCTTAACTCTTTGAGGTTTAATATTAATCACCAATTATTATCAACATAATCACAATTATTTAAATACATCGATAAATATAAATGTAAGGTATTTCTAACTTCATATACACCCAAATCGATATCTTTCGATTAACTTTAAAAACGATCAATAATTTAAAAAGTTTGATAATGAGTGATGACGAAAAAAAAATTGGTTATTTTGAAAAACTGTTGCCACTTTGGGTGGCAATATGTATAGTAATTGGGATTGCGTTATCTCAATTGGTACCTCAGATAAGTTTGGCAATAGATTCACTTAAAATTGGACAAATCTCTATTCCAATAGGGATTTGCCTATTTCTAATGATGTACCCTGCAATGTTAAATCTGAAAGGATCTGAATTAAAAAAATTGGGTAAAAATCCTAAACCAATTATTCTGACTCTAATTTCAAATTGGTTAGTTGCTCCATTTGTGGGTTTAGCCATGGTAAAACTTTTTTTACAGGGAAATGAACAATTGTCAGTAGCAGTCATATTATTATCAAGCTCACCATGCACTGCTATGGTACTTGTATGGGGTTGGATGGCCAAAGGGAATCAAGAACAAAATGTATTAAATACGAGTTTAAATACCGTAACAATTATTTTCTTATATGTAGGCATGGTTTCATTGCTTACAGGATTGCAGAATATACCAATTGATGTGATGCTGTTAATAATATCACTGATCATTTTTATTGGGATTCCCTTATTGTTAGGAATCATTACAAAGAAAGTCATTGTATTATCTAAAGGAGATGAATGGTTTAACAATACTTATCGTCCCTTTGTTGGGAAAATTTCGATTGGTGCATTATTAGTTACACTAATCGTGCTTTTTTCATTAAATGGAAATGTTTTGATTCATAACCCCGATTTGTTATTATTGGTTTCAATTCCCTTACTCCTAGGATTTGTCATTGTTGTAGGATATAATGTATTCATTACTAAAATCTTTAAAATGAGATATAAGGAAGCTATAATCACGGTAATTATCGGATCTTCTAGTCATTTTGAGATTGCAATTGCAACCGCTATCGCGATGTATGGAATAGGCTCCATAGCGGCTTTAGGTACAACAATGGGGCTGTTTTGGGAAGTGCCTGTAATGCTTTCGATTGTTTATTTAGGGAGGTATTTAGAAAAGCGCGGATTTTGGAAATCAGAAGAAAAGAATTCAAATTTATTGAATTTTGAGGTACAGTAAAGTGGCAGTCACATATATGCGAAAATTGGAAGAAGAACCTGAAACATATGATTCGAATTTCACCACATTAACCAATGGGATAAATCTTGAAGTTCATAATTGGGTACTAAATCACCTCAAAGAAAGTAAAACGATTTTAGAAGTAGGATGCGGAACTGGTATTCTCGCTTCGAAAATGGTCAAAAATGGTAGAAGTGTGGTTGCTATTGATAAAAATTTTCAGATGATTAATCAAGCAATGATGAATTACCCTTCTAATATCGATGGAACGCTTCTCTATCAAATAGGATCATTTAAAGATTTACCCGTTCCACCAAATTCTCAAGATGTTATTGTTAGTACTTTCATGTTATCTGAACTTCGACCATTTGAACAGCAAATTTTCTTACGTAATTCTTGGTCGGTACTAAAACCAGAAGGTAGATTATTGATAGGTGCTGAGTTCGTTCCATCTGGTTTATGGAAATTAGGTTTTAAATTGAAAAGATGGAGATTTAAAAAAAAATTAAGAAGACTTCGTTTAGATAATACTTATCTCGTTAAATGGTTCATGAAATATCTAACACCAATTGGATTCAAGATAATTGAGAGTAAAAAATGGAAACATGGATCCATTCAAGCATTGGAATTAATAAAAACCAATGAAGATAATCTCGATGAGCCAGGGTATTACATTCCATCCTCAAAAAAATTTAGTGGGATTGGATCTCAATTCAGAATTTTTAGATGTACTCTAACTGGTCAAGCCGATAGAGTTCCTATTGAGCCGGGGATTTATCGATCGGGAAACCCAACGAAAAATTCTCCAATTATAGTCACTTCAAATTATGATTTTACATACATCAAGGTGATGAGAAATTTGCGCCATATCGATGCCTGGGTTCTATGTGTGGATAGTAATGGCATTAATGTGTGGTGTGCGGCGAGGGGTAATGATTTTGGCAATGAACAAATCCTAGAAGCGGTGGAAGCGACAGGAATCCAAAATTTTACAGAACAAAAAACTTTAATTCTCCCTCAACTATCCGCAGGTGGAGTTTCAATACCACAATTACCAAAAAAATCTGAAAAATTTCCTTTTAAAATTAAATTTGGACCAGTATGGTCTAAACACCTACCACAATACCTTAAAGAAAAACCTAATAAAAAACCAGATTACATGAAATTAGCTAAATTCAGTTTATCTCATAGAATGAGAGCATGGGTCACGCATACAACATTTTTATTAAGAAAGATATTTTTACTGCCAATCATTGGGTTCTTCATTATTTTTTTATTAAGCCTACCATGGATAAACAAGCTTACTTGGGTTGCGGAATTAATATCATGGATCATTATATCTAATGCTTTAATAGCAATCTTATTTCCTCTCTCAAGTTTCACGAGGAGTTTCATAAAGAAAGGAATGATTTTTGGGTTTCTCACATCATTAGTTCTTGGAGGAATATCATGGTTATTGCATGGCTCGCTCATATTCATTTTATTGAATGTGATTTTATTCTTTTGGATCGCATTTTTTTCTACGATGTCGTTTAGCGGATATACCATGGCAACCAGTCCAAGAGAAATTCAGGAAGAATATTCAAGTTTTAAGAAAATAAATAAATTTTTACTAATTATAGGTATCATTTTATCAATAATTGGAATTATAATCTATTAAAAAAACCATAAAAAAATAAAAATAAATAATAAATAAAGATAATAAAATAAAGGTGAAATTAATGACAGAATTAAAAAGTGATTCCTGTTGCAGTCCATCAACAAGCCTAACACAATTACCTAACATCAGAATACTTATTGATCAAAAATTATGTACTGGTTGTGGACTATGTGGAGAAGTATGCCCATTTGGACTCCCTCAACCCATAGAAAATGGGAAATATATAATTTCAGATGTCAATTTATGTACCGAGTGTAGTGCTTGTAAAAGAAATTGCCCAGTTCAAGCCATATCAATGTATGAACAAAAAGGTTGTGGGTGTTTATGGGATGCAAGGCAGCGAATTAAGAACAAGGGTTCAACGAACTCTTGCTGTAATTAAAATAACAAATAAAAGTGAGGATTTAAAAAATGAATGAAAAAAGCATAAATGATGAAATAAAGGTAGTTAAGGATTCTTGTGGATGTGGGTGTACATGTTCTGAAGCTGAAGTAGAAGAATCAAAGGATGAGAAAGTTTCAAAATTAGAAGAATTAGAGAATTCAAATGAGAAATTCAATGATTCAAGTAAGTTATATATCGATATTTACGTACCCTTGGATGCGTGCGCATGTGAATGGTCTCAATTCATGAACTTAATGTTCTCAGCAATTACACCATATATTAAATATATCAAACATGAAACAAAATCACTAAACACTGAGGAAGCCCGTCGGATGAACTTGTTCACAAAATGTGCAATCGTGGACGACAAGAAAAAATATACGACATCTGCTGCCTTAAAAAGGGATCTACCAAGACTTTTAGAAGAAAAGGGTTTAATGTAAATAAAATCTAAGTTGTTGGATATGAAAACGATTAAATTTGATATAAGTATTCCAATACAAGGGCTACAAAAGGGGAAAAAATTTACTGTCATTGTGGATGATGATGCAACGATAATACAAGCATTAGCCATGGTGGATAAACAAGATCAAGAGAATCCAAATGAATCCATTTTTCCGATATATGATGGATACATACATAATTATCTTCAAATGTTCGTGAATTTAGAGGATGGATATATCTATAATGACGTTGGAATCTATGCTTATGGTCCCGATGAAAATGAGATCATGCGAAAATTTAACCCAATTCGAGAAAACATAGATTTTAATCTATATCCCGATAGTTTAATTCAATTACAACCAGATGTTGGGTGCTGATGAGAAAAAGTGAAAAATAGGCTCAACATCGGTAAATTGAAGTCCATTATCCTTGAAAAATATGGAAAAAACAGTAAAGAATTTTCTCACTATTTTACTCGGAAATCTAAATAAATTTTGGATGAAATCTTTCAGAAAAAGCGAGTGAAAGGTTGACATCTGGATGGTCTCCAGAAATTATTTTTTATATAATATGAAAATTAAAAATTTGGTTTAATTTTATGCAATCATGGATATTTTTACTCATTTTTTAATAGGAATTTTGATCAGTTTTTTTTCTTTGCATTTCCTTGGTCCCACTATGGTCATATATGCTGCATTTATGGCGATCTTCGCCGATCTAGATGTGTTTTTTTTCCCCATTATTAATAAATTTCTTAAATCTCCACTTTTTTCTCACAAGGGTATATCACATTCAATTTTTTTTGCAATTGTACCATCTTTTATTGTAAGTCTTATTATTTTTCCAATTTTAAATGAAAATTTTTTCTTTTTATGGTTTATTGGATGGATGTTCTATGATTTGCATCTCGTTCTTGACTTTTTAGGTGCTTCTAAAATACCTATCCTATTTCCGTTTTCAAAAAAAAGATATAGATTTTTTGTAGATCGCGCGATAAATTTTTTTCTCGCATTAATTTCTTCTAGTTTTTTAGGTTTATATTTATTTTTTTACGTCTTTTTCTCTAATCAAATTATTTTATACTTATCCGTATTTATTCTTGCTTTTTATATTTTATATTTAACAATGCGCATATTACTAAAATTATCAATCCAATTTACTCTTTCAGAGGATGATCATTACATACCAGGTATCTCACCTTTCAATTTTTATATTTATACTCATCATCTCAGTCCAAAATTTCATTTATTCAAATTAATTAAAAAATACATTTTCTCATCAAAAGAAATCTTGATTATAGAAAATAATGTTGAAATCAACATAATTCAGGGAGAGTTTTATAAAAAATCACTGCAAACCGCTGAAAAATATCCATTTTTTCTTAAATGGGATAATATTATTCCAATGATCGAAGACACCGAAGCTCTTTATATCATAACATTATTTCTTGCAGAAAGCTATTTTAAAGGCAGATCTTACACGATTACAATAGAATTTGATAAGATTTCTAAAAATGAGATTCAAAATTTTGAAGGTTTTAATAAAAAGTTAAAAAATAATGATTAAATAAAAAAAGAATCTATTAATATTTTAGATTATAATTTAATCTAAGGATTAAATCCCCATATGGGGTATGATACTACTGGAGTTTGAAAAATTCCATTGGCTAAACTATTTGTATAAGGATGATCATATGCAGGTATACATACTTTAGTACTAACTGCTCCAGCAAGAAGATTTATCGGGTTAATTTTTTCCAATTGTTTTACGATCTTGTCAGCATTGAAGGATTGCGTTTGATTGATTGCCTACGTATGTTGATAAATAGCATATAGCTAAGGATATATTGTTTTAAGTGTCAAATTACCTTCTTTATGTAATATTGATCACCATAAATACTAAACCTTTATATAGATGTTTATCATCAATAGAAATAGTATTTATAATACTAAATTTAAATAAAAAAGTGACGAAATAAAATGGAACAATTAACAAAAAGAATTCTAGCCATCGTATTAATTGCAGTTGTTGGTGTTGGAGTTGGTATTACTGTATGGATTTTTGTCGCTCCTTATTCTTGGGGCGCTAAAGACTGTCCAGGTGCTCCAGCAGGAATAACTGAAGATCAAATCATTAAATTTGGTGTACTTGGGGATATTGGAGAAATTCAGGGCGATGGAGCATGGGAAGGTGCCTATATGGCTGCGAAAGAGATTAATTTGGCAGGAGGTATTGTGATAGATGGAAATAGGTATTATATTGGTGTTACTAAAGAAGATACCGATGAATCGAATCCTAATTATGTTACTGCAAGGGGTGTTGCTGCAGCGGAACGAATTATAAACTATAAAAATGTCCAATTTGCGACGGGAGGATTCAGAACTGAGATGTTATCAGCATATCTAGAAAATTTCATGGCCGCAAAAATTCCCTTCATAGGTACTGGAGCAGCAACAGATCAATTTTGTAGGAATGTTCGTGGTTTTCCCGAAAGCAATTATGATAAGTATAAATATTGGTTCAGATGCATGCCTACAAATTCCACTTCACTAGGAACGGAGATATTAGTTTATTTAGCAGGGCAGATTTTAGCATTGAATGCTACATATCCTTTAGAAGAAGTACGAACCGTCGGTATTCTCGCTGAGAATTTAGATTGGGCTCCACCATTAGTTGAAGCCGTCCAACAAAAGTTACCATACGTATTATCCGCTGTTTTTCATAAACCTGGATGGGTAACCAATACATCTATTATTGCTAATACGATTTATTATGAT
>CAZBPC010000049.1:0-24181 GCA_964493715.1 uncultured archaeon
TTGTAACTGCTGGATTTATGCTATGACCTGAACCAAAGATATATCCTCCACCTGGCGCTAATTCTCGTATTAATTTTTTTGCGTAATCTTCAATCTCCGAAATATCTCCCATTGCTAACATGATAGGGCTTAAATTTCCAACAAATGTAATTTTATCGCCATATTTTTCGTTTAATTTAAATATGTCATATTCTGGGTTAGCAGTAGTAGATTCGATCGGATTGAGGGCATCAACACCACACTTTATAATGTCCTCAAAGATTTCCATTAAATCTCCATCGGAGTGTAATAATATTTTACAATCACGCTTATGAGCAGCATCGCATATCTGCTTTATCCATGGAAAAATATATTTTCGGTATAAATTAGGTCTCATGAACAAGCCATTTTTAAATCCATAATCGTCCCAAAGTAACACCATTTGGGCATCATTTTCAGCCAAGATTTTCACTAATTCTAGCGTAAAAGATCCTCTGTCATCAAATACTTTTCTGATTTGTTTATCGCGCCCCAGTATTCTTGAAAAGGTTTCAAGTCCAAATCCTTCCCAAGTACATTCCATGAGTGATCCTGTAGCTGGAATAGAAAAAACAACGTCATTCATTTCTTTTTGAAGTTTTCTTCCGCTTTCAAATTGTGCTAATCTCGATTTCAAGTGTGGATCCGGCTGTTCCCAACTTTCGTAGTCTTCAAAACTTTTAAAATGACCTCCATGATAAGCGAGAATTTGGGTACCATCTTCACTATTTTCAAACTTCATTAAACGACCATATTCATCAATAAATCCCTGTTTACCTTTTAGAAACGTTCTTGGGAAAAGACTTACAGCAGTAAGGACTAAATCTATACCTACTTTATAGAAGAATTCATAGGCACCTTTATAGCCACCAGAAGTTCTTGGATCAATTCCATAATATCTCATTATTGTGTTATTTGTAAATGCACTTTCAAAAGCGGGAACTTTATCTGCTTCTTCATGCTCAATAATTTTTAATATTCTTTCTGGAGCGTTCATTTTAACCCTAAGTTAATAAAAATTTATTAAATTCTATTATTTATTATTCTTAATCATTTAAATATATAAATTTTTAAATTTACAAGTTTGTAATTGATTCTGAATTGAATGAGTTAAGAAGGTTAACAAGGGATTATTTTTCGAGAGATACGATCTCAGTGGCCAAGGACCTCTTAGGAAACTATCTCGTAAGAAAATCAGCTCAAAAAATAATGATTGGAAAAATAATTGAGTTAGAAGCCTATTTAGGTCCAAAGGATAAAGCTTGTCATTGCTATAATTATAAAAAAACTGAGAAAACAAAAGTAATGTATAAAAAACCTGGTACAATTTATGTTTATTATATTTATGGCACATATTTCTGCCTTAACGTTATCACTGAACCAGAGGGGTTTCCGTGTGGTATATTCATCAGAAAATTGTATCCAATAGAGGGAATTGAATTGATGAAAGAAAATCGGAACGTAAAAGTAGGCAAGAATTATAAAAATTTAGTGGATGGTCCCAGTAAACTTTGCATAGCTATGAATATAACTAAGAAGAAATTTAATGGTAAAGATTCTTGCGCTGAAAACTCAGAACTCTTTTTTGCCGAGGGAGAGAAGATTGAGGATAAGAAAATCTTATTAGGAAAAAGAATTGGAATAGAATATGCTGAAGAAGATAAAGATCGATTCCTACGTTTCACATTAGAGGAGTTAAAAGACCCGACTCTTGGCTCCAATCCCAGAGCTATGACCAGATAATACACCCCTCCACGCCCTTACCTTGAAGCGTGAACGTCTAACCTTACGACTGCTCCATCCCTGGCCTGGTCGGGTTCGGAATTACGGGTTTATGCCTTCCCTACAGAAAACAACACCACAGATACCCACCATCAAGGGGAGCGCTTCGCCGGAATGTAAAATTGGATAACAATGCTTATGAAACCTCAAATCGGGCAATTTCCGCTATGAGCATTTTGCGGTCAATCCAACGAAGGGATATCAGGCATTGCCCAACTTGCCCATATATATAAAAAAACGGGAAAATAAAAAATTTCTCATTTTTTTCCAAATCTCGCATGTATCGCAATCTCCCGGCAATATTTTAAAATATTCTATTAAAAATCTAAGATAAGTGAAATTTGTTTCATACTTTTCCCTCTTTAAATTACGTATGATATCTTCTTTTAGATAAAATCTAATATTATATTTTATGTATTTTAAATCTGACCCTCTGATTGTATATATTCCTGAAATTCAAGTATTCTAACCGACAAATAATATAAAGAAATATAAAATAAATTAATCTTAGTTCTGAATTTTTTTTCTTAGGTAATATCTGTGAATTAATAAGATTATTCCCAATATGAAACACAAAAGAAGAGGAATTATTATTTCCATTATAATTGAGGATACATATGATAATGAACCAAGGTCGTACCAAATTGGAAAACCATGCAATAAGAACCCAATTCCAATTATAGAGAAAAAAATTATAACCCCTCCAAAAATTAAATCAATTTTAGTGAGGTTTTTTTTTCCTTTTAAAGTTTTTCTTGGTTTTACTATGAAATAAATACATAAAAATAATGTAATCATTAAAATAAATTCCTCTAAATACAAACAACCGAGACCTACTCCATAAAACAATAAGGTGGGATAGTGTGTGGTCAATCCAAGTAGTATTGGTAAAACACCTATTATAAAAATTAATCCTATAAAAAGTACCAAAACCGTAATTATCCTATTTCTTTTTTTTAAATCCATAATCCTTCCCAAGTCAATGAGATTTTTATCTATTTTTATATATAGAATTAAGAAGTGTTTTATTTAATCTTATCGACTGTAATCCTTATTTTCCTATCTTTCTTCAGAATTATAAAACATCCAATCTATTCTACAATTCATCTGATAGCAACTTTCGAGTAATATCTCTTCTTAATATAGAGATAAATAATAAAAACTGAAATTTATAATTAGAAGTGGTTCTTTAAAATTAACTTTTGTTAAGATAGGTAGATTTTTACACTCCCGAGATTTTCCCAATTTATATTTTCAAAGTAATTCGTATCGTTATTTTACCAAAATCTGGGAAAGTCGAGAAGTTAAATCCGCTATCTCATTTTGATATTGTTTAACCTCGTTCTCTTTTTCTGTCAATTCCTTCAAACATTGATTTAATTCGGTTTTTTTTTGGTTGTATTGAGCTTTTATTAATTTCATATCTTCATCTGATTTTTTTTGAAATGTTTTTCCATATTTTAGCTGGATTTTTCCTAATTTAATGCGGGCATTGGCAACTTTCAATTTTGAAGTGGCTTGTGAGAGTTTACTTTCAGCTAGCTCTTCTTCAAGTTTGGCTATTTCTTTATGATGTTTTGCAAGTTCTAATTGATTTTCAGCAACTTTTTCATGATATTCTATAAAATTCTTTTCTTTTTTAATTACTTCTTCTGAGAAATTTAAAAGTTCTCTGGATTTCATCTGGTTTTCTAATAATTTTTTATTATGATTAACCAAGTTTTTTCGTATTTGATTTAATTCAATCTCTTTTTCAGCAAATCTCTCTCTACTTTTTGCTTTTTTCAATAGATTTTTAGCTAATTTCTTCAATTCCAATGCAACTAAATTTTCTTTTTTAGCAATAATTAAATTCTCTTGTGCTATTAAATTAAGATTAAATAAATTTTCCATTTGATATTCACCTAATAATTTAAATAGAATCTCTGTAATTCCTTCCTCAGAATCTACCATTTTAGAAAATTGTAAATTGATTCAAGGTAAAATATTAATTCATCATTGGAAATTAAATTTTTGTGAGACTCTTTCATAGATTGTATTATCATAAATGCTTCTTAAATACTTAATCATCTGATTTATCATTAAATAACTTAATCATTTAAAAATATTAAGTTGATATTAAATAGAAGGATTAAAAGAAGCTATTTTCATATTTTAGAAAGCTTAAACTAGTTAGTATTTATAATTTTAAGTTAAAAATTTAATACCTTATCTTTAAATATAGTACTTTTATATCTAGTATTATAATTTAACAAGTTGATGCATTATTTATAGGAAAATTTTAGTTGGGATTGATGGATCCGAACACTCATACAAGGCAATACTAAAGGCAATTGAGCTTCAAAAAGAGAGCAATAGTCAAGTGATCGTGTTTCATTCCGTAAAGTATGAAGCTATACCGAGTGGTACTTTCATGGCGTCATCATTTAGCGTTCCGCATATCTATAGCATTTCAGATCCAGATGTACAAAGAATTAAAGAAGTATATGAAAAAAATGCTCAGATGATTGTGAATCGAGTGGAGGATATATTTAAGGAACAGGGATTAGATGTAGAAACTCGATTAATATTTGATGAGACTCCTGGATCCTATATTAAAAAAACAGTGAAACATGAGAATATTGACCTTGTAATAGTAGGCAGTAAAGGTCTTCATTCTCTTACCGAAGAATTTCTACTCGGCTCTGTAGCAGAAAAGGTTCTAAGACACACACCTTGTGACGTTTTAGTTATACGTTAATTAATTTTTTTTTCCCACTATGACAAGATATAGGATCGCAAGTTTGAAATTTTGGATCTGAAATTAAAAATTAAAAATGATTAAATTATCTCATTTAAATTAAAAAAATAGGTTTTATATTTGGTTCAATTTTTTTGTATCTCTTCTATTCAACCACTTTAATGTAAATGTTTTAATGAAATTATTACCTATAAACGCTCCAAGGGCAAACACCCAAATGAAACCAGTTAAACCCCAACCAAGAGGTGCCATGAAAATTCCAGTAGCAGCAAAAATAGTCGCTACAATTTGAGTGCTTTCACAAGTGTAAAAAAGGCTTTTTGATGGAAAAGGGCGCTTCCAAAAATTGTCTTCCTCTGTTCGTGTAAGATATATTGTCATATGACCAGCTACGGTTAATTTCAAGAAAATAAATGTCTGAAGTACTGCAGGATCGAGAACAAATACAAATCTACCAATTAAAAATATAGTAAAACTAAATGCTACCCCAGCAATCCCTAAAATTGAAGATAAAATTAATATTCTTTGCATTCTCCATCTTACTGGTTTTTGGTCAATTCTTGTGTTATCAAAAGCAATTGTCATTATTGGTAAATCGTTTAAAAGTGCTAAAATCACAATCATAACTGCAGTAATTGGATAAAAGTTAAGGATTGTGATAGAAAGGACTAGGAAGATTAGAATCCGAACGGTTTCAGCAATTCTATAAACTGCATAACTTTTCATTCTTTCAAAGATTTTTCGACTTTCCTGTGTAGCTTTTATAATCACTGATATCCCCGGATCAGTCAACACAATATCGGCTGCAGATTTTGCAGCATCTGTGGCATTAGAAACTGCGATCCCGATGTCTGCTTTTTTCAAGGCAGGAGCATCGTTAACTCCATCCCCTGTCATCCCAACCACATGATCTTTACTTTGCAGTAATTCTACAATGTGATATTTATGTTCGGGATACACTTCAGCAAAACCGTCAGCATTCTCAACTAAGCGAATTGTATCAGAATCATGTTTTCCTACAATTTCAGTGGATAGGACTATATTCGTCCCAATTCCAAGATTACCCGCTATTTGTTTTGCTATTTCAATATGATCACCAGTTACCATTTTCACATTTATACCTAACGATTTTGCTGTCTTTATTGTTTCAAATGAATCTTCTCTCGGAGGATCATGAAGAGCTACGATCCCTACATACTTCCAGGTAATTTGATTGTCGGATATTGCTACTCCAAGAGCTCTGAATCCTTTAGATGCAAAAATCTTTCCTTGACTGTTTACTTTATCTTCCATGGTGGGATCTGCTTTGGTTAAATTTAAAATCACTTGGAGAGCTCCTTTAGATACTTGAAGCGATTTATTATCTTTATCTTCTATGCTTGCTTCTGTCCGCTTTTTTATTGGATCGAAAGGCTTGAATGACTTTAAATTATATTTGGAATATAGAGAATACATTTTCGAATCTTCTTTCATTTTAGAAAAAAAAGCATCATCAATTGGGTCCTTGCTCTCCTCTTTTGATGCCAGTCCACCATAAAGAATTACATCTTGTTCAGAATAATTACTAAAAGATATAACCTTAGCTATTGATATTTGATTCTTAGTGAGAGTTCCAGTTTTATCACTACATAGAACATCCATACTGGCTGCTTCTTCAATAGAAAGCAATCTACTCACAATCGCTTTTTTTTTAGCCAATTCCATTGCACCTACTGCCATAGAAACCATCATAACAGCAGGTAACGCGACTGGAATTGCAGCAACAACTAAAACTAGAGCAAACTGTAAGATATTAAAAAAACCTTCCGCTCTTATTAACCCGATAATAAAAACAAGTGATACTAGTAAAATTGCTAAAATAATAAGATAATTACCGATCTTAACGATAGCTTGCTGAAAGTGGCTTCTTGTTTTTGCTTCTTCAACTAATTTTGTCGTCTTTCCGAAGAATGTATTTAATCCAGTCCCCACTACAACACCATTCATCTCACCCTGGCGAATTATTGCTCCTTCGAATGCCATATCTGAAACCTTTTTATCAACTGGTAATGATTCCCCCGTTAAAACAGATTCATCCATTGTAAGGTACTCTCCATCTATCAATTTTACATCTGCAGGGATAATATCACCTAATCTAAGATGCACGATGTCTCCCGGAACTAAATTTTTCGCTTCAAATTCTATCCAATTTCCATCTCGCAGTACTTTACACCTTAATGCGAGTTTTTCTTTTAATAATTCTATTGCATTATCCGCTTTGTTTTCTTCCCAAAAACGTACAACGCTATTAATTAAAAGCATTGCTATAATAATGGCAAAATCATCCCATTCCTCTATAACAAGAGATAGAATAGCTGCAATTTCAATCATCCAAGGAATCGGACCCCAAAAGTTGCGTAGAAATTTTAATACAGGTGATTTTTTTTTCTCCGGAATCTCATTAGTCCCATATTTTTGAAGTCGATTTGTTGCCTCTTGAGAAGTAAGACCTTTTTCACTGGTAGATAATTTTTGATAGATTTCATTAATAGCTAATTCTTTCGCTTCTTTAATATTAATCTCCATAAATATGAAAGACACTATTAAGTATTTAAACCTTTTTTCATCGAATTATAGAGAGATATAATTCAAATATACTTTTTTGTCGATAATTTGATTGTGCTAATAGATTAATAAATAAAGTAAAAAAAAATAAATAATTAAAATTTAGAACATCCTGCCTCTACGTCGTAGAAACTTATAGAAATAATACTTTAGATAATCTGTAATAATAAACCATATAAATGCATATATTAACACAAATACCGCTAATCCCCATCCCATTGGGGGTAGTATTATTCCATATACAGTAAAAATCACAGCAAGAATTTGGGTTGTTGTTGTTGCAATGAATAATTCTTTTGCTGGTTTTTTTTCCCAGAAATGCCCTTTAGTTCGTGCTACGTACACGGTTAATGATGCTGCCACAGATAATTTCAGAAATATAAAGGATTGAAGTATTACAACGCTAAGATTAAATACAACAAGCCCTATATAAAATAATAGGAAAGAGGCTAATACCCCAAAAACACCAAGAACAGTGCTAATAAGTAAGATTACATTCATATTCCACCGTTCTGGTTTTTTAGAATACCCTACATTATCTACAGCAATAGTCATAATCGGAGCGTCGTTTAAAAGGGCTAATAATACAATCATTAGTGCTGTTACCGGATAAAAGTTGAAAATTACAATAGAAAGCGTGATAAATATTATTACACGAATGGTTTCTGAAATTCTATATATAGAATAATTAAGCATTCGATGAAAAATTTTACGACTCTGAATTGTTCCATCAATTATAACTGAAAGTCCTGGTTTTGTAAAAGTTATATCTGCTGCTGATTTTGCAGCATCTGTTGCGTTCGAAACAGCAATGCCAACATCTGCTTTTTTTAAGGCAGGTGCATCATTAACCCCATCTCCCGTCATTCCAACAATATGATTTTTCATTTGTAATAATTCAACGATCCGGTATTTGTGTTCTGGAAAAACCTGTGCAAAACCATCGGCGTTTTCAACAATTGTTTCAGCTTCGTCGTCTGCTCTATCCAGAAAAGCTGAAACTGGGTAAATATTCATACCTAGTCCAAGAGTTTTAGCCGTTTCTTTAGCAATTGCAACATGATCTCCAGTAACCATTTTAACACCTATTCCCATAGATTCAGCCATTTTTATTGTTTCAGCAGAATCCTCTCGGGGTGGATCGAATAATCCTATCAATCCAATAAAGTAGAAATCATTACTTCCATTTACTGTTTTTCCAACTCCTAATGCGCGATAACCCTTTGAAGCATATTCATCAACAAAACTATTTACTTCCTTTTCTATAGCATCTTTATTTACTGAAAGCGATAAAATGACTTGAGGTGCTCCTTTTATCACTTTAAAAGATTTCCCAGTGCTATCTTGTATTACCGCTTCAGTACGTTTTATAACGGGATCAAATGGTGTGAATTTTTCTACAGTATATCCATCAATTTTCTTTTTAAGTTCTTCAAAATCCTCACCCTTAATTATGATTGCATTATCAATAGGATCTTGATCTTCTTCTCTCGATGCCAAAATTCCATTTAATATAACACTTTCTTCATTACTATCTCCAAAATATTTGATCGTTGCTACTGAAATTTCATTTTTAGTAAGTGTACCTGTCTTATCTGAACACAATATATCAACACCAGCTAATTCTTCAATGGCTACTAATTTGCTAACAATTGCATTCTTTTTCGCCATATTTATCGCTCCGATTGCCATAGTTACTGATAGAACTGCGGGTAATGCGACCGGAATAGAAGCAATGATTAAAACTAAGATAAACTGAAGTGTATTCAGAAAGGTTGCTCCACGAATAGCTGACACTATAATAATTATCAAGACCATACAGAAAGCAAAAATAATTAAATAATTTCCAATTTTTACAACAGCCTTCTGAAAGTGGCTACCAGTTTTTGCTTTCTCAACAAGTTCAGTAGTTTTTCCAAAATAAGTCTTCATACCAGTACTAGTGATTATTCCATCCATTTCTCCTTGCTTAACGATAGACCCAGAATAACCTATATCATTTACATGCTTTTCAACAGGTAATGATTCACCAGTTAACGCAGATTCATCAATCTGTAAATAATCTCCTTTTATTAATTTTAAATCGCCAGGAATAATGTCCCCTAATCGTATACGGATTACATCTCCAGGCACAAGCTCTCTTGCAGCTACACTTTTCCATTTTTTGTCGCGCAAAACGCGCGCTTTAACAGCTAGTTTGTTTTTTAAAAGCTCGATTGCGTTATCTGCTTTATTCTCTTCCCAGAATCGTACGACTCCATTCACCATCAATAAAATAAAGATAATCCAAAAATCCGTCCAATGTCCAATAATTGCTGATATTACAATAGCAACTTCGATCATCCATGGTATAGGACCCCAAAAATTTCTTAGAAATTTTATTATTGGGTTAACTTTTTGTTCAATAATTTCATTGTAACCATAAATCTCTAATCTTTTATTGACTTCAACTTGCCTCAAACCTTCATTATTAGTTGAAAGCTGGGAATATATTTCTTCAACCTTCATTGATTTTGCTTGTTCGGTTGTTAAAATTTTATTACTCATAATATCACTCTTTATATGTTATAAGATAATATTGAAATCTTTTCATAACTTAAAATAACAATAATATCGAATTTAATGTTTTTAAACAGTAAATTAAACATTTAAATATTACATATTAAATTTATAAGAAGATATTAAAAAAGTTTATATTATTATTCACATTGGACGTTTTATTTTGGTAGAAATATCATGTTCTTATATCTATAAAATTCATTATAATCAACTTATCTTGATTTTCCAAGCTGGTTGTTTTACCAACTCATAAGATTTCAAGGCATATTCTTCCATCATGCGATTTGTGTTGAAATAAGCTCCTAATTTTATTGCATACTTCATTCTCTCTTGCCATTCACTCTTATTTTTGTAAAAAAGAGGAATAATTTCTGTTTCCAATTTATTATATAAATCTTCAGCATCAGAAGCGTCATCTAAATTCTCCGCTCTTGGATCAGATGGTTCAGGACCTATCGCCCAACCAGCTTTTTTATCAGACATATTATACCCTTCAATCCACCAACCGTCTAAAGTGGACAAATTAAGAACCCCATTAATCGCCGCTTTCATTCCGCTTGTACCACTTGCTTCTAAATATCTTCTGGGGTTGTTAAGCCATAAATCCACACCACTAACTAATAACCTTGCTAAGTTAATTTCGTAATTTTCTAGAAATACAAGTCCTATATCGAATGAATTCCATAAATAATTACTATACTCATAGATCTTCTTTATGAAAGATTTAGAAAGTGTGTCAGCCGGGTGAGCTTTTCCGGCAAAGATTATTTGTGCTTTTTTCTTGATAATTTTAGTTAATCGTTCCAGATCTGTAAAAATTAGAAGTGGTCGCTTATATTCAGCAATTCTTCGACCAAATCCTATTGTTAACATGCTTTCATCAAAGAGAATCCAAGAATGGGAATTTTCGTATTCAATAAGACGGTGTTTTGCTTTATTGTGAGCTCTCCACAATTCATAGCTGTTTAAATCTAATGCGTTCTCAAGAAGATTTAAATTATGATGCCAATCCCTCGTTAACTCCTCATTTAATAAGTCTCTCATGTATGGGGATAACCAATAACCTACATGAATACCATTGGTTATACTAGTAATCTTGTAATTAGGAAACATTTTGTTAGACACTTCAGAATGTTTTTTTGAAACAGCATTAATCACTCCACTAGCATTTAAAGCTAAAACAGTCATATTGAGGGCGTTTTTTCCCCCAAATTCACGAATTTGTTGGGGTAAGCGATTTCGAAAGACATCATTGACTATGTTATAATCAAATTCCTCAAGTCCTGCCCTTACAGGCGTATGGGTAGTAAACGCACAATGTTTTTTCACTTCGTCTAAAGTTTTATATTTTTTTAAAAGTTCGAAGATTAAAAAAGCAGCATGTCCTTCATTCAAATGAAAGGTTTTTATATTATTATAACCAAGTTTTTCTAACATTAGGTACCCACAAATACCAAGTATCATCTCTTGAACTATTCGCTGAAATTTATTTGCATCGTATAACACATTAGTTAATTTTCGTTGCCATGGCTCATTTTCATCAAGATTCGTATCCAGTAATATTACCGGAATAATATGACCATTTCGACCGACAATTTCATATTTCCAAGCTTCTACTTTGATTATTTTATCTTGTAATTCAAGGCTGACTTGCTGGTTAATTTTTTGAAAATCATCACTAAAGTCCCATTCCATTTCTTTTTCGATTTGTTCTCCATTTGGACCAATTTGCTGATAAAAATATCCTGCTTTATAGGTTAAAGTGACTGCAATCATTGGTAAACCCATATCAGCAGCGGAGCGAAGTGCGTCTCCAGCTAAAATGCCTAACCCTCCAGAATAAATAGGTAAACTACTTTCCAAAGCAATTTCCATTGAAAAGTAAGCTATTTCTTGATTATGTTCATTATTAATAATTTTATTTCACCTAAAAATAAGTAGTTGAATATTCAACTATATTAATTTTATTTTTATAAGCTTATCCCTTTAAAATTAAATGTGAATTTTCTTTATTTTATCCTAACTATAACTTTACGAGTTATAGATGAATGCTTTATTAAAGATTATTAATTCATATATTAATAATTAATACAACCAAAATTTTATATGAGAAATTATGATAGGTCAAGATTTCGATTTTACTACTGTGAGCAATGGAATTGCAATATTGTATTGGACGCTTTTATTATCTGCAATCATCTTATCGTGTTTAGGGTTAGTTTATATCTTCTGGTTGATGAAAAAACTATCAAAATTAGATAATGGAAGTGAAGAAATGATTAAAATCCACGATTTAATAAAATTAGGCTCTAATGCATATCTAAAAAGACAATTTAAGACAATTAGTATCGTATTGATAGTAATTTCTGCTTTATTGTTTCTATTTGACATACATCTAGCTATTTCTTTCATAATTGGAGCAGTTACTTCTCTGATTGCGAGTTACATAAGTATGGTTGCATCCACACTATCGAATGTCAAAGTCACACAAGCATGTAAGACTGATTTAAATAGCGCTTTGAAAATTGGTTTTAATACAGGGATGATAATTGGAGTATCCGTGATTTCTATTTCATTATTAGGCATTAGCGTTCTTTATATCGTGTTTAATTTCAATACTCAAAGCATTGTCGGTGTCGCTTTTGGAGCTTCTTTTTCAGCATTATTTGCTCAATTAGGTGGTGGAATTTTCACAAAAGGAGCAGATATAGGCGCAGATTTAGTAGGAAAATTAGAGCATGGATTACCCGAAGATGATATACGAAACCCTGCAGCTATAGCGGATAATGTCGGTGATAATGTCGGGGATTGTGCCGGTAGAGGAGCAGATCTCTATGAATCTTCATCAGCTAATAATATAGCTGCCATGATTATCGGAGTAACACTAAGTGTAGTCACAAATAATCCGTTGTTCATTATATTTTCCTTAATATCAAGAGCATTAGGTAATATCGCGGGAATGTTGGGAGGATATTTTGTGAAGATTAAAGAAAAAGATAAATCTCCTATAGCAGCATTCGCTCGTAGTCTGACAGCTACAGCAGTCATTAATATCATTTTTTTTCTGATTCTAACGCTGATTTCTTTTCCAACAGGTTGGTACTTCTTATTTATTTGTTCGGTATTAGGAATAATATTGGGGTTATCGACATATTTTATTGTTGATTATTATACATCCTCAAGCTATAGACCGGTAAAAAACGTGATAAAAAGCTCTGAGACAGGCGCTGCTACGAACGTGATAAGCGGCTTTTCGCTAGGTTTAGAATCACCTACTATTCCAGTAATTTCATTTATAGTGGGGATAATACTTTCCTACTTTTTCGGAGAACAATATGCCCTATTAAATAATATCGTAGACCCCGTACATATGATTGATCCATCCTTAGGAGGAGTTTTTGGTATAACTGTGACTACAATGGGCTTACTGTCTATTACTACCATAATCTTAGCTTTTGATGGATTTGGGCCCGTATCTGACAATGCTGCGGGAATAGCAGAAATGTCACATCAAGGAGAAGAAGTTCGATATAATTTGGACAAATTGGACGCTGTTGGGAATACAACTAAAGCATTAGCGAAAGGATTTGGTATTACTTGTGCGGCTTTATCTGCGATAATATTATTCGAAGCCTATTTGGAAGAAATTAAGGATTTCGACGTTAATATAGTTCACCCCATTATTTTGTGTGCATTGCTGATCGGTGCTGTCCTTCCGTTTGTTTTTTCCGCGTTTGCGATTAGAGCAGCGGGAGTAGCTGCTTATGGGATGATTAAGGAGATTCAACGGCAATTTAAAGAAGATCCCGGGATCCTTGAAAATAAGACTCTACCAGATTATGAAAAATGTATAGATGTTGGTACTAAAGTAGCTTTAAAGCAAATGATTTTTCCAGCGTTATTACCTACTTTGACACCAATTCTTATCGGATTTCTATTTGGAGCCGTAGCATTAGGTGCTTTTTTAATTTCTGGAACTATTTCTGGAATAATTTTAGGCTTTGTACTAAACACGGGTGGAGGAGCTCTCGATAATGCTAAAAAAGCTATAGAAGGTGGACTCCTTGGTGGAAAAGGTTCTGTAGCACATGCCGCTTCTATCGTTGGAGATACTTTTGGTGATCCACTAAAAGATACAGCTGGACCCTCACTTCATATTCTTGTTAAAGTAATAAACACAGTTTCAATAGCATTTGCACCAATATTTTTAACTGTTGGGGCATTAATAATTCTCTAATTTTTTTTTTTTACGTAATTGAATTCGATTAAAATTTTTTCGAAATTTTTTCAACTAAATCGACAATTTCTGTCTTTCGATAAGATGGATTCACTTTGATATTCAAGCCTCACTTGCTACTAAGACTTATCTATCTTCTCGAACAGATGAACAAATTTAAAAAAAATTATTTAAAATACACTCAGGATTTAAAGAGCTTCCAGAATCGGAGAACGATTGAAAGTGAAATGGATTATGAAATCTTAATACTCATTCTTCAGATATCAATTTTTTGTTAAGATCTCTGCGTAAAATCGAGATGAAATCCTTAGTATCAGGGAACACATAAACTATATCATCATCATTGTCATCAATAGTAATTTCTTTGAAGAAACGTCCTTTAACTTTAATTTTCATATCATTTAATATCATGAGATATTGTGAATAATTTTAGCTACAAAAATTCACATAATATGGGAATGATACTTGCCAAAAGTTTTTGTTAAAATCATGATTATTAGTGATAAAAACCAATTTAATAATTAGAAGTGGTTCATTAAAATGACTGATGACGTTGTTTATATTGACGCAAAAACTCTTGAGAACTTCATGAAAGACGTATTTAAAAGCCTTGGTGTACCTCAAGAAGACGCTGCCATAATTGCAAACGTGTTAATTACATCAGATTTAAGGGGAATTGATTCACACGGTATTCAGCGCTGTAAAATGTACTATGACCGGATTAAAGAAGGGATTTATGAAGTGAACACTAAAATTGATGTTATCAATGATGGTCCAACTACTGCATTATGGGACGGAAATTGCGGAATGGGACATGTAATCGCCCATAAAGCAATGAAAGCAGCAATTGAAAAAGCCAAGAAATATGGACTAGGTTCAGTGGCAGTAAGGAATTCCACTCATTTTGGAATCGCAGGATACTATTCTTTAATGGCAATAAAAGAAGGAATGATTGGTTTAGCTGTTACAAACGCAAGACCATCAATGCCTCCAACCTTTGGGGTGGAACCAATGTTGGGAACCAATCCTTTAACAATCGGAACTCCTACTGATGAAAATTTTCCCTTTCTAATTGATTGTGCAACAACTATTATTCAAAGAGGAAAGGTAGAAGTGTATGATCGATTAAAAAAACCTTTACCAGATGGTGTAGTAATTACTGAAGAAGGTAAAACAGAGACGAATGCTACAAAAGTCTTAGAGGATTTAGGAAAGGGTAAAGCTGCGTTATTACCACTAGGTGGAAAAGGAGAGGAAACTTCTGGATATAAGGGATATGGATATGCTACCTTGGTAGAACTTTTATCTGCTGCATTAACTGATGGAATTTATCTAAAAAACACTATAGGAATTACTGAAAAAGGTCAAAAACGCCTTAAAGTAGGGCACTTTTTCTTAGCAATTAATATAAAAAGCTTCTTGCCGCTCTCCAATTTTGAAAAAACTGCAGGCGAAATATTGAGAGGTTTAAGAAATTCTAAAAAAGAACCTGGAATGGATAAGATATATACTGCAGGAGAAAAAGAATATTTTGCTGAAATTAAGAGGAGTAAATCTGGAATTCCTTTAAATAAAAGTTTGCAAGAAGATATTAAAATAATGCAGAAGGAACTTCATTTAAACAACTACAAATTTAAATTTTAAAAAATCTTTTAATTTCTTTTTCAATAATTACATATTTCTTTTACTAATTTTAAAAATTTATTAATAAAATCTCTCAGAATTAATAAAATTAGGATTAATCACGAACTTTCAACTTATATTTAATATGATTTTAATTAAATAGAAACATTGCTAAGCAATTATATCACAACTTTTTTATGGAATGATAATGACTGAAAAAACTATATCAAAACCAATTAATAATTCTCAAGAAGATGAGATATATATCAACGCGTCAATTCTTAGAAATTTTATGGAAGATGTATTTATAAAACTAAAAGTTCCTAAATCTGATGCTAAAATAATTGCCAACGGTATTATCCAAGCAGATTTAAGGGGGATTGATTCTCATGGTATTCAAAGATGCAAGATGTATTTTGATCGAATCAAACAAGGTATATACAATCCTGTGACGAATATTGAAGTTGTGAGTGATAATGGCGCAACAGCTGTACTAGATGGAAATTGTGGAATGGGTCACGTGATTGGGTACCATTCGATGAAACTCGCTATTAAAAAAGCAAAATATTTTGGGGTTGGAGCCGTAGCAGTGAGAAATTCTACTCATTATGGATTTGCTGGTATGTATTCCCTCATGGCAATTGAGGAAGGAATGATTGGTTTTACAACCACTAATGCAAGACCTGCAGTACCACCTACGTTTGGAGTTGAGCCCATGTTGGGAACTAATCCTTTAACATATGGTGCTCCAACTGATGAAGAGTTCCCTTTTCTTATAGATTGTGCAACATCCATAATTCAGAGAGGAAAAGTGGAAGTATATAATCGTATTCATAAATCTTTACCTACTGGAGTTATCATTACTGAAGATGGAAACACTGAAACTAACCCAGAAGATATCCTTAACGACTTATGTGATAGATCCGCTGCATTATTGCCCTTAGGTGGGAAAGGGGAGTCGACCTCAGGATATAAAGGTTATGGTTATGCGACTTTTGCCGAGATTTTATCATCTGCATTACAAGATGGAGTTTATTTAAAAGACACAGCGGGAATTGTTGAAAATGATCAAAAAAGGTTAAAAGTTGGGCATTTCTTTTTAGCAATTGATGTGGATCACTTTAGACCTTTAGAGAAGTTTAAGGAAACTACTGGAAATATAATGCGGGAGCTGAGGAATTCTAAAAAAGTACCAGGGGTTAAAAAAATTTATACTGCTGGAGAAAAAGAGTACTTAAATGAAAGGATTAATAAAATAAGGGGAATTCCACTAAATAAAAGCCTGCAAAAAGAGATCAAAATCATGCAAAATGAACTAGGGTTGAAACAGAAATATAAATTCCCTTTTTAAATTGAAATGCATTTTTAGAAAATAATTCCATCAGTTCTACCTTTAATAGGTTCGGAATGCAGAATAATTTCAGTTAAATTCTCTTGCTTTAGTAAATTCCCTATCTCTTGTTCTAATGATGTAATAATGTCGTGTACTTTAGAGATATTAAGAGCACCATCAAAAAATATATGAAGTTCAAGTATGCAACAATCTGGGGCTGTCCAAAATTCTAATCCATGATATCCTCTTACCTCTTTATTACTTCTTAATAAAGTCTCCAATGAATCTTGTATTTCTATTTTCTTTTTTGACTCAATGGGAGTACAGATCAGATTATCTACTCGTAATTTCTTTACTAATGCTTCTGATTCAATATGAGTAATAATACGGTATATTAAAGGTTCCTGAGTTTTTAATTGTTTTTCAAAGTCGCTACATACATTATGAGCTTCTTTTAGGGAAATATCTTCATTTACAATGATTGAGACAGAAATGAAATATTTTTCTTGAATTCTAAATACGTTTAAATCTTGAAAATCCACGATTTCTTCAAATTCTGCAATCATGGAATATAAAAGGTTAACAATTTTCTCACTAATTGAAGATTCTCCACTTAATGGATTCATTTCTATTATCGTTTCAACTTTATATGAAGAAAAATATTTTTTAGTCAAATTATTGATTGATTTAGTTATTTCATTTGCATGTATTAAAGGAATATGATCCTCCACTAAGATATGAGCTTCTAAAAATAACATATCTCCACTTACCCTAACTTTTAAATCCTCTAACGCATTGACATGGTCCAAATTGAGGATATTTTGTTTTATCTCTTCTAAAATTAAAGCACTAATTGGATTCACATCGATCAATTCTACTATTCCTTCCTTCGAAAGTTTAATTGCTGTAAAAATGATCCAAATTGCTAAGATGATGCTAAAAATAGGATCAAGATATTCTATGCTTAAAAATAACGCGACTATGAAGTTTATAATTATCAAAAGCGCTCTCAATGAATCTTGGAAAAGATTTAATCCTTGAATTTTAAGAGAAAGACTATTTTGTTTTTTTCCTTGCCATATTAATATTCTTGAAAATATTATATTAATTGTAAACGAAATTATTATTAATTGAAGACCTATACCAGGATTTATAAAGCCATACGTTCCTTGTATGAGAGATTGTATTGCTGTAAATATTATAATTCCATATAAATTAATCAATATGATTCCTTGAATCAATCCTCCAATTGAATCAATCTTTTTATGACCATACATGTGTTCATAATCAGGAGGTTTTTGACTTAAATAAATTGAATATATTGTTAGAATAACAAAAAAAATATCCGTTAAGGTATCAATAGTCTCTGATAATAAACTCAGACTACCAGTAATTAGTACACCACCTAATTTTAAAACGGATTGGATCAAAATCACAATAAATGCTACTATTCCATATTTTATTTTTATATCCATATAAACCACTTAATATTAGGTGAAAGATCTAAAGATTTTCTAAAAATAAAAGTTATGTAATAAAAAGAAAAAAAGATTACAAATTTCTTGGTATCTTCATTTCAATATCCGATATTGGATACGAAGCACATGGATGGAAATAATTAAACTTTTTATCTGCTGATCGTCGCCAATCTGAGATTGGATTTACATATACTTCTCCTGATATGAGAAGAGATCGACAAAATCCACATTCTCCAGAGCGACATTTTGATGGTGGGGCTAAATTTGCCCTTTCTAATGCAACCAAAACAGATTCTGTAGACATAGCGGGTATCTCTTTAGATAGCCCTCCTATATGAATTTTAAGTTTGAAAGTCTTTTCTGCAACTTCTTTAGGAAAGTCAGGATGTTTTAAAATATCCTTAATTTCTCCAAAAGCTTCTCTGCGAATTCTCTTTATTGGTAAATTAAACTTGTTGAGTTCTTTTTCTACGAAATCGTACATGACTTGTGGTCCGCATATGAAAAATGTGGTTGAGTTTACATCACAATACTTCTCTATAATTTCTTTAGTAATGAATCCTTTCTCACATCCTTCCAAAGAAACCTCCTCACAACTAAGAACATGGATAATTTTTATTTTAGCTGGATTATTTTTCTCCATTTCTTTAAATTCATCATAGAAGATTATATCATCCTCTTCAGAACTTCCATATAATAATGTTAAACGTGCATCGATTTGACCTTCATCTATTGCTTTTGCAATCGATCTAAAGGGGGTAATTCCTGAACCTCCAGCAATTCCAACAATATTTTTTAAATCCCTTAATCTCTCAAAAAAGAAGAATCCTTCCGGACCTGAACTTTCAATCTTAGTTCCCACTTTCCAATTATCCCAAAGATAATGGGTTATGAAACCATTTTCTTCTTTTTTAATCGAAATTTCGTAAAAGCCTTTTGCGACATCTGTCGGTGAGGAAGCAATTGAATATGGTCTAGTAATTCTGACACCATTAACATCAACTTTTAAGCTGAGATACTGTCCCGGTCTAAAATAAGATAATTCTTTAGTTGTTGATTCAGGGTCAGGGACTACTTTGAAGGTTTTAGTAGATTTAGTTTCCTCTTTGATATCATCAATTATTATAAATTGCTTTTCGGGATGTAATTTTCTCGCGAGATCATTTATTGGATCCTTTGTAATTGGCTTGCTCGATGCACGTTCTATCCGTTTCATTCTATTGGGTACAAGCTTAGTAAAAGCAAATAAGTCCTTTGTATTGCTTTTAACAGTTACTTCTAATTTTTCATCATTCTTTTTACTCATGCTTTTCCACCCTCCTCTAATATTTTTCCTAAAATTAGTTGCGCCGAAATAACTCCATCATTCATCGCGCTACTATATCCATGAGCTCGTCTGTTAAATCCTCCAGCAAATTCAAGCCCTTTAATATATACGTCTTTACCCATGCTCATTAATCGTGGTACTAAGGAATCCCAAGATTCAGGTTCATAACCATAAAAAATACCCTTATAATGCCTTGTATATCTAGCAAAAGTAGCAGGAGTCGCGATTTCAATTTCTTCAATGTGATTTCTAATAGAACTTCCTGTAGCTTTTTCGAAATAAATGAGTAGATCTTCTGCAATTTTGGTCTTTAAATCATAATAATCTTCTGGTTTAACCTCTTCCCAAGCCTCAGCTCTATAAAGCGTCGTTATATCTAACATGCAAGTTCCTGGAGGTGAGCAATCGGGAACCGCATTATTAAGAACTACGCATGCTAAGCCTTTAGGGGCTTGAAGCGTAGTCCACGAGTCATACACATCCTCAGTATCCATATTATTCATGATAAAATAACCATATTCAGTCAAACCTAACTCTTTTGCCGTGGCATCTAATCCTACATAGACAACAAAGCCAGTTAATCCATGAATACGTGCGTTTACATCTTTATATGCAATTTCTGGAACCTCTGATTTTGGATAGATTAGTTTATTATATGTTAATATCGGAGATGCATTACTGATTACATAATTTGTCTTGAATTTATCCCCGTTTGTAGTTTCTACTCCGATAACCATCCCATTCTCAACAATTATCTTATCTACTCTAGTATTATATTCAATTCTTCCTCCAAATTCTCTAATTTTTGCATCAAACGCAGTTGTAAAACCATGTGATCTATTTGTAGGGATCCATCCCCCTAATTCAGCGTATTGAAGTACCATTGCTGCAAAAAGAGTAAAATTAATTCTGCTTTCTGGAAGTCCTAAATATGCCCAATAACCATTAAGAATTTTCTGAGCTTGTTTAGGAATGCCCAATGCATCCTCAACCTCTTGGACGGAATATGCTGCCGTTTTAAGAAAATTCGAATATTCTTTCATTAATACTCCTTGATCTGGTTTACCTTTGGTACTTCCAATATATGAAAACGCAGCGCTAATCTCTTGTGCAACATCAAAGAAATTTCTGACCGATTCCTTACTCCCAGGCACTTCTTTTTCTAAAGCTTCGATAAAATTATCAACTCCAAATGGCATGGTGACATCCATTTTTTCGTCAGGATCAGTTAATATTAATCTATAAGCTTCCGGAACCTGAACAAATTCAGTATCTAATTGAAGTTTATCTTCAAACATAGTTCGAATGCTGCCCTTATTGGTTTTGGGTCCATAACTAGCAAGTTCATGTAAAGATGTCTCAAATTCGAATCGGCCTCTTACAAAACTTGTTGCTACACCCCCGGGTAAATTGTGTTGCTCTATCATTATAACCTTAATACCTTTTTGAGCTAAAAATGCTGTTGCGGCCAATCCACCATTCCCTGCTCCAATAACTACAACATCAAATGATTCTTCAATATTTTGTTCCTTCTTATTACTCATAATCTCACAATTTTTTTTTTAATTATAATTTCATAATTCTTTATTTATTTTGAATTTGATAACTTTTTATCAAAATCTACCTCAAAAATATTTTAACAAATTTTAATAACTACAAAATCAATCATTAAATAAAATAATTTTTAGGGAATTTACCATGCAAGTATTAGATGTAGAAAAAGAACTTGAAAATTTTAAAGGTCAGCTAAATTTACTGGCTATGATCTTCGATACCCGCAGAAAAATGCGTAGAGAGATATATAATGAAAAAACAGGATTCATTTTTAATGCAAAATATCAATTCACGACAAAAGATGATGCTTTTAATGTTTACGTAATTTTTAAAGATGGAAAGATGACTGTCGCTGATGGAAAAATTGAGAATCCAAATATTACAATCTATTATAAAGATAAGCAGACTTTGGCTAACCTATATAGCAAGAGTGCTGAAGAATCGCTTGATTATCTTTTAACAAATGAAATGGGATATATTGGTAACATGAGTTATCTTACTAAATTCTCTTATCTCACATCGCTCGTGATGGGGGCTAAAATCAAGGATTATAAGGGTCCTGAAAATCGCTTGCTTTACCCAATTGAGGATATTGATAATAGAAAACTCAAAAATGAAGGTTTAAGCTATAAAGTTGATAATGTTAAAGTATTAGAGGATCCCTATTTATCTAAATATTCTATAAACGATTTTCCTAGGCTAAAATATTTAAAAAATAGGAGATTTGCCTTGAAACCGGCAATTTGTGTGGAAAGGGCGAAGTTAGTTACAGAATATCATATGGAAAATGGTTTTGAAGTAGATAAATCCGGAAATCCTTTTGATCCAGAATTAAGACAAGCTGGAGCGGTGAATTATATAATGGCTAATAAAGCGCCAATAATTCACGATGAGCATCTTATTGCTGGCTCCACTACTTCAAAAGAAGTTGGCATACCAATGTATCCTGAACTCATAGCAACAGCAATATGGCCCGAATTAAAAACAATAGGCGAACGAGAACTCAATCCGAATGATATTTCAGATAAAGATGCTGATATTTTGAGTCTTGAAGTTTTTCCTTACTGGATGGAACGAAATGTGAGGGAATTTTGCAGAACAAAAAATAATAATCCAAAATCCCAAGCTTTAGAAGAAGGATGGGTTTTCTATTTTATGATGAAAACTAACGCCATTAGCCATACCGTTCCTGGATTTCCAATGGTGATCAATGAAGGCTTGGAAAGTGTAAAAAATAAAGCTAAAAAATTAGAACTGGAAACTGAAGAAGCAGAGAAAAAGAATTTTTATAAAGCAATTCAAATCGCAATTGAAGGGGTTTTAATTTATTCAACACACTTGAGTGAGGAAGCTCTAAAAATTGCTGACAGTTTGGACCCTAATAACCCAGATCAAGCAAAAAGAATATCAGAATTAAAAGAAATTTCAAAGATATGCGCTAAAGTGCCCGCAAAGCCTGCAGAAACCTTACAAGAGGCTATTCAATCAATCTGGACTAGTTTTGTATGCCTTCATTGTGAAAATGCTAATTCTGCATTGTCTATTGGTCGACTTGATCAGATGCTTCAGCCCTTTTTCTTAAAAGATGTTGAAAAAGCACATGATGAAGCAGAGAAACAAAAAATCATAAAACGTGCTATTGAGCTGGTGGGGTCCTTTTTTCTAAGAATAAATGACCACGATCCATTAATGCCAAACGTAGGATGGAAGTTATTTGGTGGTAGCTCTTCAGATGACACCGTAACTGTTGGAGGTGTGGATAGAGAAGGGAATGATGCTGTTAATGACATGTCTTTTATCATTTTAAAAGCAAATGAAATGCTAGGTTTTCAAGATCCAAACATGAATGCTAGATATTATTCTGGAATTAATTCTAAGGAATATTTACGGAGGCTTACTGAAGTAAATATTAATATGGGGGCATCTCCAAGTATCCATAATGACAAAACTATGATTGAAGCATTGGTCCATGAAGGCTTTTCATTGGAAGATGCTAGGGATTGGGGCGTTACGGGCTGTGTTGAGCCTACAATTGTGGGGAAACATTATGGTCATACAAATTGCATGCTTTTGAATTTGGTTGCTCCTCTAGAAATGGCATTAAATAATGGAATTATTCCACTGACGGGGGATAAAATGGGTCTTGAAACTGGGGATGTTCGATTGGCTTTTCCCACTTTCAATGATTTCCTTGATGCTTATAAAGCACAACTTAAGTATTTAGCTGAACAATCAATTGAAATTAATAATTTTCTTGGGAAAGCACACGAGGTTATCCATCCAACACCTCTCTTATCTGGTTTTTATCAAGGACCACTAGAAAAAGGTAAGGATCTTATAAAAGGAGGAGCAATTTATAACACCTCAGGGGTTGCTCTTGTGGCGCTTACTGATGTAGTTGATAGTTTATTAGTTATAAGAGATTTAGTGTATAATGGAAGGGATTTCGATTTTGCTATGTTAATGGATGCTATTGAAAATGACTTTGAAGGCTATGAATCAATTTTAAATAAAATAGATCAAGTTCCTAAGTTTGGATCCGGTGAAGAATCTACGATCAAGTTAGCTCAAGATATTATCGATTTCTGTTATGGAATATACAATTCTGCTGATAATTATAGGGGTGGCAAATATCTAGTTGGATACTGGTCGATTAGTTACCATACTGGATTTGGAATGCTCACTGGTGCTTTACCTTCGGGTAGAAAGAAAGGAAAGGCATTAACTCCAGGGTTAACACCTGCTCCAGGAACTACTGACATATTACTTCCCAGTATTCAGAGTGTTGCAGCTTTAGATTATTTAAAAATGGCTAATAATGCTTCATACAATGTAAAGTTAGTACCCCATGCTGGAGACAGTCATGAACAGACATTAGATTTATTTACTAGTTATGTTCAGAGCTTTTTTGATTTGAATGGAATGC